>WGMU01000048.1 GCA_016124895.1 bacterium
ACACTGGGCCTGCTCAAACAGCATCCCGGCAGAAAGCACAGCCTCGTGATGAAACGCCGCATGGCCGGATGGAACTCCGCCTTCCTCGCCGAAATCCTCTTCGGACAAACAACTTAGTGTGCGCTGGCCCTGGGCTCCATTCCGGCTTCCGACGAAATACCGCCCGGCGAATCAATCAATGTCAGATAAGTCGGATACGTGGATAAGTCGAGACCGACGGCGGGATTATGATCCGGCGCTGTTCGTACTGCTGTATCGGCCGCCAGTTGAGTGATCCGCTTGAAAGAAAGTTGTGCCCAGTTTGAGTATGAATAGCGAGTTCCAGCTCGACGACACCACGCCCAGGCTTCCCAGTATCGTCCGTTCTTTTCGAGCAACGAGACGATGTGCTGAACCGCTGGTTCATTGCGGCCTTCAGACCGCAGGACGGCGTCGAGAAGACCGGTCAGCTCAAACAGATCAGCAGCCCGATCCGAGAACGCGGCCGATGCCGGGTGGCCCAATGCGTGCAGCGTCAGTCCCATCTGATAATTCGCGCGTCGATGCTCGGGCTGCCGTACGAGGGCCTCTTGAAAGCAGCGAGCGGCAACCGGCAACGTTCCCAGCTTTCGTGCCCAGAGGCCCCGCACAAGCCAGATGTGTGGGTTCTCGTCGGCTCCCTGTGGCAACCGACTCGACCAGTCAGAAAACGACGCGTTCGGCGAATCAACCAGCATCTCGCCCAGCAAAGCATGCGCGCTGACGATCGACGGATTCAGTGAGAGCGCCTTGTCGAGATACTCGCGTGCGAGGACCGGTTCTCCTTCCGAGTAGGCCACGGCGCCGAGTCCCGTCAGTATTAATGGATCGTCTGGTACCTTTTCCTGGCAGCCTTCCAGAAAGTCTCGATACTCCAGCGGTCGCTCGGTATCACCAAGAATCGCCAGTTCCTGCAGGCTACAGGTACCAGACCGCGCGAGGCGTAATAACGCAGGCAGCGACTCCCAGCGCTGTCCGGTCACGCCATAGAGAAATGCCAGCCTCTCCTGCACAGCGGCATTGTCCGGGCTGTGTGACGCGGCGTACTGGCAGGCTTCCAGAGCGTCCGTCAGCCGGCCACTGTCGCGAAACAATTCCGCCTGTGTAAATGCAGCCAGCACGCTTTCCGACGAGTCGTCTCGCGGCACATGCGAAAGAATCGTCAATGCGGTCTTTTGATCCTCTGAGCGGATCGCCGCTTCTGCAGCCACCAGACGACTCTGCTTCCAGTCCACCGACTCACGCGGAATACTCGTAGCGATTTTCAAGGCTCGCTGAAAGTCGCGCTGCTTCAGGGCACGTCGTGCAGCGTCCAGCAAATCTCCGGACGTCGGAGGCGGGTTCTTCAGAAACCACCAGGCTGCAAAACAGAAGACGACCGAGGTGGCAAGTAACGCCACAACGGTCGTCCGCAGCTGATGTCGTTGTGTCACTCTCACGTGCCGCGTTCGCGCTCGATGCCTCAGATTTCAGAGTCCGGTCAGGCGAACTACGGTTCAAGAGGAAGATCGAAGTGGTTCTCACCGCCTGCTGTCACGTCCGCCTGAAAGCCCGACTCATCCGGGTTCTGATACCTCTCCGGCAACGCCGAAGGCTCTGCTTCAACTTCTCCCTTGTGCATCTTCGACATGTCTACCTGGCCACTGGCATAGGCTTCGTGCGTATTCGACGTGCCTGGCTTTTTGGGGATCGCTTTCCGAATCGTGATCTTGTATTTCCCTGGCATCGCGCCATCGCCGTACTCATAGGTCGTCAGTACGTACTGACCTTCGCCGTCGGTCAATCCCATTGCTGAACGCTGTCCCTCTGACGGAAAAAAACTGACAGTCGCCCCTTCCAGTGGAGCGCCGGCCAGTGTCACTTTTCCAGAGACTTCATAAGTAGTTTCCCGCCCTGCTTTACTGCCTCCGCATCCAGCAATGGCTGTGATGCTGAGCGTCATCAGCACACCCGCAAGCGATTTACAGTGCATGACTCATTCCATGATAAGAGTGGAAACAGATACAGAAAAACCAACAGAGGACAGCTTTCGGTCCCCTGTTGGTCCTGAGCGATCAGTACCGTTACGCGGTTCAGTATTCTGCAGCGTCACCACCATTGACAGAACCCAGTGCCCCCCACACGCCGAACGGACTTGGGCCGCCTTTCGGTGGGCAGCCAGCCAGCGGGTAGTCCGACATGGCGCCGGGACAGTTCAGGTTGCCGGTGTCGATGCTGTCATTGATAAATCGAACCGTACCGTCTCCGATCAATACATGGACACCGCCTGGATGACGGCTCGATGGCGGATAGATTCCATCCTCGCCGTCCCAGCCACCCTGGGTATAGCTTCCCTGATTCGGGCCGAGCAGCGTGTTGCACCCGGTAAATGCCGGTGCCCCATCCGGCCAGCGATGTCCGTGCCAGCCAGCGGCGGAACCGGTGTACTGATCACCCTGCGGATTCGCCACGCCATTCTGCTGACGGAATGTCAGTACCTGGTTTGTGTTGTATCTGAATCCATCTGTCGAATTCAGATGTGTGCGACCGTTGATGATGTAGTCGTTGTTGATGGTGTTCGTATCAAAGGCAATGATGCGCTCTCCGACAAAGATGGTATTTGACAGGCCGTCTGTTACTTCAGAGAACAGGCGACAGTGTCCATTCCCCATGAACGCTCCCCGCATTCCACGACCACCGTTCGGCATCCACTCATTGATGTCCCAGCTTCCGTCACCGCGCGAAAACGCGTAGCTGCTACCCTGAACCGTGTTGCCCGGAATGCTCGCGGCGCCGGGATCCGAAGGACACAGAATTGACGGGATCTTCGTCTGCCAGGGGGCATAGCCACCGTTCCACGGTTCGACCACGAATTTATCCTGGGCGCACCGATTATAGGCGGCATCCTGATCAAGATATGGCAGCAGGCTGACGTAGGGGCTCTGACGTCGACCACCTACGCCACCTACGTATCCTTCTCCGGAAGGCATCATGCCGTAGGTCTGCTCATAGTTGTGGAGCGCCAAGCCCAACTGCTTCAGATTGTTTTTGCACTGAGTTCGCCGTGCGGCTTCGCGCGCCGATTGAACGGCGGGCAGAAGCAGAGCCACCAGAATCGCGATAATTGCGATCACGACCAGAAGTTCGATCAGCGTAAACGCCGACCTTCTGCGGGTTCGCCGAGCCATGAATTGATCCTCCCGAAGACAGACAAGAGAAAATGGCGGCCACTGTCGAACGACGGACCGAAGAGACACGAGTGATGAAGGTACCATTTACAAACGAGAATGTTTAGCCCATTAGACGATTTTCTTTAAGACATTGCGTAATTATGGCCTGGCCGGGTTCTGGCCTGTCACGCCCGTGGACCTGTCAATCACCTTCTGCGGCTGGCATCTCCAGGCCGGATTCCTGATCGATACTCTGCCTTCGGCCGCCTGGCCAAATGACTTGAATCGAGATATCAGAATCCTCGGGAAACGCCGCCAGACACTCGCGCGAGCTGGCTGACTGGAAGCTCCCCCCTGCCGAAATCGTGCGACGCTGAACAAGCCCGCCTGCGGAGAACTCGACCGCCGCTCCGATTGCGCTCCGGTTGGAGACAGTACCGATCAGTCTGACTCTAACCGTCCGCGCGTGAGACGCGGTGACATTCCGCAAAACCACGGAGGGGGCGAGCTGATGAGAGACGACAAGGTCGGTGCGACCATCAGAATCGAGATCACCTGCAGCGACGCCGCGGCCGATCCGCGGCTGATTGAAGTAGTTTCCCGCCCACGCGGAAGCTTCCTGAAAAGTCCCGTCGAGACGGTTCACCATCAGTTGCGGCGGCATGTGGTACGGCTGAGGCTGCGGCATCCAGGTACGGTCATCGACGTGCCCGTTCGCAATGAACAGATCGAGCCAGCCGTCCTGATCGGCATCCAGGAAGACGGTCCCGAAACCGAGCGTCTGGCGGCTCAGCGGACCCAGCCGGCTTGACCTTGTCGCGTCGCGGAAGACGAGTTGTCCCGAGTTCTCATAGAGCGTATTCGTGTCGCCGTAGAAGTGTGTCAGGAACAGGTCGGTCGTCCCGTTCCCGTCATAGTCACCAGCCGCAATGCCCATACTGGCCTGAGCGAATCCAGATTCGTTGAGCGCCGTAGCGCTCGCCAGCGCCAGGTTCGTCAAATGGAAATCCTCAGCAGGGCTCGCGCGGGACAGTGACCTGAGCAAGGCTGATTCTGCATCTTTAGATGTGGCGTTCACGACGTTCGACTTAAACAGGAAGTTGGCTTCACCGTCGTTGGCGACATAAACCTCGGGCACGAGATCATCATCGAGGTCCGTGATGACAACCCCCAGACCTTTGCCTCGAAGCCCCGCCAGTCCGCAGTTCGCCGAGACGTCGACCATCCTGCCTGTGCCGTCCGACAGAAACAGCACATCGTCAACTCCATCAAAAATCGCGGGAGAACAGCCCTCATAGCCAGTCGGGCTCGCCGGGTTCGGACAGAGCCGAGGAGTCTCGTCGGACTCATCGAGATAGTTCACGACGTACAGGTCGAGATGGCCGTCGAGATTGAGGTCGGCAAACGCCGCGCTGGAACTCCAGACAGGAACGCTGGTCCCGCTTTCGATCGTTGCGTCCGAGAACGTGCCATCTCCGTTGTTGCGCCACAGCGAATTCGGCCCGAACGCCGTGACGTACAGATCGTCGAAACCGTCTGAGTCGAGATCGCCGACCGAACAGCCATGTGCGTATCCGAACTGCTGAAGGAACGCGTTGTCGGAACACCGCTCAAACTGCCAGTGTCCCAGATTGCGGAACAGGACTGAAGGCGTTGAGTGGTCATTCAGTGAAAGCGGCAGACGGCAGCCGTTGGTCATGAAAATGTCGAGTCGGTGATCGCCGTCAATATCGAGCAGCCCGACGCCTCCGCCATTCGTTTCGATAATCCGCCGCTGACCGTGCATATCGTCGTAGCGCTGGAAGTCAAAGCCAGACTCAGCCGCCACGATGTCGAACTTCGGCATCAGGCGATTCAGAGGCTCCGGCTTGAGTCCCGCCTCAGACGATTCAGGATCCTGTCCGGCCGAACTGGATTCTGAAAGCTCGACCGTTTTCGGTTTCGAGACGTCGTCGCGCAGCGTCGATTCGTCTTTGCCGCAACCAGCGAGCAGCGCCGCGAGGACAAGCACTCCCAGCCCGTAGTGCCATCGATCGCGTGTGCCGTTCATCTGGTTCATAGGCGACAGGTCAGTCATCAGCTTGCAGTTCCGCACGTCCGGGAGACTCGGCATTCTGTCGGGCGTAGCTGCGGAATACGGCAGCCGCGTCTGTCAGACCGATCTGATCACACTGTTCAGCGAACTTGAGAATCTCGGCAGGATGACCGATCTTCACTCGCGGCAGGTTGACGCGTATCCGCGCGAGAGCCAATGACTTTTCCTCGGCTTCATGGAGGGCCGTTTCATCGTCGAGATGCCTCAGCGCCGTCACCAGCCCCATCTGGCACGCAGAATGTGTCGGCACGACAGCCAGAAGTCGCTGGAACTCCCTCCGTGCGTCGTCCCAGCGTTGTTCCTGCAGAGCAAACTGGCCGCGCATTTCCGTCAGCAGCCACGGTTCGGAGCTGTCAAAATCCGGGACGTCGGCAATGACGGGAGAAAACTCTGACCAGTCATCCTGCTCATACAGACATTCGAGCAGCGCGGCGATACACCGAAGATTGCCAGGCAACCTTGTGCATAGATCGCGCAACAACCGCTCAGCCAGGTCGGGCCGCCCTTCGCCGGTCAGATAGCGTCCCAGCGCAATCTGCAACTGAGGATTGTCAGGATCAACCCACAGAAACTCACGCAGTTGGCTGGCGCCTCGCGTCGTACGATAGAGCAGCAGATACGGAAAGAAGTACTGTTTTGAATCGTTGAGATCGGCCAGCCCTTCAATGTGCGACGCTGCATGAATCGCCTGTCGCTCCTCGAACCGCAGCTCCACCGACAGCAGATACGTCAACCATTCGCGAGCAGTAACCCGGCCCTCGGCTACTCCGTCACGACGGCCAGCCGTCAAATCCAGGTACTCACGAAAGGCGTTTTCGGCGGCTGCCGCTCGATTCAGTCTGCCCAGCGAAACGCCGGCCTGAAGCCGTGCGGCCAGACCGAAGCGAGGATGCGTAACGGGAATCGCCTCGTAGCACGACACGGCAATCTGTAATCGATCGTCTTTGTCGAGCAGTTTGCCGAGCATTGCCAGCGTGTCTGCATAGTCAGGATCAATGCCGAATGTTTCGCGGAACTGCCTTTGCGCCTGCGCAATGTCGGCTTCTGAAATCCCTGCCGGAAATGCGTTGCCACGTCCGCGTGTCAGAACCACTCCAGCCAGTCCGACCACCATGACAGCCAGAAGTAGCAATGCCACGCTGCGGACGTTGAACGCACCTGTCGCAGACTTCGCTGAAGTGGCGTGTTCCTGCTGAGCAGACTTGGTCATGGCGCTTCTGCCACAGAAGAAGAGACTCAATTTGACGGCCATCGAAGCGGATGTGCCGGCACGCGACCACGGTCAGTCTTTCGGCGGTCGTGCTGTCTGGATTCGCTGCAGGAGACGTTCCTGGCGTCGAGCTGCTTCAGGCTGCCCGGTCCGGCTCAGCTTGTCAATTAACCATTCATGAACCTGAATCAGCAGCGGATTCAAAGTAACAGCCTGTCGAGCGGCCTCAACCGCTTCGTCCGAACGCCCAAGATTCCACAACGCGTCGGCACGCATCGCATGAGTGCCCGCCGAACTGGCCTCAATGGCAAGCAGTTCGTCGGCAAACTGAAGTGCCTGATTCCACTTCGCTTGCCTGTAACAGCTTCGCAGGCAACCTTCGAGTGCGGCCTCCTTCACCCCCGGCAGATCAATCGCTGATTGATAAAACTCGAAGGCCTGCGCCGGCGTGCTGTGTTCGAGCTGTAGAGCTGCAAATGTTGTCAGCACGTCGGCATCGTCAGGCCAGGCGGCCAGCGACTGCTGAAACCACTTGGTGAGTGATGCAGGTGGAGTTTGTCCTCTCTTCAGAAAGTACGTCCATGACCCCAGTGCCAGCACGCGGGCCTGTTCCCACTCCGGTAATCTCTGATGCGACGCGTCAAAGAACTGCAGTGACGCACCGGTCTCCTCTGGCTTGTGCTCTGAATGACCTGACTGCCCTGCAAAGCGTACGATTCGATGGTCTGTCTGGCTGACGTGCGAAACATTGCTGGCATTGAGCGCTGGCATGTGGCAGTCGATGCACGAATTCTGTCGCCCGTGACGTTGTTCCGGCGTGAGTCGACACGACTCGTCCGTATGACACTTCAGGCACCGGGACCGATAGAACTCGACTCGCTCTGTCGCAGTCGGGAGACGATGCGGATCGTGACACGAAATGCAGCCGAGCGTCCCTTCGCCTTTCTTGAAACAAAGACTGTCGCGCATCTGCGTCACATGGCTGATCGTATGCGTGCGCCCGTCTGCACCGACTCCCGTATCCGCAACCATGACCGTCCAGATGTCCTCGTAACTCTGACCGGGCCGGAAATCAAACTCGGATCGCTGAGGTCGGCGAACACGCGCGACTCCCTGAAGATGGCACTGGTAACAGACACTATCCCGGAGATTCGTCGACAGCTTTGCTGGATTGATGATCGGATCAGACTCGTCGCCCGCCGGTTTTCCTGCAGTTTGAAACGCGATGTGCTCAGCCCCTGGCCCATGGCACTTCTCGCACCCAATCTGCATCTCGACGAACGCGCCCGCAGAGTACGCGTTCGCTCGCCGCGACTGTGGTTCAATTCGTCCTGCATGACAGGCGAGACACTGGTCGACGACGCGTCGATCAAAACGCCGAGGATCGTTCGCACGATAGCTCGGCGCGAGTCCCCACGATTGCGACCGGGCGTACCAGTTAACGGGCGACATGAACAGCGCGTCGCCTCGCCGCTGGAGAAAGGCGAGTGCCCTCTGGCCGGAGCCGATCACGTACGACATCGGATAACCGGTATCACAGATCTGATCGCCTGCCTGGTCAAACAGCAGTTCGTGGTGCGAAACATGTCCGTCTTCGCAGCGGACTTCGAGAACGCTTGATCCACCGTTCACGCGGTGAGCTGCCCCTGCCGGATACGCTGACCAGTCGAACTGCTCGATCGACCGGAACGACTGAGCCATCGGATGCGTCGCGTAGGACTCGGCGATTTCGGCATGACACTCGACACACGCGTCACTGCCAGCGAATCCTTCCGTTGGCGGCGTCGAATACTCGACAACAGAGGAAGCATCTCTGGAGCCCGATGCCGCAGTCCCCGCTTGTTCGCCGCTTTCCCGGACCAGCAGCACAGCCGCGCTGAGAATCGTGGCGGCGATCAAACAGCAGGCGAGAGCAACGGTCCGGCTCCGCGTCACGCACTTGTCCTCGTGATGTCGTCAGAGGCAGGCGAATCAGACTTCTGAATAAGTCGCGAAGGCTTTTGGCGTTTCCCACAGCGAGACTTCTCTGACGGGAAAGCCCTGCGACTTTGTGTATTCGTAAATCAGCTTCGCGATGTTTTCGGCCGTCGGGTTGTCCGGGATCAGCTTGAGCGGCTCACCCTGGGATTTCAGAAAATCAACGACTGGATCTGACTCGCACAGAATCATTCGGTGATCGAGTTCGTCGTCGATCCAGGTGCGAACGGACGACTTGATGTCGGAAAAGTCGACAAGCATCCCGCGATCATCGAGCACTTCATTCTGCAGAACGATCACTGCACGCCCATTGTGACCATGCAGATGCCGGCACTTTCCCGCATAGTTGAGGAGCCGGTGCCCGTAACAGAACTCGATATTCTGAGTGACTTGAAACATCGTCGTTTCTCAAATCTGCCAGCGGATTACCTGCGACGGCCGCCACCTCGACCGGGACGCTTCTTCTTCGTCTCGTCACGTTCGGCGGTGATTGGGTGAGGTGACTGCTCGTGCGGATGAGGCTGCCGGTCTTTCTGGCGTTGCTGAAGCTGCTGCTGCATCTCCGCGACTTCCTGCAGCTCTTTCAGCTTGCGGGCCAGCCAGCCTTCCTTACGCGGCTTCACATTCTCAGGCTGCTTTTTTTCGGGCAGATACTCCAGCAGCTTGCGCTCCGTCATTCCCCAGCCGCTCGATGCAATGAAGTAAACACACAACCCCGCCGGCACATGATAAAACAGAAAACCGAAGAAGATCATCATGTAGCTCATCATCTTCTGCTGCATCTCCATTTCTGGATTCTGCGCAGGCGGCATGAACATCTTCTGCTGGAACCAGAACAGCCCCATCGTGATCAGCGGCAGCAGATTGAACGAGTTACCGATAAACGGCAGCGAGAACGACATCGTGAACAGGTTGTCCGGCGCGGCCAGATTGTCGAACCACAGGAACGGAGCCATCCGCAGATCGACGGAGTTGCTGAGTGCCCTGTACAGGCCGATGAAAATCGGAAGCTGCAGAAACACGGGCAGACAGCCAGCGAGCGGATTGAAGTTCGCCTTGCGGTACAGCTCCATTTGAGCCTGTGCGAGTGCCTGACGGTCGTCCTTGTACTTTTCCCGCAGTTCGGTCAGTTGCGGCTGCAGTTCCTTCATGCGTTTGGCGCTGAGGGCCTGTTTCTTCGAGATTGGGAACATGCAGCCGCGAACGATCACCGTCAGCATGATGATCGCGATTCCGTACGGCGCGCCCCAGCCGTGAAACGTCTTGACCAGGTACTCCATGACGTTGGCGATGGCCGCGAACCAGCCGTGATCGATGATTCCTTCTGCGCCGTAAGGCAGCAGCAGTTCGGTGCGTTTCGGACCGAGGTACAGCGTCAGATCGTGCGTCACGTTGCCTTTCGGCGGCAACGTGAGTTCCGTTGAGACCATTTCAAAGCTGATGTCGCTGCGTTCCTTTTTCTCCGCTTCGTCGACAACTTCGGGAACAACACGCGAGAAGTACGCCGACTGGACCTGATCGCCGCCGGGAATCACCAGAGCAGCAAAATACTGGACATCGATGCCGATGTAACGAACCGGTCGCGTCCACTCTTCAATCGTGTCGTTGTCTGCAGCCTTGACGAGCTTCGCTGCCGTCAGCGAGGCCGTTGTCAATCCACCACCTTCAGCAAAGAAACCTGCTTTCAAATCGCGAAACTTGCGGGCGTGCTCAGCGTTTTCGAGCGCCAGGCCAACCGGCCCCTGCAGCGCGTACTGCAGCGTTTTCTCCTCGTCGGCCAGGTTGCGAATCTCGATTGTCGCCGCCAGTTCGTACGGGGTGGACCGCAGATCGACGGCGTCTTCCTGAGTGGATTCTTCTTGACTCAGACGATGCAGCGTAAACGTCTTCCGCACTTCGATGCCGCCAGCTTTGCAGGCAAACGTTACCGACGAAGTGATTCCGGGTTCCTCGGGATCGGGAGTCGTCGCAACCACCTCCCAGTTCACTGAACGCAACGATGCTTTGGGGTCGAGCGATTTGAGTGCCTCGTCAACAGCTTCGAGATCCAGATCAAGCGTCAGCTTCCTGCGGTCTGGATCAAAGGCGCGAACATCCGCCGCATCGGAAACATTGTTTCCGACGACCGAAAGCTGAGCCCGAGGCTGACCGGCTGGCGGCGCAGTCTCGACGATGTACCGCGCGTCGTTGAGCGAGGCTTTGACGACCGAAGCGCCAACAGACGTCAGATCAACCCACAGTGAGTACCCGGATTTCGGATCTTGCGAGCCAAGCGTTACCACCTGCGTTTTGAACTTCTCAAGTTCGGCAGGCTCAGTGACGCCTGCAGCCTTTGCCGGTGACTCGCCGCTGGCCGCACTCGGCGGCTCATTCGCAGGCGCGTCCCCTTCGGCTGAGGAAACTGCGGGCAAATCAGTGTCTGTACCTGAATTGTCCGCCTCGCCGACTTTGTCGTTCGCTGCGCGCTCGTTGCCTGCTTTCTGAGCCAGTTGATCCTTCGGCTTTGGTTCGGGAAACATCCCCGGAAACAGAAAGGGGCCTACAACACCCCAGCCGACCAGAATCAGAAAGCAGGACAGGCCGAACAGCAGCAGCCGTCGCTGATGGTCCATTGCAGAAATTACCGACCGTCGCGAAGACGGTCTCCCAGGAAGTTGTCTAGATCGGGGATCGCGTAAATCTTGTTGGCGGTTACTTCCACATCGTACGGCACGCGACGAAACGTGATGTGTTCGCCGTCGAGGATCACATACGAGGAATCCGGCACACCATTACGCGGCTGTCCCACCGAACCAACATTGACCAGACATTTCTGATCGCCGAGGTCGTATTCGAAATTCACTTCCTCAGGCGGAAGGAAGTTCATGTCTTCGGTGAAAACTCCGGGAATGTGCGTGTGCCCCTGGAAGCAGTGCTTTTCAACAAGGGAAAAAATCCGCTCCATCTTCCGCTGGTTGTAAATGTCCTCAGGGAAGACGTACTCGTTGAGAGGATTTCTCGCCGAACCATGCACGAACAATCGGTTCGGCTCTTTAATGATGCGGGGCAACTCGCCGAGGAACTCCCAGCGCTCTTCGCTGCCGGCTCCGGTTTCCAGCACGGAGCGGGTCCAGAAAATCGCACGTTCGGCACCGGCGTTGAAGCCTTCCGGATCGAACAGTGCCCCCTGGTCATGATTGCCAAGGATGACCTGAGCACAGGACTGCCTGACCAGATCAACGCACTCCCGCGGATTCGGACCGTATCCGACGATATCGCCGAGACAGTAAATCTCAGTGACGCCGCGGTCTTTGATGTCGGCAAGCACGGACTCGAGCGCTTCGAGGTTACCGTGAATGTCGCTGATGATCGCTCGCAAGGGAGAACTCCGTCGGATCAGCAGCATGTCCGATGGCAGAAAGATCTGCCTGTGGAGAGCGTTTGTCCGTTCTCAGGTTCTGTCTCAATTCGGCCGCGGTAAGATTCATTTCTTGACCGGTGACTTACCGCGGGGTCTGCCATCAGTCCGGACATCCGCGCGGGAGACCCGACATTATTCTGGTCTTCGGCGCTGAAAACCTGCATCAACGGGAATTCGCAGGTCGCTCGCATAAGAAGAAAAACCCGCTCGCCAAAAGCGTCCGGCATCTTAGTTCCAGCCGGAAGAACCGGTCAAGCAGCGGAATCGGGCGTCGCCTTCAGTCTCAATACGATTGCATCTGTCGAAATCGATGCAAATTCAGGACGGTCTGAAAAGTTCGCCTGACGTGGCTGGCCTGCGTCCTGTTTCCTGACCGTCCTGATGCGTCAACCCGGCTGGATTTCGTTGCTCGGATGCAACCGTGACCTATGGTTGCGAACCAGTTCCGCAACATCGCGCGACCAGGCAACATCTGGGAGCATTGATTGTCAGTTGAACTGGCAGGCGACTAACCGGCGTAACCGTTATCAGCGTCAATTTGTAACCGCAGAGCCTGCCCAAACGTCGCGCCCCTGCACACCGAAGGTCGGTTGCGAACTACGTTGCTGCTGGCGGTTGCCGGAAATCAACAAGTCAGGTTCTGCCTGTCTGCGTCGCAACTCTCTTCAGGAATGCCAGCGACCTTCAGGACGCGAGAAAAACATGAAGACCACCCAGGGATCACTTCTGGTCGTCGACGACGATCGTCACATCCTCGAAGCCATGGCCGATTATCTGCGGAGCCTGGGGCATCGTACTGAGACCGCTCAGTCGTGCCAGCAGGCGATGGATCGGATGGCCGAGTACCCGTTTCAGGTCGTCATCTGCGACGTGAATCTGCCGGACAAGGACGGCTTCCATCTGCTGGAATGGGCCGTCGAAAACACACCGGACACGGCAGTCATCATGCTGACCGGTTACGGAACCATCGAAAGCGCCGTCGAAGCGATTCGCGTCGGGGCGTTCGACTATCTGACGAAGCCGGTCATCGATGACGAATTGAATCTCGCCATTCAGCGTGCTCTCGGTCAGCGCGCCATTGTTGAGGAAAACAAGACGCTGCGCAAGCAACTCGACGAACGATTCGGCCTCGCGAAGATCGTCGGTCGCGATTACCGCATGCAGAAGATGTTCGACCTGATCGAAAGCGTTTCCGACACGCGTGCCAACGTGCTGATTCTCGGAGAGAGCGGCACCGGCAAGACGATGACCGCCCGCGCCGTGCATCAGCTCAGTTCACGCCGCGACAAACCGTTTGTCGAAGTTGCCTGTGGGGCACTTCCGGACACACTGCTCGAAAGCGAACTCTTCGGGCACGTCGCCGGAGCATTTACCGGAGCAAATCACGACAAGATCGGGAAATTCCTGCAGGCCGATGGAGGCACGATCTTTCTCGACGAAATCGCAACAGCCTCGCCGAGTCTGCAGGTCAAGCTGCTGCGTGTGCTGCAGGATCGGGAATTTGAACCAGTCGGCGGAAACACAACTTACCACGTTGACACGCGACTGATTCTGGCAACCAATGAGGACCTTGAAGAACTCGTTCGCCAGGGCCGGTTCCGCCAGGACCTTTATTACCGCATCAATGTAATCACGATTACGCAACCGCCCCTGCGCGACCGGATCGGCGATATTCCGCTGCTGGTCGAGCACTACCTCGGCGAGATGAACGACCGCAACGGCAAGCACGTTCGCCGTTTCGATGACTCCGCAATTCAGGCCATGCAGCGATATTCGTGGCCGGGCAACGTGCGGGAACTCGTCAACGTCGTTGAGCGAGCCGTCGTGCTGGCAAAAGGAGAAGTCGTCAGCCTCGACGACCTGCCGGACAATATCAAACGCGAAGAACAGAATCGCCATCTGGTTTCTGTTGGTGCCGGAAGCGGGTCACTGCGAGTGGCCCTTGTCGAGCCAGAGAAGCAGATCATTCTCAACGCGCTGGAGCAGCACGGCTGGAACCGCCAGAACACCGCCGCCGCACTCGGTATCAATCGCACGACGCTCTATAAGAAGATGAAGCGGTACGACATCAGTTTTGAGAACCAGCTCGTCGGGACGTGATGTCACGCACCGGACGAAGTGCAGTCTGCATTTCGTCCGGCGTCCATTGAACCTGAACGACAATTCGCACTCGAAGATCGATCAGATGTTGCTCGATGTCAGGCTGGCTTCTCGTGCTGCATCGTCCAGCCAGGGAGCGTGATGGACTCCTGTGGCTCAACGAGCTTGCCGTACAACTCGGGGCGACGGGCTTTGATGTAGCGGTGCCCCGATGACTGTTCGAGCTTCTCCGGAGTGAGCAGGCCGACAACGACGTCGTCTTCCAGGGAGTGACTCTCCGTCAGCACTTCGCCGAACGGGTCGAGGATCATGGCGAGTCCCGGCTTGACGGTGTCGTAGTCCCAGCCAATCGGATTACTGAAGACGCCATAAACGCCGTTTTCCCAGCAGCGGGCTGGCAGCCAGCGCATCAGCCAGCCGCGGCCTTTCGGGCCGAGGAATTCCTGCCGCAGGCGGACAGGATCACGCTGCCGGTTCTCCCACAGTGAACGGTCAATCGTGCCGCGCCCTGGCATCGTCGACGGCAGACCGCAAGTGACGTGCGGCATGAAGATGACCTCGGCACCCAGCATCGCCGTAACGCGGACATTCTCCGGCAGGTTATTGTCGTAACAGATCAGAAAGCCGACCCGGCAACCGAGCAGGTCGATCACGTTGTAACCGTCACCCGGTGACAGGTGCGGATTCACAAACGGATGCAGCTTCCGGTATTTCGCCAGATAGCCGTCCGGACTAACGGTGACGTAGCAGTTGTAAACGCGGCCTGTTTCGTCCTTCTCAAACAGCCCGGCCATGACCACGGTCGAGAACTCGCGAGCAATCGCGATCAGCTTCCGGACGGAAGGCCCATCGGGCACCGGCTCGGCCACATCGCGAAGCTGCTCCAGCGAGAGCGGTTGAATCCACGTGTAGCCAGGGATGCAGCCTTCGTGAAAGCTGACGATCTCCGCGCCCTGCTCGACGGCCCGCCGCGTCAGTTCGCGGACCCGTGACAGGTTGTAGTCCGGGTCGTTGTCCCGATTCTCGAACTGCGCCGTCGCGACGCGAATGTCTCGCATGACCGGACCTCCTGACGCATCAGAACGAGACGAGAGTTGTTCGGCTCCAGAAACAAAAGCAGCCACCACGGTATTCGTGATGGCTGCCAGGGCAGGGGTTGCCTTCGATCAGTTACTCGCCTGAGCGGTCTGTGGCGGAGCGGGCGGCTCGAAGTTGCGGATCGTCTGGCCGTTCGTGCCGTTCCAGATGCGGATCACGCCGTCCTCGCCTGCGGCAGCAACGACCGATTGAACGCGCGACGCATCGGCCGCATACATGAAGTCGGTCCCGCCACCGAAGTTGCGGAAGTTACTGCCGTTTTCAGCCGTGTGATACCGCACCGTCTGATCGCCGCCCGAGCTGATCGTGTTGCCGCTGACGCCGACAAACGCGATCGACGTCACCTGCTTCGCGTAGTTCGCGATCGTGCGGACCTGCTCACCGGTTTCGACATTCCAGACCTTGATCGCGTTGTCCGCTCCAGCACTGACGATGCGACTGCCGTCAGCTTTCCAGGACACGTCCATCACGTGATGCGTGTGACCTTCAAACGAGCGGACGTGCGAGCCATCGGCGACGTTGTGAACCTTGACGAACTTGTCGGCGGCTCCCGAAACGATCTGCGTGCCGTCGTGGGAGAACTCGATGCCGAACACCGTGTCGCTGTGCGCGTCGGTGATTTCCCGCACGAATTCCCGCTTTGCGACATCCCACAGCAGCAGTTCACCGCTGCGCGATGGTTCGCCGCCACCGGTCGCCAGCAGTTTTCCGTCGGGGCTGAAGGCCAGCGCCAGAACGCGAAAGACAAACCGCGACTTACTGGTATTCAACGGATCGTCTTTCGCCGGTCCGAGTTCACCTGCGAGGTGCCAGCCCGGATTAGCGTCCCACACGGTGGCCTTCTGATCGTCGCCAGCCGAGATCAGTTGACTGCCTGCGGCAAACGTCAGGCAGCGAATCGGACTGCCTGTTCCACTCAGGAAATCGAGTGGCCGGCCGGCGGCAGCGTCCCAGACGGTGATCGTGCCATTTTGCGCCGCTGTTGCGACGCGCAACCCATCGGCGGAGAAAGCGACCGCTGTCAGCGGAGCCTCAGCCGCCTTTGCTGCTTCGGTCGATTTTGCGGCTGCTTCGTCGCGAGCCTTCTGTTCTTCCTGCGACTTCGTGTGCGCCGCCTTGGAAGTTTCGACATCCTGCTTTGCCTTTTCATCCGCCTTCGTGGCGAGTTCCAGACTGCGGATGGCGGACTTCAGCGCTTCTTCACGCTTCTTCAGTTCGTCCGACTGCTTTTTGAGTTCATCCGTCGGCGCCTTCAACGCATCGGTTGCCTTCTTGAGCGCTTCGTCAGCAACCTTCAAGGCGTTTGCTGCTTCGTCGGCTGCCTTCTTGAGTTCCTGATCGTCGGCCTTGTCGGCAGCCGCTTTCGCGGCGGCCTCTGACTTTGCTTTTGCTTCATCGACCGCTTTCTGGGCGGCATTAACGGCGGCTTGAGCTTCGTCGGCCTTCTTCTGAGCTTCGTCGGCTTTCGGCTTCTGCTCCTCAACGGCTTTCGTCTGCTTGTCCTTTTCCTCGCCGGCTTTCTTCAACGCGTCGGCTCGTTCCGTCGCATTTTTTTCGGCGGCCTTCTGCGCGGCATCAGCAAGAGCGACGAGCTGCTTCGCAACTTCGGCTTCGTCCTTTTCATGGGCTTCCTGGTGCAGCGCAGTCAGGTTGCCACGCATCTCAGCGATCTGCTGGCCATTTGCTGCATTCCAGAGTTTCGCCGTGTTGTTCGAACTGGCTGACGCGAACGCCTGCCCGTCGGGTCGCGAGGCCACTGAGACAACCGGTCCACCATGATTCATCGAGCGAACGTTCTGCCCGTTCGAGAGCTGCCACACGCGCAGCGTGCTGTCGGCCGAGCCGGAAATGACCTGATCGGCGTTGCCACCGACACGAGCGAGCGATGTGACCGGGCCGCCGTGACCATTGAGTTCACGCACTGGCTTTTCGGCTTCCTTCTGCTCGCCTTCCGGAGCGGCCAGGTTCCAGATGCGAATGACCTTGTCCTCGTGAGCAGTCACGATCAGCTTGCCGTCCGTGGACAGGCAGAGGTCGTGAATCGGCGACGGCGTCTGAATCTGCCGCGTCTGCGATCCACTCTCCAGCGACCAGATCCGGACCGTCTGATCGGCTGATCCCGAGACAACGGACGCACCGTCAGCAGTCAGAGCGACTCCGTTGACCGAGCCGGTGTGGCCGTCGAGTTTCCTGATCTCGGCACCGTCTTTCAGCGATCGGACAAGTACGGAATTCTGTTGCGTCCCGAAGACCGCCAGGTCCTTTTCGAGATTGACGTCAACATCGACCGCCACCGCGCCGAGCGCGATGCTCAGTGTCTGAACGTTTTCCGGGCGTTCCCACAGTTTGACGACGCGGTAGCCGCCCGATGCGATCAAACGTCCGTTCGGGTGGAAGGCGACTGAATGAACAAAGTCGCGATGAGCGGCCCCGTTCGGATACATCGGCTGTTCATTGAACTTCAGGCTGCTCAGCGCAGGATCAATCAGATGTGACTCTTCTCCGGTTGCGAGATTGAAGACGCTGAGCTGATTCGCCCGGCTCGCCGCCACCTGATCAGCCCACGGTGACAGTGCCAGTGCGTAGGTTGCTTTCATTCCCGCCGGGATCGGCTGCCAGTTCACGGTCTCAGTCGAGTCCTCGGAGTCGCTGACGGCGCCTTCGATAATCCACTGGCGGAACAGGCCGAGCTCGCGCGGCGTCAGGGCGGCGGCTTCGACCTTGTTCGGCAGCGGTGGCATGTGCGGCTGCTTCTTCCGGGCGGCGACCAGGTAGACAAGGCTCTCGTCCGGCTTTCCGGGAACAATGCCGGCACCGCGTTTACCGCCTTTGATCATGCCTGCGGCGTCTTCCAGTACGAGGCGGCTTTCCGCGCCGCCTTCGTAATGGCACGCCACGCAGTTCAGCTCGATGATATCGAGGATGTCCTTTTCGTAGCTGACCTTGCGGTCGAGCTTCACTGCTTCCGCTTCGATTGGCTTGCTTTCCGCTTTCTCATCAGCGGCCAGACTGACTGCGGACAGCGACAGGACGATGGAAAACGCAACGAATGACCTGATCATCGCTCGCCTCAATACTTCAAAAGGATTTCGTCTGCTGACCGGAAGCAATTGAAACATGCAGAACCGGATGCGGCAGAACGTGGTGCTGTGGAGTTACTTCTGAACCTTGACAGTGATGGCCGCGTCGGCCGACGTCGGCCCGTTCCAGTCGCTGGTACCGCGAATAAACAGGTTCGCGATCTGACCTTCCGGAGCGTCTCCTGCGGCCACGATCTTCAGCGTTGCCTCGGTCTGATCCGCGGGGATCGTGACCGCGTCGGCTGACAGACCGGACGAACCCGGCGGCATTGCCAGACTGACGGTGATCGGCCCTGTGAATCCATTGATCCGTTTGGCCGTGACCTTGATCTCAAGAGACTGCCCCTGCTTGAGGGCTCCGCCGTTGGGAACATTTGCCGCGAGAGTAAACGCGCCCTTCGTAATCGTCACAACAATCGGAGTTGTTGGAGCATACACGTTGACGTCTTTTGCGGCGGCGTACTTTTTTGCGTCGTCGAGTTCCTTGTCAGCGGCTTTCTTCTTCGCGTCTTCCGCCTTGACAGCGTCATCGGCCGTCTTCTTTGCGGCATCGGCCTGCTGCTTGGCGGTCGTCTTCTGAGTCACCGCCGCCTGTGCGTCGGCCACCTGCTTTTCTGCGGCCGCAACTGTCTCAGTTGCTGTCTTCGTCGCGGTCTGTGCATCAGTGAGAGCCTTTGCCGCAGCCTGCTGTGCTTCCTGTGCCTTTTTGACTCCCTCATCCGCAGCAGTCTTTGCAGCCGCGGCCGCTTCCTGCTTCTTCTTGAGGTCCTCGTTGGCGGCATCGGCATTTGCAGCAGCCGTCGCTTCATCAAGTGCTTTCGCAGCGGTTGCGGCCTTTGCAGCAGCGTCAGTCACGACGGCATCGGCTTTCGTTTTCGCATCGGTTGCTGGTTTCTCTGCGGCCTGAGCCTTCGTCAGATTCGCCTGTTCCGTTTTGACTTTATTCTGCGCGTCAGTCAGTACCTTTGTCGCTTCGGTCAGCTCGTTCTGAGCCGTGGTGGCCGTGTCGGTCGCTTTCTTCGCCGCTTCCTGAGCAGCCTTGAACGCGTCATCGGCCGCCTTCTGTGACGCCGTCGCCCGCTCGAGACGTACAGGATTCATCGAATACTTCACTTTGCCCTGAGCCTGCAGGTACAGCGTGTAAGTTCCTTCGGCTGCGTTGTTCGCAATGTCCAGTCGAGCGATGGCCGTATCTGACCCTTTTTCAATCGCGACGTTGGTCGCGTTGACGTTCTTCGGGACGTTCTGGAATGTGAGCTGAACCTTGTCGTCGAAGCCTTCGCGTTTGGCGAGCTTGACCGGAACAAGCAACGACCGGTTCTGAGCGACAGTCTCGTGCCCGACGGGTGTCGTTGCCTGATAAGGCGAGAGTTCGTCCATGACGGACAGCGTCAGTTCGTGGGAGAGTCGCGTATGCGCGGGCTCAACGTTTGATCCATTCCAGACGACTGTCGCCGTCCGTGCGGCGTGTGACACGTTGCGGACCGCGGCGTCACGTGCCTGCTGTTTTGCCAGCAGTTCCTTTTCTGCTGCGGAGACGGCCGCAACGCCGGCATTCTTCGCGTCAGTGGCTGCTTTATTCTTCACGACTTCGGCATCCTGAGCTTTCGTCGCGGCCTGCAGTGCCGCATCCGACTGCTTCGCCTTCGCTTCTGCCTGAGCGAACGCCTGCGTCTTCTTCTGAGCATCGACCGTCGTGTCCTGAACGACTTTTGCGGCGTCCTGTTGTTTCTTCTTCAGTTCCGCAAGCGTCTGTTCGGCAGTCTTTGCGGCGGCTTCAGCATCCGTCTTTACCTTTGTCGCCGCTGCCAGAGCGTCCTTCAGCCCCTGGTTCTCCTTGTCCTTATCAAGTGCCTGCTGCGCCGCTTGTTCGGCAGCGACTGCGTCGGCCAGAGCCTTCTTTGCCTCTGCGACTTTTGTGTCGGCCGCTTTGACTGTTTCGTCGGCCTGCTGAGCGGCTGTCTTTGCATCCGCGAGAGCTTTCTCGGCAGCGGTCTTCTCAGCAGCCGTCTTGTCGCGTGCCGCAGCGTCGGCCTTCGCAGCTTCAGCAGCTTTGTTTTTTGCATCGGCTGCTTTGTTAAGAGGATCGACTGTCGCCGCAAGTACCTTGTCGAGATTCGGAATCGCGTCCTGTTTCGATTTGAGGGCCGCTTCAGCCGCAGCAACAGCAGCCACAGCGTCTGGTGAATCGATCTTTGCTTCACCAGCGATGCTCAACGGCCACGTCCCGGCCGTTGCATTTTCAGCCGCTGAAAAGACAAGCGTGGCGCTACTGGCCTCGCTGCCGATTACAACAGGAGCAGCCGTGACGCCAGGCGGTAACTGAATTGGCTTAACCGTGATGTCGCCCTTGAATCCATGTCGCCGCAGTGCCGCGACTTCGACCTGCAGATTCTCGCCCTTACGCAGACCAATCGCCCACGTCTGGTAGCCGTTGGCGTTGTTCTGCAAGGGAGCCGGCGGAATGACGGCAAGTCGGAAGTCAGGTTGCTCTTCTCGAATCGCCAGGTGGTACTGCAGATCCGGTGCGCCACGGGACTCGAAAAACCGATCCCTCAGCGAGATTCGATACAGCGAGTCAGCAGGAGCGACAAACCGGTAGGAGACGTCGTCGCTGTCGAGGTCAAACAGATTGGCGATACCGGTATTTGCGATGTCATCCTGTGAGGCAAGTCGTTTGACGGTCTCTGTGCCGTCATCCTTTTTCGTGATCTGGTCAATCGTCAGATAGGGATCGGCTGAACCGCCAAGCCGGCGTGCAAAAACGTCAATCCAGAAAGCCTGCTGCGCCTTCGCGTCAAACTCGAAGTAGTCAATGTCAGCTCGCTGCTGGAACTGGCCACAGATTTCAGCCGGCACCGTAATCTTTTGAGCCTTTGTCGCTTCATCATTCGGCTCGACTTCAAGTACGGCCGGCCGCGGTGAGAACGAAATCAGCACGCTGTTCGACGATCCGTTCGCTCCGGTGAACGACCACGACGTTCCATCAATGTCGCTTTCACGTGAAAACGGTGCGGCGGCAAACTGCAGTTGATCCGCCGCCTGCGGCAGCGTGATGTCAACATCAAGCTTTTCAAGCTGCCGGCCATCTGACCCGATCCCGGCGGGCTGTGACCCCGGCAGATTACGGCCAAAGACCGTGTACTTCGCTTTGCTGCCCGGCACGCCGGTCGGCGGCACGAGGTAGTCAATGTGCGGACCGGTGTGAACTTTCAAGCGATAGAAATAGTCGTTGTTTCCAGCGTAAACGAAGTCGGTCACGCGCAGGAAATATTCGCCGTCTTCGGGAATGGTGACATCAAGCAGCGGGTCGCTGCGGCGCAGTTCGGCAACCGCCCGGCCCAGTCGCCGGCCAGCGTTTGAGTACAGCCGCAGTTCTCCGTGAAACCGCGAGTCGATACTGAGCGCGGCACATTCAGCGAGAATCCTCTGGCCCTTTTTCGCGCTGAACTTATAGAAGTCGACGTCTGCGCCGCCGTCGGCCCGGCCGTTGATCACCGAGCCGATCTGAATTTCCTGAGCCTGTTCGGTCGTGGCATTGGCGTTGTTCTCAATGATCTCAGGCAGTCGCCCGATGACGAATGACCGTGGGTTACTGGTACCGTAAAGAGCGGTCACACGGCATTCGTAAACTCCAGGCTCGACGCTCGGTGCGACCTCGACCGAAAACGTATTCCCGCTTTTATGAGTCGCCGTGATTCCGGGATGGTTAAAGCGCATCGCGGAGATTTCGTCGAGATCAGCACCGTTAGTCACGGTCACGTCGACGGTCTGTCCGGCCTGAGCACCCGGCGGAAATACGGCATACAGACGCGTCTGCGGCAGTTGGGCCTGAGCGGCCCGGCTGAGCGCCGTGACGGCAGCAATGGTGGTCCAGAACAAAACAACGGACGTTCGCACGAGCACACGGCAGGTCAGCATGAAACTGCTCCGTGAATGACTGGCAGCCCGAGTCTGACTTCGCGGAAAGACTGTTGCGCGATCATTACGACGAACAGACGGAAGTCAGTGGCAGGCGGCAGCGATCACAATCAGGAGAAACGATAGTCCGTTCAATTCGGCAAACGAACTGTCGCATACGGTGAAAACAGACTACGGCGAACGATCAGTGGTCCGAGGCTCGACGCAGATAACGGAGTGAGTCAGCAGGTGGGAATCGTCGGAGGGAAGCCAGCCGTCAGAGTAGGTCGGCAATCGAGTCGGAACAACTCCGATTGCCGAGCGACCGGCCCGCAGTGATTGCGGACCGGTCTCGGGATTCGATCAATGGTTGAACAGGAACTCTTTCGTATTGATCAGAGCCCAGATGATGTCTTCGTAAGCGGTTTTGGGGTCAGCATCGTGCTTCTGGATATGGGCCAGCGCGATCTGCAGTTCATCGCTGCTGGCTTCGCGCGAATACGCCCAGCGATACAGTTCCTGAATCCGCTCCTCGTGCGAGCGATCCTTGTCATTCGCCAGAAGCTGAGCCCGGCCCGAACCGCTGGCGATCTTCGTCTGCACTTCCGAGCTATTCAGCAGATGCAGACTCTGAGCGAGGTTCGCTTCCTGAGAGCGTTCGCACTCACAGGCGGTGTCGCCCTGGGGTTGTCCGAAGACCTTCAGGAAGTACGGGCCGACTGACGCGTCAGGGAGCTGAACCGCTTTGGTGCCACCCGGCAGGCCGCTATAACCCTGCGACGAATTCGTGACCTGATGGAAGGCGTCGTACAGCACTTCGGCGGTCAGACGTTTTGGATAGTACCGCGAGAAATTCTGCTTGTCCTTCAGGTTGTAGTCGTTCGGCAGCGCACTGAGCTGATACGTCCGCGATGTGCAGATCGTCCGGACCAGCCACTTCAGATCGAAGCCGCTCTTGATGAAGTGCTCGGCCAGGCCGTTGAGCAGTTCCGGATTCGACGGCGGGTTTGTTGCCCGCATGTCGTCTTCCGGTTCGACGATGCCGCGATCAAAGAAATGCTTCCAGTAACGGTTGACCAGAGCCTTCGCAAAGAACGGGTTATCGTCACGACGGAGCCAGTCAGCGAGATACTGCCGCGGATCCCGGTCCGCAGGAATATCGAGTTGCTCGCCGCCGAGTCCTGCTGGTTTCAGATTCTGCTTTGTCCGCGGGTTCTGGGCTGTGGCTGCCTTTTCCGTGTGAAAGACGCTCTTGTCGCGGAAGTTACGATTGCGGGCGCCAACCTCATGCAGGTTTTTCTTGCCGACCGTGCTGAAGAAGGCCGCTAGGCTGTAATAGTCGTTCTGACTCCATTTCTCGAAGGGATGGTGGTGGCAACGGGCACACTGAATTCGAGTACCGAGGAAAAGCTGAGCGGTGTCTTCCACCTGCTCGTTGACTTCGTCGACTTCGCGATACCAGACGACCGCCGGATTTGTTGACGCTTCTCCGGAAGCCGTGACGATTTCCCGTACAAACTGGTCGTAAGGTTTGTTGTTGTAGACCGACTCCCAGATCCAGCGGTACATGGCATAGGTGCCATGCAGGTCGTCGTTGGCCCGCTTCTTGTTCCGCAGGACCAGGTTCCACTTGTTGGCAAAGTAGTCCGCGTAAGCTTCGGAATCGAGCAGCCTGTCGACGAGCTTTTCGCGTTTGTCTGTCGACTTGTCCGCGAGGAATGTGCGGACTTCTTCTTCGGTCGGCAGCGTTCCGGTAATGTCGATATGAACGCGGCGAAGGTAGGTGGCGTCGTCGCAGACTTCTGATGGCGGGATGCCCAGCAGCTTCAGTTTCGCGAAGACTGCGTTATCGATGAAGTTAATCGGAGCCGGAATGTTCGATGTGTCGGCTCCCAGCGGGATGCTGGCGCGGAACGTCGAGACCTGTCCCTGATAGCGGGCCATGATCGCAACCTCACCAGCCAGATCGAGCGTTTTGATCATGCCGGTTTCCGTCGATTCCGCCATCTCCGGATCGTTGGCTTCAAACAGAGCCATCCGGGTCACGTCTTCGGTCGAACCATCGCTGTACCTGGCGACGACCGTAATCTGCTGGTCTGACCCTCGGCCCATAATCCGCTGAGCCGGCTGGCATTCGATGCCGACAACGTGCGGATCATCCGGATTGCCGTACGGCATTCCCTGTTCGATCCAGCGATACAGCAGACGATACTCGTACGAGCCCTCTTCCATGCGCTTACCGCCACCGTGCGGAGACTTGCCTGTCGCCTTCAACAGCAGCAGCGACTCGCTCGGTGACGACGGAAACAGACGGCGGCCACGGGCTTCCTTAACCAGGTACTCGTGATCCTCGTCCGGGTAGAAACCCAGCAGCGAAAGCTTGAAACCGTTCTGGCCGCTGGCCTTGCCGTGACATCCCCCCGAGTTGCAGCCCAGCTTGGTAAAGACCGGAATGACCTGATTTGTGAAGTTGATCGGAATCTGGTGAGCCACGCCTTCGACCCGGACTTTGACGGCGACATCACGACCGTCGACCGACGCTGTGACTTGCGCTTCGCCATCGGCCACGGGAGTGATCAGGCCGTCGGCAGCGATCTGCACAATGCCTTCCGGGCTGACCGAATACCTGGCCGCCGTCGTACGGTCACGGAACTGACCGGACGAAAACACGCCGGTGATCACCAGTTGCTGGCGAGCGTCGCGGCCGCGAATGACAATCGCACCATCGGCGGTTTCGATGTCGACACGCAGCGAGTCGAGCACGCCGGGGTCGCCGAGACCAGCCGGCTCCGCGGGCTTATTCGCCAGCACAGAGGGCGTCGGGAGAACCACTGCCAGGGCAGCCAGCAGACACAGCGAAACCGACGTTCGAATCATGGAATTGTCCTCACGGGCGATTACTCGGTGGGTGCCATCAGCCGCGAGACGATCCGTGAAGATCGATTTCGGAAGAAGACAGCATCCAGTGCGGGGCGAATGATTCGAGTTGACTGTCCTGCAGTCTCGAAATCATCCAGTGCCGGAACGGGCGGGAACAGTTGGAGGGTTGGTTGCATGGCGGGAAGGAACGATCAGACGGGATGCCTGACGATTAACCATCTCCGCGAATCACGCAGGACAGGCAACATATCAGTGGCACCTTGTTTGTCAAGATGCCCGCTCGCTGCCCGCTCGGAACGCGGCCACGAGACCAGCCTGATCGGTATGATCTGACCTCGCTGACCAGCGTCCGGTATCGTGCGATCGAATTTCCCGGAAGGACGTGAGATGCTCGTTTTTGTTTACGGCACACTGAAGACTGGACGGCGGCTGCATGAGCACATGGCGGGTTCCCGGTTGGTCGGAGACGCGGTTACGCAGCCGCTTTACCGGCTGTTCCGGATTGACTGGTTTCCCGGTCTGATCGAACACGACAACGGAATCGGCATTCGCGGTGAGCTGTGGGATGTTGGCCCGGAAACGCTGCAGGTGCTCGATCAGGTCGAGGAAGTCGACGTCGGGCTGTTCGAGCGGCGGCCGATCCGGCTGGCCGTTCCCTTCGATCAGTCGGCTGTCGAGTCGTATTTCTTTCTGGGTGACGTCAGCAAAGCAGAAGACAGTGGCGACTGCTGGTAGACTCATCCCGCTTCTGGCCGAAGCGATTCCGAAATGTCCGGCGGTGCGGTGATTGCGACTGCCGGGCTCGCTCAACTGTTTCCTGCTGCGAACCGCACCCGCATGTGGCAATTGTTTCTGCATCTGCCTGATGGCTACCTGGCCTGCATGGGAACCTGGCTCGTGCTGCTGGGTGCGTGCCCGTGGCTGTTGCTGAAGCTGCGCCGGCGGCTGAATCGGGAATCGAAGCTGAGGAAGCTGATGCCCCCGGCCCTGTCGCTGTGGATGGTGCTCACCCTGCTGACCGCAATTGAACTCGGGTACGCCCTGTGTTACGACACGACCGACGCGCTCGACGTCACCAACGTTTCGCATCGCTGGTTCACGGTGCATGTCGGCGACGATCTGAAGCTGCTGCAGTTTGGTGAGAACGACGGCCTCTATTACCGCGACGATGTCGAGTTCCCGACCGTTCCCGACGAGCGAACTCACATCTGCTTCGTCGGTGACAGTTTTACCTTCGGGCACGGCATCCCGAACGTCGCCGACCGGTTCACAAATCAACTACGGACGAAGCTCGAAGCAGATGACTCAACGCGCGGCCACTACGTGATCTCCAACCTGTCCGAACCGGGAACCGACCTTTACTGGGCCGACACGATCATCCGGGAAGTCGCTGAGAAGAACTGGGGCGTCGACGAGTTTGTGTACGTGTTCTGTCTCAACGATATCGACGCATGCGATCCAGGCTTCGCGCAGCGCAGTTCGGAACTCGCCGATCTGCGACACACCCCGGACTTCTTTCTTATCCGCGACACGTATTTCTTCAACTGGCTCTACTTCCGCACGCAGCTCCTGGCGACTCCGGCCGTCAAGGACTACTACGGTTACGTCCGTGAGTTTTACAACGGTCCCGCCTGGCCGACGTTTCTGCAGCTTCTGGCGAAAGTGCGTAACACCTGTCGCGAACACAACGTGCGTTTTACGGTGGTCGTCTTCCCGTTCCTGCACAATCTGGGACCGGACTATCCCTTCCGGGAGATCCACCAGCAGATTCAGGACGGCTGTGCCGAACTGCAGATTCCCAGTCTCGACCTCGAACCGGCTCTAGATCAGCACTCGAATCAGACTCTGACCGTCAACCCGTTCGACGCACACCCGAACGAACTGGCCGATTCGATCGTCGCGGACGAACTGTTCGAGAAGCTCGTTTCGCCACCCGCTTCGACGGAGATACTGCCGTCGGCCAGCTTGCGTCTGTCGACTCCAGTTGTCGCCGAATGAGTTCCAGCAGGCGACTGCAGGGATCTACTCTGCCTCAACTTCGGCAACTGGTTCCGGCAGCCACCGACTGGCGATCGCTGCCGACAGATAGACGAACGTAGCCACAATCGCCGCAGCCATTGCCAGTTGCGTCTCCGGCGTATCTCCAGGGGCGATTGGCTGTATGACGATGGTGGTGACCGCCGCGAACGACGTCCCGATCAGTCGGCCACCGATGTTCGCCGCAAAGCTCTCACCAGTGCCACGTAGATGGACCGGGTACACGTGCGGCAGGTAGTTCCCCCAGAAGCTGAACTGAGCGACCGTTAACAACCCAGCGAGGAAGAGTCCGCAGTGCAGTAACGTCAATTGGAAACTGCCGACTGAGATCAGTACCGGATTGTTCTCCATCGACGCAAATCCATAGAAGACCAGCGGCATCAGAATCACGCCGGGAAGCACAAACGTACGGATCAGCCTGCGCCAGCTTGCCAGCCGAACGACAAGCAGTGCCAGGCAGAACCGACCGAACAGACCACCAGCTTCTTGGACTTTGGTGTAGTTCGCTGCTGCTGCCTGTTCGATCTTCTTCTGTTCGGGAACCGGCTTGCCGGCGGTCGATTCTTTTACATCCGACAATCGCGGAATAATTCGCGGAACATGCTGAATTGCCCCGAACGCTGCGCCGTAGCTGCAGGCAAACATCACAGTGGTCACGACCGTCGTGCGACGCAGTTCCGGGGAGAACAGTGCGGCAAGACTTGGCCGCTTCAGCGTTCCGGCATCCTTCTGTTCCTGCCACTTAGGCGACTCCGGCAGGAAGGGACGAATAAAGATCAGTGGAATCGCCGGGATCAAGCCGGACATCAGAGTGTAGCGCCACGGCGCGTGGCCGTTGCCGACTTCGCCTCCGAAGAAGTTCAGCCATTCCGGCAATGCGATCGCAGGCAGACTGTCTGCGTAGGAAATCGTCAGCCCGTTTGCGATCGCGACCAGCAGCCCGCCAATCGACGAAAACGCCTGGGTGTATCCAATCACCTTTTCCCGCTGCTGTGGATCGTCAAACAGTTCGGCCAGCCACGCGACGGCCGCCACAAACTCGACACAGACGCCGACAAACGTGGTCGACCGGAAGAAGAGCAGCATCCAGAAGTTCGTCGAGTAGCCGGCAGCAAAGGCGGAAACGGCATAACAAAGGATGCTCCAGGTCAGCACGCGTCGCCGGCCAAGACGGTCTGTCATGTATCCGCCGAGAAGGCCAAAAATCCCGCCAACAAGTGCCGGCACATAAAACAGCATCGCGACACAGTTGCGGAATTCTTCGCTGCCGGGCGCGGCACCCGCGAGTTCCTGCAGTGCCGGACGAACGATCAACGGCAGCATTAGCAGTTCATAGATGTCGAACGCGAATCCAATCGACGCGATCGTACAGATCAGCCATTGCACGGAAGTCAGACGCGGGCGGGTCGACGCTGTGGACATTGCAAATCCTGGAGGGTGTTCGGGTAGGTGAATCGCAGGGGGGACTCTGGAGAACAGTCAACCGGATCATCAGCAGACCAGACGAGGCAGAAACAGCCCGTCATACTGCCGGGCCGTTGCAGGCTGGAATGGCGGGCGACTATATCTGCGGGTGATAAGAGGTTCAAACCGCAGCGGTGACTTCAGTCTCCCTACGAAACGTTGACAGAATCTGTTCTGAGCACTTTCTCAAAACGACCGGTCGCTGGCTCAGCAGCACAGGCCTGGAAGGTTGAGGCACAACCATGTCGATCTCCAGCAGCCCGCTCATCCACCTGCACAAGCACACGCGGCGGGAATTTCGCGAGAGGATGCAGAGTGGCGAATTGAAGGCGTGCATCATTCCGGTTGCCGCAACCGAGCAGCATCTCGAGCACCTGGCGATGGAGCACGACTGGCGGAGCGTGAATCTCATCGCCGACCGAGTCGCCGCAAAGCTCGCCCCCCAGGCGATCGTTGCGCCGTCGATGAATATCGGCATCAGCGAGCATCACATGCGGCATATTGGTACGCTCAGTGCGCTGCCGGGGAGCTGGCTCGGCGTTCTGTTCGACACGATCCGCAGCATGAATCACGCGGGCTTTACGAACATCATGGTACTCAACGGGCATGGCGGAAACATCGCTCCCTGCAACGGCATCTGGGGCCAGTTTCAGCAGCGGCTGGAGGTCAACCTGCAGTTCTGCAACTACTGGGATTTCCTGCCGGCCGAGATCGCCGAAGCCAACCTCAAGACGAAACGCTGGCCCGGCCACGCTCAGGAGTTTGAAACGGCGTTCGCGCTGGCTGCCTTTCCGGAAAACGTCCGCCGGGACGCGATGCAGGACCAGCCGGACAGGGAACCGCTCGAAGCAACCGCCGAAGCCGGTGCCGCGATGATCGACGCCATCGTTGAACACGTCACCGCCCACCTGCAGGCGATGATCGACGGAACGAGTGTCGCTGAGATTCCGGCCTTTCATCCATAAGTGACTTACACGGCCAGTGAGAGATCAGAGGTGAGCCTTGTGCTGGCCTGCGCCACTGACTCTGGCTTCCCGTGTGCCAGTGACTTTGCCGGTCCAGTCCCGTGGAGTTCAGCTCGCAGGCACAGCTTACCTCAGCACCAACGTCCCCGAATGCACTGGCAGAGCCTGCGGCACTCAGCGAACGACGCTGGAGCTGAACCAGAATGCCCTCAAGGTTCCTGCGAGTTACGTCGGAAGTGCGTCGAGCTTGTTCCAGCCTGCCGGGTATGACTGCTTACCGTTTCCTTTGCCGAGCGAAAACGACGATCAAAAAAGCTGGGGCCGGCTTCCGGCTGCAGTTGCAGGCGGAAACCGACCCCATGCGGAATCAGTCGTTGTGTGATCAATCAATGCACGAAGATGAACTCGTTTGAGTTCAACAGAGCCCAGAAGAGATCCTGATAGGCCGCCAGCTTGTCACGGTTGCCACGGACCAGCCGTGTCGCCATCGAGTTCTCCCGAGTGGTCGGATAACGGCTCAGAGTGTCGAGATACAGCTTGCGGATCTTGGTTGCGTCTGGCTCGCTGTTTTCCAGAGCATCCCGCAGTGAGCTGCCCTTTTCAGCGCTGACGGCGTTCTGAACGAGTTCACCATTCATCATCATCAGTGCCTGCGGGATTGTTCCGTTGAATGTAGTGGCTTCGTCGCCTTCGTCGGTGCCGAACGCGATAACGAACTGGCCGAGCCACTGCTGTCGCTGCCGCTCCGCCTGTTCCCAGTTCGAGCGGCCCGACTTGTGAGCGCTGGTTGCAACAATCAGAGAATCGTAAAGCTGTTCAGCCTCCATTGACTTCACGTACATGTGGCTGAACAGCGGCATTTCACCAGCAGCAGGATTGTCGATTTCGTTATCGCGGCCAACCTGACTGGTCAGGTTGTAAGCCTCGCTGTTGCAGATCCAGCGAACGAGCTGCTTGAGGTCATAGTTGCTTTTGACGAATTCGGCGGCGAGCCGGTCGTGCAGTTCGGGATGCGACGCGGGATTGTGCGGCCCCATGTCGTCGATGGGCTTGGTGAAGCCATATCCAAAGAACTGCCCCCACATGCGATTGACCATCGCCATCGCGATCCAGGGTTTGTCTCCTTCGATGGCCAGCTTTGCCAGCTCTTCCCGCAGGTTCTTTTCGTTGGGGTCGAATTCGTTGAGCTTAAAGGCTTTCAGCTCGAAGTTCGCGTTCATGAACGTGGGGTCTGCCATCTGCATCAGGCCGTTACGACGTTCGTAGAACACGGGATAGCTGTATTCCTGGAAGACGATCTCGGAGTAATCGTCGACCAGCCGACCGGTTTCGGGATCCGGTTTGCGGTGATCAATTTTTCGAGCCTGCCGCAGGAAGCTGTTGAACTGCCAGAACCGTTCCTGCTGCCAGTCATTGAATGGATGATTGTGGCACTGCGTGCATTGAATCTGCAGGCCGAGAAACAATCGGGCAGTCTTTGCCGTTGCCTGAACCATGTCGTCGTTCATGGTCATCTGCGCGAGCATGTAGTTGACGGCGCCGTTCTCATCGAATCGCCCTTCTGCGGAAATCAGGTCATAAACAACCTGGTCCCACGGGCGATTGCGGGCGAAAGCTTCGCGGAAGAACTTCTGCATCCCGTCGCGGCTGACGCGCCGTGGTGTCTGGCGTCCGATGCACAGATTGGTCCAGATCGTCGTAAAGTTACGGACGTAGCCCTCATCGTCGAGCAGCGTGTCGATCAGCTTAGCACGTTTGGCCGGGTCTTTGTCTTTCAGGAATCTGTCGACGACATCGCCTTCTGGAATGTGGCCGACAATGTCGAGATGCACGCGACGAATCCATTCGGAATCGTCAGCGAGGCCAGACGGCTTGATCTCGTTGTCTTCCCAGCCCTGCCGAATCCGACCATTGATGAAATCGATGAGTTCGCCTGACGAACCGGTCGTGAACGGGGCGTCGCCGGCAGATCGCCGCGACCGGGACTGAGCATCGGCGGTCGAAACCAGCAGGGACGAGGCGACGACACCGAACGCGATCAGACGCAGAGCCAAACTCAGCATTCTCATGGGTCTTTCTCCTGAAACACGTGTGAACGTGTGATGTTCTCAATGGCGGCCATTCTAACGGCCGGGATCCGGATCGATCTACTGTGGGATTTCACCGCAGGGGACTTCGCAGGGTTCGCCGGAATCTGACTGGACGCTCCTGAAATCCGTCATTTCTCCGGAAACTGCCATTTGACACCCTCGTCGCGCACTTCGCGATGCCGGGCGACCAGTGTTTTCCGCATTTCCTGCAGTCGCTGAGGTTCAGATGCCGCCAGATCGTGCTGCTGGGGCGGGTCGTCCTTCAGGTTGAAAAGTTCAAACTCCGTCAGCTCTTCTGCAGCGATGACGGCCATTGATGCTGCGTCGACGTTCCGGCCCGGCGTGTTCGGGCCGGCTGATCGGTGACCCAGGATCATCCAGTCGCCGATCCGCATCGCGGCTTTGGGAACTCCCAGAGCCCGGTAGTAATGCCAGTAAAGCGGCCGATCTCGCCGCACCGGTTTTCCCGCGAGCAGTGAGACGGCGCTCGCTCCGTCGTACCTGCGATCTCCAGGGACATCGACATTTGCCAGCTCACACAGCGTCGGCAGGACGTCGAGTCCGCAAAACGGCTCGGCGGTCTCCTGTCCCGGTTTGATACGTCCGGTCCAGCGCAGAATACCGGGTACGCGGATTCCACCTTCGTACATCCACAGCTTCATCCCACGCAGTGGTCCGGGCGAGCCGTACGAGCGATTCGCCGTGCGATAGCGGTTCAGCGTTTCCGGACCGTTGTCCGATGTGAAGAGGATCAGTGTCTCGTCGCCGAGCTTCAGATCGTCGATTGTGCGGACAATTCGACCGGCCGCGGCGTCCATGTTGGTCACGTTCGCAAAGAACTGAGCCTGATCCTCAGTCACAGCGACATCCTTGTACGAGTTGACCAGATCGCGCGGCGAAGCGACTGGCTCATGCGGCTCGTGAAAGCACACAAACAGAAAGAACGGTCGCTCGGCATCACGTTTCGTTTTCAGCCAGTCGATCGCTTCATTGGCGACGAGCTGACACGAGTAGCCTTCCTGCGGGCCAACCGCCCGATGATTCCGCACGAAGTTCCGCGGATTCTCGTGCGACGGCGCTGCGTTGTTCTGCGTCGAGAACCAGTGAGCAAACCCGTGATCGTCAGGCGTGGCTGCTCGTCACTGTTGAACCTGCCGTTGCAGTGCCACTTGCCGACGTGAGCCGTATCGTAGCCATTACCCTTCAGCAGTGTCGCGATGGTGATCTCATTTTTTGTCAGATGAACGAGATGGTCTTCTGGAATCCAGTCGTACACGCCAACGCGGCTTGGCGTTCGACCAGTCAGCAGTCCGGCTCGCGAGGATGAGCAGACCGGCGCGGACGAGTAGCACGACGTCAGGCGGATTCCCTGAGCGGCCAGCCGGTCGAGATTGGGTGTCCGAATATGAGGATGCCCGAAGCATCCGAGGTCTCCGTAGCCGAGATCGTCGCACAGGATGACAACGAAGTTCGGCCGCCTGGTCGAATCAGCAGCGTTCCCGGCGGACACGGTTTCAACCCGCGACACGAAGAGGCTGAGGGCGGCGGCTGTCAGCAGCAGAAAACGGTTCAGCACGTCGTTGGTCCTTTCACGAGGCGTTGGGCAGCAATCGAAAGTCGGTCTGATTAACAACGGCGATTCTGGCGACGACGTGTGAGCGTTTCCACCGCGGAGCCGACTGCACCGGCACGCCGGTCCCTGCTGTTCCGGTCGCTTCAACTGTTGCAATTGTCATCGCCAGTGCGAAGAGTCGATCCGTTGTGTTGTTCCTGGTTTGACGGACGGCTGAGTCAACGTAGCTTTGCGTCCTGCTCGCAGGGGACGCGGGTCGTCATCGGGAGCAGGGATGCGCGAACGACGATGGAACAGCGATTCGTCTGCGGTGGTGTTGTGACTCGGCGTGACGCTGCGAGATTCGAAAAAGGTCTACGGGAATGGGCGACCCGGCCATTGACGACGAAGTCTGCGAGTCGTGCGGCTGCGAAATCAAAGACGCGCCGCTCGACGGCAGTCGCTGCGTGCCGGTCTGCAGCATCTCACTGATCGAACTGCTGATGCTCGGCACGCTGCTGGGCCTCCTGGCCGCAACAACGATCCCGCAATTGCTGCACGCTCGAGAGACGGCTCAGCAGAAGTCGCTGCATGAGACACTGGCCGCGGTACGCTGTCAGATCGAGCATTTTCAAGAGCACCACCAGGGGCGACTGCCGGCTCAGGGGACAGACTCCGAAGATGAGTTCGTCGCTCAGCTTTGCGGCCGAACAATGATCAGTGGTCATGTCGAAACGAACGCCCGCTTCGGTCCGTACCTGCTTGGCGAATTTCCGCCGAATCCCTGCTCGGGGAACTCCGGGGTTCTGGTCGTCGCCGGACCGCTGCAGACTGCACAACTGCAAACAGACAGAAATCTCGGCTGGGCGTACAGTTCAACGACCGGGGACTTTCGGGCGATACTCGGGGCATCAACTGTCGACTGAATGCAGACTCCGGATTGAATACGGAGTTCCGTCGTAAACCGGCTCTTAGGACCGTCCTGGGAATTACTGTCCATTTTGAGGGACGAGAGTGTAGTTCCACCTGGGGAGCAGGTCTTCGTAGCGGACGGTTTCGGCGAGGAACTGTTTGATTTCTTCAGTGGCGTTGCGGCCCGTTTCATAGAGGCGGCGGATCACATGCACCGTGGTCCGCGGACCGGTTTGTGTCGAGGCTTGCCGCATTAACGTCACAACGCG
>WGMU01000015.1 GCA_016124895.1 bacterium
GCCTCGGGCGACAATGACCGCGGGTTCGACGAGTACGGCGACCCGCTGGATGACCTGTTCAAGCTGCCGGACCTGGCGTCGTCGATGGGTGAAGGCTGGAACGTTGGCATGACGTACGATCTGAACTCGCCGGCGTCGGTGCTGGGGCTGGCGACCAGTCAGGCGGACTGGGAAGCGGACCAGCAGCTCGGCGTGCCCTCCCAGTGGTGGAACGCGAATATCGTGCAGTACTCGGGAAGCTGGTACGGCGGCTACGATCCGGACGAGGCCGACGCACCGCTGACGAACGGCGCAGGTCTGGCCGCCCTGCTGACGAATGCAGTCCATGGAGTCGTCGGCGACATGGCGTCTCCGCCAGACAGCACGCTGGTCGACGCGTCGTCGACCACGACCGGCTGGACTCCCCCCGACCCCGGCGCCCCGCCTGCCGATCCCCCGCCGCCTGGCGGAGCCGTCCCCGGCCCCGACAGCGTCGCCGTCCCCAGGAACAATGCAGAAGCCCCGCAGGGAGAACACGGCGCGGCACCGATTGATGAAGTGTCGGTCGATGGTGGACCATTGCGCTGGCAGGGCCCGGATCCGCAGTACATGTCGCCGGCTTCCGATCGCTTCCGACCGTTTGATCCGCAGTATCTGGGCGGTGAGTCCGACACGACGGATGCGGGAGAAGCTCAGATTGCGGCGGTCGTGATCATCGTGGTCGATTCCGAGACTGGAGAAGCCTCTGAGGAAATCGTCCCGGTTAACGAAGCCACCGAGCGGGTTTCGGCGGAGATTGCTCAGCATGACCAGGCTCGTAAGGACGCGCATCAGCAGTGGGTCGAGCGTTACGGAACGGAGATGGAGTTCCTGGAACGGATGCGTGAACTGCTGGCGAACCCGAATACGATGAAGACGTATGCGGGCGACGATCTGATCTTCGACTACATCGAACACCGCAACGCCGCCGAAGAGCTGCGCATGCAGCTCGCCGGCCTGACCGGTGGCTCGTATGATTCCGACTGGTTGAACAAGGCGTCTGCCGCGCTCGCTGAAGCTCCCGTCAGTGATGTTGTGACGCTGCTGACAGTCGCCCGGTCGAGGTATCCACAGATCGACCAACTCCTGAGTTTTGCCCGCAATTACGGTTACAAGGTCGATATCAAGGCCGGCTCGCAACTCGCGTGGGTCGACAAGGCGAACAGGACTATCTGGGTCTCGCCGACCGTGCAGCTCCAGCGCGGCGGCAGTGCTGAGATGCGAATGCTCCCGGCTGCTCCGATCCCGGTGTCGAACTCCAGCGCGGCCGGCGCACTGGTGGGTGCTCTCGAACAGTTGCGTTACAACCTGAAAGGCGAAGAATACGACCGCTACGTTCAACTGATGGGAGGGGAAGACAAGACTGAATTCAGTCGCTACGACATCTTCACCGCCGGCGCGATCCACAGCGGAGTCGCGACTGCATACGTATTGATCGCCGAGGCTCTCGTGGGGGGAACGGTCGACGGAGTCAACTTAACCGCTGGCGAGAGCGTACTCAGAGGCGCCGCTGGATTCGGCCTGGCGTTTCTGGAAGTTGCACCGGGAGTCAGCGGTGCAAAGAATGTCTGGAAGGGACTCAAAGGCGCGCCGAGAGGACTTGCTGACGACGTTCTTCGTGAAGTTGATTCCGTGGTACTTGAACGTCTTCGCTTGGGTGCGGAGATTGAGATTCCTGCAGGCACTCAAGGTATCCGAAAGATGATGTCGGATCTTTCCGTGGTGTCAGGTAACGAGGTGGCGTTGCTTCGAATGGCAGACGGCCGACGACTGCTCGTAATGGGTGGCCCGAGTGCGGTTCGATTACCAAGGCAGACGGCACGGATCATTGCGCATACTCATCCGAGAGGAACACTCAGGTTCTCGGCTGCAGATGTACGTGCATTGAACGCGAGAGGCCAGAGAATGTCGGTAATCATTTCGCCATGGGACGACATTGCAGTTATTTTACGAGTTGTGGGGAATTGACATGAATCATAATGCCTTGAATTTCCAAAAAGTAGATGCTGACGGAACAGTGGCTACATGTGCCATTGAAATTATGGAGGATGGCAGCGTCTACGTTTCAGGTGAGCAGTTTGGCGAGTTGATTGTCGAGTTCGCATCCGACGCCCTCGAACGGGCGATCGCACACGTTAAGGCGGCTGGCTACGAAGAGGCTTGACGGAAACCAAGCACTCTGCCTCGCCTCAGCGGCTGGTGTATCAGGCGGGGTTTGGCGAGGCGTACCCGTTCAACGATCGGCGGGGGCCGTTTGAGATCGAGGATCCGGACATGCCGGGGGCGACGGTCGTGGTGGGCGGCGAGCCTCAGCCGGCGGGGTTCGGCACGTATGAAAGCGGCGAGCAGTTCGCGTGGCCGCAGCTGAAGCATCTGCCGGAGGAGTTCTCGTACGAGGGGCAGAACGGCGGCGTCTACGAGGACCCGGCGGTGACGCTGGCGTCGACGCCGTGGTTCGGGCAGGGCTACGAACCGCCGTGGTCGGCGAACGATCCCGGCGGCGGCTACGGCAGCAGCGGCGACGCGGGCTTGGCCTACGACGAGTACGGCGATCCTCTGCCGGACCTCTTCACGCTGCCGGACCTGGAAGACGGGATGGGTGAGGACTGGAACGTCGGGCTCAGTTACAGCGTGACGGCGTCGGTGCTGGCGATAACGGTGTGCGACCGTGAAGAAGAACAGCAAAGTAAGCAGCAGGTTGAAATGACGACGTCGTTTATTCTTCGAGGCGAACGTGTTTATCTATTCCAGCCACAAACAGTTTCTGACTCTGCTGGGTTACTGCATCCAAGAATGTTCCCTGTGCGGCCAGCAGCAGCCGACCGGCGTCTACGAACTGACTCAGACTGATGCCGTTTACGGAATCGAGCTGAAGGACACCGTCCTGCAGCGTCTGCTGTGTTGCGAAGTCTGCGGATCGGCGGACGCTGTGCATCGCAAGGAACCAGTTCCTCAACACACGTTGCACTGGCCCATCGGACAGCCGCTTTCACAACTGGCAGAACTCACCGGCCAGACACTGGCAACGTCGGCGATTGAGCCGATCAACGATCACACGCTCGTCGCGATGATGAAGCGAGCCCTGTCAGTCCGGAAGAGCGCCGAAGGACAGATTTCGCTCAAGGGAATTCTGACAGGCATTAGTGGCGTTGTTGTCGGAGGCACAGCCGGCTGGATTGCCTTCGCGTGCGGCATCGAAATTGGCAAGGACGATTTCCAGAACACGGTCCTGGGCGTTCTGGTCGGAGGCCTGTCAGGAATCAGTTATCAAACCATCAAAGAGATTCGGGCCGCCAATCGGTCACTGCATCGAGACGAACTGCTGCCGTTCATGCTCCGCTGGTCGGTCACTGCCACACAACTGCAGACGGCTCTGGACCGGGAAATGGTCAATGACGATCGCTTCGATCGTCTCGTGGACAGCGTTCGCGAGTTCGGCAATGAGCTCGCAGTGACCGATTCTGCCGTTGCCAGGTAGTGCCACAGTACGGATCGTCCATCGATGTCCAGTACACACGTCAACGATGGGGGGCAGTCTGACAATCCTGCAGATTGCCACGGACGTGCTGTCGAGGAAATAAGTCGTCCGCGAGACCGTTGAGAGGCGTGGTTCTAGAAATCAGACTGTCAGCACGAGGCAGAGATACACAGGACGATTTCGTCCCCAATCTGTGCCGCTGACAGTCCCACAGATCCGACAGTTGCGAAACCGGGCCATGACGGAATTCCATTCCAGCAAGTCGCACACTCCGGTGAGTGCCGTTCTGAGGAACGTCGTGAAGCTGGTGATCTGGGATCTCGATGAGACATTCTGGAATGGTACGCTGTCCGAAGAAGGCATCACCCCGATCGTCGAGCATATCGAGCTGGTCAAAATACTTGCGCATCGGGGCATTGTCTCATCGATCTGCTCGAAGAACGATTTTGAAACGGCGCGCAGGGAACTGCAGCGGCTGGGGATCTGGGACTACTTCGTCTTCCCGGCGATCGGATGGACAACGAAGGGGCCGATGATTCGGGATCTGATCCAGCGCGCCAACCTTCGACCGGAAAACGTCCTGTTCATCGACGACAATCCTGCCAATCGCGAAGGTGCGATCTTTCACTCGCCTGGCCTGATGTGCCTTGCCAGCCCGCGGATGCTGGTCGAACAACTGAGCGACAGAATGTTGCTCGGCAATGATGACCCCGGCCTGTCCCGCCTGAAGCAGTATCAGCTTCTGGAAAAGAAGACACAGGCCAAAGAAAACGTTCTTCTGTCAGGCATCGACTTTCTGCGGCAAAGCGAAATCTGTGTTGAGATTAACTACGACGTTGAACGACACCTTGATCGAGTTATCGAGTTAATCAACCGGGCGAATCAGCTCAATTTCACGAAACTGCGGCTGCACGACAGCGCAGATCGCTCCCGGTTTGAAGAGATGCTCAACGAATTCGGCGTCATTGCCGGGACCGTCTCCGTCTCGGATCGTTACGGTGACTATGGTCTTGTCGGCTTTTTTGTCATCAGACGTGATATGCACGGAAAACGGCTGGAGCATTTCGTGTTCTCCTGCCGGATCCTCAATATGGGTGTCGAGCAGTACGTCTACGAGCGGCTGGGCTGTCCGTCGCTTGCCGTGCAGGACCCTGTCGCCAACCCGGTTCAGTCATTCGCACAGGTTGACTGGATTTCCGATGGTCCGGCTGCTTCGCCGCTTCCCGGTCCGTCACAGCAGCGTTGTCTTTTGCTCGGCGGCTGTGACCTGTACCAGCTTGCGGCGTTCGTCCCGGCAGCCTGTATTGAGTACTTCAATCATCCCGTAGATGAATTCATCGTCCGCTACGATGATCCCAACTTTATTCTGAGCGACCCGACTCGGATTGAGGCGAGTGCAACCCTGGGCCGGATTCCATCGTGGACAGCCGACGAAATGCGACGGTTTCGAGGTGATCTGCGTGACGCGGACATCGTCATTCTGTCGCTGTATCAGGGACTGTCGGATACCTACTTCCAGTTCGATACCGACCTGCGCATCCGACTGCCAATCGTGACGCTTACCAATCTGCTTCGTTCTGATCGCGGAGTGTGGTTCGTCCGCAACTTTGATCATGTGAAGCTGACTGTGTCCGACAGAATCGGTCTGATTGCAGAGAGCGTGAAGGCCGTTGCACAGCAGGCCAAGGCGGATGCAACCATCTTTGTACTGACCGAGCTGGAGTGTGGACTTGATAACCAGCCGGCTGAACTGCGAAAGCGGAAGGAATACAACCTGGTGATGCAGTCTGTCTGCCGCAGCCTCTCCAATGCGGTGTGCCTTGATATCAACCGCATCGTGCGCGAAGACTGGATCGTTGATCCATCACACCTGTCCCGCGTCGGCTATCATGAAGTCGCAGGTGAAATCGTGCGGAACCTTCAGGCACGGCGACCAGTTGACGTTGCGAGCATTGCGACCGAGGCGAACTACTATCCATTTCAGGTCGCAGAAGACTGGCAGTCGATCCGCTTTGTGGACCTTCCGCTGCAGAGGTTTGACCAGCCTTCGTTTCACGATACCTCATGTCTTGCTGACGATCCGCTTCTTGGGCAGGCGACCGTCGATGATCTGTATGAGGGGCTGCAGCACGACGGTCTGCGGGCACGCCCCATGCCCGTCATCTTTCACACAGCCTTCTGCGGATCAACTCTGCTGGCCCGTTATCTTCAGTCGCTGCGGGTCGCTCGCTTCTATCGCGAGCCTTTCGTGTTCACTCAGCTCGCCAGTCAGAAGTGGCTGGAGTTTACTCAAGTGACTCAGGAAGAGTGGCATCGTGTCTTTGTAATCTCGTGCCTGCTTGCAGGTCGCTCGTTCCCGGACGGTCTGGCGACTGGCCTGAAGCTGCACGATGCCGCGAATAATCTGGCTGATGAATTGCTGGACTGGCACCCTGACGTGCGGGGAATTGTGCTTTTTTCAGGCCCGAGGAAGTTCATCCATTCCTGTCTCAAACAGTCGGATCGGCGTCAATGGGTTCGTACACGCGTAGGAACCTGCGGTGGTGACCGGATCGCCGAACTGGCGGCGGTCGACGTGAGTAGTCTTAGCGATGTGCAGATTTGTGCGTATGTCTGGCTGTCTCAGATGGTCTACTGCGAGCAGACGATACGCCGACTCGGCAGTCGGCTGTGCAGCCTCAACTGCGAGTCGCTGTTTTATGAGCCAGCACGAACACTAACGGCCATCTGCCGTTTTCTTCAGACTGATGTCGAGCCCGCTGCAATCGAGTCAGCAATCCTTGTGCATGGCCAGCGGCACGCCAAGACTGGTGCTCCGCTTGATACAGCGCGGCAGCGAGACGAACTGCCCGCTGGATTTGACGAGGAGATCGAGGACGGTCTGAACTGGCTGCGCGAGAGGTGTGCGGACCGGGGAGTACCTGAGGGGCTGCCTGCAGAGTTGGCCGTCACCGGTTGATTCGACCGAGTGGGGGCTTTGACGATTCAGACTTGGTTGTCGCACTCCACAGGGGCGGAGGCATCCGCGCGCAGGAACGGGCGAACCGTGAGCTTCGTCTGGTGCATGTCGACAGCAGGCCGGCCTGGATCGCGCCCCTGGAAGTAATCCTTTTGCCATCCCTGCGCGAGTGCTTCCGGGTCCCGAGCGGCTATCCGGCGATGGAAGTCATCGCGATCAGCGCTCCATCGTTTATGATCTGCTTCCAGCGCGGGGTTCATACTGAGCAGTTGGACCTCCGGAAGAACGCGATCCAGACAGTTCCGGGGGAACGGCACGATCATGCAGATCGGCTCCCCGCGCTCAAACCGCACCATTTCGTTCGGGGCCGTCAACTTCCAGTTCATCGTGAACGTCGCTGACGTCCAGTCAGATTCGACAATCCCTTCCAGAGCCTGAATGCCGTGCTTCGGCCAGTTGGAAGGACCTTTGACCCACAGGTTGACGGCCGGTGGTGTGCGAAACAGAAACGGCAGATTGAACGTCACAGTGCCGTATCCGAAAAGCGAATTGATCCTGTCATTCGGAGTCGGTTCATCAAAGACGAGAGTCGTATCGCACGGTCGAGGCCCGCCATTCCATCGCGCCGTGAATGAACCGGGGTTCCGCAGGAACCACCCGGCCTGATTGGCCAGCGTCAGTGGCAGGCACCGATAGGCAAACCGCTGCTGTGTCTGGTCCATCCACATGCGATTGATCGGAGCCGGTACTGGTAGCGTCTCGATGCCTGGGAATAACTGATAGGCGATCAGCGGCTGGCAGCCTGTGACGTCACTGCGTTCTGTGGCTCCTGATTCAGTAATCTCGACGAAGCTGCACACTGGCGTCCGGTTGTGGTCATCGGGCATGGCTGTCAAATCTCTCCCTGAGTCTGATAGAACGCTGTGAAATCATTCGTGCCGTAGATGTTCGTCATAGTGATCGTGATCGAAACATCCAGGGCAAGAACGTCGTGCCACCAGCCCACGGGAAGAAACAGCAGTTCGCCTGGTTCAAGGATGACATTGTAGATTTGAACGTCGCGAAACAGAGGGTGCTTCTGCGAATCGATCTCGTCAATGCGCAGATCAGAAAAGCAGTGTCGGTTGTTGTAGACCAGTGGGAGATTCGCTGGCGAGATCAGACGCACACGCTTTCGGCCATGCACCTGGGCCATGAAATTGTTGGTCAGATCGTGGTGCAGAGGCGTAAACGTGCCTTTCGGACCGATCCACAGGAACGTGCGACCGCCGCCCGTTGAAGCATCTGCATATGGTTCCGGCGCCTCAAAATCATCGGACAGACGCGAGAGGATTTCTTTGTTGGCCGACGAGTTGCTGGCGGTCATATAGACATCGTTCGACGTTCCGCCCTGAAAAACCCGGCTAATGAACTCACCGAACTCACATGACGAGCGGTGTCGGTCCTTGCTCTCTTCGTAGTCCGGGTTGGACTCCCGGTTGGCCTGAATCTGAACAGCGCAGCCCTGGCCGCGTTGTCTCAAATAGTCTTCATTCCAGAGACTCAGAGCCGGCCAGTGGCTGATCGCGTCAGTCACAATGACCGGGCGATTACAGCCGCAGTACCGCTCACGAAACTCTTCTCCGGTCAGACCACTGCGGTGTTCAACCTCAGCGGGCCAGAATTCCCGCTGGCTGATCCGCTGCGTGTGCAGAACCCAGTCGCGTTTGGCCGTTTTCCGGGCATAAGATCGACCGGCTTCCAGGTAGGGATGATTCGCTGCAGTATCGACTTCCAGCCTGGCAAGTTCTTCCTCGAAGCCTTCACGAACAAGGATGTTTTTCAGCTCGTCAGGTGGCGAGCCGCCCAGAAGATTTACTGCGATCCATCGTTTCCAGTCTGAGGGAATGAAGAGACGGTCGGCCCGAATGCTCATGAAGCGTCCTTTCAGACTCGCGGAGTTTCTTGTCTATCAGATCACGCGAACTTGACGCCTGTGACCGTACAGAAATCTGCGGCAAGTCACCAGTGTGCGTGTACGTGAATCTGTTCGGTTCTCCTGCCGCCATAAGACCGCTTGCAGGATCAGATACGATCTGGCATCCGACAGATGCGGAAAGTGATGCGCAATGCAGGCGATCTGATCAGGCTGCCGGCAACCGGTGAAACCAACACGACACGCGTCGTTTTTCCGGCGATCAGGAACCGTGTCATCCGCAGAATTCGAAAACCTTCATCTCAGACTTCCGCCAGTCGAAGTCGGTCTTCGGAACCGACGGTCTACCGGGTGAGGTGTCGGATTGCTGCACGAATGCCCTGGGTCGGCTCGATTCAATCAGTCCACTGGCCTTGTCCGAGAAGTGTCCGAAAACTGGTGGCAGTCAGGCCGAAATCGAGTAAAAATACGGAGAGTTGGGTCGATCGCAGGATTCCACATCAGTGTTGTAAGTGCAATCCCTGAAAAGCCTTGTGGCGGACTGCCGGGCTCTCAATCAGCCATAGCCAAGTGGCCTCCGGAGCCGAAGGTTAGTGGTTCGAATCCACTCGGGGATACTTGTGATCAGTAATGCGAGGGAATGAGGCGGAATCTCCGGGATTTCTGGAGGGTCCGCTTTTGCGTTTACCGCCAGTTCTCCACTGTTCCGACACAGTCTGCACCGGATTCTGCACCGCCTGTTGGTAGTGCGAGTCGGTGACCTGCCGGTAGTGCCGATCGGCGATCTGCTCTGAGTGTCCAAGCCATGCCGCGGCAACGTGTCCAGGGAACTGCTCAGCGAGTTCCGTCGCCCGCGTCGACCGTGCGTTGATGAATGCCTTCGGAATCTCAGGCAGCCCGGCCCGCTTCACGATCTTCCGGAACGTGGTTCTGAGGTTCGTCTCCACGCCGCGGCCTTTGCCAACCACGCTGGCACTGAGCGGAATCTCAATTCCCGGCTGATCGCGTTCGGCGAGTTCATCCAGCACAGAACGCACCTCCGGAAACAGCGGCACGATTCGTGACTCATGCCCGGCGATGTGTTCTGTCTTGATCGATCGAACGTGCATCCGGCCCTTCTCAAAGTCGATGTCCGCCCAGGTCAGAGCGAACGTCTCTGACGGAGTTCTCAGGCCACCCCAGCGAGCCAGTGACCAGATCACCCGCCATTCCAGGCAGTACCGCCGTCACCGTCGCGACAACGTCCGCCTGCACGTCCTCCGGCAGCGAACTTCACACATCGACCAGCCAGGCGAGTTCCGTCCGCGCGGTATCACTCCCTGCCGGTCCAGCGAGCGATGGGCTCGACTCCCTTGCCAGCTCGTCGGTTACGGAATCCAGTTCGAGTCCCGCTGGGGCCAGTCTCTTGTTTGCTTGTCGTGGCCGGGTTGGCGTCGACCCGGACACCGGGCACGAGGGAGCCTGGGAGCCTGTCCGAAGCAACGTTTCAAGGTGGAGCAGTCGACCCGCTGCCGTTCGCTGAAGCACGGACTTCAGTGGCAACGTTTCAGCGTCGGAAAGTTGCTCCGACACATCCCCCCCTGGTCCGGAAGTCTGTCCGCGTGAACTGTCGCGGCGGGACCGGCTGATTACTTACCGGCGAGGAGTGCCGCAACTTTCTTTGCCGCTTCTGTTCTCGCTTTCTCCATGACTGCCGACAGTGCGACGGGTTTGCCGCCCTGGCGTTTGCTTTCGTCGGCGGCTTCCATGAAGGCGTAGATTTCCAGCGTCTCGGCTTCGCTGACCGGGACCTGTTTTGAGCGGAAGAACTTCACGATCTCGACGACCAGCGGGGCGTAGCCGTCGTACTTGCCAACCGGGCCGACGCCTTTTTCACCAAACGCAGTGCCTCCGTAGCCACTGCCGCCGGAACGGATGCCGCGGAACGTGCCGATGCGGCCATCGTTCCATTGGCCTGTCACCTGGTCAAAGTTCGAGGTGCTGGTTCGTGTGACAGATTCGCAACCGGTGCCCATAACGGTAAACAGCATCTCGACGCCATGGATGCCATACCAGAAGAGGTCGGGGTGAGTCCTTTCGAGCGAGCACGGTGAATACGTGTCGCAGCCCGTGATTTTTCCGAGCGAGCCGTGACGGAGTGCCTGTGCTCCGGTCGAATATCTCAGTGATGACGACGAGAACAGCGGCGTTCTGTAGTGGCGGCCGAGTTCGAAGATGGCCACTGCATCCGTCAGTGAGCCGGCGATCGGCTTGTCGAGAAACACCGGCAGGCCCTTCTTCAGGACTGGAGCGACCTGTTCCAGATGCGGTCGACCGTCATTCGTTTCGAGCAGCACGCAGTCGACCATCTCAACGAGCGAGTTGATATCGTCGACGATTTCAACGCCCAGTTTCCTGATTTCTTCCGTGTAGCCCGGCACGCGCGAGACGCTCGACTCAATATCCGGGCTGCCTTGCGGATAAACAGCGACAACGCGGCAGCCGGGGATGTGCTGCGGGTGCGAGTCGTCATTGAGAATCTTCGTAAAGGCGATGCAGTGAGACGTGTCGAGCCCGATCATTCCCACACGCAGCGATTTCGCTTCACCGGACGAGGCGGTGTCCTGAGCGAACGCGGTCGACGTGAGGAAGCAGGACAGGCTCAGCAGACAGAACAGACGTCGTGACCAGGGCATGGGAATTCCTCGTTGAGCAGGCAGGCGAAGGGAAGGACCGATCAGTGAGAATTGATCGGCAGGATTCTGACTGGATGCAGAGCGGGAAGAAACCGAGTATGAGTCCCTGATCGGTGCCGACTGGCGTCGTGAATCCGTCTGCGAGGAAACGTTTCGTGTCGATGCGCTCGTCAATCTGGTTTCGGCTGGTGCTGGGATTCCGTCGTCTACCGGTGTCCTGGCTGCTGCTGCTGGCGTGCGCGTTGCTGCATAGTTCGTACATCTATCTCTCGCTGTTTCCGGCTGAGCAGGGAAAGGAAGGGGCTCGGCTCGGCGCTTTACATTCGCTGCGGCTGGTCGATTACCCCGAAATCGAGGGCTTCTTCGAGTTGTGGAAAGGCCAGTGGTGGAGACTCCCGATCAGCTCGCTGCATCACGGCGATCTGGTTCACCTGCTGTGTAACGCGGCCGGTCTGTGGATTCTGGGCGCGATGCTCGAACCGCGGCTGGGGCGGATCCGCTATTTACTGTTCGTGGCCGGAGGTCTGATTGTCTCGCTCGCCCCGGAAGTCGTTGTCGATCAGCCGGCGATTGGGATCTCCGGGCTGCTGTATGCGATGTTCGGTCTGCTGCTCGTGTTGCGGACGTGCGACGAGCGCATCCGCGAGCGGTTTCATCCGAGCCTGATCATGTGGGGCTTTGTCTGGCTGTTTCTGTGCGTGCCTCTGGGCTGGCTGGGAATAATGCCGATCGCCAATGGCGGGCACTTGTGCGGGATCGTGTATGGAGCACTGGTCGGCTGGCTGTCATTTGTTTTGATCCCTCGACATCGAGTAGTTGGCTGGGTGGGCCTGGTGGCCGTCCATGCCGGCATCTGGATCGGGATTTCAGCGCTGATGGCTCCGACGTGGAGCGGTCGCTACTGGGGCTGGCGAGCGGTGACTGAAAACCGTCCGGAACTCTGGCTGCAGGCGGTCGAGCGCGACCCGCGAATGGTCACGGGCTGGAAGGCGCTCATCCAGAGTAAGATCGATGAGCACGACCTTTCGGGGGCGTGGAAGACGGCCTTGGAGGCGACACTGGCAAACCGTAGCAGCACGGAAATCGACGACATCGTGAGAGCGCTGTTTCGCGATGGTTTTGTATCGGCGAGCGAGCGGGAATCGGCACTTGAAACGCTGCGTTCAGTTTTCGGCGACGAGTCCGATGCGTGGCTGAATCGGTTCCATCTGACAAGCGGTCAGAAGCCACTGCAGAACCTGGTCGACCTGCCATCACTGGATGCTCCGACCAGCGGGCTGGATGACTTCGTGGGGCTGACGCTGCGATTCCCCGGCATTACGCAGCCGTTTGACGCGACGCCACGGCATCCGGGAGTCGACCCCGAAGATCCGAACAGCGCCCGCTTTGGCGAAGTGCTTTGAGTGGGAAGTGTTCTGCTCCGGTGCAGTTCGCGACAGTTCGGAGACTCCGCTGCCGTACTTCACTTTGCGCTGCCGTCGACGGGCAATGGCCGACACTCTCGGTCAGATCACGAGGTCGGTCATGCGGCCGAGAATGCGGTCGATCAGTTCCTGGGGCAGATCGATCGCCGGCGAGTTCGCCTGATCCCGGTCCTGCGGGTTGATGCCACAGTAGACAGACCACGGGCCGAGGTGTCGCCAGCGTCCAGCGCGTTTCGGTTCGTTCGGCAGGACGGGTGTTGTGCAGCGGTTGCAGCCGATTGTGGAAAAGCCCTGAGCGTGCAGCGGGTTCTGAATGACCTTGTGCTCGGCGACGTATTCGTCGAGCGTTTCGTCATCGACCATTGCCAGCGGGTTGACCCGGATCGCATTCATTTCAACGTCGACCATCAGGATCGGGCAGGTCGCACGGCGACCGCCTTCACTGCGGCGAAGGCTGCCGATCAGCGCGTCATACTGGCCGGCGACCTTACGCAGCGGTTCGACCTTGCGCATGTGGCAGCACTCTTTCTGGCCTTCGGGAGTCAGATACAGAATGCCGTGCTTCTCGGTCTGCTGCTCCATGGTCAGTTCGGGATGCAGCGTGATCATGCGGATGCCGTATTCGCTGGCGAGCCGGTCGCGCGTCTCGAGCGTCTCCTGAAACATCACGCCGGTGTCAACAAAGATGACGGGGATGTCGACCTGCGCCTGGCTGATCATATGGCAGACGACCGTGCCGGCTTCCTGCATGGCCGAAATTGCGGCAACGCGGTCCCCGAAAATTTCTTTCGACCACTGCAGCAGTTCCTGCGGCGTCCGTTCCTCGAAGGTCTGGTTCAGATCGGCCAGATCGGCCTGAGTCAGGCGGGCCATTCGCGTCACATCCTGAAAGCGTCGCGCCACCGAAACGGGCGGCAAAAGCATGAAAAACCCGGAAAATCGAGCACTTCCGGACTTGTATTGCAGCGTCCGTGACCGGTCAACTCAGGCTGACTGACGCCAGCCGACTCACTTACTGAGCAGTTCCAGCAGCCGATTGTCGTGCGGGTACGGGTGCCCTTTGTGCTGACGGAAGGCTTCGGCGTACTCGACGCCCAGTTCGCTGCCCCGCTGGCGGGTCCAACGCTCGCAGCTGTTGAGGTACTCGTCGATGCCGTGCTGTTTGAGCAGCCAGTCGCGCTGGCTGGCATGGCAGGCCAGCATCTTCTGTTTCAGCTCGAACGTCGTTGAAATGTCGACCAGAAACTCAGGCTGCACCGCGTTGCCGAACCAGTCGGTGCCTTCAATCGGGTCGACATAGTAGAGATGCGGAATGCGATCGATCGGGCCTGACGGGTTGACCTGGTGCGTGTCGTAATTCGGGATCGGCGCGTTGAAGCAGGCATCGCGAACAAGAAGGCTCGTCTGCTCGTGATCCGGCATATAGTCGACCGGCGGCGCCGTGATAACGATGTCTGGCTGGATCTTCCGCAGAAACGCTGTCACGCGGCGCCGCGATTCGTTGTCAAAGCAGATGCTGAGGTCGCGGAATTCCAGGCACTCGTAATCAGCGCCGAGCAGTTGCGCTGCCTGAAAGGCTTCGTCTCGGCGAATCTGCGAAATCGCCTCGGCCGCCAGTTCCGCGCTGCCACAATCACCAGGCGTCATGGTGGCAATCGTGATCTCGCAGCCGTTCTGCTTCAGCAGAGCCAGCGTGCCGGCACATTGAAACTCGACATCGTCCGGGTGAGCATGAATCGCGAGGACTCGCACGGGAGAATCAGACATTTACGTGGCCTCGAATGAAGAGAGTACCTGTCAACTCGACGTAGTCTGCCTCTGAAAACGTCAGGGTGCCACTGCTGGCTTGCCCAGCAGTGTTTCGTGAATCCAAGGCCTCACTGCTGGGCAAGCCAGCAGTGGCACCCGCGCTTGCGAATTCTCCAGCGACAGGTGATCGTGTTCCGCTGCGTCCCGAGCGAATTCGCCTCTCTGGAGAGCTTTCGGTGAACTTCGATTTCCATCATCGAACTGCTTCGCCTTTGTCTGGCCAGCCTGTTTCCCCAGCCGAATACCTGCGCCGTGATGTGCTGCGCATTGGCGGACTCGGGTTGCTGGGGCTGAATTCGGCGCGGCTGCTGCAGGCTCAGGAGCAGGCGGTCGAGCCGGTGGCGGCGACGGCGAACTCGATCGTGTTCCTCTATCAGTTCGGAGGACCATCACACGGAGACACGTTCGATTTGAAGCCCGACGCGCCAAGCGGTGTGCGGAGCCACTTCTCAGGAATCGCGTCGAGTTGCCCGGAGATTCGTGTCTGCGAGCATCTGCCGGAAACGGCGAAGGTCATGGGCAAGGTCACGCTCGTGCGGACCGTTCATCACGCGATGAAGAATCACAATTCGGCGTCGTACAACGCGCTGACCGGACACGCGCCGCCGGTTGACGACATCCGCCTGCGGGACTCGCTCGACCTGTTTCCAGCGTACGGATCGGTGGTCGATTACCTCGCGCCGAACACGAACGGAATGCCGACGTTCGTCGCGTATCCGTACACAATTCGCGACGGCTCGATTACGCCGGGGCAACGAGCGAGTTTTCTCGGCAAGGGGCACGATCCACTGCTGATCACCGAAGATCCTGCGTCGCCCGAGTTCAAACTGCCGGAACTGAGCCTGCCGGCGAACCTCAATGTCGAGCGTCTGCGGAACCGGCGCGAGATTCAGAAGCTCGTCAACAGCCAGACAAAGCTGCTCGACTTTTCGGCGGAAGCGCAGGGGCTCGACGCGTACTACGAACGCGCGCTGGCGATGCTCAATTCCAGCCAGGTCCGCGAGGCGTTTGACCTGACGCAGGAACCGGACTCAGTGCGACAGAAGTATGGCATGACGACGTACGGTCAGAGCTGTCTGCTGGCTCGGCGGCTGATCGAACGCGGAGTCAAGTTCGTCAACGCATACTTCTCAAGCAGCATCGGTGGGCAGAGTATGACCAGCGGCGGCTGGGATACGCACGGCTTTAACGACACACGGATGTATCCGATCCTCAAGGCATGGCACCTGCCGATGACCGAGCACACGTTGCCGGTCTTTCTGAACGATCTCGACGAGCGCGGTTTGCTCGATGAAACGCTGGTCGTCTGGATGGGCGAGTTTGGTCGGACGCCGAAGATCAACGCGAACATCAGCCGCGATCACTGGCCGCAGTGCTACACGGTGCTGCTCGCTGGTGGGGGCATCAAACGCGGTTTCGTTTATGGACGGTCGGACAAGCAGGGAGCGTATCCGGATCGTGACCCCGTCCCGATCGGCGATCTTGCCGCGACGATGTTTCAGGCTCTGGGAATCAACCCCGCCACGGAAGTCCGCGACCGTTTGAACCGTCCGCTGCCAATCGCTGTCGGCCGCCCGGTGATGGAACTCTTCGCGTGAATTTTTTCGGCCGATTTGTCGCGAATCGTCCGGTGGCGGCATCGCTGCTCTGGCTGCTGCTGTGCGTGCCGCCGATTCTCGGCGCGTGCGGGATTCGCTGGGGCGAAGTGCGACGAGATCACTGGGGCAGCGAAGCGGACGTCGCAGAGCTTACCGAAGCCGAGGCGACGTTTACCTATCAGGGTTTCCCGGTCGTTCTGGTCGCAGAGTCGCCCGACTTCGCTGACGCCGATCGCTTGCGAGCGATCCTACGGATGGTCGACCGGCTGCCGGACGAACCGACCGTCGACTCTCTGTTCTGGGCGGGTTCTGTCCCGCGAGTCACATTGCTCGGTGGTACAATGCCACGACTCTCGGCCGACGCGAGGGACGATCAGCTCGTCGCTGAGTTTCGCGAACTGACTGAGATTCCGCTCGTACACGAGCAACTCGTTTCTGCCGATCGTTCGTTGTTGCTGCTGCCAGTTGCGCTGGAGCAGTGGGATGATGAAACGCTCGACGCGATTCGCGTCGCCGCTCAACGTCAGGTCGCAGATTCCGACATTCGCATTCGACTGACCGGCCGCATCGCCTTATGGGAAGCGTACCAGTCGACGCTCCACGAAAGTCATCTCACCATTCTGTCGACGGCCTGCGGACTGGTCGTTGTTCTCGCGCTGGTCATCTTCCGACGACCGTCAGCCATCCTGATTGCTGTCAGTGGACCGGTTGTCGGCGTCGCGTGGACTCTCGGCTGGCTGCGGTTTCTCGCTCTGACCGGCAACGAGTTGTCAGAAATCATTCTGCCGGTTCTGGTGCTGATGATCGGCTTCACTGACGGCGTCCATCTGGTCGTGCAGTTGCGGCAGGAACGGGCTCGCGGAGCGGACCGCCGGACGGCCGTGATCACCGCGATCTCGCACGTAGGCATCGCGTGTCTGCTGACGTCGGTGACAACCGCGATCGGCTTTGCGTCGCTGCTGCTGGCCGAATCGGAAATGGTGCGCGGTTTTGGCCGGGTCTGCGCGATTGGAGTCCTGATCTCATTTGTCGCCGTCGTACTGACGATTCCGCTGCTCAGCACGAGCTGGTTCGGGCGGCGGCTTGAAGTCGGGTTTGAGAATGATCTCGTGGTGCAGCGGCTTGATCGCTGCGCAGGGCTGTTTGACTTCGTTGTCCGACACGCGAAGACAGTCGCTCTGCTCGGCGTCGTGCTGACCGGATTGCTGTCGGCGAAGGCGCTGCAGCTTGTGCCCGACGATCAACTCGCACATCGCATCCCGAACCGGTCCGAGGCTTACGAAGCACTGCGCGACGTCGATCAGTCTCTCGGCGGCATCCGCGTGATGCGGATTCTGCTGAAGTGGGACGAGGCGACCTCAAACGAAACGCTGCTGACCGTGCTGCGCCGCATTGAGGACGAAGTTGCCACCGAGCCGCTGTTCAGTCGCCCGCTGTCGATCCGTAATGTGCTGGCTGTTCTGCCGGGGCAGGAATCGCCGGGGAAACTCGCGCTGGCGGGTCTGATTCCGGACGAATACCGCGGGCAGTTCTGGTTTCGTGAGGAGCGAACAGCGCAGATCGTCGTCCGGCTGCAGGATCTCGGCATGGCGACGTACCGCCCGATTCTCGATCGCCTCGAAACAAAGCTGTCAGCAATCGAGACCGAACATCCCGGCATTGAACTGTCACTGACCGGCGAAGCGATTGTCGAAAGCCGCGTCGTACAGCGCGTCGTGACCGAACTGTTCGAGAGTCTGCTGCTGGCGGCGGTAATCATTTTCGGCGTGATCACGGTCGCGTTCCGCAGCGTACGTTTCGGCGTGCTCTCCGTCGTGCCGAATCTGCTGCCGCTGGCGGCGACGGGGGCAATCCGCGCGGCATACGATCCGTCGCTGGACATTGCCAGCGCGTGCTCGTTCGCGATCTGCCTGGGCATCGCCGTTGACGACACGATCCACTTTCTGACGCGGTTCAAGCATGAACGCGAAGCAGGCCTCGACGTCAGCTCGGCGATTCATCAGACGTTCGTGACCGTCGGCGGAGCCCTGATCATGACGACGGTCGTTCTGGTCGCCGGCTTCGGCAGCGTGATGCTCAGCGAGCTGCCGACGCACTTCCTGTTCGCCGCGATGGCCTGCTCGACAATCGCCACAGCGTTACTCGGCGACCTGCTGATCCTGCCGGCGCTGCTCGCCTGCTTTCCCGGTCAAAGTTCGCCAACTGGGGACGACAAAACCGATCGATGAAAACGAAGAAAGGATTGTCTATCCTGCTGACGTTCTTAGCTGGCAATTCGCTCAAAGTGCTGTGCTGTCGGAGTCAGGCTGCGATAGATGTTTGAAAGCACAACTGAGACTGTTGAGCCGAATCGTGTCATTCGATATCGGCTCCTGTTTGAACGTCAGGATGTCTCGTATCTCAAAGTTCTTGAACTCTGGGAATCCAACCAGGCGTTTCAGGACTACTTCACATCGCTGCTGGCGAATTCGGAGTTCAGCGGATTTCGATGGGAAACGCCTTGCTTGAGCACATCCCTTGCTGATCGTCCGTTTGAATTCGTTCTTGTGAACACCCCGGCATTCTCCACTCGCATGACGGATCGCCGATCTTTCGCCGACCATTTTTCGACCAGCCATGACGAAGAGGTTGTCAGCTTTCAGAATCTCGGAAAGGACGCAACTCTGGTTGTGCCATCGCCTCGCACCAATGCCGACATCTACGGGCATCTTGCCGGATTCGTGCGAGGTGCACCTGAGTCTCAGCAGCGTTCGCTCTGGAGAGTTCTTGGACAGTCGGCGCGAACGAACTTGACTGACTCGCCCTTCTGGATCAGTACAGCGGGCGGGGGAGTCGCATGGCTGCATGTGCGAATCGATCGCTCACCGAAATATTATACCTACGCACCATATCGCGAATTGCGACCCACATTGAATTGATTTGCCAGGGCGTCTCCTTCGCGGAATGAACGCCAGACACAGATTCACAACAGTCGGACAAAGGAAGTTTTCATCATGGCGGTTTTTCTGGGCATTGACGTCGGGACCAGCGGGACGAAGACGCTGGCGATGCGTGAAGACGGAGCGATTCTCGCGAAGACGACGGTCGAGTATCCGCTCTACACGCCGAAGCCCGGCTGGTCGGAGCAGGATCCGGCTGACTGGTGGCAGGCGACGATCGACAGCGTCCGCACCGTGCTCAAGCAGGGCGGTATCGATCCGGGCGAGGTCAAAGGGATCGGGCTCAGCGGGCAGATGCACGGCAGTGTGTTTCTCGACGCGCAACAGAACGTCATTCGCCCCGCGCTGCTCTGGAACGACCAGCGAACGCAGGCCGAGTGTGAAGAGATCGAATCGAAAGCCGGCGGGCGAGCGGCGTTGATCGAGATGGTCTCGAACCCGGCACTCACCGGTTTCACCGCGCCAAAGATTCTGTGGCTGCGGAATCACGAGCCGCAGAATTACGAGAAGCTCAAACAGGTGCTGCTGCCGAAGGATTATGTCCGGTTTCGGCTGACCGGCGAGTTCGCCACCGAGGTCAGCGACGCGTCCGGCACGTTGTTGCTGGACGTCAACAATCGCTGTTGGAGCGACGCTCTGCTCGACAAGCTGAGCATCGACAAGACCCTGCTGCCCGAAGTCTTCGAGTCCGAAGTCGTCTCCGGCACGCTCAGCCAGACGGCGGCAGAACAGCTCGGCCTGCCCGCCGGCGTCGCGGTCGTCGGGGGTGGCGGCGACCAGGCGGCGGGAGCCGTCGGCAACGGCATCGTTCGCAGCGGAGTCATCTCGGCAACAATGGGCACTAGCGGCGTCGTCTTCGCGCACTCGGACGAAGTGCAGACCGACCCGGAAGGCCGAGTTCACACGTTCTGCCACGCCGTGCATGGCAAGTGGCACATGATGGGCTGCGTGCTCTCCGCCGGTGGCAGCCTGCAGTGGTACCGTAACCAGTTCGGCGAAATGGAATCCGCGATCGCTCGCGGCATGGGCACCGAAGCTTACGAACTGATGACCGCCGCCGCGGACAAAGCTCCCGCCGGAAGCGAGGGGCTGTTCTTCCTGCCGTATCTGACGGGGGAGAGAACTCCGCACTGCGACCCGTACGCTCGCGGAGCGTTCATCGGCCTGTCGCTGAGGCACGGTCGGCCGCACATGATCCGTTCGGTCATGGAAGGCGCGACGTACGCGATGCGCGACTGCCTGGAAATCATCAAAGGCATGGGTGTGCCGATCTCGCAGATTCGCGTCTCCGGCGGCGGAGCCCGCAGCGGTTTCTGGAAACAACTGCAGGCCGACATTTACGGGCAGGATGTCTGCGTCACGAATTCGGACGAAGGCCCGGCCTACGGCGTCGCGCTGCTGGCGTCCGTTGGAGCGGGCGCTTACAGCAACATCGGGGAAGCCTGTGACGCAACAATTCAGGTCACTGCGTCGACGGCAACGAATCCAGCGGCCAAAGCCGCCTACGACCGGGCGTACCCGATGTACGGCCAGCTTTATCGCTCACTGAAAGGCGACTTCCCGATGCTGTGCGAACTGGCGGAAGGTTAGACAGCAAAAGACGCCGGCTCGTCACATCCTTCGTTGTCTTCTTCCCTTATGTTGAAAATCGGAAGCTCACTTTGGTTTAAACAGAAGAGAAGAAGGTAACGAAGCCTTTTCAGAACTCTGCTTCGAACTCACTCAACAGCTCAGGCAAAACAAATGGCGACTCTGTTTCGATGTTCGATGTGGCTGCTCGTGCTGGTCTGTTCGAGCCTTCCTGGCAACATGATTACGCATCAAGTCTTCGCCGCGGACTGGCCGCAGTTTCTTGGGCCGAACCGGAACGGGATTTCGGACGAGACCGGGCTGCTGAATGAGTGGCCGGCGAGCGGACCTGCTGAAGTCTGGCGCGTTCCCGGCGGTGTCGGGATGTCGGCTGTCGTGGTCAGCGGCGGCACGGCCTGCACTCTGGTGCAGACGGACGGGCAGCAGTTTCTGATCGCACTCGACGCGAAGACCGGCCAGCAGGAGTGGCGGACGGCCATCGTTCCCGAGTTCCGCAATCAGATGGGCAACGGCCCCCGTGCGACTCCGGCCATCGCAGACGGCGCGGCGTTTGTCTTCACTGGCGACGGAACGCTGGCGCGCGTCGAACTGGCCAGTGGCGATCTCACCTGGAAGGTGCCGACGTTCGAGCGGCATCCGGGCAAGGTTGCCGACTACGGCATGGCCTGCTCGCCGGTCATCTGGAGTGACGTCGTCGTTGTCACGATCGGGGCTCGCGATGCGACGATCGTGGCCTTCGATCTGAAGTCAGGCGAGACGCGGTGGACGTTCGGCAAACGCGAGGCGGCCGGCTACTCGTCACCAGCCGTGCTTAACGTCGGCGGTCAGGAACAGCTTGTCGCGATGACCGGAGCCTCGGTGTACGGCGTCTCGAAGACCGGCCAGCGGTTGTGGTTCTATCCGCACGTGACTGACTACGACTGCAATATCGCGACGCCACTGCTGGTTGATGGCAAGGTCTTCGTCTCGGCCGGGGAAAATCACGGCAGCACGCTGCTCGGTCTGCTTCCCGTTGCAGATCGCTTCCGGCCATCAGTTGCCTGGGAGTCGCTCGGCACCGGCAGCGTCCTGCGGAATGAGTGGCAGACGTCGATTTACCTGGGCGGCTATCTGTACGGGTTTGACAACGTCGGCAGCGCCGGGCCGGTGACGCATCTGACCTGTGTCCACCCGAAGACTGGCAAAGTCGCCTGGCAGGAAGCCCGGTTCGGGAAGGGCAACCTGATCGCCGCCGATGGCAAGCTCTTCATGAGCACGATGAAAGGCGAACTGGTCGTCGCGAAAGCGAGTCCCGTCGCCTATCAGGAGATCGGTCGCAAACAGATCATCGAGACAACCCGGCAGGCACCCTCACTGGCAAACGGGCTGCTGTATCTGCGTGACGATGCAGAGATTGTCTGCCTGAACGTCAAACGCTGACTGTCGAGGCGCAGTGATGTCTGAGGCATCTTCCAACGGTCACAAGAGCCCGGCAGCGGGCCGGTTTGCGACGACGCGCTGGAGCCTGATCGTCGCCGCTGGAACACCGGGCCTGCCCGAATCACAGGCCGCTCTGACTGAACTGTGCAGTGCGTACTGGTCGCCGCTCTATTCGTATGTGAGGAAACGCGGTCACTCCGTCGACGACTCTCGCGACCTGACGCAGGAGTTCTTCGCGCGGCTGCTCGAAAAGACAACGGTCGCCGCTGCCGACCCGCAACGCGGCCGCTTTCGAACGTTTCTGCTGACATCGATGCAGAACTTTCTGGCGAACGAACACGATCGAGAGACGGCGCTCAAACGCGGTGGCGGAACGACACTATTCCCGATGGATTTCGACTCGGCTGAACGCGGCATAGCCATCGAACCGGCTGATTCCGCACCGTCACCCGAAGCCGCGTTCGAGCGAGAATGGGCACTGCAGATCCTGCAGCAGGCACTGGCGGAACTCAAAATCGAGTACGTCGAGTCCGGTCGGCGCGAACTGTTCGACGCTCTCTCACCGGCGTTGACGGACGCGTCGGAATCACCGCGGTATTCATCAATCGCCGATGCCCGCGGCATGTCCCGTGACGCCGTCAGGATGGCCGCCAGCCGCCTGCGGAAGCGGTACCGGGAACTGATCCGGTCAGCCATCCGCAGCACGGTCGCCAGTGACGACGAGGTCGAATCCGAACTGGCCGATCTGTTCCGTGCGCTGAGCTGATTCGACTCAAGGTCGCCCCGCGGAACCCGCGTTGTCGCCCGCTCCACTGATCTGATAGAAGTCCGTCCCGAAACACAGACTCCGCTTCATTTTCAGGTTTCGACCATGGACGTTCGGACCGAATATCTGCAGCGCTATGCGATTGCTGAAACGCCTGGCTGGTCGCTGTATCGGAATGTCGGCAAGCGACTGGTCGATCTGGCCATCAGTCTGCCGCTGATGCTGCTGGCGTCGCCGGTCATGGTCGTCACGGCGCTGCTGATCAAGCTCGACTCGCACGGGCCCGTGCTCTTCGTGCAGGAACGGCTCGGTCGGTACGGGACGACGTTTCCGACGTTCAAGTTCCGCACGATGACCGACCGTAAGCGGACGGCGCATACGGAAGTCCTGCCCGGCCACAGCGAAGTCACGCGTGTCGGTCGCTGGCTGCGGCGATTCAAAATCGACGAACTGCCGCAACTGCTCAACATAGTGACCGGCGATATGTCGATTGTCGGCCCGCGACCGGCCTTGCCGGAACACATTACCGACTATAACGCCAGCGGCCTGCAACGGTTGCTTGAACGCCCCGGCCTGACCGGGCTCGCCCAGATCAACGGCAACATCTATCTGAGCTGGCCGGAACGCTGGCACTACGACGCGCAGTACGTGCAGCATCTCTCCGCATTCCTCGACCTGCAGATCGCCTTGAGGTCGGTCGCCGTTGTGCTGTACGGCGAGGAGAAGTTCACACGGCATGTCGATGTCGAGATAGCGGCATCCGCTGAAGTGGCACCGATCAGCGAATCTGTCAAGACTGCCGCGTGAAAACGCAGCTTACGACATCAGCTCCGGCACCGGTTCACCGATGCAGAGCCGGATTGGGCGGCCGTCTGTCGCGGTGTGGTGTGTGTCGAGCGGGATGCCGAGCTTCGAGTAGACCGTCGCGGCGATGTCTTCCGGGTAGTATTCCCTGCCGACCGGCTTCGCTCCGGTTTCGTCCGTCTGGCCGAGTACCTGGCCGCCGCGCACGCCGGCTCCGGCAAAGCAGGCGATACTCGCCGTCGACCAGTGATCGCGGCCAGCGGCTGAGTTGATGATCGGCGTGCGGCCGAAATCGGTCAGCCAGAAGACGAACGTGTTGGCGAGCAACCCGCGGTCTTCGAGATCCGCCAGCAGCGCTGGCCAGGCCTGATCGAGTGGCGGCAGCAGCTTCTTCAGACCATTGAAGTTGTCGCGGTGCGTGTCCCAGCCGCCGCTGCTGACCGTGACGAACCGCGTGCCGGCCTCGATCAGTCGCCGCGCGAGCAGGCAGCTCTGGCCGAGGTTGTGCTTGCCGTAAGCGTCGCGCGTCTCCTGGTCTTCCTGAGAGAGATCGAAGGCGGTCTTCGTTGCCGCGGAGGTAATCATGCTGAACGCGTTCTCGTAGTACGCGTCGATCGCCTGCAGCGCGTCGGGCCGCTGATCCAGTTCGCGCTGCAGCGTGTCGATTGTCTGCAGAGCCTGACGGCGGCGACTCATGCGATCGGCAGTGAGCCCGTTCGGCAGCGAAACGTCGCGCACTGTGAAGTTATCGCTGGACGGATCACCGGGCACGACGAACGCGTTGTGCTGCAGTCCGAGGTAGCCGGCCAGTCCGCCGTTGAACCGCTGATCAACATTCGTTCCGAGCTGGATGAACGGCGGCAGGGCCGTCTTCGGACCGAGTTCCTTCGAGACGACCGATCCGTAACACGGGTACGTGATCGCCGGATTGAACTTCCGACCGCTCATCATGATCGCGTCGGCGGTCGAATGGCTGCCGTTCTTCGGATTGAGATTCCGCATCACCGTGTAGCGGTTCAGTTCGCGAGCGAAGTTCGGCATCTGATCGGTGAACTGAATCCCCGGAAGCGCGGTATCGATGACGCCAAAGTCGCCGCGCACCTCCGCTCCGGCATTCGGTTTTGGATCCAGCGTGTCGTGATGGCTGGTTCCTCCACGCGTCCAGATGAAGATGCAGTTGACGTCGCCGCGAGCGAACCCTTCCGCGGCCTGGGCTTCCGCCTGCAGCAGATGTGGCAGCGCCAGCCCGAGAGCACTGATCGAACCGACTTCGACCATGAAATCGCGACGGGAAGGCGTTTCGCAGTTCGAGCGGCGGGTCGGAAACAGCTTCAACATGGCAGGGTCTCGTGAAGGCAGGGTAGCCGGGAAGGCTCAACGTTGGTGGGAGAGCGTTTTGCGCCTTTCAGGATGCGCAATTGGGCCCGGTCTTGAAAGCCAGATCGACAATGTCGCCACGACCGCGTGATCGTTTCGTGCGGGATGAGAATGATACGGGCGACCGACGGCCACGCAGCGTGTTTGGGGGCGGCGAGGCCTCTGGGACCGATACTTCACCAGGTGTCACGACAGACTCGCCCCGAAACGCTGCAAAACAGTGGGCTTTCAATGAAGAACGGTGGCATGGGGAAGCAGTTGCATCAACCGGGCGGCTCCTTGATCACTGATGACCGTGTTGCGAATATCAATGACTGGAACTTCATCAAGCGCGGCCAGTTGCTCAATCACCGAGTCGTTGTAGATCGCACCGCGGAACCGAATGCTTTTGACCTCGCCGCAGTCATCGAGTTCAACATCCGCACCAAGCTGTGACAGTCGATTGATCGGATCCGGCACGTTCTTCCAGGCGTCTCCGATCCAGAGCAGGCTTCCGCAGTGCGGACAGGTGACGTCAGCAGACGGTGTGACTGCAGTCACCCAGGCGGTCTTGCCGCAGATCGGGCATTCGACAGGCAGGCCATCGGTTGTGCCGCTCTCGATGTTCATCGATCGACTCTCCAAACGATCGCACCTCACTCGGCCCACTGGTACACACGGACGTAGTCGACCTGCAGGGTTTGCGGGAACGCGCTGGCAGGCAGATCGTCGGCTCGCTGGGTGGTCTTCTCGAAGAATCGACCGTCAACGGCCACGTTCAGAATCAGATGGAACGGCTGGTCAAACGGGGCGCTGGCATTCTGCTTCGCCGCTTCGGAAAACCATTCGTCCTTTGTCCGCCTTTTGCACAGATCGCCGTCGACGGACCATTTGATCTCGTCGCGGTTCCATTCGAGCGTGTAGACGTGGAAGCCATCGGCGGCGTTGTTTTTTGGTAAGGTGAAAGCGTGGGCGACGTACGTGTTGCGCGGCCAGGGGCCTCCGAAGTGCAGTGCTCCGGTCGTCTCGTGTACGGCGCTGCCGCGTGATTCGATGATGTCGATCTCGCCGCCAGCCGCCCAGCCGCCATATTTCGATTCGGTTGGCAGCATCCAGACCGCCGGCCAGATGCCTTCGCCCTGCGGCATCTTTGCACGGATTTCAAATCGACCGTACTGCCATTCGCCGCGCTTCTGGCTGCGAATGCGAGCCGACGAGTACGGTTGCGTCTTGCCATCACTCGTCGTGTGCGCATCGCGGTACACGTTGATGTTCAGCAGGCCGTCCTGCACCACACAGTATTTCGGATCGGTGCGGTAGGCCTGCCGCTCGAAGTTCCCGCCGCCATAGTTGTTCTCTTCCTTCTCCCACTTCGCGTAGTCGAGGTCCGAACCGTCGAACTCGTCGCTCCAGACCTGGACCCACTGATGGGAAGGAGTTGTCACTCGATACTCGCCTGCCGGATGACGACCAGTCACGGCCGTGCCGGTTCCTTTCACGGCGTAGCCAACGTCTCGCCACTCGTCGCCCTGCCTGGACTGAAGCTGGTAGAAACGTCCCGGCTCCGTGCGGTAGGTCAGTTCAACCGCCGGCTTGACAGCCAGTTCCGGCTCAGCCGTCAGCAGCATTGCCAGGTAAATCAGCAGGTAACTCATTGATGAAAAGCCCTACGACCGCGTGATCGTTTCGTGCAGGTTGAGGACGATGCGGGCGACCGACGTCCAGGCAGCATGCTCGGCTGGGTTGAGATCGTCGGGAGTCGGAGCTTCTCCGACGTGGATTACCTTTTCGGCATCGGGTTCGTCGCCGCGGTACTCGGTCAGATGCTTCTGCAGAACGCTCTCGATGACCGCGACCTCGTCCGGTGTCGGCTTGCGCGACAGTGCTGAGCGGAACGCCCATTCGATGCGGCTTTCGGACGACGCCCCGCCTTCGCGCAGGATTCGCGCGGCGAAGGCTCGAGCGGCTTCGACATAAGTCGGATCGTTCAGCAGTACCAGTGCCTGCTGAGGGATGTTGGAGCGAGGCCGTTCGACCGTGCATTCCTCGCGGCTGGGCGCGTCGAAGGCGACCATCGACGGGTGCAGGAACATCCGCTGCCACCACGTGTAAAGTCCGCGCCGGTAGAGAGCGTCGCCCTTGTCTCCCGGCCACTTGCGGACCGGGAAGTTCATGTGTCGCCAGTAGCCCGCCGGCTGATACGGATAAACGCTGCGACCACCAACGGTGTCAACCAGCAGTCCGCTCACTGCCAGCGCGTTGTCACGAACGAGTTCCGCGTCGAGACGGAACCGCGACTGCCGCGCGTAGAGTTTGTTGTACGGATCGCGCTGCTTCAGTTCGTCGGACGCGACTGACGACTGCCGGTACGTCGCCGACATGACCAGCAGTCGGACCATGTGTTTGATGTTCCAGCCGCTGTCCATGAACTCGCACGCCAGCCAGTCGAGCAGTTTCGGATGCGTCGGCAGCGTGCCCTGGCGGCCAAGATCGTCGAGCGGCGTTGCGAGACCCTGGCCGAAGTACAGCTTCCACAGACGATTGACGAAGGTCCGCGCCGTCAGCGGGTTGTCGCGCTGCACGATCCAGGTTGCCAGGTCGAGCCGGTTTGCTCGTCGATCAGCGGTCTCCACCGTCCCGAGAAACCCGGGAATCGCCGGCTGCACGACGTCGCCGGAATCATCGAGCCAGTTGCCTCGCGGCAGGACGCGAATGTCTCGCGGGGCTGTGGTTTTCGTCATCAGCGTACGCGGCAGCGCATCCATCGTCTGCTGACGCTGCTGTTCCAGCATCGCGATTTCGTCGCGCACGGGCTGCAGAGCCGGAGCGATCGAGCGGTAATGCGCTGCCAGTTTGCTGGCCTGATCATTATTCCGGTCGGCACGCGGCACGCGCAGGATCGTGACGATCTCGGGCGGGATGCCGACCGACTCGGCGTTGAAGTAGAAGCCGTACCCGCCGGTTCCATTCGTTACCTTCAGCAGAAGCTGGTTCTCGCCAGCCTTGAGCGATGCTTCAACGGAATCCTGATCGGCGGCGACGGCGCGCTGAATCCGGTTCTCGTGAATCTTCTCGCCGTTCAGCCAGACGATCAGGCTGTCATCACTGCCGAGCGACAGTTTGAGTTTCGTCGGTGTCGCGACTTTCACCGTCCGGAACAGGTACGTCGCCGAGTTGTCGCCACTGAGGTTGTGAACCTGACCATCGACAAACTGTGGCGCTTCCTTCCAGGTCTGCCCGGCGATTCGCTTCTTCAGGTCGACACCATTCTCCGGCCCGAACGCCTTGTCGTGAGCCTCGTCAAAGCTGCCGGTCTTGAACGGTCCGATCATCTGCCACGGACTGAATTCGGCCGCGGTGTCGAGCTTCGTTGCGACCTCGGCTTCCCAGGCATGCTGAGCGGCCGTCAGTGCGTCGGTCTGAGTCTGAGCCGTTGTGCGAAGTTCGCCGAGCCGGCCGTCGATCTGGCCGAGCTTCGCCTGAGACGCGTCGTCAATCACCGGATATGTCGCCGGGTTGCCGACGGCTCGTTCCTGCAGGTCGGCGAAAAACGCTCCGAAGCTGTAGAAGTCCCGCATCGTGAACGGGTCGTACTTGTGGTTGTGACACTCGCAGCAGCCCATCGTCGAACCGAGGAAGATCTGCGACGTGTTCCGCACTCGGTCAGCCATGTATTTCGCCAGGTACTCCTTCGCCTGAGCCCCGCCTTCGCTGGTCGTCTGCAGCAGCATGTTGAAGCCGGACGCAACCTGCTGTTCCATGGTTGTCTCGGGCAGCAGATCGCCGGCGAGTTGCTCGACGACAAACTGGTCGTACGGCTTGTTCTCGTTGAACGACTCGATCACGTAGTCGCGATACGGCGCGACCTGCCGCGGTTCGTCGGAGTGATACCCGTTGCTGTCCGCGTACCGCACGACGTCGAGCCAGTAAATCGCCAGCCGCTCGCCGAAGTGTTTCGAGCTGAGCAGCCTGTCGACGAGTTTTGCGTACTTCTGCGGGTCGTTGCTCACGACGTACGCATCGACGTCTTCGGGCTTCGGCGGCAGACCGAGCAGATCGAAATGCAGTCGCCGGACGAGCGTGATTTCGTCGGCTTCGGGTGACGGCTTCAGGCCCTCCTGCTGCAGTCGAGCCTGAATGAATCGGTCGATCTCGTTGACGACTCGGCTGCCGGCCGGGACTTCCGGCGGCTCAAACTTCTGCGGCGGGACGTAGGCCCAGTGCTTCGCCCATTTTGCTCCCTGCGCGACCCACTGCTGCAGAAGCTGCTTCTCCTTTGCGGTGAGCTGCTTCTTGACATCCTGTGGCGGCATCTGATCGTCGCCGGTCGACAGGATTCGCTGGACGAGCGAACTCTTTTCCGGCTGACCGCGCACGATGGTCGGCTCGTCGCGCTTCGCGAACACACTGACTTCGTCATCAAGTCGCAGGTCCGCTTCACGTGTGGCCGCGTCCGGACCGTGACAGGCGAAGCACTTATCCGACAGAATCGGCTCGATGTCGCGGCTGAAGTCGACATCGTCCGCCGCCAGGGTTGCACTCGCTGGAAGCCCGACAAGACACGCCGCGACGAACAGATAACGCCGCAGCCGGATTGAGGTCACCTGAGGGCCGACAATCGGATGCATCTGGTCACTCACGAGAAATCTCCTGTCGCGTCGGAGCGCGACGTTTTTACGGCAAAGGATTCCGCAGCCAGAACCTTTCAGTCTTGCGATTCACCAGAGGCTTCGGCAACCGAGGACAGCGATTGCGCGTCGGGCAGAAGTTCCCGCGCACGCCGCAACGAATACGGCGAAGCCGTTAGACCCGTTAGCCAACGGTCAGCACAGCAGCGCAGCGCCACCCCTGGAACTCTCCGTCCGGCATCCCTGATTCCCACTCACGTCGTCCGGAGGACGCGGACTACTGACCCGCTCCACTGCGGACCCATTGCTCGTCGAACCGCGCGACGGTCAGCAGGCCGGTGCGGTAAATGCTCTCGCCGTCGGTGCTGCCGCGTTCGTAGAAGCAGAGAATCGTTCCGTCGGGCAGCGCGGCCAGATCGCTGTAGCCGCTGAAGCCGGGTTCCAGAGTGCGGCTGACGGACCAGGTTCTGCCTTCGTCATCGCTCAGTTTGATCGAGACGTTGACGCGGTCCCGACTGCGACCTTCAGCTTCCTTACCGTCGCGGCGAGCCAGGTTGTGCGGGTTCGAGAACGCCAGCAGTCCCGGCTTGCCATCACGCGGTTCCCGTACGCGGACTAGGCCGGCCATGCAGATCGGTTCGAGCAGTGCCTCGTCGAACTTCGGCGTCGACCAGTGGGTCGCTCCGTCTGGACTGAGCGTGATCAGTCGCCGATGCCGTTTCGATTCGCTGCGTGAGTTCAGCATGACTCGACCGTCCGCAAGCTGGACGATGACTGTTTCGTTTGGATAAACCCACTCGTCGGTGTCCGGCACGGCGATGTCGCCGCGGTGCCAGGTGGCTCCGTGATCGTCGCTGTAAATCGTCGCGGTCACCGACGGCCGGAGAGCGTGGCCTCCGGTGCCCAGCGACAGCCAGACGGGGACAACCAGCCGCCCTTTCTTCGCACCATGAGTCAGTTGAATGCCATGCGCCGGACCGGTGGCCAGCACCTTCCAGTCGTACTCCGGCCGGAACGCCTCGAACGTCTTTGTGATCTCGACGGGTTCGCTCCACGAGACACCGTCGTCGTCGCTGCGTATGTAGAAGCAGCGCATGTATTCCAGGCAGTACAGGAAGTGAATCGTTCCGGTTTCGTGGTCAACGATGGCGACGGGATTGTTGACGGTGTTCTCGCCCGGTTTGTCGAGGTTCTGCGCCGCGGCCACCGGGTTGAGCGGCAGGTCACCTTCCAGATGCACAATCTGCTGACGTGGCTGCCAGGTACGCCCGCCGTCCGTGCTGCGCCGCATGAGCACATCGATCGGTCCCCAGTCGCCGCGGTCACTTTTCCGAGCCTCGCAGTAAGCCAGCACCGTCCCGCGCGTCGTGACGACGATCCCCGGAATCCGATACAGCTTGTAGCCGCCCTCGTTGGCCACAAAGAGGTCCGTCTTCACCGGCTCCGCGGCAACCAGCACCGTGGACAGCGGCAGCAGCAGAGAAAGAACAACGCAGCGCACAGCAGACATGGCCAGACCTGTTGTCAGAGATACGAGACTTGTTCGGCATCGAAATACCGTGCCGCACTTTACCGATCTGAGGCCCGCCAGCCACCCGAGCCATCAGACAAGTAGGGCCGGTTCCTACCGGCCGATTCCCGGAGACGCTGGCCGGTGGGAACCGGCCTTACCTGGGCTGGCCTGCTCGTGCGGGCCGAGCGTCAGTTGCGGCGGACCTGGGCGGCGGCGACTCCGAAGAGGGCGCTTTCCAGGAAGTGGCGCTCAATAAAGGCGCCGACGGCTTCCAGCTTTGTGTACTGCAGCAGAATGTAGTCGCCCGGCAGAATGTTGATTCGCTCGGACGGGTAGCGACGGGCGCGGTAGATGTCGACCAGGATCGGGACCTGCGTATTGTTCGGCAGACGACGCAGCACGATCGCCTGGCTCGGACTGATCGTGACGTCGTTGTTAAGCGCCGAGCGGCCGGACGTCTGCTGCGACATGCGGGCCTGTTCGGAGATCGCAATCGCTTCGAGAATGTCGATATCGCGGTCTCGCGGCAGAGTGTATTCACCGCCGCCCAGCAGGCCACCGGTGTAGAACGTTTCGTTGTCGCGCGAGGCGATATAGACGATGTCGCCGTCATTCAGTGTGACATCGTGCTCGGCGATCTGCGGAGCTTCGCCGAACGGTAGACGCAGCGGGATCCGGATCACATTGGAGCCATCGTTGTACGCTCCGGCCACGATGCCGGCGACATCGTTCCAGATCGGCGGCGGCTGCCAGCCCGGCGGGGGCTGAACCATCGATTGCAGCGCTGGCCCCGGGTGCTGATACGGCCCCGGTTGCTGATACGGCTGCGGTGGCAGGTATGGCTGTGGTTGAGCGACGTTCGGTAATGGTTGCCAGCCGGGTAGCGCTCCCGTTTGAGGCGGCAGGGTTTGCGGAGAGACCGGTCCCGCTCCGTAACGGAAATCCGGGGCAAGACCGGGATTCGGCGCGTAGCCGGGATCGGGGCTCTGTCCCCGGATCATCGGGCCTCCGACCGGAGCGACCTGCACCTTACGGCCGCGAATCACGTACACAACGTTCCGTGCATCGAGTCCCGGCAGGCCTCCGGAGAGGACCAGCGCGTTCATCACGTCGTTCTTGTAGATGGGCAGCGTGACAACGTGGCCGGTGCCTCGTTTCGCACTGCCCAGCGTGCCGCGGGCAATCGCCACTGCACTGAGCGCGTCTGACTGCGACTCCTGACGAACAACCAGAATGCGATGCGTCCGCGGCCGGTGCAGCGTGACGAGGATTCGTTCCTGGCCGGGCGGCAGCAGTCGGCGCTGGATCGTGTAGGCCGAAACGAGTTCCTGTTGAAGCTGCGGAATTGTTTTGCCGCGCGCCATGATCGGTGGAATCAGCGGCAGCGAGAGCGAGCCGTCGTCCTGTACCATGACCGGGTAGCCAAGCGTCGGCGGTCGTGAGTCATCCAGAGCCTGATTGATCGGCGGCTGCTCGCGGCGGCCGAGTACGTTTTCGATATACACAGCCAGGACGTCGCCCGAATCGACAATGTGCTGAGCGGGTTCGGTCCGTCGCAGCAGCGACAGGTCGATCATCTCGGCGTCTTCGCGACTGCGACCACGAAGATCGTCCGGCAGGTACCGGGCCGGCACTCCGTCCATGGGCCGCAGCGCAGCGCAGCCAGCCAGCGTCGAGAGCAACAGCCCGACCAACAGCGAGGGAACTCCGCGCGCGTTCCTCGGCACCGAGCATTGATCGGCTCGGGCAAACGACGCTGGCGGTGCTGGCTGATGGCGGATCACAGGCAGGCTCGCTGAGAACTGTGGTGACGTGTGTGCGAGAATTCGGTTGACGTTTCAGCGACGAACGGCGCGTCACTGCTGAGGAATCGCTGAATGTCCCGGTCGGGGTCGCCAGACCGGCGGGTCGTTGGGCAGTCCCGGCGGTCGGGTGGGTTGCTGTCGAGTTAAGGGGTTCGGCAGTCCGCCGCCCGGTGAGGTAGCCGCTGGTGCCGCGTAGCCAGGAGCCGGTCCCATAGCGGGACTCGGCGAAGGAACGGCGATTGACGGAGCCGCCAGGTCGGGCCTGATTGCTGGAGCTGGTGGAGGGCTGCTGGCGGCCGGAGCTGCGTAGCCCGGCTGTGCGACGGCGTTCGTTCCCGAAGCTGCAGGGGCGAATGTACCGACGGCTCCAGTCGACCCGTTGCCGATGACCGAACCAGGTTGCAGTTGAGTCGGCCGAGGCGCAGGCGGAAAGGCCGGCGGCGGAGTCTGACGAATCGGGTTCTGCGGGAACGGCGGTGACATTGCTGCGGACGGATTGGGCCACGGCATTGGTACAAGCGGCTGAGTCGGCCCAGGCTGCGGAAGCGGATGGATTGTCTGAGGCAGCAAGGGGTTGGCCGGACTCATCGGCAACGGAGTCGGCAGCGGTGGTCCGGCCGGGTTGGCCTGAACGAAATCGTTGCTCGCGCCGCCTGCAGTCCAGTCTCCGGACGACGCGATCTGGCGGAGCGAGGCGAGTTTGATGGCTGCGTCGGCTGCTCCGGTTCGATAGCCGTCGAACCAGCAGTCGGCGGCTTTGCGTCCGCGTTCGGATCGGTAGGCCGTATTCCAGTAACGCGGTGGCGGCACGGCGGGAACCTCGCCCGACTCACCGTTGGCAACGTCGATAAACGCCTGCGTGTAGCCTCGTTTGTAATCCTGCGGAAGGTAGGTCTTCGCTTCCCACTGCCGTCGAAGCAACTCTTTCTTCGCACACTTCTTCGCGGTCATCTCGGTGGCCCAGCCGTCCAGAGCCGGCCAGTATTTCGCGAAGGTCAGGTAGCCACTGGCGACACACTCGCCGTCGTCGCAGGCGCCGGTCTGAGAAGATTTGATGGCGGTTCCGAAGAAGCATGGGAGCGGCGGAAAGAACGGCGAGCCGGTCGAGCTGCAGACACCGCCCCCGCACGGAGACTGACAGCCTCCGGCAAGAAGCGCTGCTGCGACAGCCAGCCAGCTCAGGTGACGCATGAAATCCTCTTCAGACCGATCGCCCAGGAAATTCAGAGAGCAGACGCACGAGCCCGTCTGGCGAAGTTCGCTGTCGGCAGTGACTGCTTCCAGTTGAAACGCCGGATCCACGCAGAACGCAGCCACTCGACGCCACAGGCGCGCGAGTCCACTCAGGTCAGGTATCGGCCTCGTGGGAATTCGAGATTGACGGTAATTCCGATTCTGCGGTCTGTAACGGTGGTCCGGCTCGGCAAATTGATTGCCCGGAACCTGCAGATTGCCCAGTCGGCAGAGCTGGCGTGAGTCGGCATGAATTCCGGTCTACGATGTCGCGAGCTGCTCAGTCTGAGGAGAGAGTGCGTGACCCGGTTCTGGAGACGCCGAATGCTGCCGACGGCTTTGATTGCCGTCGTTCTGCTGCCGATCGCGGGGCTGGCGGTTTTGAGCCTGCTGGCACGGCAGCCGGACAATCTCGGCGTTCGCGATGGGCGGCTGGGAGATTGTCCCTCGACGCCGAACTGTGTCTCGACGTTTGCCACCAGCGAGTCACAGCGCATGGACCCGATCCCGTTCGACGGGACAGCGGACGCCACGCGGGCTCGATTGCGGAGCGTTCTCAGCCGGCTGCCGCGGACGACGATCGTCAGTGAAGCGGACAACTATCTGCATGCGGAATGCGCCACAAAACTGTTCCGCTTTGTTGACGACGTTGAGTTTCTGATCGACACGGACGCGGGGCTCATTCACTTTCGATCGGCCTCGCGCGTCGGTCATTCCGATCTGGGCGAGAACCGCCGCCGAATGGAGCGGATCGTCAACGACTTAGGATCGGGCTGGCAATAACTGTCATGTTTCCCGGGGCCGCGTGCGCCAAAACGCGGGTCACGATGATGACAGGCCCGCGTTCTGGCGAACGCGCTACGACAGTAAATACCAGGCCGGTCCTTAGTTGGACAGCGCCACTTGCGGTTGACGTACAAGCACGAAGCGCAAGCGAGTGGGCCAGTTACGTCGAACACACTCGCTTGCGCTTCGTGCTTGTCTCCTCACCGATTTCGCCAAAGTGGCGCTGTCCAACTACCAGCCGGGATTTCTGCCGTGTCGCATTCGCAGGCGGTCAATGAGCGGGCGACTCGTCGGCACAGAACGGGCAGGCGGGCGGTTCGGAGTCGGACGGCGACGTGAGATCGGCCAGTCCGCGGGCTCCGGTCAGAACGCCGGCTCCGACCAGGCACACCGCGGCGACGCGCAGCAGTCGCTGCCTCAGTGGCAGGCTCAGCGTCGAACCGGACAGGCCGACAACCACCATCAGCGGGATGGTTCCCAGTCCAAAAGCAGCCATCATTGCCGCTCCCAGCAACAGGCTGCCCGAGGTGAGAGCCAGCGCGAGCACTCCGTAAATGAGTCCACACGGCAGGAAGCCGGTCGCCAGTCCGGCCACGAAGACGTTTGCCAGACGTCGTGACTTCAGCAGCGAACGAAACTGCCCGACCGCCGGGCACGCCGCCAGCTTCTGCAGCCAGCGATCGGACGACGGCAGCAGACCGGACGTTACCAGTCCCATCCCAATCAGCACGGTGGCGGCAATCAACGACAGCACCGCCTGGACGCTCGTTAATGCGCCGAGGCGTTGCTGCATCCACTGTCCGCTGAACCCGGCAACGGCTCCGAGAAACGAGTAAGTGGAGCAGCGGCCGAGACTGTAGACACTCTGTCGCAGCAGATTGACGGTCGGCCGCGACGCGTCCCAGCCGATCGCGACCGCAAACGCTCCACACATTCCAACGCAGTGTCCCGAGCCCAGCAGGCCACCCAGAAAGAGAAGCGGCAGTTCGATCATGTCACCGCCTCCTGCGTCTGCAGCGCGCCGGCGTCTGATTCGGATTCGCAGAATTGACGCGAGGGATCAGCGTGGGAGGAGCCGACATCAATTATCGAAGAGGCTGAGCTGTCATCGCCGCTTTCAACGCTGGCAGCGGCTGACGACGTTTCTTTCGGCTCGCTCAACAGGCTCGGTGATTGCCGTGCGTCGGGCAGCGATTCGGGGCCGAGTGGAAAGGCTGCCAGGCGGCGCGAGTTGCCGAGTACGACGGCACTGCTCAGAAACATCAGCCCGGCGGCGATGATGGGATTCAGGATCCCGGCCACGGCGAGCAGCATTCCGGCAAAGTTGTAGCCGAAAGCCCACATCAGATTCTGGCGGATGATTCGGCGTGTCTGACGGCTGAGCGCGATGACCCACGGGACGCCGGCCAGCTCGTCGTGCAGCAGGCAGACGCCAGAGGCATCACGTGACAGGTCGGTCCCTCCAGCCAGCGAGGCTGCGACGTCGGCTCCCGCCAGTGCCGGCCCGTCGTTGATCCCGTCGCCAACCATCAGCACCGGACCGAACTGCCGCCGCGCTGCGTCGAGCGCCGCGAGTTTGTCTGCTGGCAGCAGTTCACCCACGGCCGCGATACTCAGTCGTTCGCCAAGCTGGTCGACCCGAAACCGGCGGTCGCCCGACAGGATGCCGACGTTGAGGCCCAGCCTCTGACAGTCTGCGATCGCCGTCTCCACTTCCGGCCGATCCGTTTCCCGCAGCATGAACGCCCCGCGCACCTCGCCGTCCCAGCCGATCAGCACAACCGACTGACCGCGTTTTTCGCAATCGGTCAGCGCTCGATCCAGCGATTTGTCGAGGCCGCAGTTCTGCGATGCGAGCAGCCGCCGACTGCCCATCCAGACGCGCGTTGCTGCTTCTGCAGATGATTCGCAGTGCGCAGGAGATTTGAGTTTTTGAGGCGACTCGCTGCCCGGCAGCCGGCAGTCGGCTTCGAGACCCAGCCCCGACAGAGTTCGTACCGGCGAACAGATGCCGATTGCAGACTGCGTTGGGGTAAACTCAGATGTCGTTCGGCCGTCGGCCACTGGCAAACTCTCACGACCAGCCCACTCAACGATGGCGCGAGAAAACGCGTGCGTCGAACTGCCGGCCAGTGCCGCGGCGATGTCGCGCACGAGTTCCGGCGAACCGCCGTCCGGCAGCAGCAGGTCGTCGACAGTCGGATGCCCGGTCGTCAGCGTGCCGGTCTTGTCGAACCGGACAGCGCGGACAGCGGCCAGCGTTTCGAGCACTTCGCCGCTGCGGATCAGAACGCCGCGTCCGGCCGCTCGCTGCAGCGCCGTCCAGACGGCCATTGACGTCGCCAGTCCGAGGGCACACGGACAGGCAATCAAAGTGACCGCCAGTGCCGCCAGCAGGCCGGAGCCGACGTCCGCGAGCCCTCCCTGCAGAAAGAAAGCGGCAATTGCGAGCAGGGCAACCAGCGGCACGAACCACGTTGTCGCACGATCCGCGAGCCGCTGATAACGCCCGCGTTGCTGCCGCGCCGTCTGTACTGCGTCGAGAATCTGCGACAGCGTTCCCTGATGAGCGGACCGAGTGACGCGAACAACGATCTCGCTGTCGAGCGGCACGGTTCCCGAGAACACGTCATCGCCAGACCGCCGCAGTACGGCATCGCTTTCGCCGGTCAGAATCTGCTGATCGATCGAAACGGACTCGGCCGAGAGCAGCACACCGTCCGCCGGAATCCGTTCGCCGCACAGAACGCGGATCACATCGCCGGTTTTCAGCGAACCGGTCGCGACGTCAGTTTCCTGGCCATCGTGAATCAACCGGGCAGTTTCCGGCAGCAGGCGATCCAGCGAGTCGAGCAGTCGGCCGGTACTGACGCGGCCACCAGCTTCGATCCAGCGGCCCAGCGTCACAAGCACCAGCACCATGCTGGGCACTTCAAAGTAGATGGCCCCGGTCCCGCGCAGCAGCGAGACGACGGAGAACGCAAAGGCGGCAGTCACTCCCGTCGCAACCAGCAGGTCGGACGTCACTCGGCCACGCGTCAGATCGACAACCGCCGACGCAGCAACAGGGACTCCCAGCAGAAACAGAACGGGCAACGCACCGATCAGACACAGCCAGCGGAACAGTTCGGTCAGCGTGTCGCCGACGGCGCCCAGTTCTTCCGTGCCGTAAACGTCGCGGCTCCACAGAGCCATCGTGAACACCATGACGGCCATCGTGAAAAAGATGGCCAGACCGAGTCGCGTCAGTGTCCACTGGACCTGACCGGATTCGCCGCGATCCTGCGTCACCTGCGCCGCGAACCGGCAACCGAAGCAGCAGTATTCGTCTTCGGGCGGTTCGTCCGGCATCTGCCGACCGGTACCGCCCACCGGCAGGCCGCACCACGCACAGGCAGTCCGCAACTCATCGGTCGTCATGGAGGCGAGACCAGTTCAACCTGCATGGCCGGCAGCAGCCAGACCACGACGTAGTAGATCACCAGCACCCAGAACCCCAGCCAGATCAGCCGCACGTACCACGGGATGGCGTTACTGGTGTAGTGGTGATACCGATGATCCTCTTCGGCGGAAGTATTTTTCAGGTGATCCATAGTCTGCTTCCTGACAGGTCAGGCATTCGTGATTGTTCTGATTCTGAGCAGGAGAAAACAGAGATTCTGATCCGCTCAGCTTTCTGTCTCTGGTGTCTCAGTTCTCTCTGGTTCAAACCGCCTGCCGCTCTTCCTGATCGAGTTTTTCTTCCTGGTCGAGCATGTCGTACTTCGGCGCTTCGATGTCGTGGAACATGCCGTTCAACGTCGCCCAGAGAAGCAGGCAGAAGAAGCCCGCACTGGCGAGCAGATAATTCGCCACGGGCGAGATCGCGAAGACACCGTCGACGTCGCCACGCACGAGCGCGATGAATTCGAGAAGCTTGCTGCCGAAGCCGTAAAGACTGGGGATCAGAATCAGCACAGCGAGGATTGCCGTGATGATCCGCATCGCCTTCTGTTCGCTGCGAGTGGTCATCGGATTGTCCGTTTTCGTAGTTCAGTGAGGTTAAGTGTCTGATCCCTGCGATGTCGCGACTACCCGGCCGGAGCTGCCTCAGCCGCTTCTGCGGCTTCTTTCTTCAGTTCTTCCAGCGGAGCCTGCGTGTAGGCTTCGTAGTCCGGATAACTTTCCAGCCAGGATCCCAGCCACTGCACGTAGGTCATCAGAGCCATACCGCGGCGCGTCGGCTTCGATGGCGAGCCATCAAACAGCCACGGGTATTCGGGCATGGGTGACTTGTGAGACACCATGGTCGGCTTGAAGAAATGCACGGCGTGCCAGTCGTTTGAGCGGCGGCCACCTTCACGCGACAGATCGGGTCCAACGCGCCGCGTGCCGAACATCACCGGCCGCTGCAGTTCGTTCTGATACTCCCAGGACGCGGCCACCGGTCCCCACCGCTGCTCTTCGTTCGAAACCGGCCGGACAAACTGGCTGTGACAGTGCCAGCAGCCTTCACCGACGTAAATGCTGCGACCTTCCCGCAGCGCGTCGGCGACGTTCTGGTTCCACCAGTCGGTGCCTTCTTTGGTTTCCGGATCCTCCGGCGGCTGCCCGAATGCGGCAACGAACGCTTCGGGATAGCGTCGCGCCAGGTCCTCGAACTGGTAGCGGATATTGCCGTTGACCAGTTCTTCGGCGGTCTTTTCCGGAAGATGCGAGTACATCAATGCCGGCACGACCGCGTTCGACAGAAACGCAAAGGCGAAAAAGATCAGACCGGCGACCAGCAGGATTCCGGACTTACGTTCAAACATTGTTGACTCCCTGTTCCGGCGTCATTGGCCGTGAACCTGTGGATGACGGAATTCTTTTGAGGGTGGTCAGAGTCGAGGTTGATCAGACAGGACGGCCGGTCACGCAGGCAGGGCGACGTTGCTCAGTTCCACTTCTTCGCGAGTCTTCCACGTCATCCAGATGTTCCACAGGAAGACGAGCAGCCCGGCGAACATGGCCAGCCCGGCAAAGACGCGGACCACCCAGAACGGGAACGAAACGTTGATCGAGTGCTCCCACGGCTGCAGGCTCGCCCAGCTCCAGCCCTGAAACAGACCACATAGAATCAGATCACTGGCCATGATGAACACGCCCGCCGCCGACAGCCAGTAGTGGTACTCAAGTGCTTTCCTGCTGTACCACTCAGTCTTCCAGATGCGCGGAATCAGGTAGGTCATCATTCCGAAGATCCACTGGCTGAAGACTCCATACATGACCAGGTGAGCGTGGCCGACGACCCAGTCCGTGAAGTGAATCAGAGCCTGGAAGGTCAGCGTTGTCTGCATCGCACACTGCAGACAGGTCAGGAAGTAGAAGACCATGCCGGTGTAGAACCAGCGGATTGGCAGGTCTTCGACTACCGCCCGGCCGCGGCCCCACAGCGTCCCGAAGAAGTTGATGATGACTGTCGTCACTACCATCTCGACGGCGATCGTTGAGATGATTGCTCCGTACTGCAGGAACATCGGGATCGGCGTGTAAAGGAAGTGGTGAATCCCGTTGAGCGGATAAAAGAAGGCCAGGCCCCAGAAACCGACCAGTGACAGGCCGTGGCTCCAGATCGGTTTCTTCAGAATGATCGGGACAAAGTAGTACATCAGGCCCCAGCCCAGAGGAGTGACGAACAGGCCGACCAGGTCGTGAATAAACAGACCGCCGACCGCACCGGCACTCGTACCGGACACGAAGTATTCCGGAACGAAGTTACCCATCGCGTAGGTCAGGAAGGTCCAGATAAACATCGCCAGGAAGTACCACAGCGTGACGTACATCGGGCCTTTGACTTTGAGGATTGGCGGCATGAAGTTGATCGCGACCAGCAGCAGTCCAAGCTGAGCGACCGGGTCGATCCAGACCGGTGTTTCGCCCCATTCCAGTCCCTGCGCCTGACCGAACAGGAGACCGGCTGCCGTGGCCAGCACGACAATCTGCCAGGCGGCAAAGATCAGCCAGCTCAGCCGCTTGTCCAGCACCGGATGCAGCGTCAGCCGCGGAATTGACCAGTGCAGCAGGCCGAGGAAGGCGTTGGCCAGGAAGCCGTAGGCGATCGCGTTCGTGTGAATCATGCGCCAGCGGCCGGGCGAGAACAGTTCAATCCCGGACAGCGGATTGTGCCGCAGAAGCTGACCGGCCATCAGCAGGCCGCCGAGCATCGACACGAGCATGAACGTCAGGGCCATGAAGAAATAGGCCATCACGATCTTCTCGTCGACAAGATCTTTGTGATCGTGAGTCTGTGTTTCCGTTGCTTCAGACATGAATTCGTTCCACCAGGAGCAGAGGCCGGTTCGAAAAAGTCCGGCGGCCGTTGTGCGTCAGGACGAAGTTGTGCGTCGGGAAAAAGGCAATCCGTCGGTCGAGTGCTACACCGACGTTGTGGGGCGGTGGTAAGGCGAGAACAGACCCAGCGGGTAAAGAGCGGCCATCGAGATCCCAAAGACGGCGTGCGTTCCGGCCGCCACCCAGGTCGGCAGCAGCTTGCCGTCGGTGATCCACGAACCACCGCAGACCATCGGCTGCAGCCAGCTCAGGATGCCGTAAAACATGATGCCCCACAGGACAAGGCCAACCACAGCTGCGAACACCATCCGGAACGCCGTCGAGGATTTGGCCGTAAACCTCGCCAGAACGACGTGCATCGGAACGCCGAGCAGCATCCCCGTCACCAGATACAGGCATACGCCGCAGGCCAGCACGACGCCATTATCGACGGCGTAAACCTTCGCCGGACCGGTCACCGACAGAGCCCGCTCGCCGAGCGGAAACGTCAGATAGATTCGGATGATTTCCAGCGGACTCTTACCGACGATCGGGGCACCGATGACGTTGACGACGAGGCTCATCGCCGCAGCGACCAGGCCGAGCATGAAGCCGGTCGTCGCATAATACATCGTGTAAAAGCCCGTCAATCGGAACGGATCGGCCGCCGCTGCCTCCAGAATCTCTGACTCCAGCTCGGTGCTTCTGCGGCGCAGTTCGGCCAGCTCAGACTGTTTGGCAGCAAACTCAGCATCGGAAAGCGACATGCAATCACTCCGCGTCAAAGTGTCGAGCGTCAGGCTGGCTCGTTCGATGGTTCGGTGAGAGTCTCAGAAGTCCCGCGATCAGTTGGCGGCTGCCGTTTCGGTCGAGGCCGGAACATCCAGCGTACCGCTTTCCGGAGTGTCCATGCGGAACAGACCCGGTGTCGGAACGGTTCCCGCTCGACGTTGACCGGAAACGTGCTGCACATAAGCCACCAGGTTCCAGATCGTCTCAGGTTCCTGCTGCAGAATTGTGCGGAAGCCAGGCATCGGCGTGCCGTTGATCCCGGAAATGATCCGCCGATAGATATCGACCGGCTGCGCTCCGCCGTGCAGGTGTCCCGAGGTCAGGTCGGCGGCCTTCGTCGCAAAGCCCCACGCGTCTTTGCCGATATTGTCTTTGGTCATGCCGCGGCCGTCTTCGCCGTGGCACTTCGAGCAGCCTTTGGACTCAAACGCCTTTTTGCCGTCTTCAACCATCGCGACGGTGAACTCAACCGGCTGAACTGTCAGTGGATGAACCTCTTCCTGCTCCGCGGCCTGCCAGCGAGCCAGGATCTCGTCGATCAGTTCGGGGACGACGTCAGGATCGATCTCTTCTTCAAACTCAGCTTCGAGCGCCAGTCGCGTTTCCACTTCACCGCGATGTGTCAACAGCAGCACGTAATCGACAATGGCTTCCCGATCGCTTTTGGGCAGCAGTCGGAAAGTCGGCATCGACGTGCCGGACACACCGCGTTCAACCGTGCGGAGCAGGTCCACGCGTCGCGGCTTGGCCCCGTATGGCGTCGTCGTGAACTTGAAAATGCCTGCTCGATAGTCACGCGGCCGTGGATACATGAACCCCGCTGCCGGGCCGTTGCCGTCGCCAGACGTGCCGTGGCACTGGCGACACTGCTCCTCATAGAGGTCGCGACCGTGTCGCAGACGACGGAGTTCGGTGTCCCGCTCCTTCAGCTTCAGATTCCTGACCACCGGCGTCGTCGGCAGAAGCGGCGTGCCGAACTGCTCACGCACGACTTTGGCGACGGCTTCCTGCAGCGTTTCGTCCAGCTCGAGGACTTTTGGCCCAACGACAAACTCAGCTTCTTCGACTCGCTTGCAGCCAGGCATCGCGCTCAGCGCAACGACCGTCAGGCTGAACAGGGCGGCTTTGGGTAACAGGCCATTCAGGGACACGCGTTCGATCTCCTTGCAGATATCCGTCAGGCGAAAGTCAGATGACGGGAGAACCCGCCCGCTCACGCAGGCAGGTAGCGTTCACGCAGCGACCGGAGCAACCAGTATGCCACGTTCGTGCTGCCCCACCGTCGCCACTTCGAGTTCTGTCAGCCGTAAGCGTTTCACATCCGTGTCCAGTCTTTTTCCAGTCTGCCACAGCCCTTCCATGAGGCTTTTGCGATGGCACAAAGCGTGCGGCCCAGCACGCTTCCGGACGTGCGGTGCGCGATGTCAGCACGTTAACAATTGATACCAGTTGCTCGAAGTAACCGAGGCCTTCCGAGTCGGGAATTTCTCATTCACGAGTGGTTGTGAATCACCGGCTGAGAAACAGCCTTCACTCCAGGTGACGGCTTCGACGCAAAGTTCGCACACGACTTTGCAGCGATCAGCAGTCACACGCTCGTTTCGTTCCAGAACTGTGGCACGGACTGTAGCCGATTGATGCACGCTCGGCCGAAATTCGCCGCCAGCGAGACGGGAGAAGAAGCATCGACGTTGATTTGTCTGATCTCAACTGTGAAGAAACGAGCAGACGCATCAACGGTATGAAAGACTTTCATGTGGAGAACTGCTGAGGTTCGGAACGCGATTCGCGATTGGGCGGGCATCGGCCGCTCAACTCTTTCCGCTTCTTCTGATCAGGAGTCTTTGAATCATGGCTGCGATCTCGCCGTTTCGTTGTCTTTCCGCTGGAACGCTGTTGAGTTTCAGCGCAGCCGCGCTGCTGAGCATGGGCAGCGGATGTGGAGGCGACGGCGGCAAACCGTCCGGTGCGTCTGCTCCGTCGACCCCCGCTGCTCAGCCCGCTTCCGCTGAAGCCGCCCCGGCAGCAACTGAGTCTGAAACCCCGGCTGCTGCGACCAAAGAGCCGACTGCCAGCACTGAGGCTCCAAAGAAAGAAGCCTCCAAACCGGCCACCAGCAATACGGCAACGGGCGGAACCGGCACACTGACAGGTGTTGTCACACTGACCGGCTCGTGGACGCCGCTGGCTGTGCTGTTTGAGAAAGGTGACAAGACCGTCAAAGACGCTGACGTCTGCTCGCACGACGCCATTCCCAACGAGTCGGTCGTCGTGAACGCCGAGGCCGGCAACGGTGTGGCCAACGTCTTCGTCTATCTCGCCAAAGTTCCGAAGGGCGTCAAAGTACCGGATGCTTCTGCCGAACCTGTCGAGATGGACCAGAAGGGCTGCACCTTCACGCCACGCAGTCTCGTCGTGCAGAAGGGCCAGACCGTCCTGATCAAGAGCAGCGACGCCGTCCAGCACAACGTGCATACGTTCCCGTCGCTCAGTGCTCCGTTCAATTCGATCTGCCCGCCGAACGAGCAGAACGGGCTGAAGCTTGTTTACGAAGCCGCCGAACGTGAGCCGATCTCAGTCAAGTGCGACATCCATCCGTGGATGCAGGCCTGGCATCTGCCGCTCGATCACCCCTACGCTGCGGTGACCGACGCCGAAGGTAAGTTCACGATCAAAGACGTCCCGGCCGGAGAACTCAGCTTCCGCTTCTGGCACGAAAAGGCCGGCTTCATCGAGAAGTCGCTGAGTGTGACCGTCAAAGCCGATGAGACAAACGAACTCAAAATCGCCATCGGCGCCGACAAGCTCGCCGGCCAGCCGACGCTGAAGCAGACGGTCGCTCAGAAGTAAGCCGAAGGGTTCATCCTCAGCAATCCAGCAGTAACAACAGAAACGCTGACCGTCTTCCCGCGCGGTCAGCGTTTTGTGCTGCGCTCGGTTAATCGCCTTCGACGATCGTCCGCTGAAGCATGAGATCGAAGGTTCTTGCGTTGCCAGTGGTGATGCATAGGAGTGGCAACTCTGTCAAACGAAAGACCAGCGGAAAATCATCCGAGTCGAGGTTATCCAGTGAGTTCCTCTTCAACGCATTCTGAGACACGAATTCCTGCAGGTCTGTTTGTGGGACAGTGCCGATATCCAGGCTCACTCGGCAGCCGTGCAAGATGCAGTAAGCCTTGCCCGCCGAAGTGACAAGGAGAGTGTTGATTTCATCGTGCTGCAGGAACTCATCAATCAGTCTTTTCAGCATCTCTCCGCTCAATGCTTGAACACAAACTCCGGTGTGTTGAGCATCGCCCAGAGCAGGTCCTGGACGGCGGTGCGGCGGGTGTCTTTCTGGCTCGCGAGGAATTCGGTGGCGGCCTGGCGTTCGGGGTCGGTCGGGAAGCGGGCGAAGGCAGCCAGGTAGAGATCCTCGATAATCGCTTCGGTGGATTTGTCGCTGGCGGACAGACTGGCGGCGAGGCCTTTGTCGCTGGTGACCTTGTCGTACAGACTTTGCGAATTCATCAGGTGCAGAGCCTGCACGATCGTTGTGTCGGGGAAGCGTTCGCACGGCGGATCCTGATTCGGATCCGGACGCCCGAACGCGTCGAGGAACAGTGAATCGATGCGGTGTGACCAGAGCTGCCGGGCTGTCGAGCCGGGCGGCATGGCGTCGAACTTTTCCTCAATGCCCGTAATCTGCGACACGGAATCGAGCAGCACTTCCGCTCGCAGCCGTTCTCGATAGAACCGCGAGTAGTTGCGGCTGTCGACGACGTTGGTGTCGCTGGGCATGGAGCTGAGGCTGTAGACGTACGAATTCGCGATGCGGCGAATCAGGTGCTTCAGGTCGTAGCCGTTGTCGCGCAGGTCGACGGCCAGTGCTTCCAGCAGTTCCGGATTGGTAGCGGGGTTCGACGCTCGCAGATCATCGACGGGCTCGACCAGCCCGCGGCTCATTATGTCTTTCCAGATGCGGTTGGCGATGACCTGCCGAAACAGCGGGTTCCCGTCCGACGTGATCCACGCGGCCAGACTCTCGCGTGGATCCTCCTCATCAGCAATGACGGGAGGCTCGCCAGTCAGCGGCGTCGGGGACATCTCTTCGCCGGTCAGCGGATGCTTCACCGGTCGGCGTTTACCGACAAAGAGGTATTCTTCCGACCCGGAAATCGGTGCCGAGATGCCGGTTCCCTTGCGACCGAGGCGATCGAAGTAGGCGGCCAGTCCGTAAAACTCCTTCTGCCCCCAGGCTTCATTCGGGTGCTGGTGGCACTTCGCGCATTCGAGCCGGATGCCCAGGAAGAGCTGGCTGACAATCGTCGTCAGCTCCTCGGGCTCGCGGCGGTCGCGGAACAGCACGACGGCTCCGTTGCGGAACGTGCTGCCGCGCGCGGTCAGCAGTTCGCGGACAAATTCGTCGTACGGCTTGTTCCGCCGGAAGGCTTCACGAATCCAGTTGTCGAAGCTGAGCGTCGATTTGATGCCCGCGCGGTATGGATTTGGTCGCAGCAGGTCAGCCCACTTGTTCGACCAGTGATCGACGTACTCCGGGTTGTCGAGCAGTTCGTCAACGAGCCGCGTGCGCTTTGCAGGTGATTCGTCTTTGAGGAATGTGCGAGCTTCCTCAACTGTCGGCACGCGGCCAATGATGTCGACATAGACTCGCCGCAGGAATTCGCTGTCAGGGGCTGGCTGCGAGGGAGTCAGTCGCAGACGCTGGAGCTTCTTCCAGACCAGATCGTCGATGAAATTGGTCCGCGGCAGATCCGCATACACCGAGTCGGGTACTTCTGCGGCCAGTGGTACCGAAATCGTCGCAACGGCGATCCGGCCCAGATATCGCGCCATGATGGCAGCTTCGCCGGTGACGTTGGTCGTCTCGACCAGACCATCTTCGTTGACGCCCGCGATCGCACCTTCGTTTGACTGGTACGCTGTGAATGACGTCACGTCGCGCGTTGAACCGTCTGAGTAATGCGCTGTCACGATCAGTTGCTGCTGCGACTCGAAGTTCAGGATTCGATCGACGGGCGCGACCGTCACATTGACCAGCTTTGGAGCGTCGTCGGCGCGGCGCGGCATGCCGTCCTGAATCCAGCGGAGCAGTACGGTGTAGCCGGCGTCACCTTTTTCCAGCCGCAGCCCGCCACCGTGAGGAACGTCACCGATTGGCTTTCGCAGAAGCAGGCTGCGTTCCGGTGATGTTGGAAAGATGCGCCGCCCACGACTCTCACGCGACAGGGCACCGAAGTCGTACTCAGGATCAAAGCCAAACAGCGACAGCTTGAAACCGCCCTGTCCGCGCGCCTTGCCATGACACGGTCCCGAGTTGCAGCCGCCGTCGGTCAGCACGGGAATGATGTCGTTCTCGAAGTCGAGTGCCCGAGTCTGACCGGCCTGCGACACCGTCACGAGAACGGTCGTTTCGCCGTGCTGCGTCTGGATCCGAATCTGTGTCTCGCCATCACCGACTGGCGTGACGATCCCGGCGGCGCTGACCTTCGCGACGGCTTCATTCCCACTGGTGTACTTCGCGAGACGCGTCAGATCGACATCGCGGCCATCGGCCCGAGCGCTGACAACAAGCTGCTGCTGCGAATCTGCTCCATGCAACTGCACGCTCAACGGCAGTGTTTCGACGGCCGCTGCGTGGGAAGCGAGGAGTTGAAACGTCAGCGCGAACAAAGCAGGAAAGCAGATGCGCATATTCGTTGCTCAAAATATGTAGAGTGCGTCTTGACGCACCAGGGCCATGCATTCGGTATGGTGCGTCGAGACGCACCCTACAACTACAGCTCGATGGTTCCCGTGCTGGCTCCGTTCATACTGTCGAGTTCCAGATCCATGCGCTGGCCGAGCGTCAGCAGCAGATTGGCGAGCGGCGTGTGTTCTTTGCAGACGATGTGGCGGCCCGTGTCGAGGCGGCCCTGACCTCGGCCGGCGAGCACGATCGGCAGGTTCTCGCGCACGTGGCCATTGCCGTCCTTCATGCCCGAGCCGTACATCACGATTGTGTTGTCAAGCAGGCTTCCGGAACCTTCGTCGATGCTCTTCATCCGCTGCAGCATTCCCGAGAACATCTCGATGTACCAGCGACTGACCGTTGTGTATTCCGCGACCGCGGAATCCTGATTCTTGTGGTGCGACATGCCGTGATGATCGCTCGTCACGCCGTCCAGAAAACTGAAGCTCTGGCGGCTGAAGCCATGGGCGGTCATCAGCGTACCGACACGCGTTGTGTCTGTCTGGAAGGCGAGCACCATCAGGTCGATCATCAACTGCAGATGCTTGTCGCGTTCGGCGGGAATGCCATCTGCCGGGCGAGTCAGTTCGGGCTGAGTCGGTGGCACCCACGATTTCTTTGGCGGATTGAGCGTCCGGTCGATGCGTTCTTCGACTGAGCGAACGCTCGCGAGGTACTCGTCGATCTTGTGACGATCGAGCGAGCTGACCTGACTCTTCAGCGAGCGGGCGTCTTCGAGAACGAGGTCCACAACGCTTTTGCGGTCGAGGTTGCGGCGGCGGGCTTCGGGGCTCGTCTGACTGCGGAACATCCGGTCGAACGCGACGCGCGGATTGATTTCCGGATTCACGCGCGTCGAGGCCGAGTGCCACGACACAGTATTCGCGAACGAGATCGGGTTGTTACCGGCTGCGCCCTGTCGAGGTGGCTCGGTCCCCAGCACGACAAATGGAAGCTGCGTTTCACCGCCGACTTTGCGGGCCAGCATCTGATCGAGCGACGGGGCATTCGTCATACCGTCCATAGCCGAGCCGGTCAGGAACGAACCGGTCATCTGGACGTGACCCTGCGTGCCGACATTGTCCAGTTGCGAGACGACGACGATGTCATCCTTGACCGGAGCGAGCGGTTCCAGAATGGTCGACAGTGAGAAATCGCGGCCGACGCCGCTGACGTCCCATTCTTTCGGGTAAACACCGTTTGGCTGGAACACGGCCAGGAAACGCAGTGGTGGACCACCGGGCGATGCAGCGTTCGCCGTCTGCTGCACGGACTCCAGCCACGGCAGCGCCAGTGACACACCCAGACCTCGCAACATGGTTCGGCGGGAAACCTGCCAGTTGTTCGCCATGAATTCTGTCCTTCGAGATTGATCGCGCAGGGCATTTTCGATGAGAAATCGAGCCACAAACGATACCCGGATTCGACGGCCGGGGCCACGCGGAGACCGGCGGCCTGCCACTGAAGCTCCGTGGCAGGGTTCGACAGGAGAGTCATCGCCCGCTACCGTCCCGCCTCTTGAAAGTGGTCCGGGAACTCTTCCCGTCCGTGTTTTATGGAGCTGTTCGATGTCTGCATTACTGCCACGCCTGAGCGCTGGTCTCGTTCTTGCCGGTTTGACGGCTGGCTGTGTGCTGGAACCAGCCGAAAGCCCTCCGGTCCAGACAGCAGCGCGTCCAAAAGCCGAACCGACGCAGACAGAACCTGGTCCGACTGACCCCGACGCTCCCGAGGGGTTCCTGACAACCTCGTCCGGGTTGAAGTATCGCATTCTCCGGAAGTCTGATGGCCGCAAGCCGACGGCGGCAGATACCGTCCTGTGTCATTACAAGGGCACACTGGATGACGGGACGGTGTTTGACAGTTCATACGATCGCGGCAAGCCGATTGATTTCCCGCTGAACGGCGTCATTCGGGGCTGGACGGAAGGTCTGCAACTGATCGGCGAAGGCGGCATGATCGAGCTGGAGATTCCGGGCAACCTCGGCTACGGCCTGCGAGGAAGTCCGCCGACAATTCCGCCGAATGCGACGCTGCACTTCATTGTCGAACTGAAGCAGATTCTCTGAGGAACACGCCGGAACTCTCTTCCGCAACGTGGCTCCGCAGACAGTGCGGAGAATTCTGGCATGGCTGGCGTCCTGACAGGTGGAGTGAAACTCGCAGAGAGTTTCGGTCCAGTCTGCCAGAAGTCGTGATCACTTTCGCTGCTGAAGGTGAACCTGGAAAATGTTCGATCGCGAGCCACGCTGAATCAGGAAACCTGCTCGGACACGTTCCTGTGACTCCGGAGTTACGTGATCGTCACGGCGAGGCGGCAGTTCCTGCGCCGTGCGACTGCTGCAGTCGATACGGCTGGTCCTGCTGACGTCAGTGACGTTGCCATTTCGCCACGTGGTCGCTGCGAAAGTGCCCCGAAAGCGGGCGAATCACCGCACACGCCGGAAAAACGCGACCTATGGTTGGTCAGTGTTTCGACCGGACCGTCAGGCTTCCCGCTGAAGATCGGTCCGGCGTTGAGCCCCCCCTCACTGATCTGCTGACAAAGGTGGCACTCGAAATGGAATGGCACGCTCTGCTTGAGAACTGGGAAGTCAAGCTGGTTGCTTTGACGCTGATTCTGGCAGCCTGGATTGATGGCAAGGAACTGAAAGTTCCCAACTGGATTACTTACCCGATGGCCCTGACCGGCCTGCTGTGGCACAGTTACTCCGGTGGAATGGGCAACTGGGCCGACAGTGGTTTTCAGGGTTCGCTGGCTGGTATGGGCATGGGCCTGGCCTGTCTGCTGCCGATCTACGCGGTCGGCGGCATGGGAGCCGGCGACGTCAAGCTGATGGCCGGCATGGGTGCCTGGCTGGCGAACTGGCAGACGACGGGCGAAGCCTTTGTTGTTTCGGTTTTCGTCGGAGCGGTGATGGCGATCGTCATGGTCTGGCGGAGCGGAAAGTTCCACGAGCATCTGGCGAACTCGTTCGTCATCGCCAACGAATGGCTGACGGTCCGGAATCCTCGCGAACTCTCCCGGATTGCCGCCGAGCGGAAGCCAACCATGCACCTGCTGCCGTACGGCATTCCGATCTGCATCGGCTCGATTGCTTACTTCCTCTACCAGGGAACGCTGCTGTAAGCCGACACGAACTCGAACGAAAACCGATGGACGGGCGTGTCAATCGGAGCTGAACAGGTCGGGCCAGCCTGAAAGCTGGTCCGGCCTGCTTCCGTGAACTGCCCGTCGCGGGAGGCGATTGCCTCTGAAACTTGAAGAAATCTGTCCGGTGTTCGGGATTTCCCGCACGATGGCGGAAGCTGGTCACCGGGTCGCCGGAATCGGCATGTGCGTTTCAACCGGTACGGTCGTTAAAGGCTGAAGAGTTTACCAGGCCGTTGCCGACATTCTGATTGATGAAGGCTCGTTGTCATGAGACTGAAATCGATGCTGCTGCTGGCCGTGGCCAGCGGTTGTGGCCTGGTGGCGATGTTCCTGTTCCAGCAGGTGTCGTCCAACAACAACCTCGAAGCTTCAGAGGAGAAGATCGAAGTCCTCGTAGCCACCGCGGAGATCACTCCGGGGCAGCCGCTGGACGCGACCAACTCCGAGTTCCGGGAGTATCCGATTTCCGTCGTTCCTCAGAACGCAGTGACTCTGCCGGAAGAGTACGAAGGTCTGGCGATCAAGTCGCGAGCCTTCCCCGGTGACTTCGTGACACTCGACAAACTGACCAAAGACAAAGCCGCGTCGTCTGCCATTCCCAAAGGGATGACGGTGATTGCGATTAACGTGGACTCGGCCATGCTCAGCGGCGGCCTGCTGCTGCCGGGCGACAAGGTCGACGTCATGGTGACTTATACAATGCGGACTTCGATGGGAGCCGGGACGGTCATCAAGACCGTGCTGGAATTCGTGGAAGTCTTCTCAACCGGCAAGATGCGGGAGATTGACGGAGCGTCTTCGGACACAAAGGTGAAAACCATTTCGCTGCTTGTGACTCCGCAGCAGGCCTCGCTGGTCAAGCTCGCGGAAAAGATCGGCGATCTGCACCTGTCGATGCGGTCGAAGGACGATTCGGAACCGCGGACCACTGAAGAGGAACGTTTCGACCCGCAGGCGTTCACCGACTTCGACACCGGCAGAGAAAGCGAAGACGAAAGCGGCGAAGGAGCGCAGAACAAAAACAGTTCGGACGACGATCTCGACAGTTTTCTGGACGGTGCCATGCAGCCCGGCCAGCCGAATGGGTCAGCCACAGCGGCGACAAATCCGGTTGTTCCCACGGCTCCACCGGTACCGACCACCTGGACCATCCAGATCTACTCCGGCGATGAATTGCGAGTGGAAGAAGTGCCGTTGCCTCAGCCTGAGACACCGGCCATTGATCAGAGTCAACCGGACGCTGATCAGAAAACGGGGAATCCGATTCTCGACGGAATCAAGAGCCTCTTCGGAGGTCAGAACAGAACGACCACTTTGCCGGCATCCGCGTCGGCGGGTCAGGAGACACAGGCAGTTCCGGCTTCCAATTGAAGTCGGCTGCCGGCAGGCATGACGATTGAGAGTCGCGCGGGCGTTCGCGTGGTACTCGGAAAATGGCACATCGACCGGCTGACGATGCGGGAGGCATCGCGCGGCCGGTTTCGTGCGTAACGCTGAGTGAGCACTGATGCCGCTCAGGGGGGAACCGAAGTCCGACGGGCTACGGAAAACGAGGTGCATGGATGCTGACTCGAACGAATTCTGCTGTCCGCAGCAAAGCCGGATCACACCGCCGCGTGCGCGATGCTCAGTCTGGCCGGACGGCTCGCGGAAATCGCTTGAGCCGAATGCTGGCGGCGCTGTCCGCCGTTGCGATCTGCTTTTCTCAAATGGCCCCGCCGTCGCCGGCTCAGGATCCGTCGGCCGGAGTGTCGACGGCTCCGCCCGCGCCCGCCGCTGCTCAGGCGAAGGCCGACGATCGCACGGTCATTACGGACGCGATCTTTTACGTGACCGGCCGCCGCAGCAATGTCGAGGTGACCGAGAACCTCTCGAAAGTCATCGAGCTGAGCGATGCGCGAATCACCAAAGTTGACGGTTTTGATCCGACGGTCATCGACGTCAAGGCGTTGACCCCGAACCGTATTCGGGTCCAGGCACTGATTCAGGGAGTGACGACGCTTGTTCTGACAGACGTCAACGACAAGTCGTACGTGATCGAAGTGTTCGTCAAGGGCGACACGCGGCATCTGCAGGCGGTCATCGATAACCGCTTCCCGGACTCAGCGATCGAGGCCTACAAGATTCAGGATTCCGTGGCGCTGACCGGCTGGGTCGCGCAGCCGGAGCACATTACGCAGATCGTTGAAATCGCCGAGCAGTTTTATCCGCGCGTCCTCAATCAGATGCGCGTTGGCGGTGTGCAGCAGGTGCAGCTCAAGGTCCGCATCATGGAAGTCCAGCGGTCGAAGATGCGGCGGATGGGTTTTGACTTTGTCGATATCGGCAATAACGGCTACTTCCGCAGCAACCCGGCGGAACTGTTTGCACTCGACAGCGTCACGGCGTCGGGAGGCAACCTCGGAGCCACTCTGGCGAATTCATCGATCAGTGCTGCATCGACGGCGTTTGGACTGGTCTCGGACAAGAATGTCCTGTTTGGTTTCTTTGACGCGCTGCGTCGTGAGGAGCTGTTGAAGATTCTGGCCGAACCGGTTCTCGTCACAACGAACGGACGTCCTGCGTCGATGCTCTCCGGCGGTGAGTTTCCCGTGCTGGTTCCGCAGTCATTGGGTGTTGTCAGCATCGAGTGGCGAGATTTCGGCATTCGCATGGAAGCCGTGCCGATCATCCTCGGTGACGGTCGTGTGCGACTCGAAGTGATGCCGGAAGTCAGTGAGCGGGACTTCTCGAATTCCGTCTCTGTCGGCGGCAACGTCGTCCCCGCACTGACAACTCGACGCGTCAACACGGAAGTCGAAATGCGCTTCGGTCAGACGCTGATGCTGACCGGACTGATCTCGACGCGGCAGACGGCACAGACATCGAAGATCCCCGTGCTCGGAGAACTGCCGTTTGTTGGCGCGGCGTTTCGCAAGACCTCGTACGAAGACGTCGAAACCGAACTGGTCATCACTCTGACGCCGGAACTGGTCGCACCGATGAAGCAGCAGCAGGTGCCGTATGGCGGGCCAGGTCAGTTCACAACCTTCCCCACCGATCGCGAACTGTTCCTCGACGGTTATCTTGAGGTGCCCAATTACGGAGATGCCTGCCTGTCCTGTGGTCGGCTGGGTACCTGCGGTCCGGACGGCTGCCTGACCAGTGCCGCGACCCCGCAGACGTTTACGTCACCGATTCAGGAGCAGACGATTCCCGCGGTCGCTCCAAAATCGGAAGCGGCCGAACAGGCGATCCCGGCTCCTGATCGAACGGCTGCCGCCGCAGCAGCATTGAGAGAAGCTCGACCGTCGAACATTCGAGTGGCCACCGAAACGCTGCCGATCGGACAGCGAACAGTGTCGCCGCCGAACGCTCCAGCCGGCACAGCACAGCAGGTCGGCTATCAGCAGCCGTCCGGTGCCCGTCAGACGGTCCTTCCAGCCGGTTCGCTTCAGAGCGATCCGACAGCTCAGAGCCAGCCAGTGATTCCGGGCCAGCCTGCCACTCAGATGCAGCCGGCCGCGCGATCCATCCCGGCGGCTCAAAGCCGCCCCGCCGATCCGCAAGAATCGACGCGCGTTTCGCCGGATCCCGCCACTTCGGCCATCCAGAAGCGTCGTCCGCCGGCCACCTGGAACCCGCTGAGCAAGAAGCCTCAGCCGAAGCCGCCGCGGACTGCAATCGGAGCATCCGGCAGGACCGGAACGGTCAGCCAATCCGGCAGTGCTGGACCGAGCCAAATCACAAATCGCTCCGCCCTGCCGGGCCTGATTGAGCCATAGTCTGGCAGGAGACAGTCACCTCAATCCGCGCGGCTCGTCGCGCGATACGAGGTTCCTGCGTGCGATCGATTTCCCCCCTCTGCAATTCCGCTTTAAAGAACCGAAGCCACGACAATGAAAAGCGTCATTCGACTGGCAATTGTTGATCCGAACGATTCCAGCCGCAGCATGTTGAAGCATCTGCTGCTGGGCATCGATACGGTCTGGCTCGAAGCCGAGTGCTCGAACTACGAGTACTTCGCGGACGTCGCTCTGCAGACGCAGCCGGACATCGCTCTGATTTCGCTCGATTCTGATCCGGATGCGGCGCTCGATCTCGTGGCCCGGCTGACTCAGGAACTTCCCAACTGTAACGCGCTGGTCATCAGCAGTTCGCAGGAAGGCAGCCTGATCCTCAAGGCGATGCGCAACGGAGCGAAAGAGTTTCTGAGCTTTCCACTGAGCCTTGATGACTTTCTCGCGGCGCTGGACCGGATTCAGCACACTGGCGGTGGCAAGTCGGGCGATGGCCCGTCGAAACCGAGTCAAGTCATCACAGTGGCTGGAGTCAATGGTGGCGTCGGCTGCACTTCACTGGCCATTAACCTCGCCTGCGTACTGGCTCAGAACGAACGCAACAACGTCGCGATTATCGACCTCGATCTGTCGCTGGGTGACACCGACGTCTGGCTCGACATCATTCCCGATTACACGATTCAGGACGTCGCCGAGAACGTTAACCGGCTCGACTATGCCCTGCTGAAACGTTCGTTGACGAAGCACGAATGCGGTGCGTTTCTGCTGCCGCGTCCGGTGCATCTGGATGATGCTCCATCGTTTACTCCGGACGAACTGCGTCGCGTCATCGCGCTGTTGAAAGCGACGTTTACGCACCTGGTCATCGACGTCAGTAAGAGCTACACGCCGCTGGACATCGCGGCGATGGAATCGTCGAACGCCGTTCTGCTCGTCACTCAGCTTGATCTGCCGTGCCTGAGAAACGTCGTGCGGCTGCTGCAGTTTTTCGATCAGCACGAAACGCTGGCCGAAAAGCTGAATGTCGTCGTCAACCGGCTCGGCCTGCAGGACACACAGATCAGTCTGAACAAGGCACTTGAGACAATCGGTCGTGAGGTCTTCTGGCAGATTCCCAATGACTTCGCGACGATGGTCGAATCACGCAACAACGGCGTGCCGCTGCTGTCGTACGCCCCCCGTGCGAAGCTCACGAAAGAGATCGAAAAGCTGGCCCAGGCGCTCGATCCGAATTCGGCGGATTCAGACGCCGCGGCTGACGACACGAAGCAGAAAAAGCGGCTCTTCAGCTTTCTGGGTTCGCGCTGAAACCTGACGCCACAGATAGCTGGCTCGCAGCTTCGGCCCCTGATCTGCTCGCTGGGGGGCGACCCGGTCAGTTCGTCACCGCAGTATTCGCTGGCTTGTCAGTCACAAACCGCGCTGCATCGCCGGCTTTATACGCGCCGTACATCTTCGGCGTGATGACCGTGCGGAAGCCGCAGTGCCAGGTGCCGGACATGACGTCACCCTTCATACGTGCCGACACGCGGTAGCCCGTGCAGTAATTGGCGTTGCACATGAATGATCCGCCGCGCTGGACGCGTTTCGGGACGTTCGGTTCGACGGGATCGAAGCTGTCAACGGGGCCGAACGGATCACGCTTCGGGCTGTGAGCGTAATAGTCCTCACGATACCAGTCATTACACCACTCCCAGACATTGCCGGACACGTCGTACAGGCCGAACCCGTTCGGTTCGAAGCTGCGGACCGGCGAGGTCTTTTCAAAGCCGTCCTGCTTGAGGTTCTTAAACGGCCACTGGCCCTGCCAGATGTTGCTCATCCATTTGCCGCCAGGTTCGCGCTCATTGCCCCACGGGTATGTCCACTGGTCTTTACCGCCGCGAGCGGCGTATTCCCATTCAGCTTCTGTGGGCAGTCGCTTACCCGCCCATTCGCAATAGGCAATGGCGTCGTCGTAGCCGACATGCGTGACAGGATGATCCATGCGGTCTTCGATCCCGGAATCCGGGCCATCCGGATGCTTCCAGTTGGCACCTTTCTCGTACTTCCAGACGAGGTAGATCTCGTGCGGCATCGGCCGCCGGTCTTTTGGGAAGACTCCGCGGTCGAACTTTGGATTAAAGCAGATCGAACCGGCGACGAGATTCTCTTCCGGGATGGCGGCAATCTCTTCCGGAGTCAACTGATCGGCAAAGTCTTCCCGCTTCGGTGTCCGCTCGGCGATCGTCAGATAACCGGTCGCGTCGACAAAGCGTTTGAATTCGGCAACGGTCACTTCCGTCTCGTCCATCCAGAAGCCGTCGAGTTCGACCTGATGAATCGGCTGCTCGTCCGGAAAGCCATCGTTGCTGCCCATGGCAAAGGCCCCGCCGGGAATCCACACCATTCCGAGCGGCCGCGTTACGTGCGGCTCTTCGAGGATCAAAGGTGTTTCGGCTGTTTCTGTTGTCGCATCTGTCGATGCCGCCGTCAGTGCGGCTTCGTCCGTCGATGTTCCGGCAGTGGCAGACTCCGCCTGGATGTCAGCGGCAGCAGTATTTGAGGTCGCAGCGGCTTCGGCCGATTCGTCAGTCGCGGACGCTTTCGCCACGGCCGGCGGTGCAGTCGTCGATTCGCTGCAGCCGGTCAAAGCCAGCGGCAGGGTCAGCAGCAGCGGGAGCGCCGCGGCGAAACGGGAAAGTCTGAGGGACGTCATTGCAATCTCCGGATTCCGAAACGGGCGATTCTACGCCGCTCGGACAGGCATGTTCAAAGCTGAGGAGTCAACCGGCTGACCAGCGTCTCGTGCATCGCCGGTCAGTACCGGCCTCGATACGCCTGGATCAGTGCTCAGCGTTTGACTTCGCGCGAATCGACGACGATGGCCGAATTCCGCTGCGACGGGCGACTAAGCCGGATGGTCAGGCGGCTCGAGCGGCTGGCGTCGCCGTACACCCAGTACTCGATGACCTGCTTCGCGGTCAGCAGCCGCGACACCGATGTCGGCTCGCCCAGCGCTCGCCGCACCTGTTCCTGAGTCATCCCCGGAACGACGCGTCCTTCGCGCATCGCCCGGTTGATCGGCGAGTTCTCAAAGTCGCGGACTTCCTCCGAGCTTTTCCAGTTGCCGTCAATCAACTGGTAACCGTGCGACTCCAGCCGCTGACGCACGATCGTCGAGCCGGGCTTCCGGCGTTCGGCTTCCAGCAGGGTCTTGACGGCATTGTGAGCACCGTCCGGAAACAGTTGCTCGTACAGCGACGCCAGCTCGATCAGGCCATCAATGCCTTCGTTGCGCAGCCGCAATTCGCGATCGTTGAACCAGTCACGGAGAACGCGATCCGCTCGCTCAGCATCGTTGGCTTTCAGCAGGTCTTCGCGCAGGGCCAGCATCTGTTCGATGGTCAGTTTCGTCACGTTGCCCATCTGCCAGTCGAGTTCCTTAACAACGAATTTGTCAGCGAGCGCTGAGAATTCGGGCAGTTCATCGTGCAACCGTCTGGCGATCGCTTTACCGTTGCGGCCGTCGCTGCGAGCCTCCTTCTGAATACTGTCGAGCATGATTTCCTGATACAGAAAGCGATGCATCTGATCGCGGCCGAAGGACGACTTCTCATAGACCCGCAGCGGCTCAGCCTTCCACTGGTCGCGAAACTCCTGATCGACAACCGGGACGGGAACGGCAGCACCCGGCAGTTCCGCCTCAACCGCTGTCGCCAGCCCGGCAAGCTGCTGCGCGTTGTCCTGTTGTCGTTCGAGCTGCCACTGCCAGTACTGGCCTTCGTAGAGCAGTTCGTACTTGCGCTCTTCGCCGAGCCCGTAACGTTCGGCCTTGATGGCGAGTTCGCGAAACGTGCGGTAATCGCGAGTCTTCAGCATCGCCTGCTCGCGCCGCAGCCCGCGGTCGTACAGCTTGGTCGCTTCGGCTTTGAGCTTCTCGTCGTTGTAGAACTCGCCACGGCTGAGCGCCCAGTCCGCGAGTTCGTAAATTGGCGCGTACTCCTTCAGTGGCAGGTCGACGATCTGACTCTGCAGCCGCTCCATATCAGATGGCCCCTTCCTGTGGTCGAGCAGCTTGAAGTAGAGCTGTCCGTTGCTGTCACGCTGCAGTTCGCCGAGCACCTGCAGCACATCACCGGCTTCGTACCGCAGCGGGATCTCCGTGTCAGAGCGGAAGGCCAGCGGCAGCTTCAGCAGCGACAGATACTCACTCGTGCTGCCTCCAAAACGGCCTTCGACCAGAAACTTCAGCCCGACCATCTTCTCCCATTTGGGTTTCAGCTTGAGGACGTCGGTCACCGACTGCGGCGCCGCGTTCGCTGTTGCGGGTCCGAGTACCAGAAACGCGACGCAGACGGTGAGCAGTACGATCCGCAAGCGCATCAGGTGTTTCTGTTTTTCAACGAGCAGCGTCATTGTTGCGTCTCCTGACCGGCAGCCTGTGGTTCGTCTGGTGTCGGGCCTGCGGCGACAATCGTCGTCGAGTCACTCGCTTGCGAGCCCTGATCCTTCAACAGTTGCCGCAGCGCAGCGTCTTCTTCCTCGGCAAAGCCCAGTTGCACCAGCGTGCTGAACCGCGTCCACAGGAATGAGGTCTTCGGATCAACGCGGACGACCCAGGCCTGCGCGTTGTCGTCAAATTCGCTGCCGACTAACTGACCTGCCAGAACGACGCGCGACCGGCCACCACTTATCAGTGATTCCACTCCAGCAATCTGAACCGGCTTGTCGTCGACGATCCACGGAAACAGAAGCCGCGTTTCGACAGATTCCTTTTCGTCGTCCTTCGACCGAACGGCACAACGGACTGTTTCGACGGGACTGACATCGAGCAGCAGCCAGCGATCGGCGAAGAGCACATCAAACTGCTTCTGCCACTCGACGCGTTTGACGTCTCGCGCCTCCTGCGTCGCCTCAACGATGTCGATCAGCGACCCGTCCAGCAGTCGCGATGCGACGTCAGCTTCCAGCCACATCTGACGGACGGGAGCGATTCGCTCTGCGTCCGCGCCGATCACGTCGAGTGCGTCGAGCGCCGTCTGAAGCTGAAGGCGTGCGTCGACAAAGTCGCCCTTCTCAAGTGCGGTCTGGCCGTTGTCAGTCGCCTCGACAAGTCGTGCCTCAGCATGGTCGACTGTCTGAGAACGAATGGCCCACCAGATCGTCGCCACGGCCAGCAGCAGAATTCCAGAGACAACCAGAACAACACGGCGCCGCGATTCGCCCCACCCGCCAGACTCGCGCGTCAGTTCAATCATGCCGGACGGCGGGGCTTTCGACCGCGACCTTTTCTGATCGGCCTTTGAGGGACGGCGTGACGGCTCTGCTTCCTCGGAGCGCTCGGGCACCGGAGCACCGTCGGGGATTTCGTCCAGCGAATCGCGACGCGGTTTGCGGCGGCGCTTCGGTGGGTCAACAGGTTCGTCCAGAAAGTCGAGCATGTCGTCCGAGTCGTCTTCCTCGATCCACGACTCGTCGTTTGACCCGGGTGCGCCGTCCTCTGCGTCATCGAAGTCGAGGCCGAGATCGACTTCGTCATCGATCGCAGCCTGTTCGTCGAGGTCCGCTGAATTCAGCGCGTAAACATCGGCGGGCGGAACCTCGCTGGCTGGCGACGCACTCGACGGCTCGTCCGCTGACACCTCGACGGCTTTGTCTGCGGTGGCCTCGTGCGAAAAAAATGTCCGCTTCGATTCCGGATACTGATTCACCGGCAGGATGAAGTGCGCCTCGCCGCACTGAGCACAGATCGCCCGTCTGGCCCGCTCGGCTCGCACGCCTGTCAGTCGCGCTCCACATTCACAGCGCACGTCGAACGGAACGATCGCGACAGACGTCGTCGTGGTCTTTCGACCCAGTGCCTTGTCGAGCCAGTTCGCCATGTTCGCTTGCTGTCCTGAATGCCAAGCAGCCCTGTCGTTCGCAGTCGAGCGATCCAGATTGCGGAAAAACCATACCCGCCCGCTCGGCCGCTCACCACACGCAGCCGGTCGACAGGATGAACGGGGTGCGTGAGTTCGCGGCGGAAACTGGTCGCCTGGTCTGACGCCCGGTATCGTGCCGGACTCTGCCACCGCTGGCGAGGCTGCTGTTCCCACGGAACCCGAACATCGAGGTGTGAAATGTCCGAGCAGGAACCTTTCGACCCGCAGAACGACTTTGACGGTGCAGCACCGGCGAAAAAGGAGGGACTCAGCGGCTGCGCGATTGCCGCCATCGGCTGCGGCGTTGTCTCACTGCTGGTGATCATTGTCGGCGGGCTCGGTGTCTGGTGGCTGTCGCAGAATGCGCGGCAGCTCGGTGCCGACTTCGCCGCGACAGCGCTGAAGGAAGGACTCAAGGAACTCGATCTGCCGGCTGATCAACGAACGCGGATTGACGCACGCATCGACGACGTGGCGCAGCAGTTCAAAGACGAAAAGCTGACGCTCGAAGAGGTCGTTCACATCTTTGAAAAGATTGGACAGGGGCCATTGATGCCCGCCGGCCTGGCGCTCGTCGTCAAGCGGGCGTACGTTCGAGATTCGGGACTGAGTGACGATGAAAAGGCCCGCGCGGAAACCGCGATTCACCGCTTCGCCCGCGGGTGTATCGACAAGTCCATTCCTGAGAGCACCAGCGACTCGGTTCTTGACCTCATCAGCACGAAAGACCCCGGCGGCAACCGGCAGTTCAAACAGACGCTGACCGATGACGAGCTGCGCGAGTTCATCGCTGCCGCGAAACAGGCGGCTGACGATGCCAGCGTCGCGGAAGAAGTCCCCGAGGTCAATTTTGCCGACGAGTTCGACACGGCGATTGACGAAGCGCTGGGTGTCTCGTCATCACCTGCTGAGGAATCTGTTTCCGAGCCTGCCGAAGAATCGTCTACTGAACCCGTTGCGACCGAATAACGCTGGTTCAATTTCCTTTACCGCGACTTCGCTGAATCGTGAGTCTGCCATGCCGCGACTGTCTTTATTTGCGTTACTGATCCTGCTGTTCTGCCACGGCGTCTGGGCGGCTGATGGAGATTCCACCGAGTCGTTCGAGAATGTTCTGGGCGCCGAGCAGCGGCGGACGTTTGAGCGGATTACGAAGTACGTCGCCGATCATCCGGACGCGGCAGACACATTCGCCGCGCGGCAGTGGCTGCTGGTCGCGGCGCTGGAGAACGACCTCGAAGCCGACGCCGTCGCGCACGCGGATGCCGTTCTGGCCGAACCGATGGTCATGGAGCCGCTCAAGTCGCTGGCTCAGCAGGTCCGCGTGATCGGGCTCGCGAAAAGTGGGAAGAACGACGAGGCCGTTCAGGAATTCAATGGCCTGCTGCGGTTCGCGCGGCTCAGCAATGGCGGGGCGATGATCGATTTCGGTCGCCGTTTCGCTACGCAGTTGAGGATGGCTCGCGATTTTGCTGCCGCTCGCGAAGTCTACTCGCAGCTTGCCAATCGCTTCTTTCTGAACGCCGACGTGCGCGGCCTGTGCGACAATCTGACGGCCAAGATTGACCTCGTCGATCACCCGGCACCCGAGATCAATGTGCCGGATACGGCCGGCGAAACGGTCGACCTGTCGACACTCGGCGGCAAAATCGTGCTGATCGATTTCTGGGCGACGAACTGTGCGCCGTGCATCGAAGAGCTGCCGAACCTGCGCGAGCTTTACAGCAGATATCGCGAGCGCGGCTTCGAAATCATCGGCGTCAGCCTCGATGGCGACGAGTCGCTTGTCTCTGCGTTTACTCAGCGGCAGCAGATGACGTGGCGGCAGATCGTCAACGAAAACGACGTCGCGGCACTGCGCGAGAAGTATCTCGTCCGGACGATTCCGACCCTGATGATCGTCGGCCCCGACGGCAAGGTCGCTCAGTTCGACGTCCGCGGCCGCGACCTGCAGCACACGATCGAGAAGCTGCTGCCCCCGACAGAGTGAACTCGTTTGACCCGCAGCCGAAGGCGACGGCGTTCTGACATTACTGGTTCTGGCCTCCCTGTGACGTCAGGCAGAACGCCTGCGCCTTCGGCTGCGGATCAAACAACCCAATCTACTGAGGACGGTCTCGATGCAGATAAACACGCTCACTCGACGCAACCTGCTGAAATCGAGCTTTGCAGTCACTGCTGGCGTCGCACTCGGGGATTTGTTCGATGCGCTGCCTCGGGCGGAAGCAGAGCCGCCAGCGAGTCCGGCGTTCGAAATCGCGAAGATCGATCGAGTGACCGTCAAGGTGCCGTTTCGCGAAGTTCCTCAGCGCAACATGTCGCGTGAGATTCCGCACTGGATGTACTCGGAAATCTGCTCGGTCACGCTGAAGTCCGGACATGTCGGGCACGGAGAGACGCTGCTCTACTACACGTGGGGAGCGACCGGTGATGACGACGTCGCACGGGCTCAGGGGAAGAACGCCGTCGACCTGATGTGGGACGATGAGCTGGGCGCCGGTCTGCAGATGGCTCTGTTCGACGCGGTCGGCAAAGCGTGCGGCGTTCCGGCTTACGCACTGATCGGCACGCGGGTTCATGACCGGACGCCGCTCGCCTGGTGGAACATTGACACCTCGCCGGAAGACATGGCCGCCGAATGTGCCGAGGCTTACCGGCAGGGTTACCGGGCTTACAAAACGAAAGGCCGGCCGTGGTTCGACGTCTGGGCCATGTGCGAGCAGACCTCGAAGGCGGTGCCGCCGGACTTTCACATCGCGCTCGATTTTAACGACACGCTGCTCGACGCCGAACGCGGCATCCCGATCCTGAAGGAACTGGCCGCGAAGTATCCGCAGATCGCGATCTGGGAGACGCCGATCTTTCAGTCGGACATCGCCGGTAATCAGGCGATCCGCAAAGCCACGCCGAACGTGCCCGTTGCCATGCACTACGGCAGTCCGCCGCCCGTCGTCGCAATCCGGCAGGAAGTCTGTGACGGCTTCGTGATCGGCGGCGGAGCGAGCCGCGTCAAAGAGGAGGGGACCGTCGCGGCGATGGCCGATCTGAAGTTCTGGCTGCAGATGGTCGGCACGGATATCACCGCGACCTGGTCGAAGCATTTCGGCGCGGTGATGAGTCACGCGACCTGGCCCGCGGTCAACTGCCACCAGCTTTACACGCACCAACTGACGACGCAGCCAATCGTCGTCAAAGATGGCTACTCGAATATTCCGAAAGGTCCGGGGCTGGGCATCGACATCGACTGGGCAACGGTTGAGAAGCTCAAAGTCCCGAAGCCACCGCGACGACCCGAGCCCGAACGGCTGATCGAGACGACCTGGCCCGACGGCCGCAGGATGTACATTGCCAACAATGGCAAGGTGAACTTCATGCTGACTGCCGGTCAGCGCGGCCAGATTCCGTATTTCGAGCGAGGCGTCTTTACGAAGCTGAAACCGGATGACGGCTCGCCCGAATGGCGCGAGCTTTACACGCGGGCTCGGAAAGAACCGGTGCTGATCGAGAGTTGAGACTCGACTGGCTGGCCGTCTTTCTGCGAGTGCCTGCAGTGCGGCGCGGAACAGTACCGATCCACAGAAATATGATCGTCCGTCGATGAATCAGATCATCCCGCCATCGTTTGCCTTTCGCTTTGCCTTCCCGGTGCCGCGTGCCGACGGAATTCCTCGACGCGGTAAACGACTGCTCGACCTCGGCGAAGAGCACCGGATCTTTCGGCCGGGCGCGGACTTCACTGCGGCGCAGGCTCAGGTTGACGTTCGTTGTGGCTGGAACGAGGCCGGGCTTGGTTTCGCGGTTGAGGTTCACGGTAAGCAGCATCCGCCGGTGTCGAACCCGGATCGGCCGGACGAGACCGACGGCTTTCAACTCTGGATTCATACTCGCAGTGCGCGGACGATTCACCGGGCCAACCGGCTGTGCCATTTCTTCTGTGTACTGCCGAACGGTGGCGGGGACGACGGCCTGCAACCGTTCGTCCGACAGCTCCCGGTGCCGCGGGCCAGTGAGGATGCTGCGCTGTTTCCGCACGAGACGTTTCAGGCTGCCACGGAAACGCTCGACGATGGCTACCGACTCGAATTCTGGCTGCCGGCGGAAACGCTGAACGGGTTTGACCCGGACGACAGCCCGCAGCTCGGGTTCTACTGGATGCTCCGCGACTCGGAACTCGGTGACGTCTGCCTGTCCGTTGATGCGGCGTTCCCCTTTGCGTCCGACCCGAGCCTCTGGGAAACGCTGGAACTGGCTGGAGTGGCGAGGGAGTGAGTCGCTGGTCGGATCAATCACAGCGCCGCTCCGGCATCCTGTTAGTCGGACAGCGCCACGTTGGCGAAATGTGCGAGGATACAAGCACGAAGCGCAAGCGAGTGTGTTTGACGTAAATGACTCACTCGCTTGCGCTTCGTGCTTGTACGGCAACCGAAAGTGGCGCTGTCCAATTAGAAACGCTGCCGGAACTCGCTGCGCTCGGTCCGGCCAGCGGTTTTCGTCCTTATCCGGTCAGAGAACTCCGTGTCCGGTGGCCGAGAAGCTGCCGTTCCTCCGGTTCCCGCTAACTGGATTCGGAATGTGCGGTTTGATAGCGTCCCCGGCTCAATTGACTGCAGTTCCGGCGGGACAATCGCACGCCGGCGTCCTCAAGGGATCTTCCAATTATGGCAACTCTGGCAACTCAGCCGATTTGTGGCGTCAGCTCCAGTTCCGAAACCGAAGTCCGTTCGCGCTATCCGTCGATCGCTGCGACCGGGCTTGGCCGTCTGATTGGCTCGATCTGCGACTCGATCCCCGTGAAAATCTGGGGTGTCAAGCTGTCATACCTGATCTTCGCTTTGCCGCTGTCTGTGCCAGGTGTGCTGGTCTACGTTCTGCAGAAGCTGACCGGGGTCAAGTACACGCTGACGAACCGCTCGGTGCAGGTCTGGTCGGTCATCGGAGCACACCAGCTTCGTGGAGCCGCCCTGACCGATATCGAGGACGTCGAACTGACGGTCCAGCCAGGGCAGGAGTTTTACCACGCGGGCGATCTGACGCTCGTCGGTGCGAAAGGTGACGTTCTGCTGACGATCAGCGGGATCCCTCGCCCGGAGATCTTCCGCGAGAACATTCTCAAAGCCCGTCAGGCTCGCGTCGCAACAGAAGAAGCCCGTGCCGCGATCGCTGCTCGCGGCTGAGCGGATGGTTCGGCGAGCTGCCTGACGCGATCAGTAGAGCGACTTTGACAGTCGCCACAGTTTCGGAGCCCAGCCGTCGTAGCAGGCGACGATCTGGCGAACCGCTTTGTGCAGAAACCGTCGGTGTCCGGGTTCGCGTCGCAGTTGGGATCGGTACTTTTCGATCGCGGCGTCGACGCTGCTCCGAACGTCTGCGAACGGCAACTGCCGGTGACCAGCGACGCCAGCCTCAAACATTGCTGAGACGAGGCCGTGTAGAAACTTTGAACCTTCGGACAGGCTTTCGGTCGAGATCGCCGTCGCGACGTACTCCAGCAGTTCCGGCTGCTCGAACGGCCGATCGAATGCCAGCCAGACGCGATGTAAATCGTGCGTGTGATCTGGCGGGAGTGTCAGCGCTTGCTCACCCGCCTGCCGGGCGGTCGCGTCGTCGCCGGTCGCCCGCAGGGCTTCGACCAGGTTAAACAGCATCCAGGCCGCCGCGTCGGACCGCCCCCGCCAGTCGGTCATCCAGGCGATGGCTTCGCGATATCGCAACTCGGTCGCGAGCACGTAGCCACCCATTCCCCACAGCGTCGTCGACCCGCGCAGCCAGTGCTGATTTCGCAGAACGAATGCCACGGCCGACGCTGCGTGCCCGGCCTCGCGGAGCGCTTCTCCGAGCGTCGCCACCGCCTGCAGTCCGGCCGCGTGTCGACTCGCCAGTTCGCGCAGTTCGGCGTCCGTCGGCAGGCTGCCGTCCGCGACTGCGACGCGCATCCACAGCGACCCGACTTCCGGATTGACATCCGGCCGCTGCATGGCGGATTCCAGAACATCTCGGACGTCGAACCGCCAGCCGGCTTTTCGCAGAGCCTGCACCGCCGCGTGCAACGGCCAGCGAACGTCTCCCTTGCAGCGACAGATGGCCGTCAGCTTTTCATTTGCGGCCGCTTTGTCATCGCTGGCTGCGGCCAGTTGGGCTTCGCGACCGAACAGAAACGGTCCATCCGCTCCGTGCTGACGAAGTCGCGACAGAATGTGGTCCGCATCGGAAAACCGCTGCTCGGCAAACAGCAGATCGAACAGCCAGAAGCCGGAGAACGTCGATGTCCCATCAAGCTGCAGCGCCAGTGCAAAGTGCTGCTCAGCCAGTGCCCGGTCGCCGGATTTCGCGAGTGCCTCGCCATGCGCGGCCAGCGCGGCTGCATCGTCCGGCCGGAGACGTGCCAGGTGCCGGGTCGCTTCGAGCAGTCCCACGCCGTCGTTCAGCATCCGGTACCAGTCAGCAAGCTGCTGCCAGGCCGCGGCGAAATCCGGAATCTCACGCAAGGTAGCCCGCAGAGTATCAATCGCCGTTCCGGGACCGGCCTCGTCTGCGAGCGTCTGTGCTTCAAGCAGCTTCAGTTCGGCGAACTGTTCGGGCGCGAGTTCGCCGGCCGGCCGCAGATCCTGAGACTCACACTGTTGCGGTTGGTTAACCGGCAACGGCTGGTGTTCTGACACTGCGTAAGCGTTCGTGATCGATTCCGTTCGTGACACAAGAGCTGTCTCCCAACTCCGGGCTGCCCGCCGATTCGCTGCCGGAACTGCCCTGCCGGTCGGTGAAAACGAATGACTCAACCGTTACAAAGGGACTTCCGACCGGCAGTCTAGATCCTGTCGCTCTCAACACGAAGACGTTCTCAGCCCGCTAACTCAACGAATGCGATTGTGTGAGTCGGGCACTGGAAGCGTTCAGTACACTCGAAACGATTCCGGTAGCACGACCAGGATTGTCCGTGCTGCAAAGAGACGCGGAACCAGTGTCACATAATCAGGCTCATTGATTTAAGCGACGCCTCCGTCGAATTCTCCATCCGTCTCGAAAACCGCTGCTTCGGATTTTCCGTGTCCCGCACTTCTGCCGACTACAGCCCGAACCGGTTCGACCTTGAGGCCGAAGCGATCACCGTCCGCATTCGCTGGTTCGGCGTGATCGTCGGCTTTCTGCTGGTCAATCTGGCGGGCAGCGGCTCGCCGGAGAAATACTCGCAGCACAGCATTCCAGTGCTGAATTTCACGCTGAGCATCGGAGTTCTGTACGTCGCGATCGACACGCTGTGGAGCCATCGCGGCAAGGTGTTTCTCAGTGACTGGCCGCTTGCCGTCTCGCTGCTCGAAGCGTTTTTCATCAGCCTGCTATGCTACTTTGATTTCGGTCAGGACAGCGCGTTTCGGTTTTACTACTTCCTGTCGCTGCTGGTCTGCGCAATCCGCTACTCGCCCGAGATCACTTATGCGACGTTCCTGTTTCACGCGACCGGTTACACCATTCTGCTGCTGGCCGTGCCGACGTCGTCCATCGTGCCGTGGACGATCATGGTCGTTTCGATGGGCTGGGTCACGTGGGCCAGTACTCGTCTGGCGAACCTCGGCCGTAAAGCCAGCGACCGGTTGCGACAGGTCAACGAGCAGCTTGAAACCACCATCCAGGAGCGCACGCAGGAGCTTCGCGAATCGCAGGCGATGCTCGTTCAGCACGAGAAGCAGGCGGCGTTCGGACTGCTGGCCGCCGGGATCGCTCATGAGGTCGGCAACCCGCTGGCGGCGATCAGCTCGCTGGTCCAGATTCTGAAACGCCGCACCGACGACGTTCAGACGCAGGAGCGGTACGTCATGATCGGCGACCAGCTACGCCGCATTCAGGGCACACTGCGGGAACTCGTCGATTTCAGCCGACCGGCGACGACGCAGGAAAGCCTGTGCGATATTCACCAGATCGTCGAATCGGCACTCAGCATCGCCAAGTATTACAAGCGGCGGAAAGGTAAGCGGATTCTGACCCGCTACGCCGACGAGATTCCCGCGATCCGCGTTGTTCACGACGAGCTGGTGCAGGTCTTCCTGAATCTGATTCTTAACGCGATGGACGCGACGCCCGAAGGCGGCACCATTGAAATCGCGACGAGCCTCGAAGCCGGCTGGGTCCGCATCGCTGTCCGAGACACCGGCCACGGCATCAGGAATGAGCACCAGGCGACAATCTTCGAGCCATACTTCACGACGAAGGAGACCGGCACGGGGCTCGGCCTGTTTGTCTGCCGGCAGATTCTCGAACGCCGGACCAACGGCCGGATCGAACTGACCGAGTCCAGCCCCGCCGGGACCACGTTCTCGGTCCTGGTGACCGGCGACAGTGTCCGCAGCCACAAGGACATTCCGGCCCCGGAATCCGCCATCGACCACAGCCTGTCAGTCCCGGAAGCCGTTCTGCCGGCTCCTGCCAAATCCGGAAGTTGAACCGGCTCTCCCGCGAACATGGCACACTTCAGTGGAGTCCGTCCCCAACATTCGCGAAGATCGTCGAACGTTCCAGCTCAGGCACATTCAGGAAGTCAGACAATGCGTTTCACCAAGATGCACGGGGCCGGCAATGACTATGTTTATGTCAATTGCTTTGAGCCTGTTGAACTCGGCGATGTTCCGGAACTTGCTCGTCAGATCAGCGATCGTCATTTCGGAGTCGGTGGCGACGGCCTCGTGCTGATCTGCCCGTCGGAACGCGGCGACGCCCGCATGAGGATGTACAACGCCGACGGTTCGGAAGCCGAAATGTGCGGTAACGCCGTCCGCTGCGTCGCGAAGTTCGTTTACGACCACGGGATCGCGAAGAAGGATGAACTGCAGATTGAAACCGGCCGCGGTGTCCTGACGCTGCAGTGTTCGACGTCGAACGGGCTTGTCGACCGCGTCCGGGTCAACATGGCTCAACCGATCCTGACGAGTGCCGAAATCCCGACAAAGCTGCCCGGCGATCCGCCGGTCAAAGCGCCGCTGCAGATCGGCAACAGGACGCTCGAAGTCACCTGCGTTTCGATGGGCAATCCACACGCGGTCACGTTCGTCGATGAAGTCACTGACGACTGGGTGCTCAACATCGGTCCGCAGGTCGAAGTTCATCCGGCCTTTCCGCGGAAGATCAACGCCGAATTCATTCAGGTGCTCTCTCCGACCGAGACGCGGATGCGCGTCTGGGAACGCGGCTCGGGCGAGACGCTCGCCTGCGGAACCGGAGCCTGCGCCTCAGTCGTTGCCGGAGTTCTCGCGGGCGTCAATGAGCGTCGCGTGACCGTGCATCTCCGCGGCGGCGATCTCGAAATCGAATGGGCTGAATCCGGCGACGTCTACATGACGGGCCCGGCCACCGAAGTGTTCTCCGGCGAGTGGAATCAGTAGTGGCAACGGCTCACACATCTTTCTGACGCAAAGCCGCGAAGCTTCACAAAGAATCCCAACAGAGTTCCAATCGGTCTTTGGATTCGATCTGGAAGCCGTCAGCAAGCGTCTCGTCTGAACTTTGCGTTTCTCTTTGAGACTTCGCGGCTTTGCGTCAGAGTGATTCAGGAACCTCAGGATGTCGAGTCTGCTGACTACCGAGCAGGTCACTCAGTTCGACGCCGACGGGTACCTCTTCATTGAGGACCTGCTGGACGCTGAAGAAACGCGTTTGCTGCAGGAAGCCTGCCGGGCCGACGCGGTTCTGCAGAAGCACGCGATGGCGGTCCGTGATGCTGAGGGCCGACGCACGAACCTGTCGCTTTGGAATCACCCTGGCGACGACATCTACGGAACGATTGCACGCAGCGAACGTATTGTCGACGCGACCGAGCAACTGCTGGGCGACGAGGTTTACCACTACCACTCGAAGCTCAGTGCCAAGCAGCCGAAGGTCGGCGGAGCGTGGGAATGGCATCAGGATTACGGTTACTGGTACAGGAACGGCTGCCTGTTCCCGGACATGCTCAGCGTGTTTATCGCCGTCGATCGCTGCACGCAGGAAAACGGCTGTATGCAGGTGCTGCGCGGATCGCATCGGATGGGCCGGATCGATCACGGCTTCGAGGGTGAACAGACCGGCGCCGATCTCGAACGCGTCAATGAGTGTCTCAAGCGGTTCGAGCTGGTTTACTGTGAAATGGAGCCCGGCACGGCTCTGTTCTTTCACAGCAATCTTCTGCACCGCTCCGACGCGAACCTCAGCGACAATCCCCGCTGGGGACTGATCTGCTGCTACAACGCCCGGCACAACAATCCTGTGTACGAGCATCATCACCCGCAGTATACGCCGCTCGAAAAAGTTCCTGACTCAGCGATCAAAGCAATCGGAGCCCGCCCAACGCAGGCCGCTCAGCGGTTCCTCGCCCAGGAAGAAGACAACACCAGCCGCCGCCTCGAAATCGACGCCTGACCGCTGTCGCAGCAGCGTGTCTTGACCTCGCAGAACAATCGATCGAGAGTCTCCCTCGTCGAGTGAGCCGAGCGCAGTGAGGCTTACCTGTAAATGTCTGGCTAGTGTTCTCTGGTTGGCTTTGCTGCATTCGACCGGCACCCGGCGCCAATAATCACAAACATCGGTCAATGGAGTGACCGCGTTCATGCAACGACTGAATCGAAAACACTGGCTGCGGGCTCGACGGTTGCTCGAATACGCCGCATTTCGCAGCCTGATTGCTGTGATCGGGCTACTGCCGGTCCGCGTGCAGCGAGTGATCGCATGGGGGTTTGCGACGCTGCTGACACGCATTCTCCCAAAGAAGATGACGCGGTACGACATCGCGACACAGAACATTCGCGACTCATTCGGCGATCAGTATTCCGCCGAGGAGATCGATCGAATCATCTTTCGCATGTGGCAGAGTCTGATCCGTCTGGTCTGCGAAGTCGTGCAGTTCTCACGCCACGTACGATGTGAAAACGTGTTCGATGTCATCGAGTTCCGCAACAAGGACCAGGTAATTCAGGCCATGTGCTCGGGCCGGCCGGTGATCCTGCTCAGTGGCCACTTCGGCAACTGGGAGGTCGCCGTCGCGACGTTCGGCCTGTTCGGTTTCGACATGGGCGTCGTCGCGCGAACGCTCGACAACCCGTGGCTTGACGACTGGTTCCGTCGCTTCCGCGAATCAACTGGCCACCGCATGATCGACAAGGACGGTGGCGGAGCCGAGATGCAGGATCGGATGCAGAACGGCCGACACGTCGCGCTGCTCGCGGACCAGGACGCCGGCAGTCGCGGCTGCTTCGTCGACTTCTTCGGTCGCCCGGCATCGACGTACAAGTCGATTGCCCTGCTCGCGCTGCGCTACGACGCACTGATCTGTGTCGGTTATGCGGTGCGTCTGCCGGATGCCTCGCATTCCAATCGCTGGGTCAGATACGAACTCGGCTGCGAAGCCGTCATCGATCCGCGCGAGCTGAGCGACGGCAATCAGATTCAGGAACTCACACAGAAATTCACGTCAGCACTTGAGTCCGCGATCCGCCGCCACCCGGACCAGTACTTCTGGGTTCACCGTCGCTGGAAGTCAAAGCCACGAATCAAAGCCGGCAAGACCGAGACCACACCGGACAGCGAACCTCTGCGCCGTGCCGGATGATCTGCACGTCGGGCTGCATGTCTCACACACAGGCGCGAAGGCGCAAAGCGGGGTTCGTCGCCAGAATTCCTTGTGATTTCGTGTGAGATGCCCGGAGTCCACCAGACGGTGGTCTATCAGATTCTGAAAACGGAAAGCCGGAACTCGCGGCGGCGACTACTCCGTCACGGGCAGGTGGCCCCACAGCGTTTCTTCGCCTCGCAGCACGTAAAACTTCAGCGGCGAGAACGACTTCAGTTGCGGATGCTCGGCGACGTAGCTGACGTTTTCAAAACTGACGGTTTCCCAGACGTGCAGGCCGACCAGAATATCGCCTTCCTGAATTCCGTTGAGTGCGGCCGGGCCGTTCTGCCTCACCGAGGTGACCCGCATTCCGCCGCGGTATCGTGATCCGGTCAACGATCGCTGGCCGTTCGGCAGTTTTGCAAGACGCATCCCGAACATCTGCCAGAAGCGATCGTTCGCTCCGTTATGGTCCGAGTTGTTCGCCCGGACGATTGTGCCGTACGACTCGCGGCCGGAAACATGGCTCAGCGTCAGCGTCACGTCAGCCGTCTCGTTGCCGCGTTTCACCGTGACGGGAATGACTTCGCCGGGCTTCTTGCCCAGGCACGCCCGTTCGAAGTCCGCGGCATCGATCACACTGACGTCGCCCGCTTTGATGATGACGTCTCCCGACTGCAGGCCGGCCTGAGCACCAGGACCGCTCGCGACCGTCTGATCAACCACAAACTGTCGCAGCGAACCCGACTTGATGTCCGTGCCGACGACGCCGTGCCAAGTGTGACTGAGTTTCTCGACGCTCAGCAGTTGAGCAATGATCTGTCGGGCGTCGTCGATCGGAATGGCAAAGCCGATTCGTTGAGCACCGGCGCGGATGGCGACGTTGATACCGATCACCTCGCCATCGAGGTTGATCAGCGGGCCGCCGCTGTTGCCAGGATTGATGCTCGCGTCAGTCTGAATCAGGTTCTTGTACGACTGCTTCTCGTTGACGTCGACGTCGCGTGACAGAGCGCTGATCAGACCACCAGTCATTGAGTTCTCGTAACCATACGCGTTGCCGACGGCGATGACCGTTTCACCGAGCATCAGGTCGGACGACGTGCCCAGCGGCATGACTGTCAGCGATCGAGACGCGTTGATTTTGATGATCGCCAGATCGTGTTTGCGATCGTAGGAAACGACCTGAGCCTGATAAGCCGAGCCGTCCCGCAGTGTGACTCGCAGCGAATCCACGCCATCGACGACGTGATGATTCGTGACAATATAGCCTCGCTCATCAATGATGATGCCGGTGCCCATGCCGTTGATCTTGCGGTTCCGCTCGATCGAAAACAGCGAGCCGGAATCGTCGGCCGTCTTTTCGCTATGGATATTCGCGACGGCGGCTTCGGCGCGGCGAATTGCACGGACAACCGGCGTTTCGCGAGCGGACGTGTCGGCAAGGGATTCCTGGACTGGAAGTGCGAGTGCGAAGGCACACAGTCCGAGCTGGATGAATCGGTTCATCATGTGGGCGTATCGGTTGCTGATCGACAGACGAACTCCGACTCACACAGTGCGTTCCATCGCCCTGGTCGGATTGCGGTGCCTCATTTCCCCGCGAGTTGCACAATCGGCGAGTCAACCGGCGATGCTTGAACGACTGCGACTGACCTCGCACAGCTTGCCTGAACGGACCACGGCGAACTGCCGTCCGACTTTGCCGGTCAGCACAGACTGAAGACCGGTTTCTGCTGCACTGCGATGGACCATCGCTCAAGTGACTGACAGGCGAGCGTGTGAAGTCAACTCCGACCTTCGAGAGCCCGCTTGCTCAGCAGGCAGCAATCGTCACAATCGCCGCGCTCTGACCGGATTCCGGCAGGAATGTGCTTCCGGCAGTGACTTTGGCTGAAGCCGCAGATTGGAATTCCGAAATCGCTACAACCCGCACAGGTTCACTCGATGGCAGACCGAAAACAGCTTGCGGCGATGCTGGAGGCGAATCCCGGGGACGTCTTCCTGCAGTACGCGCTGGCTATGGCAACGGCCAGTGACGGTGACGTTGACGAAGCCATCGCACAGCTCGCCGCGATCAACCAAACGCATCCCGATTACGTCGGAGCGTACTTCCAGCGGGCGCGACTGCTGGCGAAAGATGGTGAGGCGGATGCGGCCCGCGAGATCATCGAAGCCGGCATTGCCGCGGCTCAGCGGATCGGTGATGCGCACAACGAGGCCGAGATGCGCGGATTTCTCGACCTGCTGACCTGATCATGCTTACGAACTCGCGCCGCGCTCTGCCTGGCTATGGTTCGAGTACGTTGGCCAGTCCGGTTCATAATCCTCGACCTGATTGCCCCACTGGTGCCAGTCGGGCCGCTGGCCGCGGGCGAACAGTTCGAGTCGCGGGCCGGGGCTGCACTCTTCGATGATCGAATACAGCTCGTCGGGCTTGCGCGAGTGCTCGCGCTTCTGCGTGCGGAGAATGTTGACCTGTGAGCGGCCCGGCGGCAGTGTCCGCAGCGACCCGCGCACGCCGAACAGCACCAGCTCAGTCGTGTTCCGAAAGTAAAAGCCGACGCCCCGTCCGTCGGGACCACCGTCTTTGCGGACCTTGTGCCAGACGAGATTTGTCTTGTAGGTAAAACCCCACGCGTCCATGACAGCGAGACCTTCAGCCAGCAGTGCGTTGGGCACCCACAGATAAAGGTGACTCCGCTTTGCCGCAGCGGCATGAACGGGAATGGCTTTGATCTCATCGAGTGTCAGCGTGCCGTAACGATTCAGCCGTCGATGTTCCGGCGCGACCTTGCCTGTGCGATTGCTGAACTGCCACGGCGGATCAGCCAGCACGCTGCCGCAGTGCAGACCGCCACACTCAGTCAGAAACGATTCGGCGGCCGTCGGTTCCGTCATTCCGCGAGTCCTGTCAGATGTAGTCAGCGTCAATCACGCCAATGGGAATCACTCTGTGCGAGCAATTCTAAATTGCACATCTGACACAAAGCCGCGAAGGCGCCGAGAAACGCGAAGCCTCAACATGTCGTCTCTGCTGAGCGACGCGTCTATTTCGTACGCGCAGTCTACCGACCATTGCGACTTATCTGCTTTGCGAAACTTTGCGGCTCAGCGTCTTTGCGTCAGAAGCAATGCGGGATCTGTAATCAACTTCGCCGATGCACGACGTAGCCTGGCGTTTCGACGCGGATGGAAAACAGCGTCTTGCCCGCGGCGATATACAGAGTCCGCAGATCGTCGCCGCCGAACGTCACGTTGGTCAGAACGTCTTCGACGATCGGGATGCGGCCTTTGACAGTTCCGTCTGGCGAGACGATCCAGATACCCGAAGGCACCGTCGTCGCCTCGTGCGGCCCGCGAGGCCGGCTGATTCCCGCCGCGATGTACAGGTCCCCGTTCTGAGCGACCACCATCCCGTCACCGCCGCGGCCGGGAGCGAAGTCGATCACCTCGCGCTGACCGCTCAATTCGCCGTCGGTAGAGAGATCGAACGCCCAGATTTTCCGATTGCCGCCGACAACCGGGCAACTGTCGACGAGGTACAGCGTGCGTTCGTCAGGGCTGATGGCGATCCCGTTCGGTCGTTGAATCTCGGGCTGCGTGATGACGCGATCGACGCTGCCGTCGAGATTGATCCGGTAGACGGAATCGTGATCGAGTTCCATCGTCGCTCGATCACCGTAACACGGATCGGTGAAGAAGATCAGTCCATTGCTCAGTGCCGCGATATCATTCGGGGCGTTGTAACGTTTGCCTTCGAAACGGTCGGTCAGAACTTCGACCTCGCCGGTCTGCAGATTGGTCCGCGTAATACGGCGATTGCCGTCATTGTCACCGAACTCATTGCCTTCGCAGGCGAGCAGTCGCCCCTGAGCATCAAACAGCAGTCCGTTCGCCCGCCCGCTCGGTTCACGAAACACTTCCGCCCGCTGACCGCCCGGCCGCATGCACATGATCCGGTTGTTGGCGATATCGCTGAAATAAACCGAGCCGTCTGCAGCGGCTGCTGGCCCTTCGGTAAACGCGATACTCGTCGCCGGAGCCGCTCCGGACGGATCAGCAAGGTCCGCCGGAAAACCAACCGCGTGAAAATCAACAGACATCAGGGAGTTCCATTGAGTAGGGCCGGTTCCCACCGGCCGGTCTTTGCTGTGAGCGACCGGACGTTGTCTGCTCACGCGATGATGTCGTGAATCGGCGTGCCGTGGTCGATGTCGAGTCGCTTGCGACCGGGAACCTCGAGACGCCGTGAGTTCAGGCCGAGCTGGTGCAGCACAGTGGCGTGCAGATCGGTCACGTAATGGCGGTTCTCGGCGGCGTGGAAACCGAGTTCGTCGGTTGCGCCGTGAACAATGCCGCCTCTGATGCCGCCGCCGGCCATCCAGCAGGAAAAGCCGAACGGGTGATGATCGCGACCGTTACTGTTCTGAGCACCCGGAGTGCGGCCGAACTCGGTGCCCCACACGACCAGCGTGTCGTCGAGCATCCCGCGCTGTTTGAGATCCTTCAGCAGGCCGGCGATCGGCTGATCGATCTGTTGGCAGAGTCGCGCGTGACCGGTCTGAAGATTGCTGTGCGCGTCCCAGGCTCCGGCGCCACCATTGCTGCCGTGAAACAGTTGCACGAAGCGACATCCGCGTTCGACGAGCCGCCGCGCCGCCAGACACTGCCGGCCGAACGTCGACGCCTCTTTGTCAGCCAGTCCGTACAACTGCTGCGTGTCCTGCGTTTCCGCTTCGAGGTCCATGACTTCCGGAATCGCCGACTGCATCCGGAACGCCAGTTCGTACGACTTGATGCGTGCCCGCAGTTTGTCGTCGCTGGGGTACTCGACCTGTGAGAGCCGGTTCAGCCGGTTAAGCAACTCGAACTCCGCCTGCTGCTCTTCGCGGAACATTGCCCGGTCGGGGACCGCGAACGGCAGCGGATCTTTCGGATCGACTTTGAGCTGCACGCCATCATGTTCAGGGCCGAGATAGTTCGCTCCGTGCGCCTGCTGACCGCCGCAGCAGTCGGCGATTGGAGTCCCCATTACGACAAACTGCGGCAGGTTCTCGTTGAGCGTCCCCAGCCCGTAATGCACCCATGAGCCGATCGTCGGGAAGAAGCCATCGAGCCGGTGCCGACCGGTGTGAAACTGAAGCTGGGCACCGTGGTTGTTGTCCGTTGTCCACATCGAACGGAGCACGGCGACGTCGTCGATGCAGGTACTCAGATGCGGCCACCAGTCGGAAACCTCGATGCCGCTTTCTCCGCGTTTGGCATACCCAACCTGCAGCGGATAGACCGTCGGCCAGATGTGCCCGTTGGCGTCGTTCGGCACGACAACCCGCAGATTGTCATCCAGATAGGACTTGTGCAGGACGTCTGAGTGCGGAGTTTCGTTAATCGACAGGCCGGCGTACTTGTTGAGCAGCGGTTTTGGATCGAACGACTCAACGTGACTTGTTCCTCCGACTGTAAAGATCCAGATAACGCTCTTCGCCTTCGGAGGAAAATGTGGCTTGCCGTTCGGCGGTGGGTTTTCGACGACGTGCTCGGTATCGGCGGATGCTTTCTGAATGCCGTCGTCATGCAGCATCGCGCTGAGCGCCAGCCCAGTGAAGCCCATGCCGATGTCGGACAGAAACGTGCGCCGGGAACGGGCTGTTGTTGAGAAGTCGGATGTGTTCATGTCGAACCAGCCTGCAGGACGAAGCGTGTACGGTCTTGATTGCTGACAGGCGCGCAGGATACCCGCAGAGATGTCGAAGCGGCAGTTGTAGTCCGGTTTCTCCGAAACCGGAGCTTCGGCGGAGCGGAAACTCCAACCGCACGTCGAGGTGAGAATCGGCCATCAGAAAGCAGACTCGGACCGGATCGCGTTTCGTGTCGAACGAGCATGGTGCGACAGAACTTCCTGTTCGCTGCGAATCAGCAGGTTTTGGAAAAACCTGCCTACGACTGACCAATCAGGTCTGCCTGGCCACTTTCGGAATCCGACTGCCGTTCGGCGTCCATCAGGCGCTGAATCTGGCGACGGGCTGAGGCGTAATAGATCCCACCAATACCGGCGATGAAGATCGTCGTCGCGCGGTACGCTCCAGCAGCGAGCAGGCCGACACCACCAGCGGCTCCGGCGAGCTGATACGCGGTCCTTACTGCCCATTCGAGTGCTCCAACTCCTCCCGGAAAGGGCACAATGACACCGACGATTTCTGCCAGCGGGATCAGCAGCAGATGAGTTGCGTAATTCGGGACGTCAGCCACTGGAGCGATCGCTCGCGCGCAAAAGTAGAACGAGGAGATGATGCCAAAATGGCCGAACACACTGAGTACCATCGTCAGCGCGACAACGCGTCGACGCGACTGATACATCGAGATCGCTGTAGCGACATCGGTCACAATGCCGCCGACCTTCGGCAGTCTCTGCAGCAGCCGCAACCACCACGACCCCGGCGTCGCCGGATGCAGCATCACGACCAGGCCCACCAGCCCAGCGAGACTGCCACCCCAGAGAATCATCACGATTTCGTCACGCCGCTGGATGTTCTGGGCCACGAACTGCGACGCGCACGCGCCGACGATCAGCAGTGCCAGCAGGCCGAGGATTCGATCGAGCAGAATCGTGGCGACGGCAACCGCGCGGCGTTCCTTCTGTTCGCGCACCATCAGAACGGCTTTGACCAGATCACCGCCAACCGCTCCCGGCGAGACGTAGTTAAACAGGAATCCCAGAAAGCCGAGCCGCAGGGCGTCTCGAAAGGTGAAAGGGAAATCCAGGGCCCAGACCAGCAGGAACCAGCGGTAAAACGTCAGCACAATCGCGCTGAAGCAGACCAGAAACGCCAGGCCGAGAAACTCCCAGCGAATCGGATTCTGCAACAGTTCCTTGAACTGTTCCTCATTCTGCCAGCCCAGGAAAACGAGCAACCCCAGCGCCACAGGCCAGCGGAGCCAGGCAAAAAGCTGACCGATCAGCGAGCCGCGGGTTTCAGACACAGTCAGCGGCCTTCGTCAGCAAAGCAGGATGGCAGAAGAGTCTTCGGGCGAGCGGAACCGCAACGATCAGGTCAGCTCGCGGTACGCGTCGAACGCCATGTACCCGACCAGTGCGGCGCTCACGAGAAACATAATGTCGAAAACCATCTGCCCCGCGAAGGGGAATCCCGCCGCCAGATCGACGATCGACAGAATGCCAACGACGCCGGCAACGGCCATCGAGCCTAACAGCATTTTCTTGACGCCAGGTGTCATCGGCGGGTGTTCCGAAGCGCCAGCGTTTTCAGACAGCAGTTCGCGTCCGGCTTGGTGAGGAATTTCAGCCGAACGGAAGCGAAGTATTCGAGTATAGGAGCATCCAAAGCGGCGACGCCAGTTCCCGGGATCCCGCCGCGTGAGATCGTCCGAGTCCGGTCAGGTCTGTCACGATGTGCCGGCAGATTGAGCTGCCGGTGCGGTCTGGATCCCTCTGTCGTGAGTTTGATGGCTCACGCGAAGCCGCTAAGACGCGAAGATTGGCCCCCGCTCGAAGTGCCGGACGCTGCAGTCTGTCCGGCCGATCGAACGATCTCCTGATCCGATCCTGTTTAATCAACCTGCCAGCCATGCCGACCGTCCAGGAAATCCTTGAACGTGCTGCCGAGACTCTTCGCCAAGGGAACTACCGGCTGGCGGAAGAGAACTGCGTTGCGGTGCTCTCGGTGTGCCACGCGGAACCGGAAGCCTGGCACCTGCGCGGTGTCGCGGCGCATCTGCAGGGGCGGAACTTCGACGCGGTCGCGTGGCTTGAACGGGCGGTCCGACTGAAGCCCGATGCGGCGATGTATCACTACAACCTCGGCGTCGTGCAGCAGTCGCTCGGCGAGCAGGCCGCGGCGGAGGCGACGTATCGCCGCGTGCTGGAACTTGACGAATCTTCCGCGTCTGCGTCGGTCAACCTGGTCAGTGTGCTCAACAAGCTCGGTCGGTTTTCTGACAGCGTCACGCTGTGCGAAAAACTCGTCGCTGCCCATCCGGCGGCACGGCATTTTGCACGACTCGGCAATGCGTACAAGATGGTAGGCGATATTCCGCAATCGATCGTCACCTATGAACGGGCCGCAGAACTGGCACCGGACGATGCCGCGATTCACAGCGAACTGGTCTTCGCCCGGCAGTACGATCCAGCGATCGATGACGAAGCTCTGTTTGCCGAACATCGAAACTGGGCGGCCAGATTCTGCGTGCCGACTTCGGCGAGTCTATTGCCACAGCCGCCTCCAATCTCGCGCGGACCGAACGAACCACTGCGGCTCGGTTTCGTCTCGCCGGATCTCGGCAATCATCCGGTCGGAATCTTTCTTGCCCCGCTGTTCGAACGGATCGACCGCAACCGCTTCACGCCGTACTGCTACTCGGACCGGACGGGGCAGGACGAATTCAATCAGCGGCTGCGGGCGAGTGCCGGCTTCTGGCGCGACACGAAGCACCTCAGCCACGAGCAGCTTGCCGAACAGATTCTCGCGGACGAGATCGATATCGCGTTCGATCTCGCCGGACACACCGACGACAACCGGATGCCGGTGTTCGCCCGCCGCGTCGCGCCGATTCAGATCTCCTGGGCCGGCTATGTCGGCTCGACGGGGCTCGACACGATGGACTGGCTGCTCTGTGACCGTTTTCACGTGCCCGAGGAACTTGAGAGCCTGCACTCCGAGCAGCCACTGCGGATGCCGCATGGGTATGTCTGCTATCAGCCGCCCGAATACGCGCCCGACCCCGGACTGCCGCCGTCTCTGGAAGCCGGGTACGTCTCGTTCGGCTGCCTCAATAATCCCTGCAAAGTCAACGACGAGACCGTCCGGTTGTTTGCGTCGGTGCTGCAGCGCGTCCCGGATTCGCGGCTGATCTTCAAGTATCGTGGCTTTGACGATCCCGGTGTTCGCGACCGTTTCGTCGCGAAGTTCGGCGAGCACGGCGTCGTAGCCAGCCGGCTCGATTTCCGTGGCGGCACAACGCACGGCGAGCATCTGCAGACATTCTGCGAGATCGACATCTCGCTCGACCCAACGCCGTATTCCGGTGGCCTGACAACCTGCGAATCACTCTGGATGGGCGTGCCCGTCGTCACCTGCCCGCGCGGCCGCTTCGCCAGCCGCCACTCACTGTCACACTCGACGAACGCCGGGTTCACGGAAACGATCGCGTCGAGCTTCGACGATTTCGTTGAGATCGCCGCCGCGCTGGCTGCCGACTGCGAACGTCTGACTGAAATCCGCGCGAGCCTGCGTCCAGCGATGGCAGCCTCGCCACTGTGCGACCTCGACGGATTTGCCGCAGCGTTCCAAGACGCAATGGAATCAGTCGCAAATCCGTAGGCCGGACCGAGCGGAGCGAGTTCCGGCATTTCTACTCATGCTGCCGGAACTCGCTCCGCTCGGTCCGGCCTACGGATCACTGCTCAGACCGCCTGCCGCTCCAGTTCCAGGTCGCGGCGTTCCATTTCGTCATGCACGATGTTCGGCCACGACGCGACACGGTTCTTCGGCTCGGTGTAATTCTGCCGAGCCCAGGTCCGCAGGCGGATTTCCTCGATCAGATCAACGAGTCCCTCCGTGTGCAGCACTGTCTCCGTTGATGAGCTTTGTGGTCGCACGGCTGTGCTCCTTTCTGCGGGATGGGCTGAGCCTTCGCTCTGAAGTCGCCCGCTCGCTGCTGTCCCTGCCGGCGTGCGGAATTTCGGGTGGCCAACCTACCAGGAAAATCGGCAAATCCGAAGCGAGTCCTGAGTGGGGCCGACCGTTTTGCCGCGCGGCACCGGCCAAATCGCCACAATCGTTCCTGACAATCAGTAGAAATGTCAGCCGCGGTAAGCTGCGCCGCTCGTTCCGGCCCGATAGACTCCGCGGTTCGGAGAGCAGGCGATTTGGGGAGTGGAAGCTTGCATGGGTGGCCGAGGCTGGACTGAGCCTGCGAAGGAAGCCCCGGCTGATCCAGATTCCGGGGTTTCGCTCGTGCCTCGCTCCAACCCCGGTCGCCCTGATTGTTCTGAGCCTATTTCCGCAGGGAGCGTCACGATGCAGGTGCGGGACACGGATATCCCGGACGTCAAAGAGATTCAGCCGACCGTCCACGGTGACGAACGCGGCTTCTTTCTCGAAACGTATTCAGCCCGGCGTTATGCCGAGCACGGTATTCCGACGAGCTTTGTGCAGGACAACTGGTCGCGCTCGCGGCGCGGCATCCTTCGGGGGCTGCACTACCAGGTTCAGCAGGCTCAGGGCAAGCTGGTTCAGGTCATGAGTGGCGAAGTCTTCGACGTCGCCGTCGACCTGCGTCGCGGCAGTGAGACTTTCGGCCGCTGGGTCGGAGTGATCCTCTCCGCCGGGAAGAAAAACCAGCTCTGGATTCCGCCCGGCTTCGCACACGGCTTCCTGGTACTCAGCGACGTGGCCGACTTCGTCTACAAATGCACGGACTACTATGCCCCCGAGCACGAACGCTGCCTGAGCTGGAACGATCCGACCGTCGCCATCGACTGGCCTTTCGATAGCGAACCGACTCTGTCGGAGAAGGACCACAACGGACAGTCGCTCAATGAAGTTCGTGCTGTCGACGTTTGAGTCTACCCACAGAATCCAGCGCCGCACTCGGAGTTCCGCCTTACAGCACCTCGAGCTGCGGCAACTGCGGAGCCAGCAACTGAGCTTTCGCGACCTGCATGGCGACGTTCTGGCAGACCTTGAGAAGATCGTTATGCACCGGGCAGGCGTCGCTGAAGATTTCGGACATGCGACCATCGTCGCCGAGCTGTCGGATGCTCGCGTCGATGGGCATTTCGCCGAGGAACGGGACGCCGGATTTCTCCGCCTGCTGCTTTGCGCCACCGCGGCCGAAGATCTCGCCAGTCATATTTTCCACCATACCGAGCACCGGGATTTTCACCTGTCCGAACATGCTGATCGCCTTGACGGCGTCGAGCAGCGCGACCTTCTGCGGCGTGCAGACAACGACGGCTCCAGACAAGCCAAGCAACTGTGAGAGTGTCAGCGAAACGTCGCCAGTGCCGGGGGGCAGATCGATGATCAGGTAGTCGAGTTCGCCCCACTCGGTCTGAGCGAGGAACTGAGTCAGCAGCTTGTGCAGCATCGGGCCGCGCCAGACAACCGCCTGGTCCGGCTTGATCATGAAGCCGATCGAGAGCAGCTTCAGACCGTCTTTTTCGATCGGCAGGATCCGCTGGACCAGGCCACCTTCGGCGCCTGGCACTTCGGTGACCGCCGGCTCGCCACTCGCTCCGCACAGATGCGGGATACTCGGACCGTAAACGTCGGCGTCCATCAGGCCGACCTTCGCACCGAACGAACTGAGCCCGTAAGCAAGCATCGTCGCCGTCGTGCTCTTCCCGACGCCGCCTTTGCCGCTGCCGACGGCGATGACGTTTTTGATGCGCAGCCCGATCTTGCCACCGGTCTCCGGGCCTTTGACGTTCCACGAAAACGTGACGTCGGCCGCCGGCGCGTCGGCAGACTTCGCTTTGATTGCCGAGTTCGCCAGTTCGACCAGCCGTTCGCGATCAGGATATGCCGGCGTCGGCAGTTCGACTTCGATCTTCGGCGTGCCGTCGGCGAGGCTCGCCTGTTTGATCATGCCCAGCTCGCCCAGCGTACGTCCGATCTCCGGATCAGTGATGGCGTCCAGACAGGCTTTAAGTTCCGCGTCGTTCATGAGTTCGCTCGAAGTGAATGGATGTCGTTGCTATGTGTTCTTGTGGTCTGTCATATCGCGGTTTTCGGGTGGCCGGGGTTGGAGCGAGGTACGAGCGAAACCCCGGGGCTTCCTGCGCAGGCTCAGTCCAGCCCCGGCCACCCAACCTGAAAAGTCGACCTGACGAACCACTTGTGCGTTTTCGTCCCGTTTTGTAGTCGCCTCGGAATACGTGAGCAAATCACGCCGTTTTCGAGTCTCTGCAAGGCAAGTCTGCGGCGCGCGGCTGGTCCAGCGACATTGCCAAACCGTCTGGCTAGACTGTTTCGCTTCCCGCCGAACCGACGCGGCCGGCTCCGGTCGCTCAATTCCAATCCTGCTGTCGTCGTTGCCGCCGTGATTCTGCAAGTTGTCTACTGCAACCATCAGACTGCCGATCTGAGTCTGCGCGAGCGGCTGGCCTTTCCGGCCGATCGTCTGACGCAGGCATACGGCGAATTGCGGTCGCGGTTTCCGCGGGCCGAGGCGGTGGTCCTGTCGACGTGCAACCGGATCGAACTTTACACCGCGCAGGAATCTCCCGACGACGCTCCGTCACACCGCGAACTTGCCGAGTTCTTCGCCGACTTCCACAACATCCCGATCAACGAGTTTATTGAGGACTTCCTCGAACGCACCGGCCCGGACGCCGTACGGCATCTGTTTCAGGTCGCGTCGAGCCTCGACAGCATGGTGCTTGGCGAGCCGCAGATCGTCACGCAGGTCAAAGACGCCTATCGCCACGCGCAGGAGAACGACGCCTGCGGGCCACTGACGCATGCGATGTTTCAGGGAGCAATCCGCGTTTCCGGCCGGGTCCGCACCGAGACAAAACTCGTCGAAGGTCGTGTCTCGATCGCCAGCGTCGCGGTTGGCGAATTCGGCAAGAGCATCTTCGACCGCTTCGACGACAAGCTGGTGCTGATCATCGGCGCCGGCGAGATGGCCGAAGAGACGCTGCGCTATCTGAAGTCCGAAGGCGTGCGCGAGATCGTCATCGTCAACCGCAGCCCGGAACGCGCCGCAAAGCTCGCCACCGAGTTTGAAGGCGCGACAACACAGCCGATTGAAACGCTCGACGAGTGGCTCGGCAAGGCGGACGTCATCGTCAGCACGACGGGCGCGACGCAGCCGGTCGTCGACGTCGCCCGCTTCAAAGCTGTCCGCAAACTCTCGAGCCGCAAGCCGGTCTTCATCCTCGATCTCGGTGCCCCGCGGGACTTCGCGCCCGAGGTTGGCAGCATCGATGACAACGTTTTTCTATACGACATCGACGATCTGGAAGCGACCTGCGAACGCAACCGCAAGGCCCGCGCCCGCGAGATCGACGCGGCTCTGAAGATCATCGACGAAGAGACCGACGGCTTCATGCAGGAGGTCTATCACCGCGCGACCGGGCCGATCATCAAGCGGCTGCGCGAAGGCTGGCACGAAATCAGCATGGAAGAGTTCGCTCGACTGCGAAACCGGCTTTCCCACCTCGACGATGCCGATCTCGACACGATCCAGCAGAGCGTCGCCCGCATCGTCAACAAACTTCTGCATCCGCCTCTGGAGGCTCTCCGCCAGGAAGCCAGAGACGGTACTCCGCACGGCCTGCTTGACGCGATGAAACGGCTGTTTCACCTGGATCGGTAGGCCCGGGCGACGATCCTGGATCAAGCCGTCTGAAAGTGCGGATTGTCAAGCCGTCTGCCCGCGCAACTCCCGTCAACTGCAGTTGTCTGCCAGACGCAACGCGCGTCACTCATTTGAAGCGGCAGATTCTGCCAGGGACTCGTAATAGCGGCGGATGAGCGTGTCGTATTGAGGGAGAAGTTTTTCGCTGGGGACGTTGAGGAGTTTCTCGCGCACTGAGGGCGGGAGGTGGCCCCAGACTTCGTTGATCAGGGCGCGGCGGAGTTTGAGGCTGGACTCGGCGTCCTGCTTGTCCCGCTGCTGTTCAGCTTCGGATTCAGCGGATTTGCCGGGGGACTGACCTGATTGCGGCTGGTCGGTCTGCTGTTGTGACGGGGACTGATTCTGTGGCTGCTGCTGTGGTTGTGACTGGTTCCGCGGCTGTTGGGTCGTCTGATCAGTCGAATTGTTCGAACTCTGGTTCTGCGGTGGCGGCTGATTCTTCAGTCGTTCGATCAGAGCGTCGATGTCGGACAGGATGGAAGTCTGCAGCCGTGTCGTCTCCTCGGAAACGTCATGCTGATCGAGGCGGTTGCTGACGTCGCGCATGTGCCGGACGGCCCGGTCGAGTTCGTCGGGCAGCGGTCCGGCTGCCGTCGCGGGTTTGTCTTCGTCGCCTGGCAGCTTGAGATCGAGATCGGGGATCAGGTCGTTTAACAGTTCGCGGTCGAGGTCGCTGGCTTTGGGAGGCTCGGACGGTTTCGGGTTCGGTGCGGGTGGCACATCGATTCCAGGATCGGATGGCGGAGCAGCGGCGAAGACGTTCGTGAGTTCCACAGTGCTGGCAGTGAGCCAGGGCAGGCCGGACGAAGCCGCGTAGAGACGCTGTTCCGGCAACGGACGCAGGAGAAATCCGACGCTGCCGGAGCGGTGCTGCGCTTGATCCTGCCTGCGGTTTGAATCCGGTTCACCGTTCGGGACATTTTCAGTTGGCGGTGTATCGAGGGATTCTTCCTCACCGTCCGGATCGCCAAAGGCAGCAGTTAGCTCGCGGGCCAGATCGGCGAGTATGGCCTGCTGACCGGCGATCTCGTCGAGTTCGGTCAGGTCGGTTTCAGATAGTCTGCCGTTAGTGGCTTCGTGATTACGGAGCGTGGTGACGCGATCAATCAGATCTGCCTGCAGCGAACGAATGACTTTGAGCTGCGCGATGATCGGGACCATCTCGCTGTTCGGTCCGGATTCGCCATTCTGCGCTTCCTGCGGCTGCTGATTCGGAGGCTGCTGCGAGTCCTCGTCTTTGCTCTCCGCGAGCGCGGCTTTCAGGTCGGCGAAGCGTTTGAGAATGCGTTCCTCGAGCCGGACGGTTTCGATGGATGTGTCGCGAGCGTCGAGCCGTTCGGCGGTACGGTCCATCAGAGACGCGGCACCTTCGAGCGCAAGCTTCAAAACCTCGATCGAACCCAGTGACTGCGCCGCGTGACGCGTTTCTTCCGCCAGGCCCTGCTGCACGCCGACGAGGTTGCGAAGCGACTTGAGCAGCGTGCGGTTCCAGCGGTCATTTTCGGCACGAGCGGTTTCCAGTCGTCGCGTTTCCGCGATCACGGATTCCTCTCGCAGCAGGAATGCGTCGAGCTGATCGGACAGCTTTTCGAGTTGTTCGCGCGCGAGCGTCTCTTCGGCCGCTTTCTGATCGGCAGCAAGTTCCCGCTGTGCCTGTTCCAGGTCGTCGAGAGCCTGCTGCTGCGCGTCGCTGGCAGCGTCGAGGTCTCCCGATTCAACGGCGGCTTCGGAACGTTCCATCTGATTGGCCGATCGCTGCGCCGACGAACCCGCCGGACTTTGCAGCCGCTGCAGTCGCCGGACGGTTTCCTGCAACTTCTCACGCACCCGCTGCTGCTGACGCTGGAGTCGTTCGAGTGCTTCACGTTCGGCAGCCGACCGTCCCGCCAGTTCGCCGAGCTTCTTCCGCAGCGCGTCTTCGTATTGCCGCACTTCAGCGAGTGCATCGGCGGCTTCTTTCAACTGTTTGATAAGCGATTCCGTATCGGTTGCTTCCCGCTGGTCGAGTGCGTCCTGCACCTTGCGCATTTCTTCGAGGACTCGCTGCTGCGTCGCTGTTGCTTCGCCCACGCGATTCTGTCCGAACTCGGCGGCCGCCTGTCTCATCTGAGCGCTGATTCCGGACTCGTCGATCTGCTTCAGCGCGGAGTCGAATCGCGCCGCCTGTTCGGGATTCGAGTCTTTGAGCGATTCAGCGGCGGCGGTCAGGTCGTCACGAAACGCGTCGACCTGTTCGGCCATCTGCTGCTGCCGGCTGCCGAGTCGCGAGAGGTTGGCACGGTCCTGATCAGAGAGTTCGGCGAACGGTCGGCCCCGTGTCTGTTCGGCGGTGGAGCGGGCGTCGTCACCAAGTTCTCGCTGCTGGCCGGAGAGCGATCGCAGCTCAGCATTGAGATTCCGCTCGCTGCGCCACTGCGAGAGGCGATCCAGAATGTTCGACAGCGTGCGCTGAGTCTCTCCCTGCCTGTGTTCGACCTGGTCGAGTGCCGATTGAAACGCGCGGCGTTCGTCCGGCTGGAGCGCTTCGGTGTCTGAGCTGAGCTTGCGGGCGTCGCTCAGGTTGCGGTCGATCTCAGGCAGCGGCCCGGTTTTGAGATACGCCAGCTCGTCCAGCAGTTCACCGAGCAGCGTGTCGGACGCGGAATCCTCAACATGATTCTCGTTCCGCTCGGTTCGAATCGCCGCGGCCTGACGCTGCAGACCATTGACGTCGTCAACGAGCCGCGCGCCGATCTGTCGCTGATCGAGTTCGATCCGTTTCAACAGGTCGCGGTCTTCCGGCCGCAACTGCCCGGCCTGCTCAAGTTGCACCTGCAGTTCGCGGACGAGTTCGCGGTTCTGCAGTTGCGACTTTTCTGAACGTTCGAGTTCGAGTACCAGCGCGGCCTGCCGGTCGGCCAGTTCGGAACGTTTCTCTTCGGGCGAGACAATCGTCAGCGCTCGCGGATTGCTGCGAGCGACGTGTCCGCCTTCAGCGAGATCGAACCAGTCGCTGGCAGCGGCACGAAGCACGATGCGCGTTCCGACCGGCCAGTCGAATTCCTTGAGATCAAAGTTCGTTTCGCCGGAAAGACGCTCCGTCGCGAGGTCGCCGTCCGCGAGTGACCGCGTCGCGGCTTCCGGTTTGAGTGTCGCGTTCGGCTGGTCGCTGTCTCCTGCGGAACTGACCGTCGGCACTCTGCTCGATGTCGTGTCGTTTGATCGTTTGACAAGTTCCAGTGGGGCGTTGTCCGAGGCCGCTTCGCCAGCATTCGACGTTTGAGTTTCTGCAGGGTCAACGAACTTTGGTCGCGCGGGATTCGATGCTTCCCATTCAAGCCACAGTTTCTGGACAGCCAGATCGTCTCGCGCGACAGCTCGCAGTGGGACCTGGGCGGTCGCGGTAACCAGCAGATCGGTTTCGGGTAGTTCGATCAGGACGCTGGGTTCGGCGTCGGCATTGATCTGCAGGTCGTACCGCGGCGCTTCGGGATTCTCAAAGTTCTGCCGGTCGCGAAGAGCGAGCCACCAGGTTCCGGACCCAGACCGCTCGAATGTGACTTCGCCGGTGAAGGTTCGTCCGTCTTCTGCGAGTGTCAGTGGCAGCGGTGCGGCCGCGTGCTGGTGAAACCCGGCACTGGCGAGTGCCTTGTTGACTCGCCCAGTCAGTTGAATCTTTGTGCCCGCGACGCCGGTGATGTCACCGACATTTTCGGGAAGTTCGATCTGCGGCTTTCCGGTGTACGATGGCGGCTGCACGGTCAGACGAAACGAGTCGACGCGCGGCGGAGGCACGACGTCGATCTGCAGCGGCACGGTTTCTCCGTCACCGCCAAGCGCCCAGATAAACAGCGGGCCGTCGGTGACCAGCAGCGACGCTCCGCCAATCTCAGCCGCGTCGCCCTGATCGTTTCGCAGCGTTGCCTGCCGCATTGGTTGCGTGAGGACTTCGCCGTCTGGCTGCCGAGCCAGCAGGCGCAGATCGTCGGGTAGTTCACCGCGCATGTTCTCAACAAACAGTTCGAGCGTTTCGCCCTGCACGGCAGTCAGCGCACCGAGGTCCGCATCCGAAAGTGGTTTCAGATCGCGGTTGACAAACCTCAGTTCGACCTCGCGCGGCCACGGCACCGAGGACAGCGGAAACAGCAGCCGGTTAATCGCCGTACCTGCGACGGCCTGATTCGCCGCGATCAGGGCGACGGTGATCAGACACGCTGCCAGAGCGCCGACGGCCAGTCGCTGCACCGGTCGCGTTTCGACGATACCTGCGACCGAAACCGCGCGCAGACTCGCGAGTGTGCTGCGAATGACCGCGCGCTGCAGTTCTGGCGAGCCGCTCCGGGGATCCTGATTCGATTCGAGAAACTGCACGGTACTCGACAGGCAGTCTGCGAATTCCGGATGACGCCGCTCAATCCGCCGCGCGAGATCGACATTGCTGAAATGCTGTGAAAGCGGTCGCCAGAGAAATCGCCACACCGCCCAGCCGGAAACTGAGACAACGCCGAGACTCAGCATCAGCCGCACACCGTGGTCTTCGATCCGAACGAGCAAGTCGAGCCCGCCTGCCAGGACGATCGAGCCGAACAGAACAATTGTCAGCGAGCACAGACCGTAAACCCACAGCACGTAACGGACGCGCTGCCGCAGTCGACTCAGCCGTTCAAACAACTGTTCCGCCATGAATGGTGACTCTGCAAGTTGAAGTGGTCGTGGCAGTTCGATGCGGCTGGCTGGCTCGACATCTCAATCCGAACCGCATGACACGGGAGATTGAGCATACTGTGGCGTAGATCCTGCCGAAATCCCGACGCTGCGCAAATCACGGACCAGCCGGACGTTCCGCAGTCTGGCTTCAGGGCACCACCAGCCGGCAGAGACAGATGATACCAACCGGCAGAGGCAGGCAATTCTCACGAAGTCAGACAGGACGACCTGCCACAGCGTCAGACATCTGACTGGCAGAATCGTCACCCTGGGACGTGGGGACGCCTGAAGTGGAATGCGAAATTGCTCCGCAGCGACTCACTGCCGGACTGCCTGGAACGGCACGTGCTATGTTACGCGCGGGAATGATGATCGGGCTGCATTTTGAAGGACGAGTCTGCACCGATGGCTATTGACGAACTGACTGCTGCACCATTGCACGTCGAACCTCGCATTTCTGCCCTGGCTGCGGGCAGCCGCAATACGCGTTCGGAAGCGAAATCCGGTAGCGAACGAACTGTCGGAAAAACTGGGCGACCCAGCCAATCAGAGAAGAAGGCGGGCCGGCGGAGTGTCGCGAAACCCGTCATCAACTTCTGGCTGGATCTTGTTCTGGCGGTCGTGTTCGTGGTGCTGTGCTCGGTGTCCGCGGTTCTTCAGTTCGCGTTTCCGGCGGCGAGTCTCGCGGCAGGCTGGACGCTGTGGGGACTGACGTATGACGACGTGGCGGCCATTCAGTTCGGAACGCTGTGCGTTCTGGCGGCCGGAATCATCCTGCATGTGATGCTCCACTGGTCGTGGGTCTGCGGAATGCTGACACGCGGTAATCCGGATGCCTCACTGCGGACGGACGACGGCATCCGGACGATCGTCGGCGTCGGGGTGCTGATTGCTTTGCTGCACGTGATTGGAGGCGTCCTGCTCGCAGCGCTGCTGACCATTCAACAGCCGTAAGCAGTGGCAGGTCGGATTACGGCTGCGCATACTGAGCGGACGTTCGAATTCCTGCTCCTTTTGCGACCGTGGATTGTCGTCATCATGCAGCTTGACGAGAGCCTGCAGCGCGTGCTCGCCAACAAAGACCCGATCATTCGACGGTTCTATGACCACTTTCTGTCCGAACACCCGGACGCTGAGCGGCTGTTTGCGGGCGTCGATCTCGAAAAGCAGGCACTGATGCTGACAATGGCGCTGATCGTCGTTGAAGCGTATTCGCGCGACAGCTACCCGGCAGTCGAGCACTATCTGCACGTGCTCGGGGACCGGCATCGCGAAGCCGGCGTACCGCGCGAGCTGTTCGCCTCGTTTCGAAACTGCCTGATCGACACGATTCGATCCTGTCAGCAGAACGACTGGGACGACGAGCTGCAGGAGGCCTGGAGACGAGCACTTGACCGTGCGACGCAGACGATGTTTCAGGGGTACGAAGGAGAGTTTCCGTTTTAGTCGGATCGGCTTTCGAGTAAGCGGCAATCTCGACCCGCCGTCAATGGCTGGCGCAGATTGCGATCGTGCCGCGATGACCGCACGCACGCTGAAGCGTGCCCGTTTCGCACGCGTGTGCGGCAGTCAGATTGCCGTATGGCCGGATTGTGTCGGGCAATCGTTGCCGATTCCGGCTTTCGAGAATCACTGGCATCGGATATGCGTCGCGGCGGCCACCTGTCCTGATCGCCGCACACCTGCTGTTTCCCGCACGTCCGGCCGCCGCTGTTCGCTGTTGTTGAGGATCGAATCGAATGGACCCCGGGCAACTTTTTCAGCTCTACCAGGAACTGCAGGGCTACGTCGGCTGGGATGAAGCAGATCCCGGCCGGATTGCTGCCGTTCGCGAGGCAGTGCGGCCTGCATTTCCTTCCATCATTGATGACTTCTATGCGGAGATTGTGCGTCATCCGACGGCGGCCCGGGTCATTACGGGTGGGGACCGGCAGATCGAACGTCTGAAGAAGACGCTTCTGACCTGGCTGAGTGATCTGTTCGACGGCCCGTACGACGAAGCCTTTGTCGTCAAGCGGTTTCGCGTGGGTCAACGGCATGTCGAGATTGGACTCGAAGCTTTCTATACGCAGGTCGCTCTGTCGCGGATGCGAATTAAGTTGATCGACGAAATCAGCCAGCGGACCGCCTCGTCGGAATTGGAACAACTGGCCACGGTCGTCGCCCTCAATCGTCTGCTTGATCTCGATATGACGATCATCGAGTACGCGTATCAGGCTGAATTCACTGCGCGGGAGCAGCGACAGGAACGGCTGCTGACGCTCGGCAAAGTCGCAGCGGGGATCGCTCACGAACTCCGCAACCCGTTGAACGCAGTCAAGACATCGGTCTATTACCTGCTCAATGCCCGTACCGCGACGGAAGAAAAAATCCGCGAGCACCTGGAGCGGATTGATCGTCAGGTTGGAATATCGGACGGTGTCATTACGGCGCTGTCGAGGTTCGCCAAGCTCCCCGTTCCGAATGTCGCGCCGATCAATCTATGTGACTTCGTGAGGAAGACGCTCGAAGTCAACCCGGTTCCGAAAAACATTGAGCTGGAACTCGACTGCCAGGAAACACTGCCGCATGTGTCGGGTGACGCTGAACAACTGCAGATCGTGCTTGGCAATCTGATTCGCAACGCCTGCGATGCGATGCCCGATGGTGGACGTTTGACGCTTCGCGCTCATGCACCCGCAGGTTCGACAGCCGGTGGCGAGACCGATCAGACTCCCGACAGATTCGCACTGTCAGTGACCGATACCGGTTGTGGAATTCGGCCGGAGGACCTGAAGCGGATTATGGAGCCGTTGTTTTCCACCAAGACGCGCGGTCTGGGGCTCGGGCTCGCACTGGCGCGAGCCATCATGGACCGGCACCAGGGCGAACTGAGCGTCAGCAGTCTGCCCGGACATGGCACAACGTTTACGATGATGCTTAACGTCGCACAGAAGTCCGCATGACCGAAACTCCCGCGAGAATTCTAATCATCGAAGACGAACCGGATACTCGATCGAACCTGATCGACATTCTGGAAATGTTCGGCTTTGAACCGTTTGCTGCAGGCAGCGCCGCGCAGGCGATTGCTCACCCGGAACTGACATCGGTCGACATCATTCTCCTCGACCGCCGCCTGCCGGATATCCTTGCCGAAGATCTGCTCCCGCAGTTGCGCGGCGCTGCTCCGGAAGCCAGCGTGATCATTGCAACGGCTTATGGTGACCTCGACGGAACAATCGGCGCGCTGCGACATGGCGCGTCGGACTACCTGATCAAGCCGGTCAACCCCGACGCTCTGCACGCGTCGATCAATCGCTGCCTCGACCGTAAGCGACTCGAACGGTCGCAGCGGCAGAGTGAAGCAGCGTTTCGCAATCTGGTTGAATCTGCCGGCAGCATTATTGTCATCGTCCGATCAGACCGCAGCGTCGCGTATATCAACCCGTTCGGCGAGCAGATGATCGGTCGATCGCGTGAGTCCGTCATCGGCCTCGACTGTATTCAGACTTTCCTCGGGCATCAAAATCCGCGGCCGTACGAAACGCTGTTCCGTCGTATCCTCAAGGGCAGCGAGGTGCCCGAGTTCGAACTGGACGTGATCTGCGAGCAGCATCGGCATCACTGGCTGATGTGTAATGCGCGGCGGCTCGACGATTACGAAGGCGCGCCGGCGGTCCTGGTCATCGGGCAGGACATTACTGCGCGGCGCGATGCCGAAATGAAACTGCTGCAGGCCGAACGACTGGCGGCGATTGGCAAGGCCATGACGGGACTTGCGCACGAAAGCCGCAATGCCCTGCAGCGAGCACAGGCATCACTCGACATGCTGGCCGCGGATTTTCACGACGACCCGCAGGCCATGAAACTGATCGAGCGGATTCAGACTGCCCAGGACGACCTGCACCGTCTGTATGAAGACGTTCGCGAGTACGCCCGCCCGGTCCAGGTCAACCCGCAACACACGAAACTCGACCAGTTACTGCAGCACGCCTGGGATGAGCTGATCGTCAAACGCGAAGGCCGCAAGTCGTCGCTGCTGATCTCTGTCAAAACCGAGCGGACCGAATGCCCGGTCGAGGCGTTCCTCATCCGGCAGGTCTTCCGCAACATCTTTGATAATTCGCTGGCAGCGTGTGACGACCCGGTTGAAATCACAGTGACGCTGACTGACGCCACACTGCGCGGCACCGCGGCACTGAGCATCTATGTGCAGGACAACGGTCCGGGCCTGCCTTCTGAATCAATGGCGAAAGTCTTCGACGAGTTCTTCACCACGAAAACGCACGGCACCGGACTGGGCCTTGCCATCGTCAAACGGCTAATCGAGGTCCACGGTGGGACGATCGGCCTTGATCGCGACGCTGCGAGCGGGTTCGCACTGCGGATTCTGCTGCCGCGCGCGGTGCCGCGCAACGTTGGCTGAGTGCCCCGTCTGGCGGCGGTGTTCGGTCTCGTTTTTGCTGAATCGTCGCAGCCCCGCATGATCCCCTTCCAGGATTCCTCCACATCGGTTCGAGCGGTTTCCTGATTTCGTAGGCGTTGCGGCGAAACTCGCAAACAGTTTCGACGCGACGTTGCTGCTGTCTGTGCGAATTTCGCTACGAAAACCGCCTGAGCCTCCTCGCCTCCGGACTGATCCGATGAAACTGCTCACCATCGCCCGCCTGCCGATCTGCATCGCGTTCGTTCTGGCATCAGGTTCCCGCCTGCTCGCCCAACTCGAATTTGAAAACGAGCCGATCAACTATCATACGACGCCAACGACCGATCGCATCGCGCGGCTGATCACGGCGATTGATCAGGGAAAGGCCGAGCTGACATGGGACGAAACGCACGGATGGCTGCCGTCAATACTTACGCAGCTCGATGTTCCCCGATCGTCGCAGACGCTGGTCTTCTCGAAGACCAGTCTGCAGCTCAGCCGGATCTCAACACACCGGCCGCGCGCACTGTATTTCAACGATGACACTTACGTCGGCTGGGTTCAGCGCGGAGACGTTGTCGAACTTGCCGCCGTCGACCCGGTGCAGGGCACGATCTTCTACACGCTCGCTCAGAAGGATCATCAACCGCCTGACATTCGCCGTGACAAAGGCAACTGTCTGGTCTGCCACGCGTCAACGCGAACAAAAGGCGTCCCCGGTCTGCTGGTCCGCTCAGTCTTTCCGTCTGAAGACGGTCAGCCGCATTTCGGACTGGGAACGCTGACGACCGACCATACAACGTCGTTCGATGAGCGGTTTGGTGGCTGGTACGTCACCGGCAAACATGGATCAATGCGGCACCGGGGAAACGCGATCGCCGACGACACGAAGGAGGACCCGATCGATCCGGAACCCGGCGCGAACCTGTCGAGCCTCGATAATCTGATCCGTACGCAGCCGTATCTGGAACCTGGCAGCGACCTCATTGCCCTGATGGTGCTCGAGTACCAGTCGCAGATGCACAACGTGATGACGCGAGCGTCCTACGAAACGCGGCGGGCTCTGCACTACGACACTGTGATGAATGAGGCTCTTGATCGACCGGCTGACTACCGCAGCGACGTGACTGAACGCCGCATCAAATCCGAAGGCGACCGCCTCTTGAGCTACCTGTTCTACTGCAACGAATTCCCGCTTCAGTCGCCGGTCGAGGGAACGTCGTCGTTCGTCGACGACTTTCAGAAACGCGGACCGCGCGACAGACAGGGCCGCTCGCTGCGCGACTTCGATCTTCAGACGCGTCTGTTCCGCTACCCGCTGAGCTACCTGATCTACTCCGAATCATTCGAGGCTCTGCCGGTCGCCGTCCGCTCCTACGTCGAAGCCCGCATGGCTGACGTCCTTTCAGGCAAGGATCAATCCGCCGAATTCTCCCACCTGAGCGCGACTGATCGGCAGGCCATCAGCGAAATCCTGCGCGACACCAGGCCCGAACTCTGGCAGCAACTTTCTGTCAGTCCGAATGCTGCCGCAGTGACCAACTGAGCGCGCACTGCGAAAGCGGCTGACTGAATTCCGAAGCCGTAGCGGCAAAACTCCCGCAGAGTTCCGGCTCAACGTTGGTGCCGAAAGCCTGCGCGACTTTCGCTATCGAATCCGGAATACCTCAGAAATGTGGTCGAAACAGGCTCCAGACACCTGCCCTGCGGCGAAGTCCAGTTGGTTCCAGCCAAAACTGACCTGCCAGGAAAATCCCCTATGCAGAGATCTGTCTTTTGCATCCGATGAAGAACGGGCGTAATGTTCGACTCGGCGCTCCGGCCTGCCGGCTAGTGAAACCGTTTTGCCCGTTCATGCGGAATTTCAACGTGCGAACTCGTCTGACATTCAGACAACTTGCTCTTCCCTCTCGGCTGTGGCTGCTGAGTTTTGCTCTGCTGGCCGCGTGTCTGCCGGCTGCTGCGCTGGCGGAACTCAATGTCAGCGAAGCGTCCGAATGTGAATCTGAAATCCCGGTCGAAGAGTACGAATTCGCTGACGAACTGCCGCTGCTCAGGCAGGAACGCCGGGAAGACGTCCGCCTGCGTGCTGGCCGAGTGAAATTCCGGGTTCGCTGTAGTCAGGCTGCCGGTTGCCGCTCGCTGCGGCCGGAAAGAAGTCTGTCGCGCGGGCATCGTCTCTCGAACGGCCTGTGCGCGCCTCTGCTTTGTTAGGCCGCTGCGTCCTGCTGCCGTCGATCTCTCTGTTGCGCTGCCACGAGATCTGTTTGCGCTGGCGGTCGCTCTGATCCGCAAAGTTGTCGCGGACCTGCTCTCCGGGAGATCAGCACTCATCAACTGGCGCTGAGTTTCCGCGCCCACTCGGTCTCTGTCGTACGGCTGCGCGAGGATCACCCCGCATCCTGCCGGCGGCGGTGCGTGACGCGCGGCCCAGCCATCAAAAGCCACTGACCAGTCCCCTCAACCGAAAGCAGGTTGTCATGCAAAAACTCGTTCACGGAATTCATCGCTTTCAGCAGAACATCTTCAGCACTCAGCGCGACCTGTTTGAACGGCTGGTCGCAGGGCAGTCGCCGCTCGCGCTGTTTATCACGTGTTCGGATTCCCGGATCGATCCGAGCCTGATTACTCAAACCGAGCCCGGCGAGTTGTTCATCATGAGAAACGCCGGAAACATCGTGCCGGCTTACGGCCAGATGACCGACGGCGTCGCTGCGACCATCGAGTACGCCGTCGCCGTTCTGAAGGTCCGCGACATTATTCTCTGCGGCCATTCGCACTGCGGAGCGATGAACGGTCTGCTCCACCCGGAACAGATCGAAGAACTCCCGGCCGTCAGGCACTGGCTGTCGCACGCAGACGCGACCGCCCGGATCATGGCCGAGAACTATCAACACATCGTCGATCCGGCCGCAAGACTCACAGCGACGGTGGAAGAAAACGTGCTGGTGCAGCTCGAAAATCTGCGGACGCATCCATCTGTCGCTGCGGCCAGTGCCCGAAACTCGCTCAAGCTGCACGGCTGGGTCTACAAGTTCGAGACCGGTCAGGTCTTCTCCTATGACCCCGCGCCGGGTCAGTTTCTGGCGCTCAACGCAGACGGAACTCCCGGCGACCTGCGTCGACCGGAGAAGACCCTTTCGGAGGCCGGCGATCCGCCACCGGTAACCTCCACGATCTGAATTCCCGGCGGGATAAAGGCTCAACCGGGAATTTCAGACGAACGGCTTTCTGCAAGCCACTTTTCATCAACGCAAGCTCAACTGGAGATTCCCATGTCAACCACCACGTTTTCAAACAGGCCAGAGATCTCGCCCAAAGAGCAGGCGCTTGGTGAGCAGCTTCTGTGCTTTGCCGCGGCAGCAGGCTGCACCGTCGTCGGCGGGATCGGCTGGCTGATCAATGAACTGACTTCGATCGCGACGTCACTCGAAGCCCTGCTGATTATTGGTGACTTCTATCTTCTGAATGGAGTCATTGCCTGGTGGAGGGCTCGGGAGTTGAGGGTTCTGCAGCAAGGGGCGATGTCTGAGCCCGTCGAAACGGCGGCCCGCGCGAGAGCGCCGGAGGTCAGTGAGCCCGAGTGACGCCATCCGAGTAACAGATAGTGACAGACACTTCCAGTAATGCAGGACGGGACAGGGCTCAAGGTCATGGATACGCCACTCCAGTCAAAAACTGAAACTGCAGGAACGCTGCGGAGCGATTTTCAGGCGTCGGTTGTTGTCTTTCTGGTGGCTCTGCCGCTGTGCATGGGCATTGCGATCGCGTCCGGAGCACCAGTCGCCACCGGGCTGATCTCCGGCATCGTCGGCGGCCTTGTCGCGGGGGCGCTGGCGGGCTGCCCACTGCAGGTGAGCGGCCCGGCGGCCGGCCTGACGGTCATCGTGTTCGACATGGTGCAGCGGCTTGGTCTCGAAATTCTGGGACTTGCGGTATTGCTGGCGGGACTGATTCAGGTCGCCGCGGGTCTGCTGCGTGTTGGCCAGTGGTTTCGTGCCGTCTCACCAGCCGTGATCAAGGGAATGCTGGCGGGTATCGGCTTTCTGATTCTGGGCAGTCAGTTTCACGTGATGATTGACGACGCGCCGCGCGGCAGCGGCTCGGCGAATCTCGCCAGTATTCCGGAAGCCATTGGCAAGAGCTTTGCGCTGCCCGTGCTGGCTGATCGCGAAGTTCGCGAATATCACGCCGCTGCTCTGCGGTCTGTGGGCGAGGTGCATCGACAGCAGATTGCCCTGCAGGAGCTGCTCAGTGAGCACGCTCCTCATAGCCGGCCCAGCGTTGCGGTCTTTCAGGGAACTCAACAGCCAGGAAAATCTGAGGCCGCAGCGCCGTTGCCCTCGGACGTCGTCACTCAACTGATTGAGCGGCAGGCTGCTATTACCGGGCAACTGAATGAACTGGTTGATCGATTGACACAATTTGAGCGCAGCCACCCTGATACACCGAGAGCGGGTGCCATTCAGACGGCTGCCTCTGTTGCCCGACAGCAGTGTCGGGTCGCACTCGCTGATCTGAAATCGGGGCAACTCCAGACATCGCTTGCCAGTCAGAAACGCGCGATTGAGTCGCAGGAATCGCTGCTTCAGCAGCTTAAGAATCATCATCTGGCGGCTTGGCTGGGACTGTTCACAATCGCCGTGATCGTGTTCTGGCAAACCTGCGTGCCAAAGAAGTATCGCGTTGTCCCGGCTCCGCTCATTGCCGTTGTCCTTGCGACACTGCTGACCACTGTGATGACTCTACCGGTCCTTTATGTTGAGATTCCGGACTCACTATGGAACGACATCCGGTATCCGACGATGGCAGTTCTCAATAACGCTCCATGGGCAGAACTCTGGGGGCCGGCCTTGCTGATTGCCGTTGTCGCCAGTGCCCAGACACTGCTGACCGCGACCGCCGTTGACCAGATGCACTCGGGGCCGCGCACCCGATATGACAAAGAGCTGATTTCTCAGGGAGTGGGCAACACATTGTGCGGGTTGCTCGGGGCACTCCCGTTGTCGGGCGTGATTGTTCGAAGCTCGGCCAATATTCAATCCGGTGCCAGGACACGGCTATCAACGATTCTGCACGGATTGTGGCTGCTCATTTTTGTCGTTGGACTGGCTCCTGTGCTGCGGCTGATCCCGACGTCGAGCCTGGCCGCGATGCTCGTTTACACTGGATATAAGCTGGTTGATGTGAAATCGCTGACGACGCTGCGTCAGTATGGCTGGTGGTCAATCGCCATTTACGCGGCCACTGTAATCACGATCGTGTTTACTGACCTGCTGTCGGGCGTGCTGGTTGGCATCGGCTGCTCAATGGTGCGGCTGCTGCTGACCATGTCGCGACTGCATGTTGATCTGAACGTCTCGGACGACGGCTGCTCTGCAACCGTTGAACTGTCTGGAGCCGCGACGTTTCTGCGGCTCCCGCAACTGGCGTCGACGCTCGAACAGATTCCGACTGGCTGCGCCGTTCGAGTCAACCTGGACGCGCTGAATCACGTCGACCACGCCTGCCTGGACCTGCTGAACTCGTGGTCGATCCAGCACTCGGCCACGGGAGGCTCTGTCGAACTGGACTGGGAATCGCTGCGCAGCCGGTTCGACCGTCGCCCTGGCCAGCGCATGGTCAATACCGCAGGCAGGTCCGCTGTCTGACGACTCCAGCGACGCGACAGAAACCACGGCATATCACGGGACGGCACCGGAACCGGCGCGCTGACGAACCAGCGCCCGGATCATGGACAGTGGCCACTGGCAGGACGGCTTCGGCCGCGCCATCGTCACGGCCACCGACGTCACCAATGGCGGCAGCGGAGACACTCCGCTGTCTGCCCGGGATGCCATTCCTGCCCGCAGCGACACCGTGCTGGTCACGACGACGGCGTACGAAGTCTGCGGAATGCCGAAAACCGCGACGAGTTAGTTCGACAGCGCCACTTTCGGTTGCCGTACAAGCACGAAGCGCAAGCGAGTGAATCAGCTACGTCGAACACATTCGCTTGCGCTGCGTGCTTGTCTCCTCGCAAATCTCGCCAAAGTGCGCTGTCCAATTAGGATGCCGCCTCCTCCGGCAACGTGGCCAACCCGATACACTGGGCGTACGACGACTTTAGGCGTTTGCCCCTTTACTCTCGGCACCTTTTTCTTCCCAGGCAAGTGTCAGAGCAGACTGATCAATTGATTCGAGAGCGTGCAATCAAGGCCCACGTTCCGATCTCCCCGGTACAGAATTATGGATACTGAACCTCACACACGAGTGTTATTGTTGCGTCGGTCGATATTTTCACTGATAGCCTTGTCAGCACTTATCATATTACTGGGGTTGGTACGAGTTGCATACGTACGAGTGTTCTACAGGACGCCGGATATCACCTCACCTGCCTTGATCGAATGCAGTGTTCGTGAGATTTCGGCACGCGCGAAACCATTAAGGCTTTGACTTCGCGGCGGTGAAGCTTGAGGGTGGAATCGGGTGAGCGGTGGGGCAGGCGGGCGGCTTGGACGGCGCGGGAGGCGAGCCGAAGTTCAAGGCCTGTGTTCAAGGAGCCCGGTGGATTCGCTCC
>WGMU01000147.1 GCA_016124895.1 bacterium
AGACTTCCGCGACATCTCCCACCACGAACTTGCCTTCCTCACCCGCCGACTGAACAATCGCCCCAGAAAGAGACTCAACTATCTCACACCCTGCGAAGTCCTCAACGAGGCAGGCATTGCACTTCAGATGTGAATTCGCGCTCCCGCAGTCTCCCCGATTCAACCTCACTGCCAAACCCCGGTTCTTAGCCTTGAGCACGCACTAGTTCCGGAATGGTGCTGGCACGCGGTTGTCGGCTGGAAGGTCGAAGACTACTTCGATAACCCGCAGGTACAGGAACTATGTGCGGCAATCGAGGACAACGATACCGACGAAATGGAACATCTGATCGCGGCGGGAACGAACGTGAACGCGATCGGCAAAAACGGCATGACGCCGCTGCTGTGGTCATTTCCCGATCGAAAGCTGGAACGGTTTGAATGCCTGCTACGTCACAGAGCGAATCCCAACGTTGTCATCGAAGGTGACTTTGGCATCGAACCCCATCGAGGATTTCATCCGCATCCTGTCAAGGGGCGGGCGTTTGATGACCACGGGTGTCAGCCTGGTTTTTCTGTAACTCTGCTGGCTGCCCGTTCGCCAGTGCTGGAGTATCTGAAACTCGTGCTCGAACACGGGGGCAATACCCGGTTCGTCGACCGAGTGACTGGCCAGACGCCTTTGGATTTTGCTGTGACCCGCTTTGCCACCGACAGTCAGGAACGTGTGACCCTTCTGGCTTCGCACGGCGCAGACCTGAATCGCTACTGCAAATATCGAGGAAACATTCCGTCTGTACAGGCAGTCGAAAACGCCCGTTACGCAGCGGCGCAGGCCCTGCTCGAACACGGAGCCGACCCAAAGATTTTCGGTCCAAAGAAAGTTTACAACGCTGTCATGACAGCCGTGCTCAATGAACGGGAATTCGACAAAAAGGGAATCCGTAAGCCCTCCGAACTGGTATCCCTGATCAATTGGCTCGAAGAAAACGCGGGCGACCTGGCCTCTGCACGCAAGCGCCAGGAGGAGATTCTGTCGCGGCTGGAAGATGCGGTACGTGTTTCTCCAAAACGGCATGCCGAAGCCGTTCAGCAGATTATCGCCGAACAGGAAGAACGAAACGAAAGGCAACCCAGTAACCTGCTCAAGGAATAACTCACGGTCCAACTGTGGCTTCGCCGGAGTTCTGTTCTTGGTCTGATGAATGCAACTGTGACAACTACTTCTTTTTCTCGACGGTCAACTTCCGGCTGTAGATACGTTTGCCGTGGGCGATGTAGAGCGTGTTGTGGTTCGGGCCGGCGAGGATGCACGTTGTCAGCGGCTGGTCCTTGTCGATCTTGTGCAGCACGCCGCAGGGGCGGCCGGTGGGGTCGAAGATCTGGACTCCGAGATCACTCGTCACGTAGTAGCGGCCTTTCGCGTCGACAGCCATGCCGTCGCCGCGAGAGCTGGTCACGTACGGCGGCGGTTCGTTGAAGTTAAACTCGCCCTTGGGATCGATCGCCAGCCGCATTGGCATCGTCGGCATCTTTGCGTCGAGGACTCCGCCGGCGTTGACGCAGAACGTCCAGGTGTGCGTCCCGCCGTAGTCCGAAACGGCCAGCGTGCCGCCGTCGTTCGACAGAGCGATCCCGTTCGGCTTGCTGATCCCGGTATCGGCGGCAGTGACCTCGCCGGTCTTCGGATCGATCCGCGTGACCTGCGACTTGCCGGTCTCGGTGAACAGGATGAAGCCATCCTTCGTGACGGCCAGATCGTTCGGCTTGACGCCTTCGGCAACGGTCTTCACTTCGCCGGTCTTTGGGTCGATCGAAATGACTCGGCTCTTGGATCCCTGGCAGGCATAAAGCAGTGTGCCTTCGGGGTTGAATTCGAGACCACTGACGGACTCTTTCGCGACCTCTTTCGTGCTGCCGTCAGCCGCACTGATGCGGACAACCGAGGGAGCCCGCATGTCGCAGTAGTACAGATTGCCGTCCTTGTCCGAGCACAGCGCGTCGGCGAAGCCCAGGTCGTCAGCGACCAGTTCCCAGGACTCGCCGGGAATCAGCAGGTCAAGCAGCGTCAGGTCGCCGCCGAGATCGCCGCTGGTGTCGAGTTCGGGTGTGAACTTCCCGTTCCGCCACAGCCACTTCATGGCGTCAGGAAACTTCATGCTGCCGAAGTCGGAGTTGTGCGCGTAGCCCTCGGCCGAGTCGAACCGCACGTCGTAGCCCATGTATTTCAGAGCCGCCGCCATGCGCTGATTGCACCACCACCAGCTTCCGAACGGGTTGTCGACGTCGCCGCTGGTGTCGGCCATGTAGACGCGGATCGGCTTCGGTTCGCTCTTACGGACCAGCGACGGATAGACGTCCCCGCCGCGCAGGTTCGTGAAGCTGCCGACGTTCGAGTAGACCTTGCGGAAGAAGTCCGTCCGCTCCCACGCGGCGGTAAAGGCACAGATCGCTCCGGAGCTGGAACCGCCGATCGCGTGCATCTCCTGATCGTCCGAGATCGCGTACCGCTTGCGGACTTCCGGGATGATCTCTTCCAGCAGGAAACGGACGTAGCGGTCGCCGAGACTGTCGTACTCAAAGCTGCGGTTCGAGTGCCGGTTGTTGACGCGCGGCTTCGACTTGTCATGGCCGGGGTTGATGAAGACGCCAATCGTCGGCGGCATGTCTCCGCGAGCGATCAGGTTGTCGAAGACCGTCGGCACTCGCCAGCGGCCGTTGACGTTCTGAGTCCCCTCGCCGTCCTGAAACACCATCAGAGCCGCCGGCTTGTCCTCGGTGTACTGAGCCGGCACGTAGATGTACCAGTCGCGAATCGTGCCGGGGAAGACGGTCGATTCCCATGGTTCCTGCTTCTCGATCGTGCCCTTCGGGATGCCTTCCTGAGCGACCGCGTCGGGATGCGGCTTCCACTCGGGCTTCGTTTCGACGACCGGGATGCTGGTCGATTCGGCGTTGTCGTCCCACAGCCAGCGGAGCGCGTCCGGGAAGACCTCACCACCCCACTTGCTGCTGTGTCCGCCGTCGGTCATTTCGAGCTTGTACGTGTAGCCGGCAAACTGCAGTGCCGCCGCGAGGTCCCTGTTGCCCAGTGGCCAGTTGCCGTGCAGGTTATTGAGATCGTTGACGCCGTCCTGCAGGTAAACCTTGATGGCTTTCGGCTTGTCCTTCGTTTTGCGGACGAGCCCCGGATAAGCCCAGCCGCCGCGGATGTTCGTGAAGCTGCCGATGTGGCTGAGCACCTTGCCGAATTGATCCGGCTTCTCCCAGGCGACCGTGAAGGCGCAGATGCCGCTGGATGAAATCCCGCAGACCGCTCGCTTTGCCGGGTCGGTCGAGACGTTCAGGCCTTTCAGCGCGACCGGCAGGAACTCGTCGACCAGAAAGTTCGCGTAACGGTCGCCCATCGAGTCGTATTCGAACGACCGGTTGCTCCGTCCTGCCGCCCCCGGAGCAGTGGCGGGGATGTTTCCCGGATTGACGAACACGGCGATTGTGACCGGCATCGCCTGCTTGTGAATCAGGTTGTCGAAAACGATCGGCACGCGATACGACCGCTTCGGGTCGGCGTAGCCACTGCCATCCTGAAACACCATCAGAGCCGCGGGTTCGTCCGCCTTGTACTGAGCCGGCACGTAGACGCTGTAGTCGCGAACGGTTCCCGGAAATATCTCGCTGTTGCTGAACTGCCCCGAGGTCACCTTGCCTCGTGGAACGCCAGCCTGCTCAATCTGGTCTGGATGTGTGTCCGCAACGGCCTGGACGGCTGGCAGAAGCAGAGAACAGCACAGCAGCAGGACAACTCGCGCCAAACGAATCATGACCGGACTCCGGGGGTTTGATCAGTGGGCAGTGGAAAGATCGAAGTAAGCCAGTGCCGCGAAGCGAGGGGATTCTTGCTGCCAGCGGTGACAATTTCACGCGACCAGCCCGAAGGCCAGACCGAGCCTTCCAGGAAAGCTCGTTGCGGGTCAAGTTATTCCTGTTGTGTTTTCTGATCGGGTCTCAGGCCGTCGCGGCCGGTGGCGAAGCGTGTTCGATGAGCCGGTGGTACAGCCAGTGCATCCAGCGGTTACCAAGGCGGCCACGACGCTGCCGGGCTTGCCGGCGTCCGGCCAAGGTGTACCAGCGGTCGTCGTGACGGATCAGCCGGTGAGCGGCCTCGATCACGACCGTCCGCAGCGCCGATTCCCCAGCACCGTTCCCTGAGCATCCAGCACGCACACCTGCACCGAATCCTTGTGATAGCCCAGTCCGACAAAGACCGTCACCTTCAACATCGCTCATTCTCCTGAAGTGAGTGTTGATTCAACGGCCACATCTCTACCGACGGAGCAACGAGCTTTCATCCCCATCTACTTCGGGTAATCCTCGCCATTGAGGCTCTTCGTCACGGAAACGAGCCAGTCGTTGAGTTCCGTCTTGAGCATCGGGACGCGGGACGACTCGGCGTCGAGGACGTTGGACTTTTCAGCGGAGTCGGTCGCGAGGTTGTACAGCTCCCAGGTGACCTTGCCGTTCCTCCCTTCGATGCGGTGCAGCTTCCAGTCGCCGTCGATCAGAGCCGAATGCCCGGGGAAGCTGTCGAGGGGGTACTTCGGGTTGGGCAGTTCGGCTGCCTTCTGACTGGATTCGTGCGGTTCCAGATCACCACCGGCCTGCTGAGCTTTCAGCAGGTCGGCCATCCACACAGCCGATGGAGTGCCGATGCCTTTGGCGGTGTAATCCCAGAAGCCCATCGGCTTCTGTCGCGAATTGACTTTCCCGTCAATCAGGCCGACCAGGCTTTCGCCGTCGAGCACCGGCTGATGGTCAACCTCGACACCAACGACCTCCAGCAGTGTCGGATAAATGTCGCAAGTGCTGCAGCGGACAGAAGTCGTCCGTGGCCGAGGAATCCGGGCCGGCCATTCGAGGATTGCGGGGACGAGAAAACCGCCGTCGTAGACGCTGCCTTTGTTGCCGCGGGCGCCGCCGGTCGAGCCGACTTTCGGCAGTGCTCCATTGTCGCTGCAGTACCAGAGGACCGTGTTCTCACGCACGCCCAGATCGCCGAGGGTCTTGCGGATCTTCCCGAAGGCGCGATCCATCCCGGTCACTTCGCCATAGAAGTCCTGCAACGCTTTTCGCTGGTCGTCGTACAGCGCACGGTCTTGCTCGGCCGCTCGATGCGGGCTGTGCGGCGAGCCGAACCAGACGACGGCGAAGAACGGCTGCTTGCCCTTTGCCTTCTCCGTCATCCAGTCGATGGCGGCATCAGCGGCGATGATCGAACTCTCGCCCTGCATCTGCACGGCCTTGCCGCGGTGGCTGAGGATCGGATCGTTGTCATAGAAGTTCGGGGCGCTGAGCCATTCGTCGAAGCCATTGTGTCCCGGATGCGCCGGGCTGCTGCTGCGGACCGAACCGAGATGCCACTTGCCGAAGTGCGCTGTCGTGTAGCCAGCCGATTTGAGAACCTCGGCGAGCGTCGTCTCCTGCGGCCGCATCGGGTAGCCCCACTTGAAGACGCCCATCCGGTTCGGATGCCGCCCGGTCATCACGCTGGCTCGGGTCGGCGAGCAGACAGGAGCGGCGGCATAGAAACGGTCAAACCGGAGTCCGGTCGCAGCAGCTTCGTCGAAGTTCGGAGTCTTCAGAACAGGATGCCCGTTGTAGGCCATATCACCCCACCCCTGATCGTCAGCCATCACCAGCACAATGTTCGGTCGGGCGGCATCGGCAGAACTGCTCAGCAACGAAACGACACCCAGCGCCGCGAGCGCGACGATACCAGGGAGCGAAATCAGCGTGCGCATAAGAAATGTCCTGACGGTTGAAGAGTGGGCGAAGCAGAGCCGCTGACGAAACCGGTGCCGTACGACGTGAAATTAGCTGGCCAGCATCTCAAAGCTGCAGGTCAGAACGTGACGTCCACAGACGCGACGATGTTCCGATCGTCACGGCGTGTCGTCAAGCGACGCAGACGCACCGAATGCTGCTTCGAACTGAGTGTGTCGCCGACTCACGCTTCACAGGTGAGCGTTCGAGCGGGGCAGAAGAGCAGAAGGACGCCCTCGCGCAGCGAGCGACTGCATCACAATTCTTCGCTGTCGGCCAGCAGGTGTGCGTGACCACGCAGACGACGCCCAGTGGACCGCAGTTCGAGTCCGGTCGGCAGTTCGTGCTGTGACTGACGACGCTTCAGGCCGCGCAGCATACCAATGTCACGAATCAGCGGCGGCAGTGTCTCGTAGCCGGTCCTGGCAAGAATCCGCTCACGGACACGTTCGACGGTGCGAACTCCGAGATCCAGTTGCTGCGCGATTGCCTTGTAAAGTTCGCCATCCATCAGCAGGTCAAGGACCAGTCGTTCCCGGTCGGTCAGCGAGTCAACTGTGTCGGCAAGCTGCCTGGCCGCTTCAAGCTCTCGGCTAACATCGATCGCCGAGCGGATGGCCGCCAGCAGCGTGCTTTGCGCAGTCGGCTTTTCGAGCACACTCAACGCTCCGAGTTGCATCGAACGCACGGCAACGGCGACATCTGCATGAGCACTCAGGACGATCGTCGGAATCCACTGGCGTGTATGTCTCAGGCGGTCGAGCAGATCCAGACCGTCCATGCCTGGCAGCAGGAGGTCCACGATAACACAACACGGCGTTTCCGGTGGTGCCATCTGCAGATATGCCTCCGCCGTCTCTGCACTACGGACTCGATAGCCAACGGCTTCGCACAGGCGCGTCAGGCTGATACGACCGGAATTGTCGTCGTCCACGATGTCGACGGTCAGTTGTTCAATGTTTGGCAGCTCGGCTTCAGACATTTCAGCTTCTTCAGACTTCAGCACTCAGGCAAAGGAACGGATCCGGGAACTCTTCCCTGATTGACAAAAACGGCACAGAAAGCCGCAGCGGAAGGCTCCGCGGTCAGTCGGCGCGGCCCATTGCGTTCCGCGCATCCTGCGAAGGATGCGGAATCTTTTGCCGACACGATCCTGAGAGAGCGTCGCTTCGACAGTCAGTTGAACAACCATCGGCAGCGTGACGAATGTCTGGCGATCGGCAGAGAGGCGATGGCGGCATTCTGCAACCATCGTCTCTTGTCAGCAGAATCTGGAGAGGAACATCCACCGACTGTTTGCGGGTTTCCACCAGTCGGGACGTGTCGCTATCAACGCGATGGCAGATATGGCGAGGTCCAGGCGAAGCTCAGCAAATCTGACCGACAACCGAATCGCATTCTAATTCTGACGAATGCAAAACCTCAGTCATCGTGCTGGCTGCGATCGACGGAGAGCCTGAGCTGGATCAGTTCGGCGAGTGAACTTGTCTGCGTCCTGGCAAAGATCGACGATCGTCGATTCTCGACCGTCCGAATACTCACCTTCAGAGCGGCGGCGATCTGTTTGTTGGAACGGCCTTCCATAATCAGATTCAGGACTTCAACCTCCCGATCAGTCAGCAGTGCGAAGCGCTGACGTACTCGTTCCTGTTCCTCACGCTGCTGCCGAACGTCTTTATCCAGCGCCAGCGCCTTGCGGATGGCGTCCCAGAGATCGTCGTCGACGTACGGTTTTTCGAGAACGGTCACTGCGCCCTTCTGAATGACTTCGACAGTCATCGGCGTCCGCGGAAAGGCCGTCATCACAATGACCGGCAGGCTGATGGCCCGATCGATCAGTTCCTGCTGGAGTTCCAGGCCGCTCATCCCCAGCATCCGAACGTCGGTCACCAGGCAACCCGGTGCATCAGGTTCGTACGCATTGAGAAACTCTTCCGCGGACGCAAACGAAACGGCGGAGATGCCCATTGACTGAACCAGAGCGCAGACTGACCGACGTGCCAGGTCGTCGTCATCCACGACATAAACAACGGGCTTACTGACCATGCTCAAGGCACTCGCAACGCGTCGCCAGGAGTTGCAAAGGCGCAAATCAATGAAAGCGACATACGGTGACCGGAATTCCTGACGAATGTCTCTCTGCCAGAAATCAAAAGACTGACCGTAGAACACTGGCCGTCCGGATCATTCCCCTGTTGCGGACGTGCTGTGTCGGATAACTGCCACGAATGTCGCTCAGAGGATTGTGAGCCACACAGAAGAAATCGTGAATGAAAGGCCGCGAATTCACACGGTTGTCGTTCTTGACACCCTCGCTCACAGCGATCCAGGTTCAGCAATCGACAGACGCCGCGGAAGTCTTGCTCACGGTGGCGTCTGGCGAGGTGATTCCGCCAGTCTGTCTTCTGGCTGCGGCGGAATCATCGGACAGTCGAGCACCGTTCACTATTCAATGATCATGGCCTGGCGATCCCTGAACGTCCAGAAGCAATTCTTCAGGCCGTATAGTGTGAACAGGCCCAGGCCGAAGCTGCCTCTCGTTCCAGTTCGAATGCCTGCAGATGCTTCACAGTGCTGGCTGCTGCTGATCGGACTGACTGCAGTCGGTCCGCACGATCCACGAAACGTCTACTGGTGACGTGGCGTAATTGTCTCAGTTGTGGGAGGTGCCGCGCTGATTCAGACCATCCGACTAGTTCGACTCAACCGATTTGTTGCCACGGCAAGTGACGAACTCGAATCACGTGATCGATTCCGTTGATCACGAAAACGTGCTCGGTCGGTTTGAGCAGTTGAATCCGTCGCGGGAACTCGGTGGGTCAGGCCCTGGGCTGGCCATCGTCAACCGAATCAGCGAAGTGCATAATGGTGCGAGCTTACGATCTGCACGCCAGCGAGTACCCCGTCAAGCCGTTGACGTTCGCGGATCTGTTCCGCCAGATCGAAGAAACGGGACTTTACTGGCTCGTTCTGAATCAATCGCCGCAGACCTCTGACAACGCCCGGAAGTGCTCAGTGGAGTCCGATTGCCCTTGCAGTTGATGCCATCCGAGAGGATCAGCCATGCCGGGAAGTCCAGCAGCAGACGTCGGCAGCCTGCACGTCCTGCTTGTCGAAGATGAACCTGCTCATGCGGAACTGATCGCGATTGCGTTTCAGATGCAGGGGAATCGGCATCGGCTCACCGTGATGGAGAACATGGAGACTGCGCGGGCGGCGCTGGCGTCCGACAGTTTCGACATTGTTCTGATCGACCTGCTGCTGCCGGACGGACGTGGCACGGAACTGATTCCCGAAGACGCCTGGCGAGCTGACTATCCGGTCATTCTGCTGACCAGTCACGGCGGCGAGCAGATCGCCGTCGAGGCGATGAAAGCCGGGGCTCACGACTACCTGGTCAAGACCGGAACCGTCTTTGCAGAGATGCCGGCAATTATCGAACGTGTCGTTCGAGAGTGGCGGGAAATCCGCCGTCGCCGCGAAGCTGAAAAAGCACTGCTGCATGTGTCGCGGCTTGTGACGGTTGGCGAACTGATTGCCGGAATTGCTCACGAAGTCAATCAGCCGCTGTTCGCCATGCAGAATCTTTCGCACGCCTGTCGAACGGTTCTCGAACAGGACGCCCCTGACACTGAGTTTCTGAAGTCGTGCCTTGACGACATCAGCGAGGCAGCAGAACGGGCTGGCCGCATCGTCCATCGTCTGAAACGCTTTATTCGCAACTCCGAGCCGGAACGTACGGAAAGCGAGATCGTCGACGTCGTGAAGGAAGCCATCGCCTTTCTGAAATTCGAACTGCAGCGAAGCCATGTGGCCCTGTTGGTCTCATCAGATGAGTCCATTTCGCCAATCCGTATTGACCGGCTGCAGATTCAGCAGGTCCTGGTCAACCTGATTAAGAACGCGATTGAAGCGATCGAGCTGGCCGGTACGGAGCTGCGCAGAATTGAGATTTCGATCAGTCGCCAGGATCAGGACGTCATCATTTCCGTTGCGGACTCCGGACCGGGAGTGAGTGTGACCGGGCAGGATGTGTTTGCCGCATTTAATACAACAAAGCCGGAGGGGCTCGGCATGGGGCTCGCCATCAGGCGCACGATTGTGGAAGCACATGGCGGACGGCTGACTTATCGGCCGGGACCGGCGAATGGTGCTGTTTTCGAATTGCGACTGCCGGTCGTTGTCTGAAGTATTCGAGTCCTCGCTGCCCCGGAAAACTGGTCTCGGTGGATTTTGCCGGCTTGCTGTAGACTTCGCTCCACAGGCCTCCGGCAGGATGCGGGCAGGCGGTTGGGAAGGGATGCCACTCTCTGGCTGACGGCGACAACTCGGTCGCGTCAGACACTTCTCCGGAAGGAAGAGGAGATTCGGCATGTTACAGACGCATCCACTGGAAATGCTCATTGCACAGGAACTGCACGCGGACTCGAAAACGGAATCGCTCGTCCGCAATGAGAACACCATCGTCTGGTTGCTCATGGGCGATGCGCGGGCGCTGCTGCAGGACGATGTCGAGCAGCCGGAAACCGCTCGCTGGCTGCGAACGATCCTGGCCGAACTGCTGCCAGCTCTGCGGGACATTCGCGACAATCAGTTCTGTGCGGGCTGCCTCAGCGATCTGCTGCACGCGTCGACCGACTGGACTGTCGATCCGACCGAACTCCGCGGCGCATTTCACGTGCTGATCGACACGCTCGACGAACTGGCAATCCGACTCGAATGGAACCTGCCGGTCGCCGAAATCGTCCCGTTCGCCGACCTCCGCCTGGCCCGCTGGATTGAAGAAACCAGCTCCCACAGCCACAGAACACATCTGCACTAGCCCTTAAGTAAGCCTGATGTTGGCTGGAGGATCAAGACTGGTCACGAACGCCCGATCCCATCTCTCCCACGTGCGTCTACACGGCTTCAGTCGTTTCTGACGGGCCACAGCATCGGCAACAGGCTCGCGATCAGCGCCGCGTACAACTGCATCGCCATACCGTCCCGGTGGTCCGAAATCATGTGGCACATTCCGAGGATGCTTTTGAGCCAGCGGAAAACAGCTCGATCGTCCAGCGGCAGCGATACTCCCGTGCCACCAGGTCTGCGTCCAGTTCGAGCCGGTCGGTGGCCAGCCACAGTTCGTACAGCTCGCCGTTCTCCTTGACGGCCTGCACCACGACACGACCAGACACATGGGCTGCTGACGTTCGTTCCTGTGATGACTGGCCTACAGCCGTGACAGCACCGCGTCTCGCACAACGGCCGCGGCTTTCACCGCGTCCGTGAGTTCGCGTTCTGCAAGCACTTCGTACGCGATGTTGTCTTTCACCCACGCGGTGAACGACGATTGCGCGCTGATAATCTTCTGGAATAACGTCTGATTCTGGCAACCACGATCCGTGACGGCCGGTAATACCTGCCTCCCTGAATCTGAAGCGGTGCAATTCTGTCGCGCGCCATGCGTTCCGTTGCGCCGCATCTGAGCCACTGCGACAGTCCGAGAACCCGTCACAGATACTGCGCAAAGTCCATGCCGAACGGATTCGGGAATCGCCGCGGACGAGCGAGCGATATCGCTCCTCTGTGAGCGGATCAGCTCGGAAATCACAGCCCGTTTCCCGCACTCATCGGGCACAACACTCGACGATTGCTCAAGACGGAGAAGCCGATCGTTCGGCATAATGATTGCTAAAGAGCCAGTAAACGGGTCGAGTAATGGTTCCCGTGCAGACTCTCGGCCCTTAACTCGGGATTGAAACGATGACGGACAAAACAGCAAGTCACGGAATCCGATCGCTGATGTCACTGTTGGGCTTCAAGGCAATTTCGATCGTTGAAGCGCTCGTGCTGCTGGCCATCGCGGTCTACTGGTTCACGTCCGGGTCTAAGCCGTTGCCGAGCGGGGAGGCTGGCGTCGATCGCACTCATGCCGAGGCAGGAGCGACCAAATGGACCTGTTCGATGCACCCGCAGATCATCAAAGACAAGCCTGGGAACTGTCCCCTGTGTGGAATGAAACTGATCCCGCTGCAGATGGGCGGATCAAAGATGACCGGGATGCGTCAGCTTGTGGTGAGTCCGGCGGCTCGTGCTCTGATGAATGTGCAGGTCGCGCCCGTTGAACGCCACTTCGTCGAAACGCGCGTTCGCATGGTGGGCAAAGTCGACTACGACGAAACACGGCTCAAACACATTACGGCATGGGTACCCGGTCGCCTCGATCGACTGTTCGTCGACTACACGGGCGTCAAAGTCAACGATGGCGACCATATGGTCTACATCTACAGCGAGCAGCTCTATTCCGCACAACAGGAACTGATTGAGGCCGTCCGGTCGGACCGCGAACGCAAGGCAGAGCCACGCAACAGTTTCTTCGAGACCGGGGGCATCGATCTGCTGGAATCGGCGCGTGAGAAACTGCGACTGCTGGGACTCACTCCAGAACAGATCGCAAAGATCGAACAGCAGACGAAGCCCGAAGACCACACGCTGATCAACTCGACGATGAGCGGCATCGTCATTGAGAAGCTCAAGCAGCAGGGCGACCGTGTGCAGACGGGCGAGCGGATTTACACGGTCGCAGACCTGAGCCAGGTGTGGGTGAAAATGGATGCTTACGAGTCCGACCTGCCCTGGCTGCGGTATGGCCAGGATGTCACGTTCACCACAGAAGCCTACCCCGGCGACGAGTTTCACGGCCGTATCGCGTTTATCGATCCTGTCCTCAACGATAAGACACGCACGGTCAAGGTGCGGGTCAACGTGCCGAATGATGACGGGCGACTGAAGCCCGAAATGTTCGTCCGCGCGGTCGTCAAGGCAAAGATTGCCGCTGGCGGCCGGGTCATCGACGCAGACCTCAGCGGGAAATGGGTCAGCCCCATGCACCCCGAAATTGTCAAGGACGAACCAGGGAAGTGCGACATCTGCGGGATGCCGCTCGTGCGTGCTGAATCGCTCGGATACGTCTCGGCTGATAAGTCACTCACCTCGGCACCGCTGGTCATTCCGGCGACGGCTCCGCTGCTGACCGGAACTCGAGCGGTCGTCTATGTCGAACTGCCAAACACGGATTCACCGACATTTGAAGGCCGGGAAATCGTGCTGGGGCCGCGTGCCGGAGATTTCTACCTGGTCAAGGGGGGCCTGCAGGAGGGCGACCTGGTCGTGACCGCCGGCGCTTTCAGAATCGACAGTGCTCTGCAGATTCAGGCGAAACCCAGCATGATGACGCCGGAAGGAGGTGGCGGGGGCGGCATGCATCATCATGGAAGTGAAGCGCCGAAAGCCGAACGTGGTGAGTCGAGCGGTGGGCAGCCCGCAATGACGGCCAGCCTGCCGATCACTTTCCGACTGGCCCTGCACCGGCTCAATGCCGCATTCAAGTCCCTTTCGTCTGCTGTCGACGCTGACGACCTGGAGGCAACGCGCCAGCACTACAGAGAACTGAGTGCAGTGGTGAAGTCAGTGGACCCGACTCTCCTGGCCGGACACGCAAAGATGCAGTGGAACGAGCTGGCGATGCTCCTGGCGAACGACGCCACGGAGGGAGCCGAAGTCATCGACACGGAGACAGCTCATCGACTGGCCGCTTCGACCGCCAGAAGCATGGCACGGCTTGATCTGGCGTTCGGACTGTCGCACGGAGAGGACCTGCCGAAGGCGTATGACACGCCAGCGGAGTTCAAACAACAGCTTGCAGCCATCTGGGATGTTTATCAGCAAATCGAATCCGCACTGGCAAATGATGATTCCAAAGCGGCCCGCGACGCCGCCGTGAACCTTCCGACTGCCGCCAGCAGGGTCGATATGAAACTCCTGACGGACGAAGCAGCCCACATGACATGGATGCGTGAACTGTCGAATCTGCAGAAGATCACAGCCAGCCTCAGCCAGGCGGCAGAGATCAAAGCCCAGCGAGAAGGATTTGAGTCTCTGACCGGCGTACTCCAGGTCCTGGCACTGTCGTTCGGTTTCGGTGACGCAAAAGCGGTCTATCAGCACCACTGTCCGATGGCGTTCGGCAACAAGGGAGCCATCTGGCTGCAGAGCGACGACAAGTCCCGCAATCCGTACTTCGGAGCATCCATGCTCAAATGCGCCGATCGCGTTGAACAGATCGGCGGTGCGGTGACAGCGTCTTCAGGCGACGAACACGCTGGACACAATCGTTGACTCTGTTGTCCACAGCGTCCGCTTGACTGCTCATATGCCTGGCAACGGTATCAAAGATGTCCACAGACAAACCAATTGAGGCAACTCGGGAATCCACTGCGTCGCCACCGCGTCAAATGAGCCTGCTGGACCGCGTCATTCGTTTCTGTCTCGAGAACAAACTCGTCGTTGCGCTGATCGTGCTGATGGTGCTGGGCTGGGGGGTGCTGGTCGCTCCATTTGACTGGGAAGTCGGCGGGCTGCCACGTGATCCGGTACCGGTCGATGCCATTCCCGACATTGGTGAGAACCAGCAGATTGTTTTCACGGAATGGATGGGACGCTCGCCCCAGGATGTCGAGGATCAGATTTCGTACCCGCTGACAGTCTCACTGCTCGGACTGCCGGGAGTGAAGACGATCCGCAGCTACTCGTTCTTCGGGTTCTCCTCGATCTACATCATCTTTAAGGAAGATGTCGACTTTTACTGGTCGCGCAGCCGCGTGCTCGAAAAGCTGAACAGTCTTCCGGCGGGCACCCTCCCGGAGGGGACGCAGCCGGCGCTGGGACCGGACGCGACTGCGCTGGGGCAAATCTACTGGTACACGCTGGAGGGCCGCGATCCGGAAGGCGAGCCCATCGGTGGCTGGGATCTCGATGAGCTGCGCACGGTGCAGGACTGGTATGTGCGCTATGCGATCATGTCGGCCGAAGGTATCAGCGAAGACGCCTCGATCGGCGGCTTCGTGCAGGAGTATCAGATCGACGTCGATCCGGACGCGATGCGGGCTTTCAAGGTCAGCCTGCAGGACGTCTACCAGGCCGTGAAGATGTCGAACATCGACGTTGGGGCGCGCACGATCGAAGTCAACAAGGCCGAATACGTCATCCGCGGACTGGGTTTTATCAAGACGGTTCACGACATCGAACAGAGCGTCATCAAGGACAACGACGACGTTCCGGTGTATGTCCGGGATGTGGCTGAGGTCACGCTGGGGCCGGCGCTGCGTCGCGGAGCACTCGACAAGGGCGGTGCCGAGGCGGTCGGCGGCGTCGCTGTCGTCCGCTACGGATACAACCCGCTGGAAGCGATCAAGAACGTCAAGCAGAGAATTGCTGAGATCGCGCCGGGACTTCCGTCCAAAGCCGTTGTTGATTATCGCCAGGTCCAGCGGCCGGCGGTTGAAGCCTTTGCCGCTGACCTGGGGTTCGAGGCTTACCACGGCAGCGAACTGAATCAGAAGGCCTGGCTGAACTGGCTGCTGACTCGTCCCGTGACCGTCGATGAATCGCAGGTTTCGGCGGACAAGGTGGAAGCCTTCGCGCGGGAACACGGCTTTGAAGGATTGGTTGAGAGTGAAGGGTTGAGAGTTGAGAGTGAAGAGTCCGCTGGCGGCGGTCCGGCCCAGGGCCAGGCACATCACCACGTCGGACATGCAGGTCGCGACTCTCAACCCTCAACTCTCAACTCTCAACTCAACCAGAGCGACTGGCTTGCCTACATCAAAAAAACGCATCGATCCGAACGGCCGAAGTGGCTGATTGCTCCGCATGAGCAATGGCCGGAGTGGATCAACACCAGCCAGGTCACTGTCGTGCCGTTCTACGACCGGACCGGGCTCATCTACGAGACGCTGGGCACGCTGGACTCATCCCTGACCGAGGAAATTCTGGTCACGATCATCGTCGTGTTAATTTCGGTGCTGCACCTGCGAAGTTCGTTCCTGATCAGTGTGCTGCTGCCACTGGCCGTGCTGATGTGCTTTATCGCGATGAAGACGTTCGGCGTGGATGCCAACATCGTCGCGCTGTCGGGCATCGCGATCGCCATCGGGACGATGGTGGATATGGGAATTGTCCTGTGCGAGAACATCCTCAATCACCTCAGCGAAGCCGATGAAAATGAAAACAAGCTGGAGGTCGTGTTCCGCGCATCGAGCGAAGTCGGCAGCGCGGTTCTGACGGCGGTTTCGACAACGGTCGTCAGTTTCCTGCCCGTGTTCACGATGACGGCGGCCGAAGGGAAACTGTTCAAGCCGCTGGCCTTTACCAAGACGTTCGCTCTGGCGTCCTCCGTCATTGTCGCGCTGACGATCATCCCGCCAGCGGCGCATCTGCTGTTCGCCGGGCGCGTCAGTTCGGACAAGCTCAAAAAGGCTCTGTTGATCGGACTGGTCATCGCTGGCGTGACCGTTGGATTCGCGCTGGTGTGGTACGTCGGAGCGATCATGGCCCTGCTCGGGCTGTGGCACCTGGCCGGTGAACGCGTTCCGGACCAGATTCGCCGTCACGGGTCACTGATTGCCAACGGAATCGCCGTCCTGCTGGTCGGAGTGCTGCTGACCGAACACTGGCTGCCACTGGGACCGGAAGAAGGGCTGTGGCGGAACTTCATTTTCGTGGGAGGTCTGCTGGGCGGGCTGATGCTGTTCTTTCAATTGTTTCAGCGTGTGATTTATGTGCCGCTGCTGACCTGGTGTCTGGAGCACAAAGTGCTGTTCCTGTCGCTGCCCCTGACGATCGTTCTGCTCGGCGGCAGTGTCTGGCTTGGCTTCGACACGGTCTGCGGCTTTGTGCCCTGGGCGGCTGGCAAGGTCGGGATTGAACCGGCGACGATTCGCACATCGACCGCCTGGTCAGCGATGACGCACCTGCTGCCTGGACTCGGCAAGGAGTTCATGCCGCCGCTGGACGAGGGCTCGTACCTTTACATGCCGACCACGATGCCGCACGCCTCGATCGGCGAAGCGACGGACGTCCTCGCTCTGCAGAACAAGGCACTGATGGCGATTCCCGAAGTGGAATCCGCCGTCGGGAAGATCGGCCGTGTCGAGAGTCCGCTCGATCCGGCTCCGATTTCGATGATCGAAACGATCATCAATTACAAGCCGGAATATCTGACAGACAAGGACGGCCACCGCATCGATTTCCGCTACGACGAGAACGCCGGCGACTTTGCTCGCACCGAGGACGGTGAATTGATTCCGGATCCATCCGGCCGACCCTACCGCGTCTGGCGGGACCACATTCGGACTCCGAACGATATCTGGGACGAGATCGTCAAGGCGGCAGAAGTGCCCGGCACGACTTCCGCTCCCAAGCTGCAGCCGATCGCCGCGCGGATCGTGATGCTGCAGAGCGGAATGCGCGCACCGATGGGCGTCAAAGTCAAAGGCCCGACACTGGAAACGATCGAACGCGTCGCACTGGAACTCGAACAGCACCTGAAGCAGGTTCCCAGCGTCGAAGCCTCGGCCGTGATCGCCGACCGCGTGGTTGGGAAGCCCTATCTGGAAATCGAGATCGACCGCGACGCAATCGCCCGCTACGGCGTGATGATCCGCTCGGTGCAGGACGTGATCGAAGTTGCCGTCGGCGGACGGAAGGTCACGACGACGGTCGAAGGCCGCGAACGGTTTCCCGTCAGAGTCCGCTACCTCCGCGAACTGCGTGACACGCCCGAAGCGCTCGGCAGGATTCTGGTTCCGGCTCCCGGTGGTGTGCAGATCCCGCTCGAGCAGCTCGCCACGATCCGCTACGTCCGCGGTCCGCAGGTCGTCAAAAGCGAAGATACGTTTCTCGTCGCTTACGTGCTGTTCGACATGAAACCCGGCAACGCCGAGGTCGATGTCGTCGAGGAATGTCAGCAGTTTCTGCAGCAGAAGATCGCCAGCGGAGAACTCATCCTGCCGCCCGGCGTGAGCTACACGTTCGCCGGTAACTACGAAAACCAGGTGCGTTCTCAGAAGACTCTGTCGATCGTGCTGCCGCTGGCGTTGTTCATCATCTTTCTGATTCTGTACTTCCAGTTTAAGTCGACGATCACCACATCACTGGTCTTCAGCGGCATCATCGTCGCGTGGGCCGGCGGATTCCTGATGATCTGGCTGTACGGCCAGCCGTGGTTCCTGAACTTCTCAATCTTCGACACGGACATGAGGACGCTGTTTCAGGTCCATCCCATCAACCTCAGCGTCGCCATCTGGGTCGGCTTTCTGGCTCTGTTCGGCATCGCCAGCGACGACGGAGTGGTCATCACGACGTATCTGGATCAGAGCTTCCGCAAGCGACAGATCGACACGATCGAAGACGCCCGTAAGGCCACTGTAGCCGCCGGGCAACGGCGAGTTCGACCATGCCTGATGACAACGGCAACCACGATTCTCGCGCTGATTCCGGTGCTCACGTCGACCGGCCGCGGTTCCGACATCATGGTCCCGATGGCGATCCCCAGTTTCGGTGGGATGACGATCGAGATCATGACGATGCTCGTCGTGCCGGTGCTCTACTGCTGGGTGAAGGAGTCCAAGATCCGACTCGGCATTCAGGATGCGCTGTTTGAGAAACAGGCCTGAGCGGGACGCGTAAGGATCACGCCCGAAACGACTCCCCGAATCTTACAAGCTCGAAGCGCAAGCGAGTGAATGCTCAGCGGTTTTTGACACGCTCGCTTGCGCTTCGTGCTTGTATCTGGGACTTATTCTGGACGTGTTCCTTAGCGTTGGGTCTTGCACAGATTTGACCCGACGCGCGACCTGCGGAGATCGTCAGCGGCTCAGACCAGAGCCGCATCAAATGGGCGGTTACGCCCGTTCGTGCCTTTGTAAAGAGCGGCTTCGCCCAGTGATAAACTGTGACGGCCCTTTGAGATAGGTTCGACGAGACGCCGCAGGAAGGGCTGTTCGGCTTCAAGGCGTCGAATCGCGGCTGCCGATTCAAAGCGAAAAGGCTGGACCAAACACGACTGCGTGGTTCGTCCATTGCCACGGATGATGCAGATGGAGCTGCACAATGAAACGCACTGGATGCGCGACCGTCGCGGTGATTGCCTCACTGGCTGGCTGCGCCAGCCCTCCGCAATCCGATCCCCGCTACGCCGCGACCGAGCAGCACATCCATCAGGTCGTGGCTCACGAAGTCTCGCACGTTCCGGAGCTGATCCAGACGGACGCTGAGATTGAGGGCGAGCACCCACTGGGCTTTTACGTGCAGTTTGCTCTGGGCCGGAATCCGGAAATCCTGGCGGCTCAACGGGCCATCGCGGCATCGTCGGAAGTGATCCCGCAGGTCACGGCTTACGACGATCCGATGCTCGTCGACACGTTTCAGCCAATCTCGTCGAACAGTCTGCAGACAGCCGCAGGTCGAGCACCGAACACGTTGATGCTCTCACAGAAGTTTCCCTGGTTCGGCAAGCTGGAAACTCGGGGGCAGATCGCCGAGCAGGACGTGCAGATCGCCATGACTCGACTGGCACAGGCCGAGTTGAAGGTGACCGAAGACGTCCGTCTGGCTTATTACGAAATGCAGTTCAGCCAGCGGGCGATCGCCATCACGGAAGAAGACGCGTCCCTGTTACGTGACCTGCTGCAGATTGCCGAAGCCCGCTACCGCACCGGAGCCGCCAGCCAGCAGGACGTCCTGCGCGCTCAGGTCGAACTGAACAAGCTCGACGACCGGCTGATTGCCTTGCGCCGACAGTTGCAGCAGTCGCAGGCCGACCTGGCGAAGGTGCTGCACGTCTCACCCGAATCAAAGCTGCTGGCCTCGTCGGACATCGGTATTCCGTCCGCTCCCGAGCAGATCGATCAGCTCTACCAGATGGCTGCCGAGTGCCGGCCGGAACTGCAGGAACGGTTCTATGCGATCCAGAAAACGAATCGGGCGCGCGATCTCGCAGAGCTGAACTATTACCCGGACGTGACTGCCGGCATTGGCTGGCAGGCCGTGACGACGGGTGGGGCCGTCTCGCCGGTCTCCAACGGCCGGGACAACGTGGCCTTTACACTGGGCATCAATCTGCCGATCTGGTGCGACAAGCTGGACGCGGGCGTGCGCGAATGGGAGCAGCGTTCACTGGAGAACTCGCGTCGCTACGAAGCCACGCTGGACGACACATTTCGCCTGATCCGCCGGTTGATGGTTCAGGTCGACGCGATACAGCAGCAGCTCGACCTGTTCCAGAACAGCATGATTCCCAAGACCGAGCAGGCGCTGCGCGTCTCGACGGCTGACTATCGCGTCAACAAGGTTGACTTTCAGCAGCTTCTGGACAACTGGAGCGACCTGCTGATGTTCCATTTGCAGGTCGCCCGGCTGGAATCGAGCCTGGCCCAGACGCTGGCCTCACTGGAACGCGTCGTCGGCTGCGAACTCGCGTCTCCGCCAGCGCCGCTGCCTTTGCCGAAAGACGCCGCCGACACAGCCGTGCCCGCGGCAGAGCAGCCAGCCGTTCTGCCACCACCCGCTCCGGAAGGAAAGTGACGGATCCTGGTTCGAGGCTCACGTATTCAACGAGATTCCACTGAGGCTCTGAGACCGGAATCGTCGCTGTTTTCACAGTTGACGTCCGAGCTTCCCGGCTGCAGTCCATGTTTCTGAATCAGCCGGTAGAGACTGCGACGATTGATGCCGAGGGCTTCCGCGGTGCGGCTGCGGTTCCAGTTCTCGCGGTCCAGTACGCGTTGAACGTGCAATCGCTCCCGTTCTTCAAGATTGTCGGTTGCTTCGATGGCGACCGAAGCAGCCGTGTCGGACGACGGGTGTGAAATCTGGTGCGGCAGCTCAGCCAGCGTGATTCGAGTTTCGTCGGCCAGAATGCTCGCGCGTTCGATAACGTTGGCCAGCTCGCGGACATTGCCGGGCCAGGAATAATTGCCCAAAGCGGCGAGCGCTGCCTGGTTGAGGCTCCAGCCACGGCCGATTTTTCTCAGAAAGTGATTCGCCAGCAGCGGGATATCGTCACGACGGTTCCGCAGTGGTGGCAGGTCAATGCTCAGCACGTTGATGCGGAAGAACAGATCCTCGCGGAAGCGGCGCGCGGCGACGTCATCAGCCAGATTCCGGTTGGTTGCCGCGATGATGCGAACATCCACCCGCTGCTCGCGAGTGGCTCCGACGCGACGCATGTGGCCGTCTTCCAGAACCCGCAGCAGTTTCGCCTGCAGCGACAGGGCAAGTTCACCCAGTTCGTCGATAAACAAGGTGCCTCCGTCGGCAACCTCGAACAATCCAGGCTTGCTGGCCGTTGCCCCGGTGAAGGCCCCTTTCTCGTGACCGAACAGTTCGCTTTCCAGCAGGGACTCCTGCAGGGCAGCGCAGTTGATGGTGACCAGCGGCTTCGACGCCCGCTGGCTTTGCTGATGCACCCCGCGGGCCACCAGTTCCTTCCCGGTCCCACTTTCGCCCAGGATCAGGACGGGACTGTCGGTCGGACTGACCTTTTCGATCAGCTTCAGTACGCGTTGAATTTCTGGCGACACGCCGATGATCTCCACGGATGGCGCCGTGCGTCCGATGACCTGTCGAAGCTGTTCGTTTTCCCGGCCGAGCCGATGGTGCTGCCAGGCACGCGTCAGAAGCTGTTCGAGTTCTCCAAAGGGACACGGTTTGCGAATGAAATCGAACGCCCCCAGTTTCATGGCCGCGACCGCTGACTCAATCGAAGCCTCACCAGTCAGCATCACGACTTCGCAGTTCGGAGCGGACTCTTTCAGTCGCGACAGCAGTTCCAGGCCGTCCATCAGCGGCATTGCGAGATCAAGCAATGCGACTTCAAAGCTTTCCTGCTCAAGGAAAGCCAGTGCGGCATTGCCATTATCGGCTTCACGCACGGTATTTCCCTGTCGGCTCAGCCGGCGGGCAATGCCGGTGCGGAAGTCGTGGTCATCATCAGCAATCAACAGACGCATATCTGGCTTTGCTTCGTTTCAACGGCGCATGAAACGTCCTTTGAGGCTGGAAATCGCCGTGTACTCCAGCCGAACTTTGGCGGGCACTGGATGCATGCGCGGCGAACGACAGAATCGGAATGCCGTCGGAATCGGCCCGGCAGCAGCAGAGCCGCGCGAGCGCCGGGCGGGACTCTCGACGTCGTCACTGTATTTTCGCCCGGACGGTCCGCTGCGATCGCGGCGTTTTCTGTCCTCTGGTTGCCGCGAAGCCTTCGACGCGCAAAACGAAGGCAGATCCGTGATCTGCTCAATCGTGGATCGCATCGCGGCCTGATTCGTTGCAGCAGAACGGTACCGGTGCTGCGCTGAAAAGTGGCGAATCGGCTGCGCCGGCGACTGTCTTCGGGATCGACTTGTCCGACTGTCTGACGGCGATCTAAGTCTGGATGTTCACGACCGGTCTGTCGTTCGAGCCTGTGTTCGCGGCTTGCAGCTCGCTGGTCGTCACGAACAATGACTGAGCGCAAAAAGAACCCCGACACCGGCGTTCTGCATCCGGCGTCGGGGTCCGATCGAACAATCAGCGAGCTACAGAATGCTGCTTCCTCCAGAGGCGTTCGGCTCCGCGATTGACGAATCGGTGAGTCATCGTCGGTGCCGCAACTGCAGCCGGAGCAGTTCCCGGTTCGTACGAGAAGCTCCTCACAGTGTTCCCGGAAGCGGTTGCCGGAGCAGTAGCCACGTTGCAGCCGCAGTTCGTCTGGCAGCAGCAGGCGGCCGATGTCGGTGCAGCAGCTTCTGAACCAGGTTCGTACGAGAAGCTCCGAACAACATCCGCACCGGTCGCCGGTACCGGTTGGACGAGAACCGTCTGCGGCGCGTGACGCCACAGATAAAAAGTCCGGCCCGGATGCTGCCGGTCGGTCGGATTGAAGTGATCGCGGGCGGTTGCCACGCCGGCCGTCGCAGCGACCAGTGCCACAACAAGCAGAGTTCCCATCAGACGTTTCATGGCTCGACTCCTTATGAATCGAAGAACCTGGAAGCAGCAGTCCCAACAGCGGTGAAGGGCTCTCCTCCGAGATGTCCAACAGGTCAGACATGGCCGACTGCGTCGCTCGTATTGAGCGGTTGCTGCTAACGCAAAATGAGTGCCAAATACAAAAGTGATTCGACTTCAGGATTCCCGTTCGATAACACCCGGATCCGGGCCGCGGCAGTTGTTTCTGCCTGCCAGCTCTCGCTGACTGCACGTCGTTTTCTATGTGCGATATCTGCCCACAGCAGGAGCGTTTTCGCCCCGAATTCAGCTTCTGAATCGTCATGGTGAATCCTCACCGGGACGCAGCGATCTGAATGTCGCCAGTTTGACGAGCGGTTCTTTCGGGATCGTGAAAGAGAAACGGCTGCCCTGTCCGGGTACGGACTCAACCCACACCATCCCACCATGTTCTCGAACGATCCGCTCGACGAAATAGAGACCGAGTCCCCGGCCGTTGTGCTTTGACTTTTCGGACTCGGCGCGGACGAACGGCTGAAAGATCGACTCAAGGCGTTCCGTCGCGATGCCCGGACCATCGTCCACAACGGAAAAAACGTGATCTGAAGACGACGGCGAATACTCGACGGCGATGCGACCGGCGGGCTTGTCGAGGTGGTGAAACGCATTTGAAATCAGATTGGAAAAGACCTCCCGCAGTCCGACGGGATCGGCCCAGACACTCGTCACCGTATTGAAACGCTGAAAGGCGACGTTCTCGCTTCCGGGGTGCAGCCTGAGCCGCTCGGCCGCCTGATCAACCACCGCAGCAGGGTCAATCCACTGCGGCTCACCGGCCCGTTCCGGGTCCGACAGAATGCCTTCGACCACGTCAACGATGTCCCAGCAGCGTCGGCACGCCCTGGCGAGAATTGACCGCGCTTCATCCGGAATGCTGCCGGCAAAGTCCTCCGCCACTTCCTCACAGGCATTCGCAATGGCGTTCAGTGCGGAGCGGATTTCGTGACCAGCTAACTTCGCGTAGCGCTGGGCTTTCATTTCCGTCTGAAAGTACATCTGCAGTGCGTGTTCGAGATGCTCATTGCGACGCCGAAGCTGTTGTGTGGCTTCCGCGAAGTACGACTCCAGCGACAGTCCGATATCCAGCAGGATGACCTTCAGCAGCGACAGAAGTGGTTGAGGAAACTCAGTTCCCATGCGCGCAGCGAACTCGGGAAACGCGACCTGCATGTAGTGGCTGAAGGCTCCCAGGTAGAACTGCGGTTCCAGTCCGATCTCATGGTGCGTGGCGCCAACCTGCAGACGACGTTCGAAGTATTCGTCTCCGTAGTCGCCAGCCAGCAGTTCCTGAAAGTAGCTCGCCTGCGCCACTTTCAGTCGTTCGACAAGTTCGGGCGAACTCAGCAGTTTCGCCGACTCCGGGTGTGCCAGCAGATGCCGATAAAACTGTTCGGCGAGTTCTGCTGCCACGTCACTGGTCCACTGCTGCAGTTCTCTCACTGACCTCACATCATCATCAGTCAACTGCAGAAACTGCTTCCGCAGAGTCTGCTGTTCGGCACTGATTCCGTATCTGTCAAGCAGTGACATGGGACGAGTCCAGAGGTGCGGGATGAGTCCAGAGTTGAGTGTCCAGAGTCCAGAGCGAGACGACACACGGATGTGGTCCGGAATGTCGAGAGTCCGTCTCTGGACTCTCGACACTCAACTCTGGACTACTGACCGACCTTTGCGAGGACCGCGTCAGGATCGGCTTCCGCCTTGTCGCGACACCCGTCGCAGCACAGCCAGACGTCCTGGCCTTTGAGCGTCACTTTGATTGGCGTTCCCATTGTGCCGAGCATCTCTCCACTGACCGGGCACATGTGCTGCTTCTCGGCCGAGACCCGATCTTCTTCCGACAGTTTCGCCAGGCCGGCTTTCATCTTTGCCATCGCGTCGTCGCCGCTGTGTTCAGCGTGATCTGCGTGTTCGGCATGGTCTCCCTGCCCGGAATGGTCCGATTCCGCGGCAGTGCCTGCTGCGGGTGCCGACGTGTCAGTCGTCGCAGTGCCATCCGAGCCGGCACAGCCCGCGAGGAACAGTCCGACGGCGGTGACAAGTCCAGAAGCAGCCATTGAGAAATGACGCATTGAGGTTCTCCAGTCGTTGAAAGACGAAGGTTGAGAGCGTTGAGCCCGGCCCCAGACACAGTCTCCAGCCAAAAGACGCGAGCAACGGCAACGATCCGGTAACGCCGGTTCTGGACGTTCCGTGTCGCCTGGCAGCAGTCAGCAACGGGAATCGCAGAGCCGGTGTCCCGTTATTCCAGGACAGCCGGTCCGGACTCAACCTCAAATCCGCAGACGGCGCGTACGCATGAGAAGCACACGGCCACCACTGTCGGTCAGCGTGTATGCAGACATCAGAACGCGGCCGGATCGGATCCTGGTAAGGCACGGCCCGCTGTGCTCACGGGCCACGTCGCTGCCATTCGGAAGAGCCCTGGCCGCTAACTCGCTCTCGCTGTCCTGACTCTCAGCGAGCATCAGGTTTTGATTGGACCGGCAACAGCAATCGGGACGAGCCGGGCAGGAAAGCGAGTTCGATTGGCCATCACAGCAGTGAGAGCAGCCTGGCACCGGACGTTTCGACAAAGTTCCCGTTTCGTCAATGGCCGCATGGCATCGGCAGACTGGCGGGGCCAGCGTCGACAGCAGCAGTGTCAGGATGAGGGTGATACGAGCGGTCATGTCCGGTTCCTTGCACCGTTGGATGCCGGCCCCGTTCGATTTCTTCGCGACGAATCCAGGAAAATCCCGAATTCGCCCCGCCGCCGTCGAAATTCGAGCGATACCGCCCATCAAGCTCCACGTCTGTTGCTGAGCGTCGAGGAAGAGGACGCAACCGGCTAAATTCAGAATGGCGACGCCGGAACCTTGTTTTCCTCGCTGTTCAAGCCGGACGACTGGAAACCGAAGTCACCATCTGGCATTCACGGAAGATTCTCACGAAGAAACTGTGTCCCGCCGGCATCTAACTCCCGTCGGCATGTCCTGGGATTGACCGTCACTGATGACCGAACTGTCCGCCGACATCATCACTGCCTGTCAGAGCGGAGACCGAACTGCTCAGCGGCAGTTGTACGAGCTGCACCATCGGCGTGTTTACCGCCTGTGCGTGCGGCTGGTCGGTGAACAGGACGCGTCCGATCTGACTCAGCAGGTCTTCCTCAAGCTCTTCCGAACAATCTCTCAATTCTCAGGCAGGAGTTCTTTCGAGACCTGGCTGCATCGAGTCACCGTCAATGAATGCCTGCAACACACTCGTTCCCGCAGCCACAGACCAGAGGTTGCTCTGGTCACGGAACCCATGGCTGGAACTTCTGAGTCAGGCTCGGCGAGCGAATCAACGGAACTCCTGCATACAGCACTCGACCGGCTGGCACCGGAACTCCGAACCGTCTTTGTGCTCCGTGAAATCGAGGAGCTGAGCTATTCCGAGCTTGCGGAAACTCTGGACTTGTCTGCAGGTACGGTGGCCTCGCGACTGAACCGTGCACGGACGCAGTTGAAAGTGCTGCTCACCGAACTCGGTTGGGAGCCATGAAGACATGAACTGCTCTGAAGTACGGGATCTGCTGTCGCCGCTGCATGACGGAGAACTGTCGGCTGAACTTCGGGAGTCGGTCGAGCAGCACCTCCGTGAGTGCCCTGCGTGCGCTGCAGTCCGCACCAGCTTCGGAGCGATGTCATTGCTGGCCCGGGAGTTGCCCGAGCCGGAACCGCATGCAGAACTGTGGAATCAGATCGAAGCCGAACTGCCGCGGGCACACTCGCGGCCTGTCCAGTGGCTGCTGTCTGCCGAGTCGTTTCGTGAATTGGCGAGGCGTTCACGGATTCTGACAGCAGCCGTTACCGCAGTCGTTCTTGTGCTCGCGGGAACAACCCTCGTTGTTTACGACCAGTTCCACGACCGACGCGACAGCAACGGGCACGACGAACATCTCGCCGTCAACTTCGACCAGTTTCTCAACGAGTTTCCGAAATCTCCAGAACACGCCCAGGAACTGCTGCACGCGAGTTACCCGAGCAATCTGGTGGATGTCGACCAGGCGGCGTTTCAGGTCAAGTATCGCCCCGCTGTCTCAAACCGGCTGCCGAAAGGTTACACACTGGACTCCGTGCATCTGGTGCGAATGCCGTGCTGCCTGTGTGTGGAAGCACTCTGCACAGGACCGGGTGGGTCTCGCGTGGCCGTGCTGGAACACGCGATCGACCAGCCGGTGTGGTTTGGCGACCGCCCTGCCAGTGAGTGCAACTGTGGCGGTCGGAAAGCCCGGATGGTGAAATTCGACAGTCACTATGCCGCCACCTGGAAGTCTGCCAGACGCTATCTGACCGTCATTGGCATCCGCGATGAAGACGAACTTCGCGAATGGATCCAGCACCTCGATCGCCCGGAAGCGTGAGGCCGGGCATCATGCAGATGCACCCTGGCCCCGGCGACGTACGGTCAGCCACCCATTAGGATGGCATGATCTTTGCGTACGGACGTCCTGAGGAAAAGAAGCCGGAGAGGGTCGAGCGAGTCACGCCCAATGATTGCCAAAGCGGAACAACAGAATCCAGAAAACGGGATCGTCGTCTCGGTGCGGGGCAGCGTGGTCGATGTCCGCTTTCCGAAACATCTGCCTCAGATTCAAAGCGAACTGCACGCGGGGGCAGACGCCAGCGTCGTGATCGAAGTCGTCAGCCATCTCAGTGGCGACAAAGTGCGGGGCATTGCGCTCACGCCGACGCGAGGACTGGCTCGGGGCTCTGAGGTCACTGCCACCGGGCATCCGTTGCGAGTGCCAATCGGGTCGCAACTCAAAGGCCGCATGTTCGATGTGTTCGGTCGAACCATTGATCGAGGCCAGCCATTGAGCGACTGCGAATGGAGATCAGTTCATCATGAGGCTCCGGCTCTGACGGAACGTTCAACTCGATCTGAAATCTTCGAGACGGGCATCAAAGCAATTGACGTGCTCGCTCCGCTGGAGCGTGGTGGAAAAGCCGGCCTGTTCGGGGGAGCCGGCGTCGGCAAAACCGTGCTGATCACCGAACTGATCAACAACATCGTGGGGGCTCACGAAGGCGTCTCTCTGTTCTGCGGGATCGGCGAACGGTGCCGCGAGGCTGAGGAACTCTATCGCGAGATGAAACAGGCCGGCGTCCTTGAGAATACCGTCATGATGTTCGGCCAGATGAATGAACCGCCGGGCGCCCGGTACCGTGTCGGTCATGCGGCACTTACGATGGCTGAATACTTCCGCGATGATCTGCGACAGGACGTGCTGCTGCTGATCGACAATATCTTCCGCTTCGTGCAGGCCGGCATGGAGGTCTCCGGCCTGATGGGCGAACTGCCATCACGTGTGGGTTATCAGCCAACTCTGGCGTCTGATCTCGCGGACCTGGAAGAACGCATCTGCACGACGTCGTCCGGAGCCATCACTTCGGTACAGGCAGTTTACGTGCCGGCTGATGACTTCACCGACCCGTCAGCCGTCCACACGTTCTCGCACCTCTCGACGACGATTGTACTGTCACGCAAACGAGCGTCCGAAGGTCTGTATCCGGCCATCGACCCACTGCAGTCCGGCTCGAAAATGCTGATGCCGCCTATTGTGGGCGACCGGCATTATCAGGTCGCGCAGGACATTCGTCGTACGCTGGCTCAGTACGACGAACTGAAGGACATCATCGCAATGCTCGGTCTGGAAGAGCTGTCGCGCGAAGACCGCCGCACAGTCAATCGAGCACGTCGACTGGAGCGATTTCTGACACAACCGTTTTTCACGACCGGACAGTTCACAGGATACTCCGGGCGCATGGTGAAACTCGAAGAAGCACTGAGCGGCTGCGAGCGTATTCTCGGCGACGAGTTTCACGATACCCCCGAACGGACGCTGTACATGATCGGCTCTGTCGACGAAGCGGCGAAGAAGTCGAGCGACCAGAGTCCGGTGTCCAGTGCTGGAGACGCGTGAGATGGCCAGTCACGACAATCGTACTCTGGATTCTGGACACTCGACTCTGGACTCGCCTTCCATGAAGCTCCGCGTACTGCTGCCGACTGAGGTTCTGCTCGACGTTGAAACGACAAAGATTGTCGCGGAAGCCGAAGACGGTGAGTTCTGTCTGCTTCCGCGACACGCCGATTACGTCGCCGCTCTGGTGCCCGGAATTCTGTCGTTCTCGTCTGACGATGGCACAGAGTCGCTTCTGGCAACAGGCGACGGGATTCTGGTGAAGGCCGGTTCGCTGGTACGTGTCTCAGTCCGCAGTGCAGTCCGTGGTGATGACCTCGGGACACTTCGCCGGACGGTCGCTGAGCAGTTTCTGGTTCTGGACGATCACGAACGCACTGCCCGTTCCGCAGTGGCACGCCTTGAAGCCGACTTCGTCCGTCGTTTTCTCGTATTCGGAGAACCGGGCCGTGGATGAGAACAGTCGAGAGTCCAGTGTCGAGAGTCGAGAGCTGAATGGATCGCCGATTGCCTCGGAGGCTGCGTCACGTCCTCAATTCCCGCCCCTCGACGCTCCGCTCTCCCAGGAGCAATCGACGATTGTGTCAAAAGTTGGCGACAAGGAAGCCCGGCGTTTGAAAGCACGATCCGAACGCAATCGCTCGCTGTGGTTCGGACTCGGAATGTTTGGCGTGGTCGGCTGGTCTGTGGCGATTCCCGTACTCATCGGAATCGCCGTGGGCTGCTGGCTCGATTCCATCTTTCACAGCCATATCTCGTGGTGTCTGACATTCCTGTTTGTGGGCATCGTCAGCGGAATACTGATCGCCTGGAACTGGATCAAGCGCGAAGGGACGCCTCGCTAACAATGCCGCCGAAGGAAAGTCCGTCATGAGCGTCGAGTTTCACAATCTGATTCTCCCAGTGGTCGCCGGCCTCGGGCTGGGGCTGTTCTATTTCGGCGGACTGTGGCTGACCGTTCGTCATGTTGACCAGTTCAGACATCCCGGTGCGGCTGTCGCACTGAGTTTCCTGTTGCGAGCAGCGATCACCGTCGGCGGCTTCGGCCTGGTGATGCAGGGCCAATGGGAACGCGTCGCCGCCTGCATGGTGAGCTTCGTTCTGGTCCGCCAGGCATTGATTCATTTTATCCGTCCGATTCCCGTCAGCACCGCTCTCGACTCTCAACACTCGACTCTGGACCAACCATGAACGGCTTTGAAATCAACGTCGATCAGCCTCTGTGGCCCGAGGGGCCGGTTGTCATCAACCAACTGACGGGAACGATCGTGTTTACCTGGATTGTCATGGCCATCCTGGTCGTCGGGTCTCGACTGGTGACTCGGCGATTGTCGGTTGGCACATCGATGTCACGCGGTCAGAACCTGCTGGAGGTGCTGGTCTCCACGCTCAGCAGCCAGATTCGTGAGGTCAGCCAGCAGGAACCCGGACCGTTTCTGCCGTTTGTGGGCACACTTTTCATTTTCATCGCGATGTCGAATCTCCTCAGCCTCGTGCCGGGATTCCCGACGCCCACGGCCTCGCTCGCCACGACAGCCGCTCTCGCGACGTGCGTCTTCGTCGCCGTGCCGCTGTTCGGGATCGCCAGCCAGGGCGTTGGCCGTTACCTGCGTCAATACGTGCAGCCTTCGATCTTCATGCTGCCGTTCAACGTGATCGGCGAACTGTCCCGGACGCTGGCACTCGCCGTGCGCCTGTACGGAAACATGATGAGCGGTTCGGTGATTGGCTTGATTCTGCTCGGTTTTGTGCCGCTGTTCGTACCAATCGTCATGCAGCTCTTCGGTCTACTGACCGGGATGATTCAGGCTTACATCTTTGCGGTGCTGGCAATGGTCTACATCGCGTCGGCCACGCAGGCACATACGGGGAGTCCAGAGTCGAGAGACGAGAACCCTGAGTCTCGTGGCTGACTGACGACCCTCAACCTTCTCAACTCTGGACGCCCAACTCACGGCTCAACAAGGAACAAACCAATGGACAACACGGGACTGGTGGCAATGGCCTCGATCTTTGCCTCGGGGCTCACAATTGGTATCGGATCAATCGCGCCGGCTCTTGGAGAGGGGCGGGCTCTTTCTCAGGCACTCAGTGCGATCGCTCAACAGCCTGACGAAGCCAACACGATCACTCGGACACTGTTTGTCGGCATGGCGATGGTCGAATCGACGGCCATCTATTGCTTTGTCGTGTCGATGATTCTGATCTTCGCCAACCCGTTCTGGACTCACTTCACCGAAGCGGCCGCGAGATAAGTCCAGAGTCGAGAGACGAGAGTCCAGAGTGTCGCACCGGTGACTCTCGACTCCCGTCACTACCACTCTGGACTCTGGACACTCGACTCTGGACTTCACCAATGACGATCGACTGGTTCACCTACGTCGCTCAGATCATCAACTTCCTGCTGCTCGTGTGGCTGCTGAAGCGGTTTCTTTATGGCCCGATTGTCAACGCGATGGACGCTCGGGAGCAGCAGATCGCCACGCGCATTCAGGCAGCCACGACCGCTCAGGAAGAGGCCCGACAGCAGAGCCGCGAATACCGTCAGCAGATCGACGAACTGCAGCACACGCGGGAAGAGTTGCTGGCCGCAGCCGGCCGTGATGTGGATCTCTGGAAGCAGGAGCACATTCAGCAGGCTCGTCACGAGGTCGATCAGGCACGCACGGAATGGCTGAAGTCACTGGGCCGTGAACGTGAGGCATTTCTGCAGGAACTCCGTCGACGAGCCGGACGGCAGGTCCACACGATGGCCGGCCATGTGCTGACGAAACTCTGCGACGCTCCGCTGGAACTGCGCGTCATTGACGCATTTGCGACACGGCTTCAGCAGGTCGAAGACACGCGCCGCGCGGCAATCGCCGACTCGATCCGCAACTCACACCATCGAGTCCTCGTCGAAACTGCGTTTGACCTGACGGACGCCGGCCAAGAGCAGATCCGCAACCTGATTCACAATCATCTGACGGACGGTGTTGAAATCGACTTCCGCACGGTACCGGAACTGATCTGCGGGATTGAACTGAAGGCAGCCGGATACAAGGTGGCGTGGAGCGTGGGCGAGTCACTGCAGACGCTCGAAGAAGACTTCGCCCACGCGCTTGATGAGGCCGTGCTCTGATGTCCGAGAATCCCCCAATGACCAATCAGTCTGATTCGCTGCATTCGATCCTCGATGGCACGTTTCAGCTCTTTGACGACGTGCTTGACCGGCACGATCAGCAACTGCAGACGCATGAGATCGGTACAGTCACGGCCGTCGGGCGAGGGGTCGCCCGAGCCGATGGACTGCCGAACGTTCAGTCGGAAGAGTTATTGAAGTTTCCCGGTAACGTGCTTGGTCTGGCGTTCAACCTGGATGAAGACGAAATCGGCATCGTGCTGCTGGACGAGGGACTGGAGCTGGAATCCGGTGACGAGGTGCGCCGAACGGGACGAGTCCTCGACGTTCCCGTGGGCGAGGAACTGATTGGTCGCGTCATTGATCCAGTCGGTCGACCGCTCGACGGTCATGGCCCGATCCGGACTCTGCAGCGTCGCTCGTGTGAGTTTGAAGCGCCGCCGATCATGGATCGTGCGCCGGTAAGTGTGCCGTTGCAGACAGGACTCAAAGTCATCGACGCATTGATTCCCATCGGCCGCGGCCAGCGTGAACTGATTCTCGGCGACCGGCAGACCGGCAAGACGGCGATCGCCATCGACACCATTCTCAATCAGCATGACAAGGACGTCCTGTGCATTTACTGCGCGATCGGCCAGCGAAACACCGCCGTCGCCCGCGTGGTTGCGGATCTCCGGGAACGCGACGCGCTGCGTTACTGCGTGGTCGTGGTTGCTGAAGGAGATTCGGCCCCCGGTCTGCAGTTTGTGGCGCCCTATTCCGCGGCCACGATTGGCGAATATTTCATGGCTCAGGGGCGTGATGTGCTGGTTGTCTTCGACGACCTCTCGACACATGCCCGCGCCTACCGCGAACTGTCACTGCTGCTGCGTCGTCCCCCAGGCCGCGAAGCCTTCCCTGGCGACATCTTCTATCTGCACTCGCGACTGCTGGAACGGTCGACGCATCTGGCGGAAGAACTCGGTGGCGGCTCACTCACCACGCTGCCAATTGCCGAAACCGAAGCTCAAAACGTGTCGGCCTACATCCCGACGAACCTGATCTCGATCACGGATGGCCAGGTCTACCTCTCACCCGACCTGTTTCAGAAAGGCATTCTGCCAGCCGTGGATGTCGGCCGCTCAGTTTCGCGAGTCGGAGGCAAGACGCAGTTGCCGGCGTACCGCGCTGTGGCCGGGGATCTGCGTCTGTCTTATGCCCAGTTCGAGGAACTCGAAGCGTTCTCGCGTTTCAGCAGCCGGCTTGACGACGAAACCCGCGCGACGCTGGAACGAGGCCGTCGTGTGCGCGAAGTCTTCAAGCAGCCGCAGTATCAGCCGCTGTCCGTCCCGGAACAGATCGCCTCTCTGGTCGCGATCAACTCCGGAATGTTCGACGAACTCCCGGTGCCCCGAATGCGGGCTGCCGAGCAGGTTGTCCGACGATCCGTTGTCGAGCATCACCCCGACATCTTCGAACGAGCCCTCAACGGAGAGAAACTCACCGTTGAAGACCAGCGGGCTCTCGCATCCACTGCCAGCGAAGCAGTGCAGACAATGACGCAGGAAGATCGGCTGGACGAGACGTCGTTGAAGTAACCGGGCACGCGCCCGCCTCATTCTGCACTGAACTCCGAACTCTCAACTCTGGACTTCCCCATGCCCGTCCTGGAATCGCTCAAACGGAAAATCAGCAGTGCCGAAGACCTGCAGTCGGTGGTAGGCACGATGAAGACCCTGGCGGCAGTCAGCATTCACCAGTACGAGGACGCGGTTGCATCGCTGACGGACTATTTCGAGACCGTGGAAGAGGGACTGCGCATGGTCCTGTGGAGTTCAGCCGGCAATCTGCGCCTTTCAGAACCGGATCGCGATGCAGGAACGGGGGCAATCGTCTTCGGCTCCGACCAGGGCATGTGTGGGCAGTTCAACGAACAGGTGACAGCCTTTGCGCGAGACCATTTGCAGACGCGACCGTGGGGACCGGACGAACCCGCTTTCCTGGTCATTGGAGCCCGCGCGTCTGCACGGCTTGCCGATGCCGGAGTCCGCATTGATGCTGAGCTGGCGGCTCCCTCCTCCGCGTCCGGTATTTCTTCACTGATCCAGGAAGTGTTACTGAGAATCGACGACTGGTGGACAAATCGAGAAATGAGCCGCGTGGTTCTCTTCTACAATCAGCGTGAAACAGCTTCCTCATATCGACCGCACGCAAGGCAGTTGCTGCCAGTCGATCAGACACACATTGCCGGCCTGTGCCCCGGACGCTGGCCCCGTCGCTCACTGCCGATTCATCGCATGGATGGCGACCGACTGTTTTCAATGCTGATTCGCCAGTACCTGTTCGTCACCCTGTTCCGAGCCTGTGCCGAATCTCTTGTGGGCGAAAACGCCAGCCGTATCGCCTCAATGCAGGCCGCCGAAAGGAACATTGAAGAACTCCTGAATGAACTTCGGACCGGCTACAACCAGCAGCGTCAGACGGCAATCACCGAAGAGCTGCTGGATGTTGTTACAGGATTCGAGGCACTCAGGACAACATCAGTATGTTATACGTCACGCGTTAGGGAATGAGGTGTTCCTGGACGTCGTGGGATGGCGATGAATCTGGCGGTTTGCGAACTGGTTTCGCAGGGAAACGGATCATGGCATGGTTTCGAATTCATCTGTCTGACGACGAACAGGCGACGGCCCGGGAGCGCCATGCGGAGCCGCTGGTGCGGTTGCTGGTGCGGTGGGCGCGGCACTGCGGACTGACTCGCGAAGAGGCAGCGTGGGTGGCCGGCGAGGATCGCAGGTACGGTGCAGCGGTTCGTCGCGATGTCTCAGGGCGGCGGTCTCGACACGCTGCTGGAGGCTCCCGGCTACGTCGGGCCGGTGAGTGATCTGGCCCGATATGCGGACGTCATCCGCCAGTCGTTTGAGGAGCAGCCGGTGCGATCCATGGCCGAAGCGTGCCATCGGATCGAGAAACTCACCGGGATTCAACGCGGCCCGACTCACGTACGCCGGTTTCTGACCGGGATGCGCCTGAATTTCAGCGACGTTGGCAGAATGATAAAGACATCAGAAAATCATTCTGCCCTGAATCATTCTGCTTACCCTGTCATGTTCGCTGGAGTGGCCGGGCTTGGCGCGATGTGCGAGCGAAACTCCGGCCTGCGTTACTGTGTCTTCAGAATCCGGGCTTCCTTTGCGGACCCGGTCCAGCCCCGGCCACCCCCAACCGGGCGGCTTGCGCCGTGCCGCTCCCTTTCCAGCGGCTTCACGCCTCAACGCGAAAGAACCGCCGCCCTTTCAGTTCAAACCGCGGCAGCGAGTTCTCGGCGACGAGTTCGATGTCCGCGTTGAAGTTCAGCCGGTCGCGGATCGCCGCGGCCGTTCGATTTCGCAGTTCGCTTGCTTCGCTCG
>WGMU01000099.1 GCA_016124895.1 bacterium
CGAGTGCCGCGCCGCCGAAAACAGAGTCGTCACCAGAGCCCGCCAGAATCAGATCGTCGTCAGCACCACCGACAAGCTGATCGCCGAATTCGCTACCGATGATCGAGTCATTGCCGCCGAGACCACTGACGCTGACTGTGACTCCGCCTGTCCGAATAAACGCTGCCCTCGTCACGCCGCTCAGGTCGATGACATTCGCCTCGTCGGAACCGGTCACGCTGATCTGACGCACTTCGCTGGCCGGGATCACTTCGCCCATTGAAGTTCCAGCCAGTGAAACGTCCGCAAGTCCGTCTCCAGTCAGCGACCAGCCAAGGTTGCCGTCGCTGCCAGCGAAGACCGCAACGTCGGTCGCTCCCTGCAACGTGATCAGCAGCAGCACGCCCTCGTAATCGAGCGTTGTGGCGTCGATCGTCTGCGTCGGCAGCGTTGCGAAGAAGCTATCGGACTCCGCCGTCCTGACAGCCACCGAAACCGTCGAGAGCTGGTTTCCGTCGTCGTCGGAATCGTCAACGCCAGTGACAGTCACCGTCTGCGGAGTGTCCCAGTTCTGCGGAGTGAAGGTCAGGCTGGTCTGATCGACCCCGACCTCGGTTGCGTCTGACACCGACAGATCGAAGACGACATCCGACAGCGGCTGCGCCGTCAGTACGACGGAGAACTCGTCCGTCGTACCTTTCTCGCTGACTTCCAGTGGCATCTTCGCTGACTGAATCAGAAATCCGGCAATATCGACATCGGTCACTGTCACTGCCAGCGACTGATCCGCAAGCGGCTGATACGCGGCATCGGTCAGACTCGGATTGAGTGCAACGGTCAAAGCGATCTGCTGCGACCCGTCGACGATCCCGTCGCTCTGGCCGGTGACAGTCACCAACTGCGGAGTGTCCCAGTTCAGGGGAGTGAAGGTCAGGGTTGTCTGATCGATCTCGACCTCGGTCGCGTCCGACACCGACAGATCGAAGACGACATCCGCCATGGGCTGCGTTGTCAGCACGACGGTGAACTGGTCCGTCGTCCCGTTCTCACTGACTTCCAGCGGCGTCATCGCAGATTGGATCAGAAACCCGGCGACGTCAGCATCGCTCACCGTTACGGTCAGCGATTGATCCGTAAGCGGCTGATATGCGGCGTTGGTCAGGCCCGGATTGAGTGCAACCGTCACCGCGATCTGCTGAGCGCCGTCGACGATGCCGTCACTCTGGCCGGTGACTGTTACCGACTGCGGCAGAGCCCAGTTCTGCGGTGTAAACGTCAGTTGCGAATGGCTCAGTGTGACTTCGCCGGTATCGGCGCTCGACAGATCGAACACAACGTTTCCAGCCGGCTCAGCCGTCAGCACGACCGAGAACGAGTCCGTTGTTCCGGTCTCGCTGACGACGGTTGTTCCTGCCGTTTCGTGAATCGCGAAGCCGGGCAGATCGTCGTCGAGCGTCGAGACCGTCACTGACTCCGGGGACAGCGCGGCAAAGGAATCGTCGGTGGCGGCAGCGTCGATCGCGACCGTGACGCTGCTGATCTGCGTGCCGTCGACGATCGCGTCATCGATGCCGGTGACGGTGACGCTCTGCGGGACATTCCAGTTGTCCATCGTAAAGGTCAGCGATGACTGATCGGCCGTCGCGGCCGACGCGTCGCTGCCGATCACGGTAAGAACGACGTCCGTCAGAGGGCGGGATGTCAGTACCACCGAAAATGTATCCGACGGACCGGATTCACTGACCTGCGTATCGCCGTCGGTCTCTGTCACCAGAAAGCCGGCAACGTCGTTGTCGACCGTCGTGATCATCACTGACTGCGGCGCCAGCAGATCAAAGGCCTCGTCCGACTCAGCCGGCAGAAGGCTCACCGTGACCTGCGATGTCTGCGTTCCGTCAACGAACTCGTCATCAACACCGGTCACCGTAACGATCTGCGCAACATTCCAGTTCGACGGAGTAAACGTCAGTGTCGCTGGCAAAACGGAGACTTCCGTCGCGTCGTTCGTTTCGACCTGCAGGACGACGTCGCTGAGCGGCTGAGCGGTCAGCACAACGCTCAGCGTATCCGTCGAACCGGACTCGTCGACCGCCGTTTCGCCGCCCGTTTCCGAGACGGCAAAGCCAGCGGCGTCGTTGTCGAGACTCGTCACCGAAACCGCTTTCGGTGGTAGCAGATCGAATGCGTCGTCAGACGCAGCCGGATGCACTGCCAGAGTCATATCGACCATCCGCGTTCCGTCGACGGCGGGGTCATCGACGCTCTGTACGGTGACCGACTGGGGCATGTTCCAGTTGCTCGAGTTGAACGAAACGAACTGCCCAGCCGTTGTCACCTCGGTCGCATCCGCGCTGGCGACGGTCAAAATGACTTCGCCGTTCGGCTGCGCGGTCAGGACGATCGAGAAGGTGTCGGTGAGTCCGGACTCGGACGTCGTCGTCCCGCCGTTCGTTTCCGTAATCAGAAAATCGGCGACGTCGTCATCGAGCGTCGTTGCCGAGACGGTCTGATCCGCAACCTGAGCGAACGACGCGTCCGAAAACTGATCGAGTACCGTCAGTGTGACCGTCGTGATCTGATCACCATCAGCCTGCAGGTCGTCGCGGCCGGTCAATTGCACTGAGTGCGGCGAGTTCCAGTCGGTCGGTGTAAAAATCAGAGTTGTCCGGTTGATCGAGAGTTCCGATTGCTCGCTCAGCCGCACAGAGATAATGACGTTCGATACCGGCTGCGCGGTCAACACAACTTCAAATGAGTCAGTGGTCCCGGATTCGCTGACAATCGTCATTCCGTTGGACTCGGTGATGGCAAACCCAGCGACATCATTGTCGAGCGTCGTCACCGAGACGGTCTGCGGCGACAGCGAATCAAACGCGTCATCCGACTGCGCAGCGTCGACCTGTACCGCGATCAGTGAGTTCTGATCGCCGTCAATGGCCGGATCGTCGAGGCCCGTCACGGTAATCATCTGCGGGATGTTCCACTCGCCAGGCAGAAACGTCACCAATGTCCGATCGACGGCGGACTCAGTCGCGTCGTTACTCCCGACGCTGAGCACGACCGAACTCAAAGGCTGAGCGGTCAATGCGATTTGAAATGTCGCAGTTGAACCGGCCTCGTTAACCGTCAGTGGCCCACCGGTCAGTTGAAACCCGGCGACGTCGTCGTCGAGCGTCGTGACGGAAACCGTCTGATCTGAAAGAGCAGCGAAGGCGGCGTCACTGCGAACTGAATCGACGTGAAACGTCAGCATTGACGACTGACTGCCGTCTAGTACCGGATCGTCGACGCCGGTTACTGTGATGGATTGCGGCTGATCCCAGTTTGACGACGTAAACGTCAGCTCGCCGGGACTGACCGTTGCCTCTGAGAGATCGCTGCTCGCCACGATCACAACGACGTCACTGGCCGGTTGCGAAAGCAGGACGACACTGACCGAGTCGGATGTGCCGGCTTCGCCGACTTCCGTCGTCCCACCGGACTCGGTCACGCTGAAGCCGACGGTGTCGTTATCCGTGACGCCAAGTTGTGCCGTCACCGGATCGAAGCCGACAGCCGAAGCAGTCAGCGTGACCGTTTGAGTTCCGTCGGCCTGGGCATCGTCGACCGCGTCAATCGCGAAGCTGACCGACGAAGCGTTGGCTGGAATCGTGACCTCACTGACAGTCCCCGCTTCGGAAGTGTCATCGATCGAAATCGTTACCGTCAGCGGAGCCGACAGGTCGCCCGTGCGCGTCAGCGTCGCCGTCGCGGCGCTTGCTCCGTCGTTCTCCGCAATCGTCATCGGATCGATTGTCAGCAGCAGATGCGGCGTTGCTTCCGTCTGAAGCAGGTACTCGCCAGTGCCGGAGACGGCTGACAGTGAAATCAAGTAGATTCCGGTTTCTGCCGCGGTGAAGGTCACGGCTGGGTTCTTTCCGTCGAGACTGTTATCGTCGCTTGCAACCGTCGTCATTCCGTCCGGCGCAGTCACTGTCAGCGCGGCGTCGAGTGAGTTGAGCGGAAGCTGCGTGGCATTGTCGAAGGGTGTCGCGACCTGAATCAGCAGGCTGGCACCGGCTGTCAGATCGATCAAAACCCGGTCCGTCGAGTCCCCCGCTGCGTCCAGATAACCGAACAGGCTGCCACCGGCCACCAGCGTCTGCAGGGCGTCGCTCGCCGAGTTGCTGGGCTCGGCGTCGAACGCAACGCCATCGGTGACAGCGAACGAATAGTCGCCGAAAACGCTCGACGTCACTCGCACCGTATAAACGTTGTCGCCGACATCCGGCACCGCGAAATTCAGAATCGCCAGATCGGCATTCTGCAACGCATTTCCGAGCGGCATTGTCGATCCCGTTGCGACAACGACGCCATTCGGGTCAACCAGTTCGAGCGTCGCATCGCGACTGAAATCCGCGCCGTCGATTCCACTCAGCGCGATGTCCACGCGACTGCCGACCGACGACGACAGGTCGACCGTGTACTCGTCCACATCCGGAGTGATCGGCAACACATAATCGAGCACGGCGTTATTCGAGACCGACGCCATCAGGTAACTGAACTGGTCGAACGTGGCAGCATCGAGCTGTACCCCAATCGTCGCATCGGCCCCGTTGTTGTACCGCGCGTCGCCGAATCGGACGTCCTTATACGCAAACCGGACCTGAACCGAACCGGTCTCGAAGAGCTGCAGTTCGAACGTCGCCCGTCCGATGTCCGGCCACTCCGGCCGATCGTTCCACTGAACGATCAGCGTGTTGACACCGCCAATCTGCCGCTCCTCCCAGTAGACGTTGCCGGCGGTCGAATCGATGTCGTCCCAGAAGGGCAGCAGCGCCGTCACCCAGTCGGTCGATGGCAGCGCGGTATTCAGTGACGAAAGGTCCTGTCCGGCACCGGCGATCATGCCGCCGTTGTTGCCGACGGTGACCTCTCCAGCCGGGAAGATCAGATTGCCAACTGTCGTCGAGATCGTTGTCTCTTCATCGTCGTCCAGATTGAGCGGCATCCCCGTCGCTGAGATATCGACGAACTGCGCCGCCGAGGTGCGCAGATCGAAGGCCCCTGTGCCGACCTGCGGCGAACTGGTTCCGATGACCGCGTACCGTCCGCCGCCGAGTGAGAGCCGCGACACATCAAGGCTCAGTTCGTTACCGCTGGCCGAGTCGCCGACGATTGTTTCCAGCGACGCGTTGAGGAACAGATCGACATTCAACAGCACGAGGTCGTCCGCCGTCAGACGCAGCTCGTAAACTCCGTCCGCCGGGATCACCACCGGCGCCAGCAGCACGTCGTCGCCCGGCGCCGCACTGCTGACCGGCGCGGCAACGCCGATCAGTTCGAGCGTTGCCGTAACGTTCTGCGCGAGCGTCGCGACCGCGGAAATCGTTTCACCCGCCGACGCGTAAAACGTCAGCGCGTCCGTATCCGCGATCGAATTGATCACGCGCGTATTGTCCGCACTACGGGAGACCAGTGAGCCCAGCGGCGACAGGCGTTCAAAGTCATTCGCCGCGTCGGAGACCTCGTCGATCAGGAAACTCACCGTGTAGTCACCGCCAGCGATGCCGTCACCGGTCGGTGTTCCGTCGAGACTGCCGCCGATTGGCTCGCCGTCGAGCGCGCTGCCGGCAACGTCCTCGAACGCGCCGGCTCCCGACACAAACGTCAGCGTGTAGCTGCCGGCTGGCAGATCACTCTGATAGCGGACCGTCAACGCACTCGTTGCGGCATCGAACGTTACCGAATCCGGAGCGAATGACTGCCCGGTCGCGGCTTCAACGAGTCGAACGTCGTCAGCTCCCGGTGCGAAGTTCCCTTTGCGCGGGCTGGCGATCAGAAACAGAGGCTCGGAAATTGTCGCTTCGATCGTCAGCGGCCCCGGCTGAAACGTCCGGTCGAGTGGGAACGGACTTCCGTTCCATAACGTGCTGGTAATCGTCGGTCCGGTTCCGTCGAAATCGAACGTCGCATTGAAATCGGCTGCGAGCGCGTGGCCGGCAAGATCGAGCACGCTGCCAGCCAGAATCAGCACCGAGTACGTTCCGTCGCCAGTGTTGGCTGCGGCATCGACCAGGAAGTCGAACGTGTCTCCGGAAACGAACGTCACTCCCGCTGCCGGCACGCCGTTGATCAGCAGGTCGCCGGCCGAAACGCTCGATGCCAGCAGCGGCTCGGAGAATTGAATGCGGTACGTCGCCGGAAAACTGCTCAGCAGCGCGCCATCGTCGGGACTGGTATCGAGGACTGTTGGTGGCGCGTCCGCTCCCGAAGCCCCACTGACCGACAGGACGTAGTCACCGGCATCTCCGGCGGTCAGAATTCGCACGCGATAAGTGCCGGTCGATGTCGCCGAATAACTGATGACCGCGTTGCGCCCGTCGGCCGCCGAGTTATCGTCAGAAGCGAGCAGCATTCCATCCGGAGCGTACAGCTCGACCATCGGATCCAGCTGATTGACAACGCGGTTGCCTCCATCGAACGGTGTCGCTGTTTCGATCTGCAGTGAGTCGCCCGCCAGCACGGCGATGCGGAACCAGTCAGACTCGGCAATCGGATCGAGCTGAAAGCTGCCGACCTGCGTCGCCCAGCGGTTGTTCGCGGCGGCGTACTCGTTAAACACCCAGAACGTCGCATCGTCCGACGGGTCGATCGCCAGTCCCGAATAGTCGCCCCAGCGGTTGCGGCCGCCAGTGTCCGTCAGCTCGTAATTGCCGAGTCCCGTCGCGTATTCGTTGACGGGAGTTGTGACCGTCCCGAGCGGATCCGTCGCAAGCCGTCCGGTAAACGCCGCGCCGTAAAACTGTTCGCTGCCGCCCGTCGAAAAGCCGATGCCCATATTGCCGTTGCCATCGACCGCGATTGCCGGCATCCAGGCGTGGATGCCTGGACCAGGATCGACGTTGCCCGACTGCACCAGCGTCGGTGTTCCGACGGGGAAGTTGTTCGTCGCAACTTCGTACCAGCGTACGACGTCCTCGCCGTCGCCAATCGCCGGATCGGTGATCGCGTGAGCGAACCAGGCGGACCCGTCGCGCCAGACGCCGGTCATGATCCGGCTGCTGACTGAGTCCGCTCCAGTGCCGCCGCCCGACTGCGGCGGATCGATCGGCTCGTTATACGACGGGACGCTGAGGTTGAACGTGTCCCTTCCCGGCGTTCCGAGCACGTCCGTGATCGCGTGGATCCGGATCGTCGAACCGCCGAGTGCCTCCGCGAAATACTCCGTTGAGCCCGAGTTGAATTGATTCAGCGGGAACACGCTGAAGCCGTTGAAGAACTCTTCGTAGACCTTGTTGACCGGCCCGCCGCTCAGCAGCGGAGCCTTTTCGATCGCCGTGATCCCCGCATAAACACCGCTGCCGGTATCGATCGGAAAGTAGTTGCCCGAGATGAACAGGGCATCGTTGTTGACTCCGACCTTTTCATAATCCGGGAAGTGATTGCCGCTGCCGAGTCCCAGCGCCGCCGGGTTATGAGTAAAGTCGATTTTGTACTTGTGCCAGTCCGCCGACCCGCTGCCGGTCGGTGTCGAATCCGTCGAAACGGCGAGATAGACCGCGCTGGTGTCGTCGGTTCCCGAGCCGTTGATCGAATCAATCCCGATGACGAAGAACCGCTGAGTGTCGTCGTCGAAAATGATCCACGGATCGAACACCGTGCTCGTCGCGCCGACGCTGCCGAAGAAGCCGCTCGAACCGTTCATGTTCTGCGAGAAGATCTGATTCCCCGTCGCTTTGTCATAAACGACGAGGTTCGTATTCACCGACGTGACGACCTGGCCAGGACCAACGGCAAGCGTCGAATCGGGCGGGATAAATCCCGTGTAGCCCGGTCCGGCGAACGATTGCAGCAGATCGAGACCCGCTCCCGCCTGCGCATCAACACCGCCAAGTACCGTCGCATTCGGGCCAATCCGTTGTGCCGTATCGAACGAATTGTTGGACTCAAGATCGAAGACCGCGTCCACTGTCACGACCAGGCTGTACTGTGGAGCCGAGTCGACCACGCGGACGTAATACGTGTCGGGCAGACCGTCCGAGGTCAGATCGACAAACCCGCTGATCGACTGCTCGACGTTTGCCGCCGCGATGCCGGTTGTCAGCAACGTCTGCGAGGCATCGTACAGTTCGAGTTGCGAGCCTGATCCGCTGAGATCGTCAATCACAACGGAAGCCGACTGCCCGTCGTCCAGGGTGAACGAGTACCAGTCGTCTGTGATAAACGAGGGGGTCGTTCGGAACCGAATCCCGTCGTAACCGCGGCCGTCCGTTGTCAGTGGGTAATTGTCGAACTGCTGAAACCGAATCTGGAAATCTGAGCCGAGCAAAATCCCCGCAGCATCCGCCGCTGCGACCAGATCGATGCTGACCGTCTCCCAGCCAGCGGGAGTCGTCGCGTTGAGCACTGTGTACCAGGTGACGCCGTCCGCACTGATCGCCACGCCGTCGCCGTTCGCGCTGCCAGTAAACGAGTCCGGCAGCGGCGACTCTTCGTCGTTAAACGCCGCGTGCTGAAACTCAAGCGTGACAGCGCTGTAGCCGGACAGGTCGACCGTCAGCGTCGCTTCGTTCAGGTTCGGCTGAAGGTCCTGAGCGACGTCCATCAGCAGCGCGTAGTTGCCCTCGCCGGTGCCGTACGTGCCCGTGACCTGAATGCGCCCGTCGGCCGTCGACGAGTTCGTCGTCCAGCGTCCGTCGAGCGAGCCGCTTTCAAAGTCGTCACCAAGCCGCGGTTCGGACGCGGCAACCACCGCCCCGCGCGACGCTCCGCTGTCGAGCGTCAGAAAACTCGCTGTCAGATCCTGAGCCGTCGCCAGCGAATCGTTTCCCGCGCCGCCAGACTGCTCAGGCTCGATGGCCGCATTCAGAGTGACGTCGAGCGAGTAAGTTCCGGTCGTCGACGACGCGCCGCCAACGTTGATCGTATACGTGCCGGAACTCGTCGCCGCGACCGTCTGAATAACGAGTGAATCGCCGACCGCGCTGCTTGTTGTAGCGGCCAGCGTTGCCGCTGCTGAATCGAGGATTTCCACATCCGGCTGCAGCGAACCGTTCGGGACAACGACGACAGATACCGTCTGACCCGGATCGAGATCGACCGTCCAGGCATCGACTTCCCCGCTCGTCGCGATGGAATCGCTGACCGACGCAGCTTCGATCAGCGCGCCGGCCGGGCCGACACTCTGAAAGCCGGAGATCGCCGCCAGCAGAGTCCGATCTTCAAGCCACTCGACAGACTGCCTCATGCGGCGTCGCCGAATCGCGTCACCGACTTGCGAGCATCCATGCCTGCGGCTGCGCAGCAACCTAAGCCAGTCCAGAATCCGCATCATTGCATTCGCTGAAAAGAACGGCTCACGCTGCCCGCGACTCCTGACCCGGCAGAGTGTAGAAGCGACAACGAACCGATGCGATGTGCCTGCGGGTGAGAGGCAGGATTCGCTGGAATTCAACGGCGACCGATTGACGATCCAGACCTGCGGGCCAGCTCAACAGTCACGGCTTCCGGATCGAAAAGTTGTCGTACAGGACCTCCCGATCGACCGTCGTGATGTTCATGTTCGACTTGGTCGGATGGGCGATGCCTTCTGATTTGAGCGTGCCGCTCAGCTTGCCGTCGATCCACGTCTTCATGACGTCGCCTTCGATGCGGATCACGAGGTCATGCCACTTCTCGGGATCCATTTCGACCTTGTTCCACGACTGCTTCGTTTTGAGCATGTCCTGCGTGGCCTGGTCCAGCTTGGTCCCCGCCTGTCGCTTGTCGCGGATCTCTTTGAGAAAGATCCCGGTCTTGCCGTCATAGAGGACGACCGAATCGTGGTTGACGCCGACGTGGCAGATGTGCCCTGCGTGCGAGCCCTTGTAGTCGAGGTCGCGGATCATGATGTTGAACCGTTTTGATCCAGCGAACTTGAATGAAACGGCAATCTCCAGATCGCTCAGCGGCGGCAGCTTGATCGAATTGACCGACGGGTGGTCCGCATCCTTCGGCGTGATCCCGACCAGCACCCCGTCGCGGACGACCGACTCGCTCTTCCAGGAACCCCATTCCTTCTTCAGTTCGGTTCCGGAGAAGTCGTCTTCAAACAGCACCGTCTTGAACGACCCCGCCTGCAGCGGCGAGGTCAGACACGTCGCGAGTGAGAAAAGTCCGAAGACTGTGGCGGTTACAGGGGATGTTGTTTTCATCGGTACTGAACTCCGCTGGGTTTATGGTCCGTCGAGGTGGTCGCTGTCTTGAGACAAGCCATCGCTGCAGAATTCGCTGTATCAACCGAGCAGGATCTGCAGATCCTCGGCAGTCAGCGAGCTGATCAGGCTGTTATCCGCGGAGATGATTGCGTCGGCGAGTTCCTTCTTGCTGCGCTGAAGTTCGAGAATCCGTTCTTCGACGGTGTCTCGGCAGATGATTCGATAAGCGAAAACGTGCCGTTCCTGCCCCATGCGGTGCGCCCGGTCGATCGCCTGGGCTTCGACCGCCGGGTTCCACCACGGGTCGAGAATGAAGACGTAGTCGGCGGCGGTCAGGTTGAGACCGTGCCCGCCGGCTTTCAGGCTGATCAGGAAGACCGGGCAGTTCGCGTCCGACTGAAACCGCTCGACTTTCTGTTTGCGATTGCTGGTTTTGCCGTCGAGGTATTCGAACGTAATGCCCTGAGTCGCCAGCCGCTCTTTGACGATCGCCAGCAGACTTGTGAACTGCGAGAAGACCAGCACCTTGTGGCCTTCACCGAGAATCTCCTCAAGTTGTTCAAGCAGCATGTCGAGCTTTGCGCTCGGCTCGTCGCCGCGCTTCCCATCGATCAGCCCCGGATGGCAGGCCGCCTGCCGCAGACGCAGCAGCGCTTCGAGCACGTGAATCTTCGACTGCGCCAGTCCCTTGTCGGCGATCTTCTGTGTGAGGCTTCTGCGGTAATAGTCCCGCAGTTCGTCGTACGCCTTGCGCTGCTTCTTACCCATTTCACAGTACAGCGTCTGCTCAGTCTTGTCCGGCAGTTCTGTGAGTACCTGGCCTTTCGTCCGCCGCAGCAGGAACGGCTTCAGGCCGTCGGCGATCGTCTGCAGATCGGCCGTGTCTGCGTCGCCCTTCGCCAGCCGCCCGAAGTTCGTACTGCGGCCGAGCATTCCTGGGTTAAGAAACTCGAACAGTGACCACAACTCGCCGAGGTGGTTTTCAATCGGCGTTCCGGTCAGCGCGAGCCGATGGTCGGCAGTGATCAACCGGCTGGCTTTCGCCACCTGCGAATTCGAGTTCTTAATCGCCTGCGCTTCGTCCAGAATCGCGTAGTCAAACCGCTGATCCTTCAGGTGAGCGATGTCCAGCCGCAGCGTTCCGTATGTCGTGACGATGACGTCGAACTCGTCGAGCCGTTCGCGGAGTTCCTTGCGCTCGGTGCCGTGATAGCTGGCAACTTTGAGTTTCGGGGTGAAGCGGGCTGCTTCGTCGATCCAGTTGAAGACGAGGCTCTTCGGGACGACAACGATCGACGGCCGCCGCTGCTCGTCCTTCTTCAGCCGCCGTGAACGCCGCGCTTCGAGCAGACTCAGCACCTGAATGGTCTTGCCAAGCCCCATGTCGTCGGCGAGGCAGCCACCCAGTCGAAACTCGCGCAGGAAGTTCAGCCAGCCGAGCCCCTGCTGCTGATATTCGCGCAACTCGCCCTGAAACGTGCGCGGAGCGTTCTTTGGTTTCACTCCGTCGAATTTCTTGAGCCGCGAGCAGCAGTCGCGAAATGTCTTGTCGAGTTTCGTTTCGGACTGCGCCGCCAGCAGCGCATCGAGAATCAGCGCCTGTGACGGCACGAAACGGATGCCGTCTTCTGTTTCGCGGCCCATCTCCAGCAGGCCGCCGTACTTCTTCAGCCAGTCTTCCGGCAGCAGTCCGAACGAGCCATCGTCGAGCTGCACGTAATCGTCGCCGGCCCGCGCCGCCTTCAGCAGTTCCGGCAGGCTGACCGTCGCGTCGCCGAAATCGATCTCGGCCGTCAGATCGAACCAGTCAATGCCGCTTGACACCGACATGCTGAAGCTGCCCGCCGAGCGTCTCACGTCGCGTCCCTGCGCGTTGACCGTCCAGCCGTGATTGATCAGTGCGCGAACAATCTCGGGCAACTGCTTTTTGGGAAACTGGTACGTGGCCCCGTCGCTGCGACTGCCTGCATACTGCGCCGGAATCAGAGGCAGGCCGGACAACGCCTGCAGCAGTTGCCGTTCGGCTTCGGCGTTGCGACAGAAGCACTGCCCGTTTTCAAGCAACAGTCCACGTGACGGAGCTTCCGGTGCGATCCGCACGCCACCGTAGTTGAGCAGTGTCGTTGCATACAACTGACCCGTATTCCGGCACCAGTTGGCGACCTCACTGTCCTTCAGGATGAGGAACTGTCCAACGGGCTCGGAGATAACTTCGGCCGGCCGCAGCGATTCCGGCAGACGATCGATCGCGACGCCGCCGGCATCAACCAGGTGTGCGAGAAACTCGCTGCGGTCTGCAAACGGGACAGTGAACAACGACGTTTTCAGCAGCGTTTTCAGCCACGGAAAAGAGTCGTCAACGTGAAACTCGGACGCGATGCCGCCGCGGACGAGCACGCCGCCGTCAAATGCGGCTTTCACGTCGCTGGCCGCAAACGTTTCGTCGCCGCGCGTGAACTGTCCAGTGACGGTCCACTGCGAGTTCTCATCGTCTGGCTTGATCAACACCTCGAAGCTCCAGCAACCGCCATCATCCCAGATCAGAGCCGCGGCGTCGGCTGGTGATTCGTTGGCACTCAGACTGACGACAAGTCGCCCTGTCGCGCACAAAGCCGGGAACAACGATCGCAGCGCACTGACCGGCGGCAGCGAACGATCCGTCCGATTGCTGTATCCATACTGGTATCCGTAACCGGGCCGATCACTGGGATCCCGCCAGTTCAGCAGTCCCGCGAGTTGATCCCGCAGTCGGGCATCCGGAATGGACGGCAGCATTGACGCGTCAAGAGAGAACGCTTTTACCTTGCCCGGCACTCCTGTCGAACGCAGTTCGCGCTGCCGGAACAGAATGACGGGGCGGTTACGAGCGACACTTTCCGCCAGATCGAGAACCAGCCAGACGTCCGTCTGCTGATTCAGCAGCGGCTGACGGTTTGCCGTCTGGAAATGCGAGACTGCCTGACGACTCACATCCTGCATCCAGCGCTGCCAGGGAGCGGGCACGGGCACTGCTGCTTTCCCGCCGGTTGACTTTGTCATTGACGCCGCATCGAGCAAGGCCCTCGGAACGTGAGTCATCTGCTTGACGAGTTCCGAAATCACGCCGTCGTCGATCTGTCCCTGTTCGATCTTCCGTCGATTCTGGTAACTCAACCGCAGCAGATCGATCGGCAGCTCATCCAGCAGTTCGGGCAGCGACGGTGTGGAATCAGTACCGCTGTCGAACTCGTCGTCAGTGAATTCGTCCGCTTCCAGCAGCGTTGCCCAGATGTGTTTGCAGAGATAGCCGTCGGCAAACCTCGGGCAGGAACACGCCGCCTCGCGCCACGTCCCGTTTTTATTCAGGACAACGGACACGTCATAACAGTCACCGACCTCGTTCCAGACTTCGCTGTTGATCCGAGTGTCGGTGCAGCTATCGATTGCAACCAGCTCATCCAGAAAATACTGGCGTCCGCGGCTGCGGGTTCTGGAATCGAACTTTGACTGAAAGCGTTGCGCGAGCGTGCTCATGCGGCATCCATTCCTGAGATTGAGTGACCTGCCTGTTGACTGGCGTCGCTGTGTCTGGCCATCGGAGAGCCCTGCACTTCGTAGCCGGGCATCGTAACTTCCGGCATTTCAATCTCCACTGAAAAGCCGGCGTCGCGGTCGGGCTGCTGACGATCAGGCATTTCAATTGAATCCCGCAGGATGGCCGAAGCTGAATCCGCGGGAATTCAATCACACAGCGAAACGGATGAGTTGCTGCGAATCGCGCTACGAGCGGCCGTCAATCTCAGGCTCAGTCAATCACCGTCAAACTGTCGTCAGTGACAGCAACGATTCGCCCGGCTAGTCTTATCGCGGTTGGTCGCCCTGTCCGCTCACCTGCAACTCGCCGGGTCAGAAAACATGTCGTTCGATTCTGTGTCTTCTTCCACCGTCCGCCTGCTGTCTCCGGAAGACGTCGAACGGGCACAGCGGGAGATCCGGTCGCTGCTGGATGGGCTGGGGACGGCAATCCTGGGACAGAGTGAGCTGCTCGAACGCGTCGTGATCTGCCTGCTGGCGCGCGGGCATCTGCTGCTTGAAGGCCTGCCGGGGCTCGGCAAGACGGAGCTGGTCAAGTCGCTCTCGTCGCTGCTGGGCCTTTCGTTCCGGCGGATTCAGTTCACACCGGATCTGCTTCCCAGCGATATTCTCGGGTCGCCGATTCTCGAAGATCAGGGTGGGTCACGGCGACTCGTGTTTCATCAGGGACCGGTGTTTGCCAACCTGCTGCTGGCCGACGAAATCAACCGTGCGACGCCGAAGACGCAGGCCGCTCTGCTGGAAGCGATGCAGGAACGCCGTGTGACCGTGATGGGCGAGTCGCATCCGCTGCCGACACCGTTCTTCGTACTCGCGACTCAGAACCCGATCGAACTCGAAGGGACGTATCCACTGCCTGAGGCGCTGATCGATCGCTTCACGTTCAAGATCAACGTGAGCAGCGTATCGAGCGACGTGCTCAAAGAGATCATCTCGACGCGCCAGCACGGCATCGCACCGGAACTCCAGACGGTTCTCGACGGCCCGCAACTGACTGAGCTGTTTGACCTGGTCGATCGCGTACATCTGCCGGAAGCTGTCGGTGATTACGTGGCGCGGCTCGTCACAGCGACGCATCCTGATCGCGATGGAGCGCCAGACTTCGTCAGGCGGTTCGTCAAGTTCGGTGCGTCACCGCGTGCCGCGATCGCGATTGCAGGAACCGCGCGCGCGGCGGCTCTGCTGGCCGGCAAGCCCAATGCTGGTTTCGACGACGTCCGTCGCGTCGCGCCGAGTGTTCTCGGGCATCGGCTGATTCTCGACTACTCCGCACGCATGGAAGGCTGGTCAACGTCGCGCGTGGTCAATGCTCTGCTCGACGCCGTCAACGAGATCGCTCGTCCGATTCCTCAGGATGTGGAGGCGTGACCGCGATGCGCGAAACCAGTTCACAGACTCGTTTCCCGGCGACGCAGACTCGTTTTCTGCCGATGGACTTGTTCCGTAGGATTCCGACGGTCTTTGCCGCACTGGTGGTGTTGAGCATCAGGCCGGGCGGCGTGTTTGCCGGTGGAGCGGACTCGTCGGCCCGTGAGGACGATATTCGGTTCACGGCGGACTGGCGCTGGGCCGGCGGGACACTCGGCGGTTATTACCCGATCCGCGTCTCGCTGCAGAATGCCGGGCCGCCGCGGACGATTAACGTTGTGCTCAAGTCGACCATGAGCGGGATGCCCAGCGTTTCGCGGCGCGTCAACGTCGATCAGAACGCGTCGGCAGCATTTTCGCTGCTGGTGCCGCTGGTTGGGCAGAACTGCTTCGGTGAGCTGAACGTTTACGCCAACGGACGGGAACTCGAAGCACTGCACTGTCCGGTCAATTTTCCGGTACTGGACTGGTCGGAGAACTCGTTTTCAACACTGGTCATCGCCGCTGCGCCGGTCGACTTCACGGAATACGAAGCCGCTGTCACGTCACTGTTCGGTGGCAGCTCCTCGTACGGAAGTCAGGCCAGCGATCACCAGCACGTCGAACCGCTGCGTCTGCCGGACTCCTGGCTGGCGTACAGCGGGCTTGATCTGGTGGTCACCTCGATCGAAGTCCTCAACAATCTGGAGACTCTGCCGCGCAAAGCGCTGATTGACTGGGTACGTGCGGGAGGCACTCTGGCGACCTATACGGAGCAGGACGGCACGGCAGTCCTCATGGATGCGGTCGATGATCTGTCTGACACCAACCAGTCCGCGTTTCGATCCAACTGGCGGCCGGTTCCTCTGAGTCTACGACGTCCCGTTGGTCGCCTTAAGGTCGACGAATACGGCAACGAGAGTTCGCGTGAGGCTCCGGAACCTGGCAATTTCAAATGGCCGGCGGAAGCCGGCGCGCTGCAGATTCGGCAATTGGGACTTGGGCAGGTCGCAATGCTGCCGCCGCGGCCGTTTGACGGTACTTATCAGGACTGGGCCTGGCTGCTCAACGGAATTCAGTTCCGGCAGCAGCGGATGGCGGCGCGACTCGGCGTTGCCGGCAGATCCACCAATGACGAGTTCTTTCACTTTCTGATTCCCGGCGTGCGCAGCGTTCCCGTCATTGCCTTCGCGGTCGTGATCACACTCTTCGCCGTGCTGATCGGACCGGTGAACTACTTCGTACTGGCACGACGCAAGCGACAGGGTTTTCTGGTGATCACCATTCCCGCGATCGCACTGCTGTGCAGCCTGGCAATTTTCGTGTACTCGTTCGTCGCGCATGGCGTTGCCGTGCGGTCACGCGTGCGCAGCGTCACGTGGATTGATCAGGGCAGCCAGTCAGCCGTCAGTATGGCGAGGATCGCCTGGTTCGCAGGCTTTGCACCGTCCGATGGCCTCAACTTTTCGACAGCGACGGCCTTCATTCCGATCTGGCATTCCGAAGGCGGGTTTGGAAACGGCAGCGTCGACTGGACCGAGTCGCAGCGTCTGGCAAGCGGCTTTCTGCGCTCGCGGACACGGACACAGGCGTTGACAACAACCGTTCGCGACGAACGCGGGCGACTGACGATCTCGACGCCCGTCACCGGACGTGCCGGCCTGAAGAGCCTTGACGTGACGAGTGGTCTTGAATGGCCACTCGAAGCGCTGATCGTCTGGGACGACGACGGGAACGCCTGGAGCACCGGCCGCGTCGAGCCCGGTCAGGCAGTCACTTTGACGGAGCTTTCAAGTGAAGCTCAGGACCGCTTTCTCAAACTGCTGCGCCGATCCGCACCCGCGATCCCTCCCGAACTGACAGAGCCCTCGAACGGGATGTTCGACATTCGGTCCATCATCGGCGTGGCGACCAACCATGCGCTCTCGCAGGGGCAGATGGAGCAGGCCATCGATCGCGTTGCTCAGGGCACAAAGCCACTCAACAAAGAATTTGCTCGCCGTTACGTCGCGATCGCCGCCGAAGCACCCGGCATCGAGTTCGGCACAAAAGTCACCGTCGTCGACGGCTGGCATCTCATTATCGGCGCGTACTGACGTGGCGCCGGCGACCGATTCCGGGCGGCGATCGCCGGCCTCGGTCAGACCCGGAGCGGCTGGTTGGCCCCCGGATTCGGCCTCGATAAGATGCCCCGCCACTGATTCGGGAATCCGAATCAGATCCGTACTGCCTGCTTTGTTCTCTGAGATTTTCCTGCCAGGAGCCCCTGATGTTTCACCCGCTCGTGATCATGACAATCGGCATCGTTCTGGTGATCGGAATGATCATGTGGCTGCGCGTGAATGCGTTTATCGCCCTGATCACGGCGGCGATGGTTGTCAGCCTGATGGCGTTTGAAGAGGACGAATCCGGGAAGCTGCATCTGGCGAGTGACGCGATCTCGCGCGTGGCCGATGCGTTTGGCGGAGCGTGTGGGAGCATCGGAATCGTGATTGCTCTGGCCGCCGTCATCGGTACGTGCATGATGGATAGCGGCGCTGCCGATCGCGTCGTCCGCGCGTTCGTGAATCTGCTCGGAGAAGAACGCTCACCCTGGGCATTGATGGGCAGCGGCTATGTCCTGGCGGTGCCTGTATTTTTTGACACGGTGTTTTACCTGCTCGTGCCACTGGCCCGGTCATTCTACAAACGCACGGGCAAGGCTTATCTGAAATGTATTCTGGCAATTACGGCCGGCGGGGCCATTACTCATACGCTCGTGCCGCCGACGCCGGGACCGCTGACGATGGCGGCAACGCTTGGCATTGATCTCGGCAAGATGATTCTTGTCGGTGCGCTGGTCGCGCTGCCCGCGGCCGTGGTCGGCATCTGGATCGCTGGCTTGTTTGACCGTCTCTACAACATTGAAATGCGCGAAGTCGCCGGTCATGAAGAACCGGAGCCGCTGACTGATGATCAACTGCCGGGCCTGTTCGAATCTCTGCTGCCGGTGGTGCTGCCGGTCATCATGATCGCCTGCCACACGGCCGCGAAATCGCTTGCCGACATGGCGTCGGGCAGCCTGGCCGAAACGGCGGAAGGTCTCTCGCACTACACGGCAGTCTTCGGCAATCCGAACTTTGCACTTCTGGTTTCCAGTGGTCTGGCTCTGATGACCTACTTCCGGCAACGCAAGCCGACAAAAGAAGCGGTTGCAAAAGTTGTCGAAACATCACTGATGAGCGGCGGCGTCATCATTCTGATTACTGCTGGCGGATCAGCCTTTGGCGCCATGCTGAAGGCGGCTCATGTCGGCGACGCGATTGCTGCTCTGGCCGAAAAGACATTCGGAGCCGGCTCGGTCGAAGGCATGCTGATGCTTTTCCTGGGGTTCGGGATCGCATGCGTACTGAAAGTGGCGCAGGGGTCGAGTACCGCAGCGATGATTATCACATCGGGCATGATGGTCGGAATGATCGACGGTGTGGATCTGCCGTTCGACGTGGTCTACCTGGCCACAGCCATTGGCGCCGGGTCACTGGTCGGAAGCTGGATGAACGATTCCGGCTTCTGGATCTTCGCCAAAATGGGTGGGCTGACCGAACGGGAAGCTCTGTCAACATGGACTCCTTTACTTGTTGTACTGGGACTTGTCAGCATGGCAACGACGCTGCTGCTGGCGGTCGTCATGCCGCTGAACTGACGGAACTGCTGTTCGAGGAGCCCGGCGATGAAAGCTGTCTGCGTTTGTCTGGCCGTTCTGCTGGTGGGTTCGACTCTCCCTGGAGCGGAAGATACTCCCGCGGTCTCTGATCAGATCGCGGCCGCCGTTCGCAAATCGATCGAGTTGATTGAACACAGCGGCGAAGTTTACCGCCGAGAGCGACAATGCTTCTCCTGCCATCATCAGGCCCTGCCCGTGCTGGCTCTGACCGAAGTGCGTCGCCGCGGTTTTACGATCAACGAGGATGAGTACAAACAGCAGCTCGCTCATACGGCCGCCCATCTGAAACGCGGCCTTCAGAGTTATCTCGCCGGGAAAGGGCAAGGCGGACGCGGAGATACGGCGGGCTACGCGCTGTGGACGCTGGCTGCCGGTGAGTGGCCAGCCGACGAGGTCACAACGGCGGTCGCCTCATACCTGCTGGGTAAAGAGGCCGATTTGCCGCACTGGAATCCACCGTCAACGACGAGACCACCAACGGCCGGCAGCCAGTTCACGTCGACGGCTCTGGCGATCTACAGCCTGCAGGCGTTCGGTGATGGCAAACAGTCCGATGCGATCACGGCGCGACTTGTGAAGACACGTGACTGGCTGCAGACGGCCAGTGTGAAAGACACCGAGGACCGCGTCTTCCGCCTGCACTCGCTGCACCAGCTCGCTGGCAAACAGGACCAGTTGCGCGAGTTCGCTCAGGAACTGATCGACCGGCAGCGGGATGACGGCGGCTGGGCTCAGTTGCCGGACCGTGACAGTGACGCGTACGCGACCGGCACGGCTCTGGTGACGCTGCAGCAGTCCGGTTGTCTGCTGGTGTCCGACCCGGCGTACCAGCGCGGCGTTCGCTACTTGCTGAAGACGCAGCAGGACGATGGTTCCTGGCACGTCACCACACGAGCGAAACCCATTCAGCAGTATTTCGAGAGTGGCTTTCCACACGGAAAGGACCAGTTCATCTCGATGGCAGCCACATGCTGGTCCACAATGGCGCTGGCGTTGACCTGCGATGTCGCGACCGTCGAAGAAATGCCGTAGTCAACCATCGTGACCAGTCGAGAGTGCCCGCCGTGCTGGAGGACAGATCATGCCGCGCAGGAATCAGTTCCAGCATCAGTCGTATCCGACCGAGCCGGCAGTTGAGCCGCGCGTCCTTGATCTTGACCCTGTCCCGGCAGACGAGGTTGACTTTTCGCGACTGCATTCCGAGTTCGGGATCTCGCACATCGAACTGCTGCACGGCACCTTTGCCGGAATGGACCCGTTTGGAATCCATGCGCTGCTCAGGTCGCTGGTTGCCGACGCGAAGCCGGCCATTCAACTCGCCCTGACGCCCGTTATCGCGAAGCTCGAAGAACAGACGAAGAAGATCACCGAGACCGTTACGGCGGATATCGCCAATTACAACGAGACGTTTCGAACGACGTTTCAGGAACTGGCGGGCGAAGAACTGATTGTGGCGCGGCCCGACCCGACCTGGAGCAGCGAGAACACGCACCTTGCACGGGCCGGACTGGCTGTCCGGCTGCTGTGCCGGCTGGATGACCTGCAGAACCAGGGCCTCGATCCGGAATACGATCGCGTCATGTTCTGGGGCCATAGTCACGCGGGCAACGGGATGGCGCTGCTGACCAATCTGCTGGCAAACGATCCACTCAGTGTGGCAGCGTTCTTCGACGCGGTTGGCGACACACTGGGGGACGACGGTCACCGCGCGAGGGAGATTCTCGCTCAGTACACCGGGCCGCATCCGATGGGACGATCACTGATTCTTGTCACGTTCGGCACGCCGGTCCGGTATGGCTGGGATACTGACGGATGCCGCCAGTTGCTGCACGTCACTCATCACCGGCCGGTGGACGAGGATCATCCCACGCAGACAGTACCGGCAATTCGCAGCGCGGACGACGATGCCACTGGTTTCGGCGCTGTTGCCAGCCCGCTGCGGGAGACGATCTTCGATGCGCTGCTGGCCCGTCACGGCGACTGGGTCCAGACATTCGCGATCGCCGGCACCGATCTGCGACCGACCGTTCATCGCAACGAGAACCAGACCCTCGGCGAATACCTGGAACGCAACCTGCCGCACGCAACGCCGCAACCCATTAAGGAGCGGCTGCCGATTGTCGAAGCCCGCTGGCAGACGGCGACGCGACTGCACAGCGACGGTTTGAATCTGCTGGTCGCCTACGCACCAACGCGGCTGACCCGCTTCGGAGCCGCCCATCAGAGCATCCTGGGCCACGGCGTCTATACGCGCACCGAATGGCTGCCACGTCACGTCGAGTTGCTGATGAAACATCTGAAGGCAGAGCCGTAGCGTCTCAACGTGGAGCGTGCGTGCCCGGCGTCGAACGGAATGAATTCTGTTCGACGATTCTCTGCAGTCATCTGAATGCGATCGCCGTGTTCTTATTTCTCTGCCACGGCCTGCCGGGAATGGACTTCCAGCGCGTTGAGCACGGGACGGGCTTTGGCCTCGTCAGTCGACTTCGGCAACAGGCGGATTGTGAGGCTTCGTGTGACGTCGACGTTCGGCACCTGACGGACGACCGCCTGGGATAGAGCGTCGACCGCGTGGCTGAGTTCCAGATCGCTGATGACGACCTTACCGTTGACCTCGACATCGAACTTCGCCGTGCCTTCGCGAATCTGTGCGAAGTGCAGTGTCAGGTCGTACGCTTCCGGGCCGTCGTTTTCTCCGCGGAGCGGCACCGTCAGTTCACTGAGTCCGCTGGCCCACGACGTGTAAAGCCAGGACGTTTCGGTGCCAGCCACCGGGTGGGTGTCCTCGCTGACGCTGGTAAAGCCACCGGCCGAGAACTTCGGCTGCAGTTCAAACTCCAGATCGAGGCTCGTTGTCTTGTGCGGATTCGGTCTTGGATAGGCCAGCCAGAGTTTACCATTACGGTCGCGACGATCGCCGGGAGCGCCGAAGTTCAGCGACATCTCACGGACGGGCAGCTTCGCACCCGTCGCACTGACCAGCGTCCAGGGATGGCGTGCTTCACGCGGTTCGAGCACGATGGTCGACGCGATTGAGAACTGGCAGACGCAGCCGGCGCTCGCTTCGGGGATCATCACCAGACCGTTGGCCGGGATCGCGTTGATCCAGCAGCCGAGCCGATGTCCGGCGAAGTGCCGCGTGCCCTCGTCGTTTTCCAGGTTGTAGAAGCCGGTGTAGCCCGAACGGAACAGCAGCATGTTGTCGCAGCCGGTCAACATGCCGCAGTGATGTCCCGGCCGGATGATGCTCCACGGAACGTCCTGGCCGGTCAGCGGATGCTGCTGCATGATCTGGTCGCCCGACGTCAGATCGAACGCCCACGGTTCGGCGATCACCCGGTTGCCGACGATGATCGGTCGATGCCGGTAGTTCGCGTCCTTCTTCCACATCGTGTAGCCGGCTTCGGCGGACAGCGCGACCAGGCGACGGCGTTTGAACTCGCCGGCGATAAACTGATTCCAGTAGTGTCCGTTCGCGTTGGCGCCGCACAGAATCAGGACGCCGTCCTTGTGCATCAGTGTCAGCTTGCCGCCGCCGATCCCGATTTCGCTGCAGTCGGTGACGTCGACTCCCGCGGCCCAGCGTTTCTCACCGGTGCGGGCATCAAGCGACACGGCCGTCCGGGCATCGAGCTTCTTCATCCGGTCTTCGGCGATCTGCCGGGCTTCGCCGGTGAGCACTTCGAGGTCGGACTTGTCCTCACGCAGAATCCGAGCCCGCTCTTCGCTGGTGATCGTGCTGTCGATGAAGAAGACGTTCTCGTCGCTCAGCGCAATCGTCTGCTCCGAGATGCTGCCGCCTTTGTACTCCCACAGGTGCTTTCCGGTTTTGACATCAATGGCGAAGATCGCGTCAGTTGAATCGAGCTTCGTACGACCGCGGCGCCGCAGTCGTGCCTCGACATCCTCGCGCACAGTAGCCGTCCCGAACAGAATTCCGTTGTGATATGCGAGATAACCCCATTCGCGTGTCCCGTCGTCGTACTCCTTCGGCAGACGATGCACCGCAACGACTTTGCCGGTTGCCGCATCGACTTCGAAACACTCGTCCTTCAGAAAGTGGAACAGCCGCTCGTCCGACGCTGCCAGATTGCCGGGGTTCTGATTCTGAAACACGCCGGTCCGCAGCGCTTCCTTGTTTTCATACTTCCACAGAAACAGTCCGTTGTACGCGTCGTACGCGCTGATGGTCGCGTCGCCCTGCACGAACAGCCGGCCATTGACGGACAGCGGTCCGACGGCGCCATCGTGCCGGTTCACCATGTCGCCGGGGCCGGGATCGCCAAACCACAGGACGCCCAGGCCACCTTTGACTCGCTTGTCTCCAACGACCGCGGTATTGCCGACATCGCCGTACTGATGCGACCAGTTGCCGGCTCCGGGCAGCATTCCGCGATTGAGTCGCACCGACGTTTCACTCTTCGCCACCGTCGACTGATCAGCGAGGCCGCCGCTTTCGAGATACTTGTCGGCTCTTGCGAGTGTGTCGGCATCGTTCGTCGTGCGTCCCAGCCAGAACACGCCACCCATCGGTTTGAGATGCCGCAGCAGCGTCTGTGTCGCCCCGGGAAGCTGCCCCGTCCGAACGTGTGTATCGGAGACGATCAGGTTGGCGAAGTAGTTCGAGTATGGAATCTCTGAGTAGTCCGCCTGATGGATCGTCACTCGGGTGCCGTACAGTCCGGCCGTGGCGAGCCGTTTTCGCGACTCAGCCACTTTGTCCGCGTCCGGTTCGATGCCGTAAACGATCAGGTCCGTGCGCGTCGCGAGTTCATAAGCCAGTCGACCGTCTTCGCTTCCCGCCACGAGGCAGAAGCCGCGCGTGATACCCGTCTCCGCAACGATTTGCTCGGCCGCCGTCCGGCAGACTTCCGTTGCCGTATCGGCGGCGTAGGGATTTGCAGACTTGTCGACGCGACTGTCGGCGATCACGGCAGCTTCGCCCGCGGCAGACATTCCAAAGCAGGACACTTCGCCGGCTGTCGTACTCACGACAAGATGCCCGTTCGCGAAAACAAGGCCTCGTGCTTCGCCATTCACGGCGAGCTTCAGCGTCTCTTCGCCGGTGGCAGCGTTATAGCCGGTCACATCACCGTCGCCGCCCGCGAGCAGTGTGTCTCCCGCGAGCACCAGTTCGGCATCCGCCTGATTCTTCACCAGCCACTCGATGCCAACCGACGCCAGTTCTTCCAGCTCGACCTGTGCCGCCCGGATCTTCTCCCGCAGTTCATCCGCGTCCTTGCCCGACTTGCCGCGGAGTGCGCTTGTCTGGCTGTAGATGCTCATTTCCAGATCGTGCCGTTTGCGGCTGGCGACCGCGTACTCCAGCCGGTTGAGCTTCGCGATTGAACTGCCGGACGCGATCCAGGCCGCATCGCCAGCGACAACCATCTGCCTCGCTTCAAACCAGCCGAAGCCCAGATCACCGGCTTTCTGATCGATCGCCAGCATATGGAATGCACCGCCTGAATAGAGCTGCCCGTCAGCCAGAATTGCTCGCGTGCCGCCGACAACGCCGCCGGCAGACGACCGCCAACTGTACGTCTTCTTGTGCAGCAGCCTGCCGGTCGCACGTTCAAACGTCGCCGGCATCGATCGTCCGGACGGAACGAAGAGCAGTTCATCCGTCGCCAGCAGATAACCCTGCGGCGAGAGGTCGTCGCGGGCTGCATCGGCTTCGCTGATATCATCACGCGTCCAGACGGCCTGACCGGTCTGCGCATCGACCGCGTGCAGATAGACGTTTTCATGCGGGAAGATGCCCGCACCGAAGTACGCAATTCCGTCGCGAATCATCACGCCGGTTCGGACCGCCCAGCGGGAGATCATTTCGCCGCGCCCGAGAAACCATTCTTCTGTCGGACCGCCGCGTCGCTTCCACTTGAGCGTCCCGGTGTCTGCGGCAACGCAGTAGGCGTATCCGTCGTCCGACCCGAAGTAGACCGCGCCCTGATAGACCGTCGGAGCCAGTCGCACCGGAGCGCCGGTAAAGAACGTCCACAGCGTTTTTCCGGTCGTCAGATCGAGGCAGTAAACCTGGTGATCCGATGACGATCCGAACCACACGCGGTTGCCGACAACGACCGGCTGAAATGCGTCATCAAACCGGACACGGTCTTTAATGACGTGTCCCTCGATCGTGCGGCCTTCTTCGCTGGCCCATGCACGGTGCGGTGGATTCGGAGCCACAAACCGCCACTGCAGTGCCTTCGCCCCGTTGAAGTTCTCGGCCGTCGCTCCCGATCGATCATTGCCATGCCGATACGTTGGCCAGTCCTCTGCCGAAGCCGTCCGCGAGAGCAACGCCGTTCCAGTGAGCGCTACCAGCACGAACGCCAGACGCCGAACGTCACAACGACGCGAATCAAACGACCGCATAACAATCTCCAGTTCTGATTGAACGGTCACGTCGATCTGCAAGCGACCGCCGCAACTCCTGCCACCACCGTCGGGCCAGTGAGCGGTACTATCTCGAATTGATCAGCCGTTGTGAATTCGATGAGAGGAAACGCGCGATCTCTCGTCGTCAGCGGTATCTGGACGAAGTTCAACCTGACGCGGGAAAGATCCGTCATCGACCAACGAAAAAACGGAGTGAAGTCCCGCGACCTCACTCCGTTCTCGTTCGTTGATGATTGGCGAAAGAACTATGTGCCTTCGACCGCGGCCTGGGCGGCGGCGAGGCGGGCGATCGGGATTCTGCGGGGTGAGCAGCTCACGTAGTTAAGCCCGATTTCGTGGCAGAAGTAGACCGACTTCGGATCGCCACCGTGCTCGCCGCAGATGCCGATCTTCAGGTTTTCGCGAGAGGCTCGGCCGTCTTCGACACCAATCTTCATCAGGCGGCCAACGCCCGTCTGGTCGACTGTCTGGAACGGGTCCGCCGGGACGATGTCGTTTTCCATGTAGTAGCCGATGAAGCCCTTGTAGTCGTCGCGGCTCATACCCAGGCAGGTCTGCGTCAGGTCATTCGTGCCGAAACTGAAGAACTCAGCGGTGGCGGCGATCTCGCCAGCCGTCAGAGCAGCTCGCGGAACTTCGATCATTGTCCCGACCATGAAATCGACTTCGACACCCTGTTCCGCGAAGACTGCGGCGGCGGTGTCGCGGATGACTTTCGCCTGGTTGTCGAACTCGGTCTTGTAGCCAGCCAGCGGCACCATGATTTCCGGATGGCTGCTGACGCCTTCCTTCTTGAGCTGGCAGGCCGCTTCGAGAATTGCCCGCGCCTGCATGGCGGTGATTTCCGGGTAAACGATACCCAGACGGCAGCCGCGGTGACCGAGCATCGGGTTCGATTCCTTCAGCTCTTCGACGCGGCGATGTACATCGTCTTCTGTCACGCCGAACGTCTTCGCCAGCTTGGCAGCCAGCGTCGGATCGTCATGCAGATGATGCTCGGAGAGGAACTCGTGCAGCGGCGGATCGAGCAGACGGACCGTCACCGGACGTTCGCCCATGACTTTGAAGAGGTGCAGGAAGTCGGCTCGCTGGATGTCCAGCAGCTTGAGCAGCGCCTTCTCGCGATCGGCCTTTGTCCGTGAGAAGATCATCTCGCGGATTTCGTCCAGGTGGTCAAAGAACATGTGCTCGGTGCGGCACAGGCCGACGCCTTCAGCTCCCAGCTTGACCGACGCTTCGGCATCGTGGGATTCAGTGTTCGCCCGCACGGCCAGCGTCCGGAACTCGTCCGCCCAGCTCATCAGTTGAGCGTAGCGCTGGTATGTCTCGGAGTCTTCGGGCGACTTGTTGCCCATCAGCACTTCCATAACTTCGGACGGGCTGGTTTTGATCTGGCCGGCGAAGACTTCGCCACTGAAGCCGTCGATCGAAATCCAGTCGCCTTCCTTGAGCACCGTGCTGCCAACAGTGACGGTTCCAGCCTCGTAGTCGATGTTCAACGCCGAGCAGCCGCAGACGCAGGTCTTACCCATCTGACGCGACACGAGGGCGGCGTGCGACGACGCCCCACCGAACGCGGTCAGGATGCCCTTGGCGACCTTCATACCGCGCAGGTCTTCCGGACTGGTTTCCTTGCGGACCAGAACGAGTTGCTTGCCGTTGTCAGCGTTCCACTGCTCTTCGGCGTCGGACGCGTGGAAGACGATCTGGCCGGTCGCGGCACCGGGACCGGCGTTGATGCCCTTCGCCAGCAGCTTCTCTTCCTTCTCAGCAGCAGCTTTCGCGGCCGGGTCAAAGATCGGCTGCAGGAGCTGGTTGAGGTCGTCGGCCGGGATACGGCGTTTCTGCAGAGCCGTCTTCCTGTCAATCAGACCTTCGTTGACGAGGTCGACCGCGATGCGCACTGCGGCGAAACCTGTTCGCTTCGCGTTGCGTGTCTGCAGCATCCAGACCTTGCCACGCTGGACAGTGAACTCGATGTCCTGGACTTCCTTGTAGTGCTGCTCCAGCGTCTTGCCGATATTGTCGAGCTGAGCGTGTGCTTCCGGAGCGTCCTGAGCGAGTGTTTCTTCGATGCGCTTCGGTGTTCGCGTACCGGCAACGACGTCTTCGCCCTGAGCGTTGATCAGGTAGTCGCCGCAGAAGCCCGGAGTACCGACCGAGCAGTTACGCGTCAGGCCGACGCCGGTGGCGCAGTCGTCGCCGAGGTTGCCGAAGACCATCGCCTGGACGTTCGTGGCAGTGCCCCAGGTATGAGGGATGCCGTACTGGCGGCGGTAAACGACGGCTCGGTCGTTGCCCCAGCTTCCAAACACGGCGCCGATGCAGCCCCAGAGCTGTTCCATCGGATCGTCCGGGAAGTCGATGCCGGCGTGCTTCTTAATGACAGCCTTGAACTGAACGACGATGTCCTTCAGTACGGCGACACTGAGATCCTTTTCGTGATCAACGCCTGCTTCTTCGCGGGCCTTGTCGAGGATCTCTTCAAAGTGATCGGGATCGTTCTTTGATTCCGGCTTCAGACCGAGCACAACGTCGCCGTACATCTGAATCAGGCGGCGGTAGCTGTCCCAGGCGAAGTGCTCGTTGCCGGACTGCTGAATCAGAGCGTTCACGACAGTTTCGTTGATACCGATGTTGAGGACGGTGTCCATCATGCCTGGCATCGATTCACGGGCTCCCGAGCGACAGGAGAGCAGCAGTGGGTTTTCGGCGTCGCCAAACTTCGCGCCCATGCAGGCTTCGGCCTTCGCGATAGCAGCTTCGACCTGGCTCTTCAGTTCCGGCGGATAGCTGCGATCGTTGTCGTAGAAGTAGGTGCAGACTTCGGTGGTGATCGTAAAGCCGGCAGGAACGGGCAGGCCAATGCGGCTCATTTCCGCCAGGTTCGCTCCCTTGCCACCCAGCAGCGGCTTCATCGAAGCATCGCCGTCAGCCTGTCCATCACCGAACGAGTAGACGTATTTGGTCTCAGACATTTCGATCACTTCCTCAACAGGACTGGCCGCTTGCGCGACCGATTGGAATGGCGAGTGGTCCGCTGAACTGCGGGCGTCTGCTTCGCAGATCCTCTGCGAGACAGACTTCCGCCGGGACCGTCCTGAGCCCGCCGTGTGGTGGACTCTTTTCGCCGCGAACTCTCAGGACTTCCGCCTGGCAACGTGCCGGGCCGGGAAAACGTTTCAGCAGAACGCGTTCTGGTCGACGCGTCCGGCGTACTCGCGGGCGATTAAAAATCGCGATGCTCAGCATCTCCGCGGATACGGCTCCTGCCCTGAAACCCGAGCATCCGTCTGCGCGTACGCTCAGCGAAATCAGGGCCGAAAAGCGACCGGACCGTACCAACGCCCTCTGAGACCGTCAAGCGACCGGAGCGTCGGTCGTCGCCCGCAACAACCTGCAAAATCAGCCGTTTTTGATGGGATGTGAGCCGTCTCCGGCCGTGCCTTCTGTCGCTGGTTGAGGCGGAATCATGAGTCGCAGTCCGGCCCGGGCATCGTCGGGGGCATGTCAGGCGGAAGCGTGTCCGGCGGAGACGTTGAGACTGCGTTGCGGAAACTCGCATGGTCGCGAAAGAGCATCTCTGTTAGGTTCCGCCGCAACTCCGGGCTCATCGTCGTTGATCGCTCCGCGATCGAACCGTCGCACGACCGATTCCCGGCAGTCCGCAACTCGCTACGATCGCGGAGCGATCAGCGACGTTCTCCACACATCCGATTGCGGTGACTCTCACCGGCCCAGCAGCTCAGGGAAGAGCGATCATGTGGAAGTCCTCTCGACGCATCGCCCTGTTTTCGACGTTTCTCGCTCTCGGTGGAGCCGTCTTTGTCGGCGTTGCCCTGTTTACGGACTGGCTTCCCATTGAGTTCCGCGAGCCGAATGCCGGACGTCTGGCCGACTCTGGGATCCCTGACGATCTGAGCTGGGCGACGATCGATGACGTCTCGGTGGATCTCGGCGAACCGGGGCCGATTCCGGATGAACAGTCGGAGCCGGTTGTTGGATCGGCCGAGCCTGAAACGTCCGGATTTCGGACTCGGGTCGAGCAGTTCGCACAGTCAAATGACCTGCCGCCCGCCTCGTTCAATGAACGTCGCGAATCGTTCAATGTCGACAGCCGTTTTCCCGATCAGTTTCCCAACTACGACAACTCGTCGCGTCCGGCGGTTTCGTCAAATTCGGCTCCAGCCCGCAACGTTTCTGTGTCAGCGTCGAGCGACCTTGCCGAGCAGCCCCCGCTGTCGCGATCACGCTTCGATGCCGCGCGCTTTGGAGGAGACGAGCCATTCCGCGGCAGCGCCGTCCGGCGAGAATCGGATTCGCGCGAGCTTCCGTCGAAACTCGCGCAGAACGAGGTTGCGTCGCGAGAGTCAATTCTGCTGACGGGCGGTGAAGCGTCGGCCGCCACTGAGCAGCCGGCAGCGGACAATCAGCCGCCATCGGGCGCGACTCCCGAACGGCCGCTGCAGACTGCGTCGCGAGTCGGCCAGACGCTGCCGGCCGCGGATGACTCGGCAGGGCAGGTCTCACAGATCGACGCAATGCTCTCCAGGGGCGAATACATTGCGGCGCATCGCGAGATGTCGAACATTTACTGGCGGCAGCCGGAACAGCGGCCGCTGATCATGAGCCGGCTCAAGGAGAACGCCGCGACGATTTATTTCAATCCGCAGCCGCACTTTCTGCCGCCGTACGAACTGCAGTCAGGCGATCTGCTGCAGCGAGTCGCTCCGAAGTACGGCCTGTCCTGGCAGTACCTCGCGAAGCTGAACCACATTTCCGATCCCAGCCGCATTCGCGCCGGTCAGAAACTGAAAATCATCAAAGGGCCATTCTCCGCATTCGTCGATCTGAGCGATTTCGAGCTGACGATTCACGCGCACGGGTTCTTCGTAAAACGCTATTCGGTGGGCATCGGACAGGACGGCTCGTCGCCCGTCGGTAAGTTCAAAGTGCTCGAAAAGATTCCGACGCCGCAGTACACCGATCCCGATGGCCGCGTTATCGCCGGTGGCGCGTCCGACAATCCGCTCGGCCCGTTCTGGATCGACCTGGGCGACAGTTACGGCATTCACGGGACAATTGATCCAAACTCGATTGGCAAGGCGGAATCGCGCGGCTGCATTCGAATGCGGAACGAAGACGTCGCCGAGGTCTACGATTTCCTGATCACCGGCAGCGAGGTCGTCATCCGGCCGTGAACGACTCGGGTTTGAACAAGACGCCGACTCCGTTACCCCACTGGGCCGGCTGGCTGCTGAATGCTGCGTACGTCGCGCTGCTGACCGCCGTCTCGCCGCTGCTCGTTTATCGCGCCCTCACACAGGGTAAGTATCGGACCGGCTGGCGGGAAAAACTGCTCGGCCGCGTGCCAGACCTGTCGCCGGTCGGCGCTGGAGCTGAGCGATACTGGTTTCATGCTGTCAGCGTTGGCGAAGTGCTGCTGCTGCGTTCGGTTCTCACCGAACTGCGGCGTCGCGAACCCACTGCTGAAGTCGTCATCTCGACGACGACCTCAACCGGACACGCAGTCGCGCGGGAGACGTTTCCGGACACAATCGTCTGCTACTTCCCGCTCGATTTTACCTGGGCGGTCGCTGCTGCGATCCAGAGGTTGAAACCGACGCGGTTTGTGCTCGTCGAACTGGAACTCTGGCCGAACATCCTCGCGGCGGTGGTGCGTGCCGGCGTGTCGCTGTCGCTGATCAACGGGCGACTCAGCGAGCACAGTTTCCGCGGCTACTCGAAGCTGAAGTGGCTGCTGCGTCCAGTGCTCCGTTCGTTCGATCAGATTGCCGTTCAGAACGATGCGTACGCGGAGCGGTTTCGGGCACTCGGAGCGCCGCCGGAGCGAGTCATCGTGACTGGTTCAGTTAAGTTTGACGGGCTTGAAACGCGGCGTGACAACGACCGCACTCAGTCGCTGCGTGAGGCGTTCGGCCTTGAGCCCGGCGAACGGGTTTTTATTGCCGGCAGCACTCAGTCGCCGGAGGAAGAGATCGCGATCACCGCGTGGCAGCGAGTCCGCGAGGTCGCCCCGAAACTGCGACTGATCCTCGTCCCGCGCCACAAGGAACGGTTTGACGAAGTCGCCGAACTGGTTGTCGCGCACGGTCTGCCGTTGCGCCGCCGCAGTACGACGACGGGCAATGCGGCAAACGCCGCCGCCTCAATTGTCACACCCGCAGATAACCGTGGTGATCGACTGGTTCTGCTGCTCGACACGCTGGGCGAACTTTCTGCCTGCTGGGGGCTCGCTGACTTCGCGTTTGTCGGCGGCAGCCTGACGAACCGCGGCGGGCAGAACATGATCGAACCCGCCGGGTACGGAGCCGCTGTCTGCTTCGGTCCGAACACTCGCAATTTTCGCGACACCGTCGAAGCTCTGCTGGCCTGTGACGGAGCAACCGTCGTCACCGATGCCGAGTCACTCGCGGCGACGCTCGAACACTGGCTTGCCGATCCCGCAGCGGCGGCAGCGATGGGCCAGCGCGCTCAGCAGTTCGTCGCCTCACAACGCGGCGCGACTGAAAGAGCGCTCGACTGCCTTTGCGACGAAGAGCCGACGTCCGCACTCCACCGCGCCGCGTGACCGACGCCGGCTCCGTCTGCCAGAGAGTGGCTCCGATTCAATATCTGATTTCGCTCCGCTTCCGGCCAGCGGCACCGGGAGCATTTTTCGTGGATCAGTTCCGAGCAGAAGAGCGAGGCTGTTTTCCTGGCGTGTATCCCTTCTGAGTCCTGGATGCGAGCCGCGCCGCTTCCCGCGACGACGTCTGTCAGCAGTTCGACTCAAGCGGACGGCAGCCGCTCGATCACGCAGCGCGGCGAACTGGCGGACGGCGAGCTGATCGCAACAATATCGGCGACGCTCGCTGGAGCTACACGCCAGAGAAAGCGGAACTGAAAACAACCTGCGTCATCAGCCCCAACGGCCGGATCGCCAGCATCAATCAGTCGCAAACCGCCAGCCTCGCGACGACATTGTCACTGAGCAGCGACGTCCCGATTCAGATGACGATCCAGTTCTCGCGGAAGCTGGAGCGCCGTTGACGGCACACGGTGATACAGGACGACGCTCGTAACCGTCGTCGAGGTTCTCCGAAACTTGATCAAACGTGGGCATGGAGTCGATCGCTTCCTGAACACTCTGTCGACATGCGACCGTTTCCGGAAGCATCACGCGGGTCAGGTGATCCTGAGAGCGTCGTTCATGGCGACGTGCGAATTTCGGAGAAACCCACCTACAGTTTCGGCAGAACCGGTTTCGGGGGCTTCGGCGGCGGGGGCGTCGGTTTCTTTGGCTCGGCGACGAACTGAACTTTGTTTTTCGGCACTGCCGCGTTGCGCGGAGCTGGTGGCCGGGGCGGCGGCGGGGCGACGTAACGCTGCTCGATCTCGATGCCGAAGCCGTCTTTCAATTCGCGTGCTGCGAGCACCGCCCACGGTGTGCCAGGAGCTTCGTCGACCACACGCTGCAGCAGTTCCTCGGCCAGTGTCGCCGTCTTTTTCATCGTGCCGGCGTAATTGAGTTTCTGCGACGACTTGACCGTCCAGCGGTTCGCTTTGGTACTGACGTCGTCGTTGGCGAGGTTCGATTTGACCCACGCCAGGCCGTAGTTGTATTCGAGATTGCGGACGCGTTGAGCGAGCAGGCGACCGTACGTCAGGCAGAAGTTCATGCGCCAGCGGGCCGAGTCTTCGTGAGCCAGTTCCTTTTCGATGCCTGACGGGAAGGCCTGCAGAATCATCTCGACCAGGTACTGCCCCTTCGCCGCCGACTTCTGGGCTTCCGTCGCGAGCTGCCGGAAATTGCCTTCGGTTACCGCGAAGTACAACTGCGGCGTACCGGGTGGCTGCGCGGAACGGCTCAGAATCGACGCTTCGACAACCGCCTTGCGCAACGGATGCTTCGCCAGATCACGCATGTAGTCTTCAGCAGTGCCAAACCGGTAATCCGGAGCAAACGATTTGATCGTCGCAGAGTCGAACACGCCCGTCGGCGTCAGGCCGCTCATCGTCGTCATGTTCGTCGTGAAGTAGACGCCGCCAGTTTCGTGAACCAGCCGCGCCAGCGCGTACGGTGCAAACCCGGACGAAAGGTTGTCAAACTGCGGCCCCGCATACCAGAACGGCAGGACGACTGACTCGATGACCGGCGACTCAGGCCCCAGATCAACCGGAAGCTGATACGTCTTGCCGTCTTCGGGAGCGCGATACGGAACGTAACCCTTGCGGCGTCCAAACACGGCCGTCGGGCCGACGACGTAAGCCTTCGCTCCGAATCGCTGGCAGACGTTGATCGCCGGTTCGAGTGACTCACTGAAGTCGTCGCCGGCTTCATCGGTAACGGTGATCAGCAGAATGCGGCGGCGCTGCTGGATGCGGTAGCGGGACCAGTTCGAGCAGACCTGTTTGACCGCGCCAAAGATGTTTTCGACGCCGGACTGATCGATTTCCACGTTCTGAATCGCGGCCTGGACGTCGTCGAAGTTTTCCGTCGGCTGTGGAGTGAGAAATGTCGTCTTCTCACCAAAGGTGACGACGCCGGTCAGCAGAGGCAGTTCCATCTTCGGAATCTGGTCAGTCTGCTGCTGCAGCGCGTCGAGTTCTCCGTAAATCCGTCGCAGCCGTCGCGCGATGGCTTTTCGCTGTTCAGTCAGGCTGCCGGAAGCGTCGAGCAGCCAGACGACGAGCACGCGGCTCTCCTGCAGGTTGTTGGCGATTTCCCAGGTGATCAGGTCGAGGGCCGAGTCAATCTGCACGAGTTCGCGGCCGGTCGTCCCGTTAACGACGATCCGGTCGTCAACTTCGAGCCCTTCCGGAACGTCGTACACGTGCTGCTCGCGCGGCGAGGGCAGCAATTCGGTCATCTGCTGCGGCGAAGACTCACGCCGCGGATTCTCGGTGGCCGCCAGCCCGATCCGGGCCGCGTTGATCACTTCGCGGACTTCGAGTTCCCGTTCGTCGGGGTCGGCAAGCACGTATTCGACTGACTGCAGTTCTTCCTCGTCGTCCGGCAGGCTGTCAACGATGGTGGCTTCGAGCGGTGGTTCGTACCAGCCGGGTTCCTGATCGATCGCCAGTTGCGCCAGATTGAGCAGCAAAGCGACGTGCAGGACGACGCTGATCAGCGTGCCCGCGACGCTGCCGCGCGAATCGCCATGCGGGGACGTTTCCGGTTCGTGACTTCCGCACGCGGTAACCGCTAATAAGCGCTCGTCACTATCTCCCTCGGCAGCCTCCGCAAACCAGACGCCATCGTCGAGGTCAGCGTCTGAAGCCCCGTCGCCCGCCGCCGCGAATTCAACGTCCTCGTCCGCGTGGTCATTCCGGATGGAGTCCGCGTCAAACGATGATTCGGTTTGTGGCGGCGCGTCGAAGGCCATTGACGACTTCTCCCGGCACAGTGCCGACGTTTCCTGCCAATGCGGGACAGAAGACTCGACAGCGTACCGGACCGTTCTACACGACGAAACCGCATTCCCGCCCGAGCCGGCGATATGAAAACGGGCCGCACGTCGGTCTCCCGTCGTGCGGCCCCTGAATCATTTCGGGTTTGCTCCACAGTTGGTCGCGAAATCGATCAATGCTGGAACAGAAACTCTTTCGAGTTCAGGATCGCCCAGCCGACATCTTCGAGGGCCAGCGTCCGGTCCTGACTGGACGCAATGTGGTTTTTCGACGCGGCGATTTCCGCATCAACCGGCTTGCGGCACAGCGCGGCCAGGTACAGCGTTTCGATGATCTCATCGTCGGACTTGCCATCCTTGACCATCTGGTGAATGCGACCGTTGTCGGCTCTCAGTTTGTTATGCACGGTCGGGCCGTTGATCATCTGCAGAGCCTGCGAGAGGTTCGACTCGTTCGAGCGTTCACACTGGCAGGCCATCTCACGCTGAGGCTGGCCGAAGACCTTCAGGAAGTAATGATCGGTCGGCGGATCCGGCAGGGCAACCGCTCGCGTTCCGGGCGGCAGACCTTTGAAGGATTCCGGCACGCTGGTCACCTGACAGATCGCATCGAGAAGCTGCTCGGCCGTCAGCAGACGGGTCGTGGCGTGCGACGCGTAGATCTCGTCGTCCGCGTTGAAGTCGTTCTTCTTCGAACTGAGCTGGTACGTCCGGCTGTTCATGATCGTGCGGATTGCCCACTTGCGACTGAAGCCGTGCTGTGCGAACTGCTGAGATAGCTCGTCAAGCAGTGGCGCGTTTGACGGCGGGTTCGAGTCGCGGAAGTCGTCGACAGGTTCAACAATGCCGCGGCCCATCAGGTGTCCCCAGATCCGGTTGACTGACGCTTTCGCGAAGAACGGATTGTCCGCAGCGGTCAGCCAGTCGGCGAAGACCTGCCGCCGGTCCTGCTCGGCCGGGACGTCGACATCGCCTTTCAGCAGCAAATGGACCTTCATCGTCTGACCGGTCCGCGGCTGCTGAATCTCACCCGAACGCGTCGCGTGAATGATTTCCTCATCCGGAGCCGCTCCCTTCTGCCGGCCAATCCGCGTAAACGCCGCAGCGATGCCGTAATAGTTGTCCTGGCTCCAGCGCTCGAACGGGTGATTGTGGCACTTCGCGCATTGAATGCGGATTCCCAGGAAGAGCTGGGCGGTCGTCTCGGTGGCGTCGTTCGGGTCACGGCTCGTACGCCAGTAGTTGGCCGCCGGGTTCTCGAAAACGCTGCCCGACGCTGTCAGCAGTTCGCGAGCAAACTGGTCGAGCCCCTTGTCCGTGCGAATACTCTCGTAAATCCAGTGCTGGAATTTGTAGACACCCGTATCAGTGACCTTCTTGGCATTCGACCGCAGAATGTCGCTCCACTTGAGCGTCCAGAATTCGGCGAAGTCGTTTGAGTCGAGCAGGCGGTCAACAAGCTTCGCCCGCCGTGTGTCAGCCGAATCCGCCAGGAAGGCCTGAGTCTCTTCGATGCGCGGCAGCCGTCCGGTCAGGTCGAGATACGCCCGGCGAATGAATTCCTCATCCGAGCACAGATCGGACGGCAGAATCTGAAGCTGCTTGAGCTTGCTGAAGATCTTTGTGTCGACAAAGTTGGCTTCTGGCGGGTTACTCCACTGAAAGCCAGGGACATCTTCGAGAAACGTGATGTAGGACGTGTCCATCTTGTCGAGGTAACGAGCGAGCACAGCGGTTTCGCCGCGACCGATTTTCTCGACGAGCCCGTCGGGCGTAACGGTCGCAACCGATTCGTTGCTCGAACTGAAGACGGTCAGGGCCGTCAGGTCGCGCTGCGAACCATCACTGAAAAAACCGGTGACCTGCAGTTGCTGACGGTCAGCGGGAGCGTTCAGCGTGCGCAGGTTCGGGCTGACCTGGACGCGGGTCAGTGTTGCCGTCTCGGGTGGGTCAAGCTGCAGACCCTCGGCAATCCAGTTGCGGAGCACGGTGTAGGACGCGTCGCCTTTGTGCAGCCGCCGTCCGCCGCCGTGTGCGACCTCCATCAGAGCCTTCTGCAGGATGAGACTTTCTTCCGGCTTAAGAATGTTCGTTCGCCGGCCGAAGTACTCGGACCGCAGCGTCAGGATGTCGAGCGGCGGGTCGAAGCCGCGCAGCGACAGTCGGAAGCCACCTTTACCCGACGGCGAACCGTGGCAGGCTCCCATGTTGCAGCTTGACTTCGTGAGAGCCGCCAGCAGTTCATTGTTGAAACGCACCGGCTGCGGCTGGTCGAAGCTGCTGACCGTGACGTCAGCGACTGCAGACTGATCGCCGATCGTCGCTTTAAGCTGAGCCGTACCGTTGCCTGCCGCTCGGGCGACAGTTCCGTCGATCCGGACAACGGCCGGGTTCGTCGATTCGAGTTTGACGTCGTGCGTCACGTCAAAGACGCCCTTGGCCCCTTGGCCACTGATGACAAGCTGCTGCTCGGCACGCGGACCTTTCAGCTCAAACTTCGCCGTGTCAAACGTCAGTTTTGACGGTTGCTCGGCAGCACCGGCCGTTCCCGGCGGCTGAGCCAGCGAGGCTGCGGTCAGGCACAGGAACGCGTTCAGAAACCAGTGACTCTGGTGACGCATGATAATCTCCCGGTTCTACTGGAGAGGCGGTGTTCGGAGGTTGTTCTGGTGGGACGTTAGTTATCGAGGGTGTTCTATTTGGGCGGGTCCTGAATAGTCAGCGAGATGCCCGGAACGGACTGGGTGACCGTCGTCTTGTCCTGCTTGATGGTCGCCGTCAGGGCGACGGTGAAGGTGCCGACCGGAGCTTTATCGGTTGCTTTCAGCGTGATCTCGATTGAGTTCTGGTCTTTCGGAATCGGCTTGACCTCAGCCGTGACGTTGCCAGGCAGCCCGCCTTTGTTTGCTTCTGGAGTGACGGCCAGTGTGATCACCTCGTTGAAGCCGTCCACCCGTTCGGACAGCAGTTTGACCGTAGCGCTCTGGCCTTTGACCAGCGTGACCGACGGGATTTCGGGGCGGACGCGAATCTGAGGCTGCGGACCGATGCCGACAGCGATCTTCCGCGTCAGATTCTGCGGTGCCCACGGCAGCGCATTGAAACCGGCCTTCATCGCGTCTTCAGTACTGGCCGTCGCCACGACATCCTGTTCGCCGATCTTCGCGCGACCGACGACGCGAATCGGAATCACCTGGCTCTGTGGAGTCGCCGTCGTGCTCGTCAGAGTCAGCACGACGGATTTCATTCCGGGGCCAACCACCGTCGGCTGACTGACGATGCCGTCCGGCAACCCTTCCGCAACGACCTGAATCTCGCCGTTGTAGCCGCGGCGTTCGACGTTGACAGTGACTGCCGAAGTCGAGCCCGCTCCAATGTTGATTGTGTTGTCGCTGACGGACAGATCGAAGCCGGCCGAAGCGGACTCGGTCTCGATCAGGTAGCCAAACTGCCCTCCGCCGCGACGGTGCAGTTCTTCAACCGCGACGAAGAATTCTCCGTCAGCGGGAAACGCGTAATCGAACGAGGCATCGCCAACACCGAAGTCTTCTTTGGCGGTGAGTTGCCCGCCGTCCGCGTTCAGTATTCTCACAAAGACCGACGTTGGAGCGCCGACCCGCCGGGTGATCGCTCGGAACGTAAACTTCTGACCTTTCGTGGCGGCTACTTTAAAGAAGTCGGCATCGCCGGGCTGATCGATGCGGCCGCTGAGCGTGTGGCCGAGCGGTGCAGCGGTGGCCTGCTCCTTCGAATCGTTTGGTTCGACTTCGGCGGTGGCCTCAGCCTGAGCGACGTGCAGCAGCGCGAGAGCACTGCTGCGGCCGTTGATGATTTTCGCGCCGACGTCGACGGCTTCTTCGAGTTCGTCCGCCGCCAGCGTCACGAGTGCCGGTGCGACGGCAACCGCATCCGGACCAACGAACGTCACGGCGGATTCCTTGCCGCGAGCTGCTCCCAGCGGGTACGGCACCGAGACGATCGGAAAGTCGCCGATCCGCAACCGATAAAAGTGTCCGCCGCCGCCCTGATAGCGGATGTCGCGAAGTTCCAGCGTGTACTTGCCGCCTGCTTCAAATGTGTGATGCAGTCGCGCGTCGCCACGAAGACCGGGTTCGTCGTCGCTCCATTCGACCTCGCGGCCCTGCGGGTTCAGCAACCGAATGAACGGATCGAGCGCCGAACCGAGCCGGCGAGCAACGACTTCAATCGAAACCGCCTCGCCAGCCTTTGCGTCAAAGCGGAAGAACTGATAACTCAATGAGGCCACTGTTCCATCGACGGCAACCGGCAGCGTCAGATCCTGAGCGGCTTCCGGCGTCGTGTTATTTCCGACGCTGGCGACGGAGGGCAGATCGTCGACCAGCAGCAGCTTCAGCCCCGAGACTCCGCCTGGACCAGCGATCCGGATTCCGTGGACTCCGACGGGGACCTCAGCAGGAACGTCGAACTGCCAGGTCGAACTGCCGGCGTCTTTGCCATTATTTGGAACGTCCGCCGCGAGCGACGTTGTTGCTGCGAAACTTGTCCAGACCTGCGATGCGTCGGTCAGGCTGCCGCCGCGCAGAACAACCTTTGTACTGCCGCCGGGCGCAACAGCCTGGGGTTGAGTGGTCGAGATCGTTGGAGGGGCCTGTGCCGTCGCGACGGTGGCCGCCGAACTCAACACAGCGAGAGAAAGCACGAAGGCAAACGGGCGGGCACGACGAGGCATAAAACAAAACTCCGCAATACAGGGCGGGACAGTGGAGCGTCAGTCGGCGGGAAATGTCGGAGGGCAGAACCGATGGAACTCGTGCGAGTCGCCCCGCCCCGAGTTCGCCGACTCACCAAGCCATGAGCCGGTTTTGATGGATCATCATAGGCATCTGCCGATCAGACCGTCAAAGCCGGAGTGCCGCCCGCACCGGTTCTCCTGGAGAGATGTCACGACAAACCGGCCATTCTCGACGGAGCTGTTTGTCAGGCAGTAGGCTGTATCCCGACCGGCCCGAACACTGCCTGCTTTGCAACCGGACTTCCGAAGTGGACGAATTCAAGAACCGCGAGATCCTGATCGGCGTGACGGGCGGCATCGCTGCTTACAAGACAGCAGACCTCGTCAGCAAACTGGTGCAGGCCGGTGCGAAGGTCACTGTCGCGATGACGGACGCGGCGACGCAGTTCATAGGACCAACGACGTTCGAGGCGCTGACCAGCCGGCCGGTCTACCGTGGCATGTTTTCCCCGATCGAACATCCGCAGGGGGAACACATCGGACTGGCCCGCCGCGCCGAACTCTACATCGTCGCTCCAGCCACCGCTGACTTCATCGCCAAAGCCGCGCACGGCCTCGCGAGCGATCTCGTTTCGACACTCGCGCTGACCGTCACCTGCCCGATCCTGCTGGCTCCGGCAATGAATACCGAGATGTGGAACAAGCTGCCCACGCAGCGCAACCTGCAGCAGGTCGAGGCCGACGGAATGCACATCATCCAGCCCGGCAGCGGCTGGCTCAGTTGCGGCCAGATCGGCCCCGGACGCATGGCCGAACCGGCTGAGATCCTCGCAGCCATCTCCGCACGACTGCCGTGATCCGCTCTCGCTTTCTCGCGAGTGGCATCGGTGCCTTCGTCTCAGAAGCCACCGCCGGATGACGGGACTGCGGCAGGGCCTCCGGCCTGAGCGCGAGGGATTTCGTCGGTGGCCGTCATTTGCTCGATGGCCATATCGATCCCGTCGTATGGACGTGCCGAGCGTGCAAGGATGTCGTCGCTGGGAACAATCGTCACCAGTGCGAGCTGAATGTTCTGACCGACGAAGTAGCGGTACAGACGAAAGTCATAGCGGGCCTTTCGCCTGTCCACTTCGTAGGTCATCTCCGGGTCGGACAGCAGAATCCAGTCGTAATCCTTGCGCGGCACATAGGCAGTGCCACTGGGCGAACGGACTTCGGCAAACTGCCACGGCTCAATCGCGGAACTCGGCTGATAAACCCGCGAGCTGTCAGCCAGAGCCTTGATCACGTGATCCATAAAGTCCGCAGGAATCACCGTTGGATTGTCGAATTTCTGACGATAGTCGTCGTGGTTGGTGCAGATGAGGATCCATGCCGGGAGTTCCTCGACATCACTGTCAGGAATCTCGACACGCATTTGAGCCTGCCAGGCTCCGACAAGACCCGGCAGCTTACTGGTCAGAAACGCCGGCTGCCGTTTGTCTGGCGGCGGGGGAGAGTTTTCATCGGGGGCCGGTGGTGGAGGCGGCAGCTCAGCAAACCCCTTCGGCGGCCGGAACGTAATGCCCTCGGACGTCCAGGTTCGCGATTCGAGCAGGTTGTCGACCTGTTGCCGATAGCTGAAGTACGCCGTCGATGCAGCCAGTCGTTCTTCGTACGCCTGCGATCCGCAACCGAGAAGCGTTAACGACGCGGTCAGCAGGCACAGCAGGAAAGCAGCGGTCATCGTCGGGCGAGTCATGGTCGGCGTTCGTCTGCGGCGAGGAGAATTGCGAGACAGTGTCAGTCTTCAGCCAGTGCTGCGCGGGCCAGAGTCAAGTACGTCACACCGGCGGGCCGCGAGTGTACCGCCAGCCAGGAGCGGGCTCTACACACAGCAGGCAGACAATCGGACCGCGCGACATGCCGGCTGAGTCTGAAGGCTCTCCGTGCGACGGCAACAGTTCGAGTTCATCCAGTTCCAGCAGCGGCTCCACGATCGGCAACCTGATCGAACGCAGCGAAACGAAGTACGACGACCGTGGCCGCGTCCATCGGACGATCCGCTATGCCGTGGACCGGCCACGGGAATCGTGGGCAACTCACTGACAGACAATTCCTGTTACGACGCCGCGGGGAACGTGATCAAGCGGCTTCCAGCAGGCTCGGACCTGTTTACGAAGACGGACTACGACAGTACTTCCGGTGTACTTGTTTACCGAAAAACAGGGTTGCGCATTTTGTGGAGGCCGTATAGCTTTCCGGAATCATGGATGGCGACGGCGAACCACAGTCTGAATGTCCTGGTTGCAGGCGGCTGAGCGCGGAGCTGGAACAGCTTCGCCGCGAGGTCGAACTGCTGCGGCAGGCGCTGGAGGAATCGCGGCGGGCGGGGAAGCGGCAGGCGGCTCCGTTTCGCAAGCAGAAGGTTCCCGCTCCGCAGAAACCGGGACGCAAGCCCGGTGATGAGTACGGACAGCAGTCGCGGCGCAGCATTCCAGAGCAGATTGACGAGCACTACGACGTGCCGCTGCCGGAGTACTGCCCGCACTGCGGCTGTCACGAGTTGACCACCGACCGCGTCTGTCCGCAGTACCAGACGGACATCCCGCGAAAGCCGATTCACCGGCAGTTCAATATCCATATCGGCCGCTGCTCCGGTTGCGGCGAACGCGTTCAGGGACGGCACGAACTGCAGACATCGGATGCTCTGGGAGCGGCGGCCAGTCAGTTGGGAGCCGATCTGCAGGCCGCTCTGACGGTTGCTAATCAAGAGCTGGGGCTCTCACACGGCAAGTGTCGCCGGCTGATCGAGCGGCTGTTCGGGATCTCCATATCACGCAGTACGAACTGCCGGACGCAGCAGCGTCTGGCGGAGCGACTGCGGCCCTCGTACGACGCGATCGGCGCGCAGGTCCGCGGCTCACCCCGCGTCGTCTGTGATGAAACGGGCTGGCGGGTCAATGGTGAGAACGCGTGGCTGCATGACTTCGTGACCGAACGCGCGACGTACTACGCGATCGACCCGACACGCAGTGCCGAGCCGGCCCTGCTGCTGCTCGGTGAGGACTACTCAGGCACGCTGATTCATGACGGCTGGAGCGTCTACGACCGTTTCACTCTGGCCACTCACCAGCAATGCCTGGCCCACCTCATGCGCCGCTGCCACGAGTTATTAGAAACCGCCGTTGCCGGAGCGGTGTGGTTCCCGCGCGCCGCGCTGGATGTGTTCCGAGCGGCGCTGGCGGCCCGCGACCGCTTCCGACAGAACGAACTGACCGCCCACGGACTGCGCGTGCTGGCTGGTCGGTTCACTTCGACCATGCGCCGCCTGGTCGCGCCCGTCAAACGGAACGCCGCCAGCGAGCGTCTGGCGAAACATCTGGAGAATCATCTCGACGACCTGTTCACGTTCCTCCGTGACCCGCTGGTCGACGCCACCAACTGGCGCGCCGAGCAGGCCATCCGTCCGGCGGTCGTCAACCGCAAGGTCTGGGGCGGCAACCGCACCTGGAACGGAGCCGAAACCCAGGCCATCCTGACGACCGTCCTCGTCACCGCCGCTCAGCAGACCATCGACCCGCTCGACTTCCTCAAGCAGAACCTGACCTCACCCCGCCACGCCTCATAC
>WGMU01000127.1 GCA_016124895.1 bacterium
GCTGCGTTCAACGAGCAGGGTTATCTGGCCGTTGAGAACGCTGTCGAACCGGCGACGCTTGCTCGGTTGATTGCCGCGGTCGATCAGATCGACGCGGCGGAACGTGACGTCGAGAACGGGGCGGACAAGCTGCTTTCGGTGACGAACGTGTTGCCTCGGAGTCCGTTGTTTTTCGAGATGCTGGACTGGCCGGCGGTGTTTCCGAAGGTCTGGGGGGCGCTGGGATGGAATATCTACTGTTACCACTCGCACCTGGATGTGACTCCGCCCGCCAACCGGGAAACGGCGGCGTGGGACGTTGCGTGGCATCAGGACAGTATGCGGGTGAACGACGAAATCGAGACGCATCCGCGGCCGCGACTGTCGTTGAAAGTCGGCTTCTACCTGAGCGACGTCAGCGAACCGGGCCGTGGCAACACGCTGATCGTGCCGGGCTCGCATCTGAGCGACGAGATCGAGCTGCCGCAGGACGGATTTTCGTCGCCGGAAGGCGCCGTGCCACTTTGCGTGCCAGCCGGCTCCGCCGTGCTGCTTGATCGTCGGCTGTGGCATTCGCGAAGCCTGAACACGTCGGACATCACGCGTAAAGTCCTGTGGCTGGGCTACAGCTACCGCTGGCTGAAACCCAAAGATGAGATGACCGTCGAGCATCTGCTGGCCGAGGCTTCTCCCATCCGGCGGCAACTGTTGGGAGCCGGCTCGGCCAACAGTGCCTACGATCCTCAGGACGCCGACGTGCCGCTGCGGCTCTGGCTGCAGGACCATTGTCCGGACGCAGCTGCCTGGACCCGGCACGCTCGTCCGCAGGCTCGACCACCAGCGATGGTCCGCGGCACGAATCTCGGCCGGCAGTAGTCCATCGAAACAGCAGCAGCGCCTGGTGCATTCTGTGTGACGCAGTTCTCTTTCTGCGTGAAAGCGACTATTGAATCATTCGGTCGGTCGTTATCAAATTCCACACGGCGTGTTTCGGCATGTCGTGCTGCTGTCTTCTGATGAAACGACTGACCGACGCTCTGCAATTGCGAGGACTCTGCGATGAAGACATTTTTTCAGGTGGCACTGCTCGCGATGACCGTGACTGGATGGGGGCTTGCTGACGAGTTTCCACTTTCGCGCGAGCAGAGCTCCAAGCAGCCAGAAGCGGTCGAGGCTTTTAATGCGGCTGCCGCAGCTCAACCGAAACTGCTGCGAATCTCCGGGATTGTGGATGGTAGTGGGCGAGTTGTTTTCACACGGAAGCACGTCCGTTATGAACACCGTCACTGGGCACGTCCGCATCACCTGCTGTTTGACGGCGAACCGTGGGAGCAGTTCGATCAGACACCGGCTGGCTGGAAACATACCGGCCAGCATCTCGATCTCACTCGTGCCCGAATTGTCCAGCGCAACGGACGCGACATGATCGCTCTCGAACGAACGCCTGACGGATTTGACCTGTACCTGAGCGACTCACCAAACGGCGCCGCGGAGTACTCCGTGACGATCGCCATTCCTCGACGTTGAGCAAACCAGTGTCAGCGCGGCAGCGTTACGTACCAGGAACTCACTCCCATGAGCAAGCACCGGTCTTTTTCGACCAACGCTGTCTGGCAGGCCCTTGATCACGTCCCGCGGTTTGCGCTGGGCCATCTGCCGACGCCGTTCGAGCCACTGTACCGGCTGTCCGAAGAACTTGGCGGGCCGACGATCTGGATCAAACGGGACGACTGCACGGGGCTCGCGTTCGGCGGCAATAAGACGCGGCACAACGAATATCTGCTCGGCCAGGCACTCGCGGAAGGGGCCGACTGCTTCGTGTGGGGAGCCGGTGTGCAGAGCAATAACTGCCGGCAGACGGTCGCGGCCTGTGCGAAAGCCGGACTCCCGTGCCATCTGGTCCTCACTCGGGCACACCATCAGGGTGAAGTCGAGTTCCAGGGCAACCTGCTGCTCGATCATCTGCTCGGGGCAAGCATCGAAATCGTCGACGCGCCGATCGGACCGGAACTCGACGACCTGATCGACGCCCGCGCTGGCCAGTTGCGGGAACAGGGACGGCAACCGTTCTTCTGGAACCGCTTCTCCGTCAAGGCGATCGCCGCAATTGGTTACGTGCCGTGCCTGCTGGAAATCGTTGAGCAGTCACGCGCGACCGCGATCGAGCCGGCAGCCATCTACGTTTCGTCGGCCGGATCAACCGGCTCGGGCCTTGCTCTCGGAGCCGCTGCCGTCGGTCTGCGAGCCCCGGTGCGGAACATCGCGCCGCTTGTCTGGCCGTGGGACACGGCGGAAGACATGGCGAACATCGCCAACGACGCGGCGGAACGATTGCGACTGCCGCACCGGCTCGATGCTTCTGACATCAACCTGACGGAAGACTACATCGGCCCGGATTACGGAGTGCCCAGCGACGCGGGTCTCGAAGCGATCCGCCTGCTGGCCCGGACCGAGTCGATCCTGCTCGACCCGATCTATTCCGGCAAAGCCTTTGCCGCACTGATCGACCACGTCCGCCGCGGCGGGTTTTCGGCCAACGAGCACGTCGTCTTCATCCACACCGGCGGCCTGCCGGCCCTGTTCGCGATGAACGACACGCTGACCAGCGGCATTCCGGGTCAGCCATCGCCGATTGAGTGAGGACATTCCACGATCCGACAGTCCGCTACTTCGACTCTTCTGCGGGCCTCTCGAAGATCACGATGTGCTGTCGAGGCAGCACGCCGATCGTTTCGGCGAACTTTAATCCGCACTCGGCCTGGCTGGCTTCGAGCTTGACTTGCGCTTCGCTCATCTTGTGAACCAGTTTGATCGGTACAGTCGGGTCTTCGAGGCGATATTCGACCCACGCAATCCGGCCGCCTGGTTTCAGTGCCTTCGCAAGTTCCTGCGTCATCTCATACGGAAACTCGAACTCATGATAGACGTCGACCATGATGATCAGGTCGACGCTGCCGGGTTCCAGGTTCGGTGACTTGATTGCGCCTTTCACTGGAACCACGTTTTTGATGCCCACGGCTTCGCAGCGCTTCTTCAGGCGATCGAGCATCTCCTGCTGGATGTCGACGGCCATGACTTTTCCGTCCGGCGTAATCTGCTCGGCAACGAGCATCGAGATAACTCCGCTGCCGGCACCAATATCGGCAACGACCATTCCGGGTTTAAGCTTCAACGAACGCACGAGCAACGTCAGCCGCTCTTCTTCTTCCCGCGTGTCGCGTTCCAGCCAGGGTGCTCCGGGAAAGCCCATCACCTGAGCGATCTCGCGTCCCATGTAGAACTTACCGATCCCGTTGGGATCGTGATTCCGGCGAAACGAGTACCGCGGAGAGTTGCGGGGCTTTTCAACCGGGTCAGCCGACCAGATTGGTGTCAAACCCGGTAACAGGAGTGCTCCCAGCAGCAGCGTCGCAGCGATTGACCGTTTCATCAGGGATGCCTCCGCTTTCGGATTGTGGTCGGCTCTTTACGCCCGGCTCTCGGCAGTCTGCCTGACGGCCGCGGACCAGTCATCCTCAGAGAGCTGGAGCGACTGGTCAATCAGCATCACCGGGATTCCGTCGACAATCGGGTAGCTGAGCCGACACTCTGCGTTGCAGCACATCATTGACTCGCCATGACGCGTCAGGCGACTACGGCACTGCGGACAGCGCCACAACTCGTCGAGTGATATCGAAGTCTGACTCATCACAGACGCCCTCAGAATCCCCGCGCCGCCCGAATGTCGTCAAAATTGCGGATGTCGTAATCGATGCCGACAAAGTCGAGCACCGAGCACAACGATCGCACAGCGACACCCATTCCGTCCGGGCCGCTGAAACCGCCGAACTGTCCGCCGCCTTTGAGATGCGGCTCGGTTTCCAGAAAGAAGCCGGGAACGCCCAGCTTCTTCAACCGCTTCTCGATTTTCGGCAGGTGCTCACGCAGTTCGCGGAGAATCGAATCGTGCCCCGCGTCGCCGACATCAGCCGGCACGAAGTTCTTCAACCGCTCCTCGTCGACGTGACCCGTCCAGTTCAGTGTCGAATCAATCGAGTAATCCTTCACGTGCATCCAGCCAATGTAGGGCAGCATGTCCAGGAATTCCGAGTAGCACTGCAGACGGTCCTTGTTCTGCGCCGCGATGTTCCCGCCATCGTAGATCAGCACCATGTTCGGATGCTTGAGCCTCTTCGCGATCTTCGCCAGCAGCGGGCCGGATTCGCCGACGAGGTTCGGTTCGATTTCGAGGCCAAAGACAAGGCCGCCAACGGCGCACGCATCGGCGATCTGTCCGATCTGGTCCGCCGCCTGAGCGATATGGTCTTCCGGATTCGTTCCCTTCGGATGGTAAAACGAAAAGCCGCGGATCAGCTTTGTTCCGAGTGCCTGGCCGACAGCGACCGTCTTCGCGACTTCCGTCTTCAGATACTTGTCGAACGGAACGAATTTGTTATGCGAGCCGTCGTCGACATTCAGCAGCTTCACTTTGCCGACGCGGGCGCCAATGCTGGTCACACTGAGCCCGAATTCATCCTGCAGACTGTTGAGCTGCTTCAGTTCGGCTTTGCTGAGATCGACAACATGCTTCACCTCGCCGGACGAACTGACGTCGATAAAACGCGGGCTGTAGTACCGCAGACCGATCGCGGCGAGTGCGGAAAACTGCTCCAGCGCGGTCTTGTGATTCGCAGCCTCGTCGGCAAACGCACTCAGAATGACCTTCGGATTGGCCATGATGTCTCGTCCCTGGTTGAAGTCGCATGTCGAAAAGCAGGCCAGTCGGCCGACGGTCGCGGAGTCTCTCAGACCACCGGTGCCTGATCAACTTACTGTTCGCCACGCCCGGCCGAGTCACTGGATTGACGCTGCGACAAAGTGACGGGACAACGCCCGCATGTCGTGTCGCATCCTCGCACTCAACGCGTTTCACAGTGGCAGCCATCGAGCGTTTCTCGATGGCTGGTCGCAGCGCAGCCGGCACGAATTCACCACATTGACCCTGCCCGGAACGAAATGGAAATGGCGAGCCCGGCACTCGGCCGTCTGGTTTGCTGAGCAGCTTTCCTTGCAGACTGGCCCTGCCAGCCTGACGCGAACCGGGTCTCCAGCCCTGTCCGATGACTCGCCTCAGTCTGAATTCGACCTTCTGTTCTGTACGGACATGTTGAACCTGGCCGAGTTCCTCGGACTCAGTCCTGAGCCGATCCGGCGGCTGCCGCGAGTCGCCTATTTCCACGAAAACCAGCTCACGTATCCGAACCGCGACGACGACCGTGACCTGCACCTCGCCTACTCGAACATCACGACGGCCCTCGCCGCTGACGCTGTCTGGTTCAACTCGGAGTTTCACCGCCAGGAATTTCTGACGGCAGCTCGCAAGTTCCTGCGCCGCATGCCCGATCGCCGTCAGCCGGAACTGGTCAATCGGATCGAGCTGAAGTCAGAAGTGCAGTCACCGGGTGTCTCGCTGATTGCACCGACTCGCAATCGCAAACGGCGGCCAGGTCCGCTCCGCATTATCTGGGTGTCCCGCTGGGAGCACGACAAGCGCCCGGACATCTTCTTCGCGGCGTTGCAATTGTTGATTGATCGCGGTGTCGATTTCCGCGTCAGCTTGCTCGGAGAGTCGTACCGCGAATCACCACCGTGTTTCGCCAGCGCCCGCGAGTGGCTCGACGAGCGCGTCACCCACTGGGGCTTTGCTGATTCCCGCAGTGATTACGAATCCCTTCTACGAGCGTCTGACGTTGTTGTCTCAGCGGCTGAGCACGAGTTCTTCGGCATTGCCGTTCTGGAAGCAGTCTCAGCAGGCTGCATTCCGCTGGTACCGAAAGCGCTCGCCTATCCGGAAACGCTCGGTGCCGACCTGTCGACGTTTCACGATGGAAGTGCCGCAGACGTCGCCGATCAGCTTGAGCACGTCGCCGCAATCATTGGCTCGTCGACGCAGCGAATTGCCCGCCCCGACGTCACACGGTTCGAGTGGGCTCGACGATCTGCTGAGTTAGACAACCGGATTGAATCGCTGACGAGTCGTTTCGTCGAGCATTCAAAGTAGCCATCTCGCTCCACCGAGATGGCTACTTTGAATGCGGCGAAACGGAATGAATTCCGTTCTACGCAGGCGCGTCGGCTTCGCGGATTTCATCGACGATCGAGCCCGGTCGCGGGCGATCAGGGACGCCGCCGAGGTTTCGATGCGCGATCAGCTCGGCAACGATGCTCACCGCGATTTCCGGAACCGTCTGTGAGCCGATGTCGAAGCCCAGCGGTGCGTGAACCCGCTGCAGGGTCTCGCGCGAGATTCCCTCGCGCAGCAGGTCCTCGAAGATCAGCCGGATCTTGCGGCGGCTGCCGATCATGCCGACATAGCGGGCCGGCTTCTCTGCGAGATGATACAACGCTTCCTCGTCGTGGTTATGGCCGCGGGTCACGATGATGCACATCGTGTTGGGATCGATGTCGAGGCCACTCAGCGCCGTGTCAATCGGTCCGACAATCAGCCGCTCGGCCTGCGGAAAGCGATCGTGATTGCAGTACTGCTCGCGGTCGTCGACGACCCAGACGTTGAAGTCGACCGACGCGGCCAGTTCGGCGACTTTCTGACCAACGTGACCGGCTCCAACAATGACCAGGCGGCAACGTTCGAGCTGCGGCAGGTACGAGACGCCGCCCGCGACATACGCTCGCGGCCGATCGGTAACTGATTTCAATCCGGCGCGAACGGCTTCAGGAAGTTCGCCGTTCGCTCGCGCGGCCACAACGGCGCCCTGTTCGTCGAGCAGAAACCGATCCGCCTCGACGCCACCCGACTTTTCCGCATCAATGACGACGGCCTCGGTCGAGCCCACGCCGTCGCGGATCTGCTGAAGGTACGCCTCGAAGTACGACAGGTCGTCTCCCGGATGCACCGGATCGACGAGCATCTTCATTCGGCCTCCGCAGATCAGGCCGTCATCCCAGCCATAATCACTGTCGAGCTGAAACGTCAACAGCTCGGCCCGGCCTTCATCGAGCAGCCGCAGTGCCCGGCGTTTGACTTCCGCTTCGACGCAGCCGCCACCGAGCGTGCCGGCCTGCGAGCCATCCGCGAAGACGAGCATCGCGGCCCCGGCCTTCTGCGGAGTCGAACCTTTCGTTTCCACCAGAGCCGTCCATGCCACCGACTGCCCGTTGCGGACAGCATCCATCAGTGCCTGAAGCAGCTCCTGCATGATGTACAGCATCTCTAGCCAAAGTAGGGTGCGTGGAGCGAAGCGTAACGCACCATTTGAGCCGCTGAAGCAATCTCCGGTGCGTTACGCTTCGCTCCACGCACCCTACGGAATTCAGTGTCCGTGAGCGTGTGCCGGCTCTGGCTCTTCATCCTCCTTGAAGCAGATCCAGCGATCGACCGTTCCGGCGAGCTGGACCGAGCCGCAGATAAACATGATGCTGAAGAGCGCCGTCACGTAAACCGTCTTGCCGACGTAGTTGCTCAACTGCAGATGGAAGATCGAGTGCGTGCCGCCTTCCGGAGGAGCGATCAGTCCCCAGATCAGAATCATCATCAGGTAGATGAACAGGATTCCGGTCCAGCCGCCCTTAAGCAGCACTTCGCGGTACTTGACCCAGTTGACGGCCAGCAGCCAGAACGCCACCCACAGCAGCAGCGGGGACCACGGCAGAACCTGAGCGATCAGTTCGTAGGCCAGTTCCCAGAGCGCCACGACCACGGCGACCAGCCGATTCAGTAGTTCCAGCATGTTCCTCGAAACCTGTTCCTGATCAGAAATGAGTGGGACAGCAGGCAGTCCGATTTCAACGGCTGCACCGAAGGTGCCATCCTGTAACAGATTCAGGCGACAGCTTCCAGCGAAGTCCCTTGAGGCCCCCGCCAAACAATTCCGGCCATAGACCCCAGCGGTCCTCCCGTGAATCTCTGCAGATCCGTCTGGGTGAGCTACGCTGTGAGTACCACTCGCTGCGACGTAACCTCTGACCAAACAGAGATTTCCAGTGCCTCTGTTTGAATCGGGCGGAACCCGCCGCTGGAATACGGCTCGGCTCGGCCACGTTGACGTCGACCTCGCTGAAATCGACCTTGTTCTGTACTGCGTTTTCACATGCAGCGTCTCTGTCCGTATCTGCCGGCATTCCTCGCGCTGCTGATGCTGTCAGCGGGCTGCGGAACAAAAAGTCCGCGGCAGGCCGTCTTCGGGACCATTTCCGGAGTCGACAGCCGGTCGGGGACGGTGACATTTCAGCCAGCCGAAGGCGTTCACGCTCCAGCGGCGCGAGCGACTCTTGATCACGGAGCCTTCCGGTTTGACGAGTCCGACGGCCCGTTGCCCGGCACCTATCGCGTCCGCATCGACGTTCAGAAACCTCGAATCCTCAAAGACGGTGTCGTGATCGCAAAAGAGGTCGAAGTCCCCGCTTCCGCAAGCGGAGAACTGCCTCCGGAAATGGAATCGTTCTACGTTGAGGATATCGAGGTCGGCGTTTCCGGACGCCAGGAACTGAACCTGACAATCGAAACCCGGAATTGACGGTGCCCGAAGGGCTCCTGACACTGACCGTTCTTCCGCCGCGAAATCCTCCCCGCCCGACTCCTCTGTAACCCCGCCGTTCGACCATGCCTGGCTCTCACCGCGACAACTCAAAGCCGGTTTCTGCTGCCGCACGTCGGGTAGATCCTCGCGCTCGACGCCGCGGTTTCACGCTGATCGAGCTGCTCGTCGTCATCGCGATCATCGCCATTCTGGTCGCGTTGCTGCTGCCGGCCGTGCAGTCGGCCCGCGAGGCGGCCCGTCGCAGTCAGTGTTCGAACCGGCTGAAGCAGTGGGGCCTCGCCCTGCACAACTATCACGAGCAGCACTCGCTGTTTCCGATGGGCAAGGTCAACACGCGGCACTGGACGTTCCGGGCAATGCTGCTGCCTCAGCTCGAAGAAGACACGCTCTACAACCTCGTCGACTTCAACTACAGCCCGCACTGTTTCGATTTCTCCGTGACCGCACCGGATAACCCGTCCGAGCATCGTCTGCCGATTTACTTCTGCCCCAGCGATCCGAACTCGAACCTCATCTTCTCCGGTTTTCTAGGCGATCACACACCGGGCAGTTATGTCGGAGTCAGCGGCGATGCTCCGACGAAAAACAACGGTTCGTTCTTCGTCAACAGTGCGATCGGGTTTCGCGATCTGACCGACGGAACGTCCAATACCATCCTGATCGGCGAACGCGGCATCCCGGAAGCGCTCAACATTGGCTGGATGCTCTGCGGCAGCACTCAGGACGCGTTCATCGACACCAGCGTCGGCCTCGCCCCCGGCAAACCGGACGGCAGCCACAACGACCATTTCTGGAGCTGGCACCACGGCGGCGCCTACTTCCTCTTCGCCGACGGTCACAGCCGCTTCCTGAGCGAAACGACCGACTACGCGACCATCAAAGCGCTGTCGACACGAAATGGCAACGAGGACGTCGGCGAGTTCTGAGCCAATCGGGTTGCTGTCCCGTCAGACGCAACGCTAATCCAGATCGGGCAACTGATCGCGGCGAATCCGCAGCTCGATCGATCTCGCTGCGCCGGGAATTCGGGAAATCAGTTGCTGCTTTTCGAGAGTCAGCACCATCTGATGCACTGCCGGTGCCGATACGCGGAAACAGTGCATCATGTCAGCTTCAGCCGGTGCCCGCCGATTCAGCTTCGAGTAGTAGTAGATGAAGGCGAGATACTGCCCCTGCTTCGGTGTGTAGAGATCGCCGGTTGCATCTGACATATCAGGTGAACTTCATTTGCAACGCTGAAGCTGCAGGCCATCGCTCAAAACTGCTTTTCGGCCAGTTCGATGGCTCGCAGGAGGCCTTTGGCCTTGTTCAGCGTTTCGTGGTACTCGTTCTTGGGGACGCTGTCGGCGACGATGCCGGCGCCGGCCTGCACGTAGGCCGTCTGATCCTGCATGACCAGAGTTCGCAGAGCGATGCAGGTATCCATGTTGCCGGTGAAGTCGATGTAGCCGACGGCTCCGGCGTAGGGGCCGCGGCGGTGGCGTTCGAGTTCGTCGATGATCTCCATCGCGCGGACTTTCGGGGCTCCGGACACGGTTCCGGCCGGGAGACCTGCTCGCAGGGCATCGAGCGCCGTCAGGCCATCGCGGAGCTGGCCGCAGACATTCGACGTGATGTGCATCACGTGCGAGTAACGCTCGACAACCATCACGTCGCTGAGCTTCACTGAGCCGTACTTCGCGACGCGACCGACATCGTTGCGGGCCAGATCGACCAGCATAACGTGCTCGGCGCGTTCCTTTTCGTCGGCGAGCAGTTCTGCGGCGAGTGCCCGATCCTCTTCGTCCGTCTTCCCGCGAACTCGCGTGCCAGCGAGCGGCCGAATCGTGACTTCGCCTTCTTCGACGCGAACCATGATTTCGGGCGAGCAGCCGATGAGATGCGATTCCGGCGTCTTCAGCAGCACCATAAACGGACTCGGATTGACGATCCGCAGCGCACGATAAATGTCGAGCGGACTCGCCGACGTTTCGAGCTTCAGCCGCTGGCTGATCACGACCTGAAAGATATCACCCGCTTTGATGTATTCCTTGCATGCCTCGACGGCGGCCTCGAATTCGGACTGCTTGAAGTTCGACTCGAATGTCAGCGTCGGATCGCCACCGATCACGACGTCGCTCATCGAGATCGCCTTCGTCCCCTGCTGCAGCAACTGGCAGGTTTCGTCGATTCTTGCGGCCGCGTGGTCGTACTCGGCCTTCAGATCAGCGGCGTTCGCGTCCGCGTGGCAGACGACCACGATTGTCTTGCGAATATGGTCGAAGACGACCATGCGATCGAAGAAGGCAAACGAGAGGTCGGGCAGCTTGCGGTCGTCTTCCGGAGCGTTCGGCAGATGCTCGCAGTATCGCACAACGTCGTAGCCCGCGTATCCGACGGCACCACCGCAGAATCGAGGCAGCTCGGGCAGATGGACCGCTCGATACTTTTTCAGCAGTTCTTCGAGATCCTTCAGCGGGTCGTCGGACTCAAATTCCCGAGAGGTGTCGCCTTCCGTCACGACGACTCGCCGGCCGTACGCGTCGATCCTTAGAAACGGATCAGCTCCCAGAAAGCTGAAACGGCCAACGCGTTCTCCACCAACGACGCTCTCGAACAGAAACGAGTAATCGCCATGCTGCAGCGTGCAGTAAGCCTCGACCGGCGTCAGCGTGTCGCTGGTCAACTGCCGGTAAACCGGCACCAGATCAGCGTGCTGTGCAAGATCCTGAAACGTTGAAAAGTCCGGGTAGTGCGTCATGAGTCTCAACAGAAAAGGCAGCTCGTTCGACTGCCGACAGGCGGAACGTCGAGCCGGTTCGCATTCGTAGTTGCTTTGCTGCAGGCTCCATGCCTGTTGCGTTGATCTCTCGACCAGGCCACAACTTGCGTCGATACAGCCGTTCTGACGCAGTTGACAGGGTTAGGGGCCTCAATAGAATTGCCACGCCGCTGCCGGAGCGGCCAGCGCCGCTGGATTGAACCGCTAACGCATCCGATTTGCCAGTCCGCAGTCGGAGAAAACAGGTCTCGACAACGAACCTGTCGCCGGTGGTCGCGACGCTTTTCCGGCAACTGTCGGCAGTCACGGAAGCACTGCCGGTCGCGAGTTGACATTCCACTGAAGCGGTTCGGAACAGCAGCCAGTTGACTGGGTGCCGACCGCGAGATTTCCCCCATGAAGAAGTGCCGCCAGTGTTCGAAGCCAGCCACTCTACACATCACAGAAGTGCGCAAGGGCGAGGCCACTGAGATTCATCTCTGCGAAAGCTGCGCGAAGGACTATCTGCAGACGCCCGAACCGCCAGCCGACTCGCCCGACTTCGAGTTCGACAAGCTGGTCGAAGCCGATGACGAGTCACTGGAAGGCATCGACGATCGCATCTGCCCGAACTGCGGCATCACTTTCAAAGAATTCCGCAGTCAGGGCCGGCTGGGCTGCCCGCACGATTACGTCGAGTTCGCTTCCGACCTGAATGCGCTGCTGGAAAACATCCACGGCGAGACTCAACACTGCGGCAAGCTGCCGCGCCGGGCTCCGGATTCCAGCCGCCGCCAGCATCAGCTCATTCGGCTTCGAAGTGAATTGAAGTCAGCCATCGAAGGCGAGAATTACGAAACCGCCGCACGACTCCGTGACGAAATTCACTCGATCGAACAATCTCTGCAGAGTGGCCAGGACTCAGCGAGCGAGCCAGTGGATTCCTCAGACTGACCGGCAAACGACTGATCAAAGACCTGAGCGACTGATAAGCGTCTTTGCCGTCCACACACGACGGATCGAACACGCCACCAATCAAAACCATCGGCTTTCAACAGCATCGATACAAAGACGCGGCAGACAACCCAACGGACAACAGGGAGAGCGACGGTGGATCTGGACAGCCTGACGCAACAAAGCGGCGACTGGTTGCGCGGCACTGGCCCGGAATCGGACGTTGTCGTTTCGACCCGTATCCGACTCGCGCGAAACATCTCTGAGTTTCCATTCAATACGCGCACGGACGACAGCACACGTGCCAGGATCGTTAAGCAGGTCCGCGGAGCACTCGACGATCTCGCCATTCCCACCGTTCTGCAGTACATCGATGTCAGCGAACTCGGCGACACCGACCGGCAGTTTCTGGTCGAGCGGCAGTTGATCAGTCGCGAACTCTCGGAAGGCGAAGGGGCTCGCGGCGTCGCAATCTCGAAGAACGAAGTCGAAAGCGTGATGGTCAACGAGGAAGACCATCTGCGTCTGCAGGTTCTGGCCAGCGGGCTGGATCTGAGCGGCTGCTGGCAGCGCATCGATCAGCTCGACGACGCGTTTGAGGAACACCTGACGTTCGCCTTTCACGATCACTACGGCTATCTGACCGCCTGCCCGACGAACGTCGGCACGGGAATTCGCGCCAGTGTCATGCTGCACCTGCCCGCCCTCGTGCAGACGCGCGAGATTCAGAAAGTCTTCCACAGCCTGCAGAAGATCAACCTGGCCGTCCGCGGCCTGTACGGCGAAGGCAGCCAGGCAATGGGCGACTTCTATCAGATCTCGAACCAGTACACGCTGGGCCTCAGCGAGACGCAGGTGCTGGAAAAGCTGAGCAGCGTCATTCCGCGAATCCTCGATTACGAACGCCGCTCACGTCAGGCGATGCTTGAGGAGAACCGCGAAGAACTGCACGACCAGGTGTCGCGTTCTTACGGCATCCTCAAGAGCGCTCACACCATCAGCTCCGAAGAGACGATGCACCTGCTTTCGAGTGTCCGGCTGGGTGTCTATCTCAATCTGATCGACGACCTGGAACTGTCGACGCTCAACGAGCTTTACATCCAGACGCAACCGGCCCATCTGCAGAAGCTGCGACACGCGGAACTCGACTCCGCCGAACGCAACAAAGCCCGCGCCGCCCTGCTCCGCCAGCGACTGGCTGCAGAATCAGAAAACGACTGATCTGACGGAACCTGAGTCCTGATCGGGCATCGCATCGCCTCCAGATGCCCAGGGCTGGCGGAAGACGGGCTTACTTCTTCCCCAGCGCCCGCTGCTGGCGAAAGAACTCCTGCAACAGCGAGCGGCACTCGTCCTGCAGCACACCGCCGAGCACTGTCGCGCGATGATTCAAACGCTCGTCGTCGGTGATCTGATAGAGGGTGTGGCAGGCACCGCCTTTGGGATCGGTGGTGCCGTAGACGACGGTCGGAATCCGAGCCTGCACAATCGCGCCGGCACACATCGGGCACGGCTCCAGTGTCACGTACAGCGTGCAGTCCAGCAGCCGCCAGCAACCCAGCGTCTGAGCCGCCTGCGTGATCGCAATGATCTCGGCATGAGCCGTCGGGTCCTGCAGCGTCTCGCGCTGATTGAAGCCCGTCCCGACAATCGACTCACCGTGCACAATCACTGCTCCGACCGGCACCTCGTCAGCCTCAAACGCCGCCCGAGCCTGATCCAGCGCCTGCCGCATCCAGCGGTCGTGCATCTGCAGAGGGTTATCGGGAGGGAACATCGAAGGCCTTTCGTTTTGTCCGGGTCAGTGGCAGTCGCAAGGGCGGGCAGGTTAGAACAATCCGCGTTCCAGATCCTCAGTTCCCCAGACAGGACGCGAACCATGCCACAAACCACTCGACGCGACTTCCTCAAGACAACAGCCGCAACAGTTGCCGCCTCAGCCACGATCACGGGGGCGCCGGCTTTCCTGCGAGCGACGGACAAGGCCGGAGCGAAACCCGTGATCGTCGGCGAGGGCGAATTTACGTTCGAGTGCCATCATGGCTGGGGCAAGGTGCCGGACAACGTCACCTGGGGCGACACGCACGGCGTCTGTGTCGACTCGCAGGGGCTGATCTACGTGAAGCATCGCTCGAACGCGAAGGAACCGATGGACGCGATCGTCGTCTTCGATCCGGACGGCAGGTGCGTCCGGTCGTTCGGTAAGGAGCACCACGGGGGCGGACACGGCATCGATGTCCGCAAGGAAGGCAACGAGGAGTTCCTCTACCTGTCCTGCATCCGCAAGGGCTATATCGCCAAGGCGACACTGACCGGTGAGGAAGTCTGGCGGAAGCAGTTTCCGGTCGAGTGCGGTAAGTACGACACAAAGAATCCGAAGTATGCGCCGACGAATATCTGCTTCGCGCCGGACGGTGGCTTCTACGTCGGCGACGGTTACGGCTCGAACTTCATCCACGAATATGATCGTGATGCCAGGTGGGTGCGTACCTGGGGCGGGACCGGCACCGAGCCGGGGAAAATGAAGACACCGCACGGTCTGTGGCTCGACACTCGCGGCGATGGCGAGCCGACCATCGCCGTCTGCGACCGGGCGAATGCGCGACTGCAATACTTCTCTCTGGACGGCAAACATCTCAGCTTTATCGAGGGTCTCAGCTTCCCGGCGGACCTCGACCTGCAGGGCGACGTGCTGCTGTGCCCGGACCTGCATGCCAGGATCACGCTGTTCGACAAGGACAACAACGTCATCACGCACCTGGGATACGATCAGTCCTGGACAGATCAGGTCCTCGCCAACAAGTTCGCAATGCGCAATCAGCCGAACCGCTGGGAGGCCGGTCGCTTTATCCATCCGCACGATGCCTGCTTCGACGCCGCCGGCAACATCTACGTCGCCGAGTGGGTTCCGACCGGCCGAGTCAGCTTTCTGAAAAAAGTGAGCTGACGCGTCTTCATCGTGAGGCAACGCGGTCCCACTGCAGGCAGCGGCAAAACCGATGGGCGGAAGTGTGTGCTGTGCTCATCGCGCATGAGCGATGTGCTTCCACGTCTCTGCCGAGCACACTTATCCGCTTCGGGATGGGGATATTCAGCCGCATCCACCGGCGTTTCGCAAGTCCGACCGTCACGTAATTGCAGGCGTTGTGAGTAGCTGATGCCTGGCTCTTCGCAGCAATTTGTGGCGTTCCACCGCTGCAGGTTGAGTTGGCACGACGGTTGTTGATACTCAACGATGGCTGACAAGCGGAAACGCGGCCGACCGAAATTCTGACGACAGAAAATCGTCTGCGGAGCATCGCGGAGAGAATGGTCGTGAGCCTCCGTTCGACGAGTCCCGAGTGCCGCAGGACTGAAGCAAGCTGGTGAAGACTGGCTGGCAACTGTGATCGGCATCAGATGCCATCAACAGGAGGAAGGTCATGTACTGGCTCCCACGACAGATCGTGCTTGTCCCCACGGACTTCTCACAGGCATCCGTGGACTCCGTGCATACTGCACTGGCGATGGTCGAAGCCGGATGCTGCGTACATGTTCTGCACGTGGTTCCGCCGCTGCCCGACGATCTGAGCGACACGAACCTGTCCGAACATAACAGCCAGGAGCTTTCCGGGGCAGGCCGGCTTGCGCACGCAAAAGAGCGCCTGGCGGACTTTTCAGACGCTTACGGCCTGACGGGTGTGACACTTGCAGCGGTCAGTGGTGACCCGGCTCTGGAGATCACTCGGTATGCCAACGGCCACGACGTGGATCTGATCGTGATTGCCGCGCATGGTTATGTCAGTGGTGAGCCGATTCCGCTCGGAAGTGTGACCGAACGTGTCCTGCACAACGCTGACTGCTCCATTCTCGTGCTGCGTCCCGATCGTCGGGCGAAACAGCCCGTCGCCGGAGGACTTATCCGGGAAGGGAATGGGTTCAGTCCAGTGGAAGATCGTTCGCGAGCCAGCGTCAAGCCTCGCTGAAAGTCACTGGCCGAGCAGAACGACGACGGACCTCGGACCGACATTGTAGAACGGTCGCATGAGCGGCTCTTCCTGACCGGGTTCAAGAATGTCGTGTGGACTTTCAAGCGACGTGTCGACAACGCGCTTCCAGTCTGCGGGAACGCGCCGATGAATGCCGAACGGCAGCGGTTCCCACCAGGCGTTGATCATCACGTATAGATCGCTGTCGTTTTGCGTCGCCCCGTCCAGTGAAAACGCCAGAGAGCGTGACGACCAGGACAGATCGGGGGCGTTACTGCCTGCTCCGTACCAGTGGACATCGTCCCGCCAGAATCGGGAGCGTCCGATCGACGGATGCGATTTCCGGAACTGAATCAGCAGCCGAACGAACCGAAAGATATCGCCGTTGAGCGCGAGACGTTCCCAGTCGAGCCAGCTCGTGGCGTTGTCCTGGTTGTAAGGATTGCTGTTGCCGCCCTGCGTCTGCAGAAACTCGTCACCCATGCGGAACATCGGCGTACCGTTGCTGAGCAGCAGCAGAGTGAAGAAGTTGCGGACTTGTCGTCGACGCAATTGCAGCACCTCTGACGGAACAGAATCGTCCCCTTCGTAGCCGCAATTCCAGGACGTACACCGGCAGCCGTCTTGATTGGAATCGCCATTCGCTTCGTTGCGCTGTTCGTTGAAACTCACGAGGTCGTACAGACTGAAGCCGTCGTGAGAGGTCACGTAATTCACACTCTGGAACGGACGCAACGCCTGCAGACGGTCGTCCGGAAACAGGTCTGAACTGCCGTAAAGCCGGGTCATCAGCTCAGGAACCATGCCAGGATCACTCTTGACGAAACGCTGCAGGCAGTCGCGGTAGGCCCCGTTCCATTGCATCCACTGCGTGCCCGGAAACCTGCGACCGAGCTGATAAATCCCGGCGGCGTCCCACGGTTCAGCAATCAGCCGCACGCCGGTGAGATCCGGATCGGCGGCAATCTGCCCGAAGATCGGCGGGTCAACGGCATTGATCGAACCGTCGCTGTTGCGGGTAAAAATCGAGGCGAGGTCGAAGCGAAACCCATCAACGTGCATCTCGGTAACCCAGTACCGCAGACTGTCAATGATCAGCCGTCGCACTGCTCGATTGGAAGTGTGCAGCGTGTTCCCTGTCCCGCTGAAGTTCGCATACGGATGCGCCGGATCGCGAGTCAGGATGTAGTAAGTTGACGCATCAATGCCCTTGTAACTGTAGATAGGACCGTCGTAGTTACCTTCGCAGGTATGGTTATAGACGACGTCGAGAATCACTTCGATCCCTGCGCGATGCAGTTGTTTGACCATCTCCCGAAATTCCGTTTCCGGAAGGCAACTGGAGAAGTCGCAGCACGCTTCTCCGCTCCGGCAACACGTATCATCACGCGTCTCTGACAGAAATGGCTCATCCCGGAAGCCCGTCGAATAGCCTTCGTGCGGCGCGAAGAAGCTGAGCGGCATGTAGCCCCAGTAATTTCCTTCGTCCGGATCGAACTGAAACACCGGCATCAGCTCGACGGCAGTGACACCCAGTTCCTGAAGATAGGGAATCCTGTCGATCACTCCGGCAAAGGTCCCGCGTCTGACTTCGGCCACTCCAGAGTTGTCCCGCATGGTGAAACCGCGGATGTGCATTTCGTAGATGATCAGGTCCGAGTCGTGCCTGACCGGCGCATCGCCTTCCCAGTCGAACTGGCACGGCGTCGTTTCAATGACTCCCAGCGGAGCGCGGCCTTCGTTCGATCCTGGCAAACACGCCGCCTTTCGACTGAAGCCGGGCGGAAAGAACACATCGCGCGCGTAAGGATCGAGCAGCAGTTTCTCGCGATCGAACTGATGCAGTGCGAACCCCGATGTCGGGACCGGACCGTCAATCCGATATCCGTACAGTTTTGCGCCGTTAACAACGTCCCGGGCCACCCGGCAGTGCCAGATCGGCCCCGACTTGTTGTCCAGAGGGTTGAACTGAAATATGAACTGCGGCGTGTGCAGATCGTCGGGCCGGTAGAGTCGCAGTTCGACGGCTTCGGCGTGCTTGGAATACAGAGCGAAATTGAACGCGTCATCGGCAGGGATCCAAGTGACCCCCAGCGGAAACGGCGAACCTTCGCGGCGGTGCCAGTTGCCCATTTCAACGCTCTTTTACCACACGGATGGATTTGCAACGCC
>WGMU01000011.1 GCA_016124895.1 bacterium
CGTCGAGTGCCGGTGCCGCATCAGGTAACGAATCAGCGTGCGGTCGTCGGAAACCTTTTTGGTACCGGCTCCGTAGCTGACTCGGGCCGCCTGAACGATCGAGCCATCGTCGCCCATCACGTCGACCAGGCAGACGAATCCGTCGTCGAGGACCGAAAACTTCTGCCACCGCAGTTCGCTGATGACAGCAGATTTATCGTGAGCGTTTTCCAGTTCCTCAGGTCGCGACACGTCAGACATCAGCAGGGACCGTCCGGATTTTTCGACAGTTGGTTGTTCCATGATTGCCACGCACCGACGACCGGCACGGACCGGGCATTCTGGAGAGCTGGCACTCGAACTTCCAGGCTTCAGTTCGATTTCCAAACTTCGCTGCTCGTTTAACACCCAGCCGCCAGCGAGGAAATCTCAGAAATTCGGCGCCGCCCGTCGGGAATGCTGGACAATTCCAGGAGCGTTCGGCCTCAATACCCGGTTTCGGACCGTTCACAGTTCTCTGACGCAGGCAGGACCATGTCAATCTGGACGCAAATCCGCGAGATCACAACCGATCTGGGTAACGCCGACCCGACGGCACTGACGCGACTTTACGATGCGTCGTCACCGCGGTTGCTGCGTTACGCGGTCACACTGACGCGGAATCAGGCCGACGCGGAAGACGCCGTGCAGTCTGCTCTGGTCCGGATCGCCCGCAAGCCGTCGCTGCTCGCCGCGGCCGATCGTCCCTGGGCTTACCTCGTCCGAGTCGTCCGCAACGAATCGCTGAAGATCGTCGAAAAACGGCGACCTGTTCTGTCGCTCGCCCGGATTCTTCAGGCCTGGCGACCGCTCAACTGCCCGGTCGAAACAGAAGAAACACGAGCCCAGGTACAGCGGGCTGTCCGTCGACTGCCGGCCGACCAGGCGGAAGTCATTGTGCTGAAAATCTGGGAAGAGTTTACCTTCGCGGAGATTGCCGAACTCGTCGGTGAATCCCCTAACACCGTCGCCAGCCGTTACCGGTACGCTCTGGAAAAACTGGAGCGATCACTGCACGGCGTCGCGGCGGCCCTGCCTCACGAGCGACACGCCTCGGTCGCCATGCCAGTCTCAACCGCCCGCAATTCCTCACAGGAGATGGGCCATGCCTGACTTTACACACGACCCGCTGCGTCACGATTTTTTCGGCAAAGATGCCAACCGCTTCGATGTTCCGCGATTCGACGAGGAATCCGGTACCGATGGCTGGACCGCAGACTTCCGGGAATGCGATTCGCCGCTGACTGAGTTTTCCTCGTCATCTGAATTCCGTGGGTCCGACCGGTTGGAACGGTTGACGATCGATGCCGAGCAGTTCGTCATTGAGGCCACGGACCTGCTGCCGATCCCGCGGGCCAGCCTGCGGGATGCGTTCATCGCCGAAGTGGCGAAGATCGAACAGCGTCGCGAGCGCATCCGCAAGGTGCCCGTCGCCATCGCGTTCCTGCTGCTGGTTTCCATCTGCGTTCTGTGGCCGAGAGCCGGCGAAACTCGCGCCGCAGCAGTTGTCAGCGATGACAACCCGCTCGACCGACTGCCCCTCACCAACGCCGGCCCGGCTGCCGTCATTTCCGCCAGCCAGAAATCGGATTCCTGGGCACTCGTCGAGGCTTACTCTGTGATCCGCGAAAAGAAGTCCGGTGTGATCCGCAAATCGTTTGACTCGGGTGAGTCGCTGTAGACCGTTCTGTCGAGTAGGAAAAGCGAGTTGCCGGCATCGCCAAAGACGCAGGAACGCTGGGATCGCACTGACGTGAGGGTTCCGACTGGAAATGGCGTCAGTAAGGTCCGTCGGTCCTTACAGCCGGCCGCTGCGGAACACTCCGTAAATCAGCCAGATGCCAAGAAACGCCGAGATGGCGAAGACAGAGACGCTGATCCAGGCCGGCCCGCTGCCAGCTCGAAACAGCAGAGCGGACGCGACGATCAGTGCCGACAGGATCAGACCAATCACGATGCGATTGCCCGAGCGGTCGAGTTCGTTGATCAACTGGTCGAGCCTCCGATGCTCAAGCTGAATCCGCAGCTCGTTGTGGCTCAACTTGTCGAGCGTTCGTTCGAGCGATACGGGTAACTGACAGGCGACGTTGGCCAGCGTGCGCAGCTCGTCGAAGATGCCCGAGGCAATCCTCCGCGGGTCGTAACGGCGACGGACGGCGGCTTCGACGAACGGACGCAGAATCGCGGCCAGATTGAAATCGGGGTCGAGACTCCGACCAACTCCGTCCAGTGTCACAAGTGCCCGAATCAGCAGCATCAGATCGCCAGGGCACGACATCCCATGCGTTGTGAGAATCCGCACGAAGTCGTTGAGCATACTGCCCAGGTTGAGCTGCCCGAGTTCGATGCCGTAATAGCTCTCGATAAAGTCGCGCACGTCGGCGTTCAGCAGTGCGACGTCGAGGCTGTCATGCGGCTGTCCGACTTTCTGCACCAGAGCGACCGCCCTGGCGACGTCGCGCTTCGCAATCGACATCAGCAGATCGATCAGCAGATCACGCGTCTGCTCATCAAGCATCCCGATCATGCCGTAATCGAGCAGGCAGATGGAGCCATCCGGCAGAATGCGGATATTGCCCGGATGCGGGTCGCCATGAAAAACACCAAACTCAAACGCCTGCTTCAGGAAGATGCGGGCACCGTTGGCGGCGATCGCACGCGGCGAGATGCGGTACGCGGCGAGTTCCTCGCGGTCGTCGACACGGATCCCGTCGATAAACTCCATGACCAGCACCGAGTCCGAACAGAGTTCCGTGTAAACACGCGGAACTTTGAGTGTCGCGTCTTCGCGAAACAGCCGGCTGAATTCCTCGACGGTGCGGGCTTCACGGATCAGGTTCTGCTCGCGCCGGATGACGCGTTCGAAGTGTCGGACAAGTCCCACCGGATCGATCACACGAAACTCGGGCACGTAACGCTGCAGCAGCGTCGCGAACTCGTGCATCAGATCGAGGTCCGTTTCGATCTCGCTCCGAATGCCCGGCCTCAGGATCTTGATGGCCAGTTTTGTGCCGTCGCTGTGCCGCGCAGTATGCACCTGCGCGAGCGATCCGGCCGCGATCGGCTCCGTCGAGATGTCCTCGATCTGCGCCCGTCCCGAGCCGATGGCTTCGGTAATCAGTTGCACGGCCAGGTCGCCGGAGAATGGCGGCACGTTCTCCCGCAGATGTTTGAGTTCTTCGATAAAGTCCGGAGGGATGAGGTCCGGTCGTGTGCTGAGAACCTGACCGAACTTGACGAACGTCGGACCGAGTTCTTCGAGGGCAAGTCGCACCCGCTGGGCTCGTGACAGAGGTGGAGTCGGCTCGCCTTTACGCCGCAGCAGCCGCTGGCCGAGACGCACGTAACCGCGCAGATGCAGACGGTCGACGAGATCTCCGAATCCATAATTGAGCAGCACGCTGACGATCTGTCGCATGCGTCCCAGGTTGCGAAGAAATCGAATCGGCCGCGGTTCCACTTCAACTCCTGCTGACGGGCTCGCTGACGAACGCAGCCATCACGCGGAGCGGCGTCAGAGAATTGAAAAGTAGTTCTCGACGGCAAAATCGAAACCGTCGTCCGTCATCGTACGCGGCAGACGGTGGTAGGTGCAGTAATTCCGGATCTGCAACAGCAAATCGCGCGGCTGGCACGAACGGAAAGGTCGACCTTTCGGAATAAAGTGACGCTCGACCAGACGATCGACGACGTCCGGCAGAAATTCAAAGCCCATCAGAGGAGCCAGGATCTCGAAGATCGCCGTGAACTCTTCCCGGCTGGGATCGGGAACCTGAATCTTGTACGGAATGCGGCGCAGAAAGGCTCCATCGACCAGATCCTTCGGTTCCAGATTCGTCGAGAAGATAATGAGCTGGTCGAACGGCACCTGAATCTTCTTGCCACTGGGCAGGTTCAGAAAGTCGTAGCGTTTTTCGAGCGGCACGATCCAGCGGTTAAGCAGCTCGTCAACGGGCATCCGCTGTCGTCCGAAGTCGTCGATGACCAGAGTGCCGCAGTTGCTCTTGAGCTGCACAGGAGCTTCGCAGATTCGCGTCGTCGGGTTTTGAGTGACTTCCAGGTCGGCCATGGTCAGTTCACCGCCGACAACGACGGTTGGTCGTTCAATGTGAACCCAGCGTCGGTCGATGTCCCCTTCGATCAGCAGACTGCCGGTGTCTTCGGCTTTCACTTCCTTATGAATGCCGGGGTCGAAGATGCGGACGATTTCGCCATCGATCCCGAGCGCACGCGGAATCCAGATCGACGAGCCAAATGCCGACGTCACACGTTCTGCGATACTTGTTTTTCCATTGCCGGCTTCGCCGAACAGGAACATGCCGCGGCCGGAATTGATCGCCGGGCCCAGCCGATTGAGCATCTTCCGATTGATCACCAGATCGTCGAACGCGCGATTGAGATCGGCGGCAGTCACTTCCTGACGCGCGACACTCTGCGCAGCCATCGCTTCCAGATAATCGCGCAGGCAGACAGGTGCGGCGCCGAAATAACTGCAGTCACGCACGTGCTCAGCAGCGAGGTTACGGCCCGAGTCGGTCAGCACGAACTCGTAATCGCCCGCCTCGGCGGCGCCCTTCAGCGTGACGAGCATTTCGGCACGCAGCCGCTTGATCAGCGATTCGACAATGCCGAATGGCAGGCACGTCTGCTGCGCGACCTCGCGCCCGCTGGCCGCTCCGCGAGCACTCATGTACTTGAGAATCAGCTTTTCGATTTCTTCGGCAGTCAGACCTGTTGCTGCGATCGACTTTGGAGCTTTCGGCTCGAAGCGGTCAGGCCGATCGGTCACCAACTGGCTGACGCGGTTGAGCAGCGAATTGACCTGATCAGCGAGATCATCGCTGTCTGAATCACTGCCGCTTTCCGCGTCGAGCTTCGCGCCGCTGCCGTCGCCGGTTCGCGATGCAATCCCGGCTGGCACGCCGCGGCCTTCAATTCTCAAAGAATTCGCAGAGCCATCAGTCGCCTGGTTTTCATCTGATGACAACGCAGCGTCCGCGTCACCGTCGATTGAAACCTTCAGGTCGTTTGAACATTCGCCATCGTGTGAGTTTGAGAAATCGCTGGCCGCAGTTGTCAGCTCATCCGTCGAATCCTCTCGTGCCTGTTCCATCAATGTCTCGACCGAATCCTCAGCCGGAGAATCCGCAGCCGGTTCGATGACCGCCGTCGCGGAATTCGGATCGGCCTCAGCCTCAGTCTGTTTCCGGTTTGTCAGCCAGTTGGCAAGACCGCCGTTCGACTCTGACATCAAATCACATCCAGTTTGCAGGACTCGGTGACTCATTGGCCCGAGCATCAGACGGTTCGACAGTGGCGTCGTGTCTGACGGTCCAAACATGGCCCGAACGCGGGAGATGACCGAGTTGCGGAGGCGATTGCCAGGTAAGCGGAGGGACTTGTGGACGAGTCATTCTGAGTTGTCATGTCAGACCGGAGCTGGCCGAAGTGACAGTCCGAGGCAAACTTTGAAACCCGCATTTCACGACAGATTCTTCTCTGACGATGTTCTCAACCGTCCAAGGCGATGGCAGAATCTGCTGCGAGTTCTCAGGCAGTCCGCTTGCCTCTTCACGGTAAAACTCACCATGCGAAATAATCGGTTGCTGGCGACGCTGGTTTCGGTACTCACCTGCATCGTGCTTCTGACTCGTGGCAACGCGGTCTCGGCGGATGACGAAAAAGTCTTTTCCGGTCCGCAGCCGGGCGAGCGAGTTCCACCGCTGACGGTTCGCAACGTGTTTGAAGAGCCGGCCGTCGACCTTGACCCGGTCGCGAACGCGAAGAACGGACCGCTGCTGCTGATCTTTGTCCATAAGCGGGAACGCCCCGCGTTCGGCCTGACGAATACACTGCTGCGATACGCGCTGACGCGGAAGAAAGACGGGCTCACCAGCGCTGCCGTGTTTCTGACAGGTGATCTGACGGAAACCGCCGGCTGGATGCGCCGCATTCGTAACTACTTTCCGTCGGAAGCGACGGTCACCGTTTCGCCGGATGGAATCGAAGGGCCAGGCTCGTTCGGCCTGAATCGTGAGGTCACGCTGACAGTCCTGATTGCCAGAGAGAACCGCGTGCTTGCGAATTTCGCCCTGATCCAGCCAAGCCTGCAGGCTGACGGACCGAAGATTGCGAAGTCGCTTGTTGACGTACTTGGCGGCGGCGACGTGCCGGACCTCGCGAAGTTCTCAGGCCAGCGAATGCAGGACGATACTGGTCGCAATGCAGGCAGTCGCAATCCGGCCGGACGCGGCAACGAGCCCGATCCCCATCTGGCCGGACTGCTGCGTCAGCTCATTCAGAAAGACGCCACTGCAGAGAAGGTCGCGTCCGTTGCGAAGGAACTGAACGCGTACCTCGACAAGAACAAAGCCGCACGCAAACGTGTCGGCGAAATCGCCTCTCGAATCATCGACGCGGGTAAGCTTGAGAACTACGGCACGAAGCCAGCTCAGGAGCACCTCAAATCCTGGGCGAAGCAATTCGGTCCGAAGCCAACCACCAGTACATCGCCTGACAACGAAGGCGCTGATCGCCCGAAACAGGAGACGTCCTCTTGAACTGGCTGCTGTTGAGCCTGCTGCTGGCGACGAGCGACGCGGCCGCGCGGCCGGTCGATTTCGACACGCAGATCGAACCTCTGCTGACTCGATTCGGCTGCAACGCGGGATCGTGTCACGGAGCGGCGGCGGGGCGTGGTGGTTTCTCGCTCTCATTGTACGGCAGTGTGCCGGAACGCGATCACGAAGCCATCGCGCAGCAGCTCGAGGGCCGCCGCATCAATCTCAGCCAGCCGAACGAAAGTCTGCTCTTTCTGAAGGCAACCGAATCGATTCCGCACGGCGGCGGCCCGCGGTTCGACATCGACGACGATGCAGCAACGCTTCTACTGAACTGGATTCGGCAGGGTGCTGATCGGTCGGACGATCGCCAGCTTCAATCACTGCAGATTACTCCGGAAACGATTCATCTGGAGACACTCGACGAGACAGTGAGGATCGCAGTTCAAGTGACATTTTCCGATGGCGAATCACGTGATGTCACTGCGTGGTCAGTGCTGACCCCCGACGACGCGGCGACACTCGACGTTCGTCCGAACGGCGAAGTCTCTGCCAGACGACCGGGGAGGCATCTGCTGACCGCCAGGTATCTCGACCGCCTGGTCCCCGTCGAAGTGCTGCTGCCATTGGCGCCGTTCATGTCGCTGGCAGATCAGAACGCTGCGCCGGCCGCTGATGTCGAGTGGCCCGAAGGTGACAATGTCGTCGACCGCGAAGTCCGCCGACGGGTACGCGAGCTGCGGTTGCCGAATTCTCCGGACGCAACACCGACGACGTTTCTGCGTCGGGCGACGCTGCGGCTGACAGGCCGACTGCCGACTCTGGATTCACTCGACGCATTTCCACAGGCGTGCGATGTCGAGGTCGCGTCATCAGAACAGAAACTCGCAACGCAACGAATCCGCGAAGCTCGGAACAAACTGGTCGACGAATTGCTCGCCAGTGAGGCGTTCGAGAAGTTCTGGACGTTTCAGTTCGTGAGGCTGCTCAGGATCCGTTCGCAGCCGCAACACGAAGACAGTGCGCGGACTGTGTACGAATGGCTGCGCAAGCAGATCGCGGCCGATCGGCCGCTCGATCAGGTCGCTCGCGAGTTGATCACGGCGACGGGCGACACACGGCAGAACGGAGCGACCGCGTTCTATCTCGCCGCGAGTGACGCGCGGCAGCAGGCGGAATTCGCCAGCGAACTGTTTCTCGGTGTGCGACTGCGCTGCGCCAACTGTCACGATCACCCGCTCGATCAATGGACCCAGGATGACTATCACGGCCTGGCGGCGATCTTCGCACCGGTGCGCCGCGGAGCGTCGGTCACCGTTGCCACTTCCGGCACCGTGATTCATCCGAGAACGGGCGAACCTGCGATTCCGAAGCTGCCCGGAGATCGGTTTCTCAGTCTCGAAGAGGCTGGCGATGCCGGACTCCGCGTCTTTGCTGAGTGGCTGACATCGCGCGAGAACGGCTGGTTTGACCGCGCCGTCGCCAATCGTGTCTGGAAGCTGCTGATGGGCCGCGGCCTCGTCGAACCAGTCGACGACCTGCGAGTCTCAAATGCACCGACGCATCCGAAACTGCTCGACGAACTGGCTGGGCGCTTTGCGGCTGGCGGTCGACGACTCCGGCCGTTGATTCGCCTGATCTGTCAGAGCCGGACATTTGGTCGCAGCAGCGTTCCAGCACACTCTGACCTGCACGACGAGCAGTTCTACTCGCACGCTCTCGCAGTCGAACTTGAACCGGAGGTGCTGTTCGACGCAGTGGCTGATGTGACTGGCACCGCGCCGACGTTCCCGCCGACAGTTGCCGCAGGCGGCCGGGCCGTCAACCTCGTTGCCCGCGACGTGGCCTCCGATACTCTCGACGTGCTGGGACGCTGCCCCGTCGACGCCGAATGCTCATCCGCAAGCGAATCAACCGACACTTTGCCGCGGGCACTGTTGCTGATCAATGGCGAGTTTCTCAACAGCCAGTTGGCAGCACCGTCAGGAATTTTGTCGAATTTGCTCGCAGCCGGAACCAGCGATCGCGAACTTGTGTGGCAATTCTACCGCCGCGCGTTAAGCCGTAACCCAGCCAGCGAAGAACTTGACTTCTGGACAAATCAGTTACAGCGGGCCGACGACGAAAGACAGCGTCGAGCGATCGCCGAAGATTTCCTCTGGGCACTGCTGACCTGCCGGGAGTTCATGACATGTCGCTGACCATCCCGGACATGAACGCCTCGTCCGGTCTGCCTGCTTGTCCCAGCCTGGCTGCTGATTTCGATCTGCTCACCAGCAATCGGAGATCACTGCGACGTCGCGACGTTCTGACGATCGGCTCGCTGACGGCGTTGGGTATTTCGCTTGGGCCAGCCTTCGGTTGCACCATGCCGGTTGCGGCTGCATCGGCAGACGAACCCCCTCCGCCTCACAAGCCAGCAAAACGCTGCGTGCTCATCTGGCTTGATGGTGGACCGAGTCATTTGGAGACGCTGGATCCAAAGCCGGACGCCTCGCGCGAAGTCCGCGGACCGCTTGATTCAATCCAGACCGGAATTCCGGGCATCTCGCTCAGCGAATGTCTGCCCGGCATCGCAACTCGTCTCTCGCGGTTTGCAATCATCCGCTCGATGACTTCGCCGTTGGGTGAGCACAATTTCGGAACACATTACCTGTTGACCGGCTACCGACCGACGCCGGTCGTTGAATACCCATCGTTCTGTTCGGCCGCGGCGTTCGTCCGCAACGCGAAGTCTGTTCTCCCATCGCAGATCGCCGTCCCGGACTTTCGCGTCGGTGGCGGACGCTTTTCAGGAAACGGGTTTCTCGACACTCGCTTTGCCCCATTTTCAGTCGGCAGCGATCCGGCGAAGCCGGACTTCGTCGTCAGAAATCTCACGCCGCCGAATGGTCTCGACTCCGTCCGGCTCGATCGCCGCCGCCAGTTCCTCAACCAGTTGGACGAGTTCCGTCGTCGCACTGACGCAGTCTCCCCTGGAAGAAAAACGAACGTTGCCACAACGACTGGTTATCTTCCGGGATCGTCAGACTCGGTCGAACAGGCCTGGGAGCTGATTTCGTCACCTCAGTTCCGGACTGCCCTCGATCTCGAGCAGGAAAGCCCCGAATCCCGCAACCGTTACGGACGACGAACCGTTGGTCAGAGCTGCTTGCTGGCACGACGCCTGATCGAACGCGGCGTTCCGTTCATTACCGTGAATCACCACGGCTGGGACACGCACACCGATCTTTACACGCGACTGAAGGAGGGTTTCACAGGTGCAAAGACGCCCGTCGGTCTGATTCCCGCGCTCGATCAGGCTGTGGCTGCGTTGACCGATGATCTGTCTCTGCGCGGTTTGCTCGACGAAACTCTGATTGTCATCATGGGCGAGTTCGGTCGAACTCCAAAGCTCAATACGCAAGGCGGACGCGATCACTGGCCGCGCGTCTTCAGTGTCGCTCTGGCTGGCGGTGGCATCCGCGGCGGCCAGATCATCGGCGCCAGCGACCGCAACGGAGAGTCGCCTGATGAGCGGCCTGTCACTCCCGGCGACCTCACCGCAACGATCTACTCGCGTCTGGGCATCACTCCCGAAACGACAATTCATACGTCAGACGGCCGCCCCGTCCGCCTCGCGCCCGCAGATTCATCCGTCATCTCCGAACTCACTTGATCTCGAAGGCGCAGGCGTTCTCAGCAATGGCCCACAACGCCAGGCCCACTCCGCTCGCGACATCAACCATCGCGAACCAGTCTGCATTGAAATCCGATCACAATTCGCCAGGTGCCACAACCTCACACCAGCATTCCAAATGAACCAATGGCCAATCTGACTCAGCCACTCGCAGGCAAAACCGCCATCATCACCGGAGCTGGCCGCGGTATCGGCCGGGCAATCGCTGTTGCCTTTGCCGCCGCGGGAGCAAACATCTGTGCCGCCGCTCGTTCAATGGATCAGATCGACGAAGTTGTTTCAGAAATCCGCGAAGCAGGCGGACGAGCGCTTCCGGTCGAGTGCGACGTGACCGATCTCGCCGCCGTCGAGAGCCTCGTCGCAGCGACCATCTCGAAATTCGGTGGAATTGACATTCTGGTTAATAATGCAGGCGTTGGACTCGAACGCCGCATCGTCGGCGATGACGACCCGAACCTGTGGAAGCAGACCATCGAAGTCAATCTCTTCGGCGTCTACCACTGTATCCGCGCCGCTTTGCCTTACCTGAAAACCACCCGGGGAAATGTCATCAACATCGGCTCAGGCATGGGCCACCAGCCACGCAACGTGAACACGTCCTACAACGTGTCGAAGGCGGGTCTCTGGATGCTGACGCAATGCCTGGCACTGCAGCTTGCTGACGATGGCGTCTGCGTGAACGAACTGATCCCCGGCCCCGTTGAGACGCCGCTGACCGCAAAGTTGTTTCAGGCCGGCAAACCGCATCCGACCATCCCGACCGAGCACGTCAAACTTCCGGAAGACGTCGTTCCACTGGCCTTGTATCTGGCATGCCAGCCCCCAACTGGCCCGACCGCCCAGACTTTCAGTCTCGCCCGCCGCCCGCTTTGAAACACTTTTGGGTCTGCAGGCCGCACTTCCATCTCTTCTAAACCAATTCCTCGAACATTGAAGAGGCGGGCCAATGTCGGCCGATTCCACCTACGGCTGCTACCTGTTCCACAAAGACGCGTCACTGATGGAGCCGGAAACCAGTCTCGCCGAGTACGTCAGCAGTCCCGCTGTGCAGCGTATTTTTCCCGGCGTTAATGAGTTCGTCCGTTTCGAGTCACCCCTTCGCCGCGTCGACCGTCTCCACTGCCCCGTGTTTCTGTTCCACGCGGAAGATGACGCGACCGTGCCCGTCGCTGCTTCTCGCGCCTTCGCCGAAAAGCTCAGCGTCACTGGAACAACGCCGTACCTGCAGACCGTCGCCTCTGGCGGCCATCGCGACGCCATGCTCAGCGAGGGAATCCCAGCGGCTATCGCCTGGCTCAAGCAGCAGACCGAGAACCGCTGACAATGCTCCTCCCTGCGAACTCTCGAAAAGACCCCTGGGCGTTCGAGCAACACGATTCGTCGTATTCCACATTGCAATCGGCAAGCGCAGGCGATTTCCAGTGGACGACAAAGTCGTTCGCCAAGATCATGGCCAGATGCGAAAATTCCCAGGATCCCTGCCTCGAAATCGCAGCCTGAATTCCAACCTTTAATTCGCGGGACATGTACTTAGTTCGAGTTTGTCACTTTTGGATTGGTGAGGAGACAGATCGACGTCCCTGCGAGAATGAAGGGAGACAGTACTCACCCTTCGCTCGACAAGGACGTCGATCATGGAACTTTGTAACACCTTTCGAGGATTGTTCGAG
>WGMU01000110.1 GCA_016124895.1 bacterium
ATCGTCAACGGCAGCTTTGAGGTCATGCAGGTCGAGATGCAACTGCCTGGCGGAATCGAGCTAACATTCGATTCCGGAAACCCGAAGACCGAGGCGGCGATCCCGCAACTGACGCCGGTCCTGCAACTGTTCGATGCGATCTCTTCGTCGAAGTACCAGACCACCTGGTCAGAGCCCGGAAAAATCGACGGCATCGAAATCCGGGGCAACAAATACGAAGCACTGGAAGATGGCCTCAAGAAGGAGTTCTCGCCCGAGCGGATGAAGCAGGAGGCGGAGCAGGGGCTCAAACGTCTGCCTGCCGAGCCGGTAAAAACAGGCGACACCTGGGACCGTACGGAAATCGCTAATCTCGGGAGCGGTCAAACGTTCGAGCTGACACGCACGTTCGAGTATCTCGGTACGAAGTCGGAAGGTGACCGCGAGTTTGATCGAATCGGGGTCAAAACCAACACAGTAACGTATTCGGTTGAGCCGAATCCGGCGCTGCCGCTGGAACTCAAAAAGAGCGATCTGAAAGTGACAGCGTCCAATGGCGAACTGCTGTTTGACCGGAAGCTGGGAGCATTCGTCAGAACGACGGAATCCATTACGATTGAAGGCAACCTGACGCTGCTCGCCAACGGCAACGAACTCCCCGGCGAACTCAAGCTCACGATTACCAGCAGGACGTCCCGCGAATAGCCGCCTGCGTGGCACGGTGTGCCGGGACAGACCTTGTCAAACGTCGCAGACCATCGCGGAGTGACGCAGAGCGGCAACGGGGTCGTCCCAGGTCGGGATGAATTCCTGAGTGACGAAGCCGTTGTAACCGGTCTCGACGATTGCCCGCATGATCGCCGGGTAGTTGATCTCCTGGTTCTCGTCGAGTTCGCCGCGACCAGGGTTGCCGGCCGTGTGGTAATGGCCGATCAAATCCCTGTACTGACGAATGCGGCGGATGACGTCGCCGTTCATGATCTGCGCGTGGTAAATGTCAAACAGCAGCTTCATGTTCGGCGACCCGACGCGGTTGATCAGTTCGACGCAGAAGTCAACATCGTCTCCGAAATAGCCAGGGTGACCTTTCATCGGGTGCGAACTGTCGCGTGAGTTCAGGTGTTCGAGCACCAGGTTGACCTTGTTCTTCTCGGCGTAGCCAATGACCTGTTTGAAGCAGTCGACGCAGTTCTTCGCCCCCTGCTCGTCGTCGATGCCGGGCTCACGCATCCCGGTGAACGTGATGATGGTCGGGCATTCGACGGCGACGGCCAGGTCGATGCTGTCATGCAGACTCTTGATCACGTACTCGTGATTGGCGGGGTTGAAGGGACCTTTCCCGAAGCTGTGGCTGCTGATCATCGACACTTTCAGGCCAAGCTTGCGCACAGCGGGGTAGTCGTCCGCCGGGATGCCTTCAATCCCTTCCATGCCGATCTCACGGGCATGTCGGGCCAGTTCGACGCCCGGCATGGGCTTGAAGCACCAGCCCATGACGGATTGCCGGATGCGGCCGTTGGTGATCCGGAAATCCGGCGAGACGGCGCTTCGCGGCAACTGAGCGGCAGCCGTGGAAGCGGCTCCAGCAAAGACGGTCGTGCCAAGAGTTCCGAGCATTTCACGTCGCGTCGGCATGACGATTCTCCTGCGGGATCGATTGAAGCAGTGAGCAAATGACAGCGAACCGGCGGAGGATCGCGTCTGTGGGACCGCTTCCGCGGCCCAATGTTTAACAACCAGCCACAGGCGCCGGCTACCCAGTCGCAAGGGTTGACGTGGATCGCCCATTGCCGCGGCAGAGCGGTCCCGCCACAATCCCTGGCTCAGGTTTCTTGCAGACGACGGCGGAATTGTCAGGTCCGCCACTGCCCGAATGTGGGTGGCTGAAACAATCGTCCGAACCTGGTCTCGGGAGATTCTCATGCTTTCACGCCACCATTTCGGACTTTTCGGCTGCGCTGTTGCAGTCGCTCTGCTGACGCTGACCGGCTGCAGTAACTCGACCGACCCTGCTGCTTCGAGCGGGAGTGCTGCAGCAACGGACTCTGCGACCGTTGCTCCGGATCGGCCAACCGCCGACGCTGCTGCTGCTGCCGCTGACGCGACGAGTGAGAGTTCCGGCTCGACGGGCGCACAGCCGTCTGACGAGCCGACGAAGAATGACTTCCTGGCCGCCGCTCAACGAGGAGTCATAGTCGCTGACAGTTCGCCGTCGAAAGACGACGCGCCACCCTTTGTGTCGACGCCCGACAATCCCGGTCCGAAAGAGCCGTTGTTCTCAGATCCGCCGGCTCCGGAACCAGGTGTCGATCGCGCCTGGCGCGAGAAGTGGGTGACGAATTTCGAGAAGGCCAAAGCGATCGCCCTGGCCGAGAAGAAAGACATCCTGATGAACTTTACCGGGTCGGACTGGTGCGGCTGGTGCATCCGACTTGGCAGAGAAGTGTTTCAGCACGCCGAATTCGCTGACTACGCGCAGAAGAACTTCGTGCTGCTGGAACTCGACTTTCCTCGCGGCTTTGAACTGGAAGAATCGCTGCAGAAGCAGAATGACGCGCTGCAGGCTCAATTCGCCGTCGAGGGTTTCCCATCGATTCTGCTGACTGATGCTCAGGGGCGGGCGTACGCTCAGACCGGTTACCAGGCTGGCGGTCCGAATCTCTATATCGAGCATCTCGAAACACTGAAAGGATTCCGTGAAACTCGCGACGCTGCATTTGCTGAAGCCGAAAAGCTGGCCGGTGCCGAGAAGGCAAAGAAGCTCGATGAAGGTCTGGCCGCCCTGCAGCCGTCGCTAATGTTTGCCAGCTATCCGGAAACCGTCGATCAGATCATCGCACTCGACGCAGACGGTTCGGCTGGTCTGAAAAAGAAGTACGAATCCGCCCGCGCCGAATTCCAGTTCTCGCAGCGAATGCAGGCCATCGTTGCTCAGGCCAACGAAACCGGCGACTGGGATGCCGTGCTCGCTGACCTCGATAAGGTCATCACGGATTACGCCGCATTCGACGAACTCGTCGTGCAGGCTCAAATGCTGCAGCTTCAGGTGCTGCGCATTGCCAAACGCGCGGACGATCTGATCAAGGTGGCCGATCAACTGCTGGCCGACAAAAGTCTCGAACGCGAAATGCGGTTGCAGGTTTACGTCAACAAGCTGAGGACGCTGGACGAAGCGGACCGCACGGAAGAAGCATTGCCGGTCATTGACGCAATGCTGACGGACTTCGCAGATCAGACGGAACTGCGGATCAACCTGCTGATGACGAAGGCAAGATTTCTGGCCCGACTTGGTCAGAAGGACGCGGCGAAAGCAACGATTCAGAAAGTTCGTGAAAGCGCCGATCCATCCATGCTGTCACAGATCGACGAATACGAGAAAGACATCCTCGCCGAGTCTGAAAAGCCCGCGGCGGAGTCGTCGAAATAGGAGACGAGTTCGACACAGGTTCCCGAAATCAGTCAGCATGCGCCGCCCGGTTTTCTGCAAAGCGAACAGGATCCGGACGCTCGCGCGTGCCGCCGGTTCTGGATGTTCCGATGTCGGCGGTTCTGGATGTTCCGATGTCGGCGGTTCTGGATGCTTTGGCATCAAGACGAGCCAGCCCGATCCCGCACTGACGCACCGGTTGATTTTCCGGTCATTTCAGAATCGGGAAGTGATTCCGGGCGTCTGCATTACCCGTCAAGAGCCGTCCGCCGGGCCGTGGCCTTATCAATCAGTGCCTGCGCTGCGTCGTTGATCAGCAGAATCGCGATGATAAAGATCAGCAGGCCGTTCGAGAAGTGCGAGCCGGTGCCGTCAACCAGCAGCTTGGTTGCGATCACGGCCAGGATCGAGAGCATCAGCACGCCGAAGTGCTTGTTCCGCGCCACCAGCGCGCTCAGCGGGATCATTCCCCAGACCATGATCAGCGACGCCAGCAGGATTGCCGCGACCATCCAGCCGAACTGAGTCTCCAGATCCATAATCGCAACCGCGGCGAAGACCGAATCGAGACTGAAGAGGACATTCATCACAAGCAGGTAGACGCCGACGGTGACAATCCGGCCGGTCCCCGCCTGTTTCGGTTCGACCTGCGGATTGTGGCGTTCCAACTCTTCCCGGAACTTGTGGTAATACTCCCAGACGGCCATCGCGAGGATGACGAGGCCACCGCCGAACAGAACCGTGCTCATCCACGTCAGCTCGGCGCCTTCATGAGCGAACCAGCGATTCGGCAGCCAGACAGACTCGGGCAGCGAGTGTTCCAGAAACGCGAGCTTCGACAGGCTGAACAGAAAACCGACACGCAGCAACGCCGCCAGAAAGAGCACGATCGAACGCCAGAGCAGATGCGCCTTCGGCTCAAGCTGCAGGTTTTTCAGCGAGAACTCAATCAGCAGTCCGTTATCAATACCCAGTCCGGCACTTAGAAAGACGAGCGACACAAACGAAAAGAACACATCCACTGAATCAGTCTCCGCCTGGAGATCATTTCGATGCCGCTGTTCGACAATGCGTCAGCGCAATGCCGATCCGCCACGCAACTGCTGATCGAGATCGACGACTTCGCAATTGGGGTATCCCGTCATCTGAAATGTCGACTCAGTCAGCGCCGGATTCACTTCAATCGAGCCGATGGTCAGGTTGAGTTCCTGTCCGCTCGTCGGCAGCTGCAGATCAATCCGGTGCGGCAGCAGAGCGGATTGTCCGACTGAGCGGAAATTACTGAGCGTCGCGCTCGCAATCAGTTGATCCTGATCGTCGTACAGAGCGTGCTCGACGATTTCCCCCAGCGCCAGATCGACCAGCATGATCCGCTGGACCGAGCGTCCCGGAAGCTGATACGACGAAACCAGTCGCACCTGATCCGGCGTTGCCGGGTCGCGCAGCAACTGCACGCCAGACGGATCGATTGGAATCACGCCGAGAGCCTCCATCAGCCACGACGGCGGGAACGGCAGCGGGTTGTTGCGGTACGTGCTGAGTGCCGCGTGCGAACCGGTCAGCAGATACTTCGGCGAGCCGGCCCGCATCCAGTACCAGAAGCGTTCGTCGTTCGATCCGAAGTCGACTTCGAGTCCGCGCAGCGAGTCGGCCATCAGGCGCAGGTTGCGCGGACTTTCGACGCTCAGGGCCGCCGTCAGTTTTGGTGCGACGATGCCTTCGCCGCTGGCTTTGATCCGGACGTCGGTCGACCGCCAGCTCATGACGCGCGACCGTTGCTCGTTGAGATGCTCCATGATGTCGTTGAGTGTCGCGTCCGACGTCAACGCGCGTGGCAGCGGATCCGGCTTGCGGCGTGGAAATATCCGGCTGAATGCGCAACCGGGAACCGCTGTCAGACAGACGGCGATCAGCAGTCCGAGCAGCAGTCGCGAGCGATCTCCCGGTGTGACGCTGCCCGCGCCGGGCGATTTCCGCGTCGCGATTCGGTCCGCTGCTTTCATCGTCTGCCTTCCGTGGCGGTATGCGGGCATCAGCTCCACTCTTCCTCAAGCTGCTGGCTCAGGCCGGCCTGGAGCTGAGCGATCTCGTCTTCGTCGAGCGACTGGTCGGGAATCTGGTACGGTCCCTCACTCTTGCTGCCGATCAGGTCGAGGAAGTCGTTGTCGTCCTCATCCCGATGCGCGCCTTCCAGCCGCAATCGTCGCTTCTGCAGCAGCAGCAGCGCAAGCACGTAGCGCAGCCTGTCATGCGCCGGATTCGCGTCCTCACAGAGTTGCTCGAAGTACCGGAACAGACTCTCGGTATCGAGCGTTTTTGATTTCGCACCGTCGTCCGGAATCTGCGTGAGCCAGTCACCAAGCGAATCCTGCGGCGGGCCGTTCCACGCTTCCGCAGCGTAGTCGAGCCGCAGCAACTGACCGTCGCGTTCGACAAGTACGCTGTGGCACTGCTCGCCTGGCTGAAACGCCCGACCCGTGGCAGCACACACGCGCGCAGCAGGTTTGATGTGATAATCCACGTCCCTGTGGACTCCCGTGGGCAATGGCAGCAGCAGAATCGGATGGCGGCGTCAGTGGGCGGGATCGTACCGGAGCAGTGGAAACGGGCTCAAGAGGGACCTCGCCGACGCCGCAGAGTCGCCAGTTCTCCCGGCAGCGTACGGCAAATGCCTCAAAGCGGGATTTCCTGCGCGCTGGATTCGTCACGGTTGGAGTTCGTGATGCCGTCGTTCGATATTCAGATCGGACCAACGCGCGGCCGACACCGAAGACGGACCTTCCGGATGAGCCCCTGTGAAAACTGTCATGCCGGCTGTTGCCGCGCCTTCGCCGTTCCCCTCACCGGCGCTGACATCCTGCGAATTGAGCGCGGGCTGAACCTCTCGTTCTGGGACTTCGCTTGCCGGTGGGCAGATCCTGTCGGACAGATCGCCCAGCAGTATGCGCCGCATTTCTACTTTGATGACGAGCCTGGCACCCCGTTTGTCATCGCGCTGATGCACCGCGTCAGCGAGGTTTTTCCGGAGACGACCTGCTGCCGCTTTCTGACAGAAGGTGTCCCGAACGAAACTCAGCCGCTCGGTCAGTCGCACTGCGGGATTTACGACATCCGTCCCGCGGCGTGCCGGGTCTTCCCGACAAAGTTCAACGCCACCGGTGAGCTGGCATTGATTCAGGACATCCCGGATCGCACGCGCGAGGGTGACAATGCGATTTACGATCTCTGCTCGCGACAGTGGGAACCGTCTGACCTCGATCCCGTCCAGCCACTGCACGATCTGATCATCGCCCGCTACGAGATGCAGTTTTTCCACCAGCTCGCGGAACAGTGGAACCAGGAACCGCGCCCGTGGGAGATTTTTCCAGACTTTCTGCGACTGATTTATTCACAGCGACTGATGCGTGAATCGGCGACGACGGTCCCGACACATTCAGCAGCGACGCCTGACCTGACGCAATCACCTGACGACGCACCAACCGTGCTTTCGTTTCCGGACGTCGAACGGCAATCGCGCGCCGCCTGACGGAGGCTGCCGGATGGCAGTCTGCTCTCGGCTCAGAGGACTCCTTCTGAGTATGCTCTCAGGCTGTTGTTGACTCTGAGTTCTGCGAAGTCCGGAAGGTCAGGATGGTGCGCTTCGTTGTTCTGCTTGGGTGCTGGCTGTCGTTGTTCGCGCCGACTTCTGTGTTTCTTCAGGCGCAGGAGCCGCCGCCACTACCCGAACCGGCAAAGGTATCGCTGACGGCCAGTGAGCTGCCCGTCTTCGCCGCGACGATTACGCCAGCCGATGTCCGATCGCACGTCGAACTGCTTGCCAGCGACCAGTTCGAAGGCCGCAGCGGCCAGGCCGCCGTCCGGGTCGCGCGTTATCTCGTCAGCCGGTTTCGCGAGTCTGGCCTGCAGCCGCTGTTCGGGGAAAGCTTCTATCAGACCATTCCCGGTCCTGACCGCGAGGACGGTACAAAGACGTTTTACGGCCAGAATGTCGGCGCCTGGCTGCCGGGCAGTGACGAACAGTTGCGGGATGAATTCGTCATTGTCAGCGCGCACTACGATCACCTGGGCGAGCGGAACGGGGCAATCTTTCGCGGCGCGGACGACAACGCGTCCGGTACGTCGATGCTGCTCGAAGTCGCCTCGGCGTTCGCGAAGCTGAAGCAGAGGCCCAGACGCAGCCTGGTGTTCGTCGGCTTCGATCTCGAAGAGCACATGCTGTGGGGTTCGCGCTGGTTCGTCGCACATCCTCCCTGGCCGATCGAGCGGGTCAAACTTTTCACGACCGCTGACATGATCGGCCGCTCGCTGGGCGACCTGCCGATCTCGACGGTGTTCGTACTCGGCAGCGAACACGGCACCGGTATGACCGAACTGCTTGACCGCGTCGGCCGGCCGCGGGGACTCAACATCGCACGGATGGGAGTCGACCTGATCGGCACGCGCAGCGATTACGGGCCGTTTCGCGATCGACAGATTCCGTTTCTGTTTTTTTCCACAGGCGAGCATCCGGACTATCACAAACCAACGGACACTGCGGACAAGATCGACTACGAACAGGTGGCGCGTGTGTCGAGCCTTATCCTGAACGTGACTCGGGAAACCGCTGACGCCGATCTCGGTCCGCAATGGATCACGCACGTCGCGCCGCAGGTTGCCGAGGTTCAGGCCGTCCATTCGATCGCCCGAATGCTGCTGGAAGCCGACGAAGCCGCCACGTTCGGAATTGGAGGAGCAGCCAGGAGCCGCGAACTGACTGGCTTTCAAAGATTCATCGTCAAGCAGGCCGAAGTGACCACTCGCCAGATCCTCGAACGCGGCGCAGTCACTCCCGCCGAACGTGCTGCCCTGATCCGTACCGCTCAGGTACTGCTGTTCTCGGTATTTTGACGGATGCTGGCGAAGCGTCGGCGTTCGTCGACCGGGCTTATTCCGTGGTCACCTCACCCGCGATTTAACGCTTCACGGCGAGCCGGAGCCCTTCGGGCTACGGCTCGCCATGCGGGAACCGCACGGTCCGCCAGTGCCAGGTGTTTTCGGTCAGATGATCCCAACCCAGTTGCTCGTACAGCTTGCGGCGTTTTTCGATGTGCCAGTAGTTGCTCTCTGAGCCGTGTGCGTTCAGCGTCTTGAGGGCCTCGCCGTAATTCCCGTTGCGGGCTTCGCGGCGAATGTGCAACAGGAAGTGAGTCTTGTCTGCCGGATCGACCCACTTCGCCAGCGCCGCGTAAGCCGCCTCGAACTGCTTGTCCTGTGTCTTCTGGTCCTTGATTGGATGCTGCTCCACAACTTCGGGCAGCTCGCGATAACCAATCGCCCGACCTTTACGGTACAGCGTGTCAATCAGCAGTGACTTGAGCTTCTCCGCCCGTTTGCGTTTCGCCGTTCCCTCCTTGTCGTCGTCGACCGTACGGCCGATCAGCGCGAGTGCGACCTCCGACTGATCAATCTGAGCGATCACCGCATCTGCCGCAGCGATGATTTCCTCCAGATGGTCCTTCCGCCATTTCACGTTGTCGAGACGCTGCAGCCTGAGCGCCAGCACCGTCAGGTCAGCTTCGTTCTTCTTCAGCAGTGATTCAGTTTCCTGATCGAAGGTCTCTCGTTCGGTTTCGAGCGACAGCCCGGCGATCAGTTCCAGCCGGGCTGTGCGAGCCTGACGAGCCAGCTTCTGCTTCGGCTGATCGGCGTTCTTACCCGTGGCCGGTTCGTCGTAGTCCTCGTAAGCCGGACCGGACGAAGCTGACGAGCTGCCGTTGTCGGCATCAGTCGGCGAGACCACGACGCTCAGCGGGAAGCCTTCCGGCCGCTTGCGGTTTTCAACGTCCGAGATCACCTCGCCATACGAAATCGTTCCGAGCAAGGTGTCGCCGGCGAGTGCTCCAGCCGGAGCCTTCGTCACGTTGCCGACCCACAGCCGCAGATGCTCGTCCGGCCGCAGCGTCGCGGAACCGAACTTCGGCCCGCCGTTCACAGCGTCGACGCGCGTTGCGTAAACCGGCAGCGTGATTGGCGAGTCAAGCGAATGCTCCAGCGCCAGCGGCATCGACTTCAGTGCGTCGAGCTTCGATCGGTCGTCGTGCCGGATCCAGAGCTTCAGTGTGTAGCTGCCGTTGTCGAGCTGCACCGCGGCGGGCCAGATATCGTCGGTCGCGATGCGTCGCCCGCCCGCCTCGAAGATCGCCCACACCGTGCCGCCGAACTCCGAGTCGTACAGCAGATCGTCGGTCAGCAGGAACCGCGGCCTCACCGAGCCGCTTGATGACTGCTCGATCGAGTAACTCAGTTCGAGCTGATGGAATCGGCGATTGTCGTCGAACCCGTCACGGTCTTCAGCGAGCTGTCTGATGGTCGCCGATGCCGGCTTGATCAGATGCCGCAGCGTGTCGAGCTTTGCGGTCGGTGCGATTTTTGAGTAATGGAGCGGCGAGCTGACTTCGACCGGAACGGCTGGCTCGCCGGGCGTCAGTGCGACCTGCTTCTGATCGGGTTTGATGCCGAAGAACGTCAGTTCGTAATGTAGTCGACACGGCCCGAGGCTGCTCCAGTACTGAGCGATCGCCAGCTCCATCGTACGGCCCGGTTCGATCCGAAAGCTGATCGACTTCGGGACGTCGTGCTGCAGCACGACAAAGTTGTTGGACTCGCCGTCGCGATTCGTCCAGCCCGGTACGGCCTGCACTGCGTGGACCATAAACATCCGGTGGCGACCGCCTTCCGGAGCGTCGAGGTGAAAGCGAACTTCCGCCCAGGTTGCGTCGTTCGGAACAGGAATGAACCGCCGCGAGATGCTGCCCGGTTCGAAATCTCGCAATTCTTCTTCCTGCCAGCCGTGCTGAAGAGATGCCTCAATGGTCTGCCCGCCGCGCATCACCAGCGTCAACGTCGCATCTCTCGTCGTATCAGCCTCGCTCACCTCTTCCGCTGGCCTTTCTTCCTTGTCAATTTCGAGATCGACACCAATCACATCATCTGTCGGAATCAGCCGCGTCACCGTGATCGGCAACCGGAACAGCGGGCCGCGTTCGAGATGCTCGACATCGAGACCGAGTACCTCGGCAAAGTGAGCGCCGGGTGAAAGTTTGCGCGGATCGACGAGTACGCTCAGCATTTCACCGGTGGATGTCACAGTCACCTGCTCACCGCAATGAACCCAGTCGGCAGTTGATACGAGCTTCAGGCGGATGCGGTACGCGACCTTCTCATCGGCTGCTGCGTCGGGATGGAAATCCGGCTTGACGGTGACTCGAAACTCTTGCGGCTGCGCGTCGTCACCGGCTTCGTGCGCTTCCCGCAGATAGATGCCGCGGCCACCGCCCACGACAGACACTTCCAGCGGGAGTCGTTCGGAGTTACGGCCGGCGTCACGAGCGAGTGCCTCGAAGGCGGCGGGAGTCTGAATCAGACCGGCTCCCTGCGCCCACGGCGACGCGTCGTCGATGTGCCGCGCCGTGTTTTCAAACGCGCGTCGCACGCTGGTCGGTGAGTACGGGATCTTCTCGGCCTTCGCCGCAGATAGAACGAGCGCGAAGTTGCCGCAGCAGTTGGGCGAGGCCATTGAGGTCCCGTTCATCTGCATCGACTTTTCGAGCGTCCATTGCGGGACCGGAGCGAATGCTCCGCCCGGAGCAAACAGGTTGACGCCGATGTCCCCGTCAAATGTCGGCCCGCGCGACGTCCAGGTGTAGGGTCGGTCGGGACCGCGTTCCCGCAGTGCGTACTGAGCGGCCGCCATTTCCGGCGAGACGTACGCACCGATTCCGATCAGCGAACTCGTCGTCCCGCCCGGAGCGCCGACAGTCGACAGAGCCGGGCCTGCGTTGCCGGCACTCGCGCAGAAGATGACGCCATGCTTGCGGACCAGCTCGTCGAAGTAGCGAATGATGAGCCCGCGGTTCGGCGTTTTGGTCGGCTCGCCGAAGCTCATGTTGATCAGGTCGCAGTGATTTTCGAGCACCGTCTTTGTCGCTCGAATCAGTGCCTTGCCGGTCTCCATACCGTCGAGATACGTGTCTCCGATTTTGACGGAAACGATTTGCGCCCCCGGCGCGACGCCGTTCCATTCCGGCTGATCGGGATAGTGTCCGGCAACGATGCCGGCGACGTGCGTCCCGTGCGGGTGCGAATCGGCGACGATCGAAAGCACGTCACCGTCTTCGTAAATGTTGACGCCAAAGTTCAGCAGCGAGACATCGTCGAAACGTGTGAACTCGCGCGCGACGCGGAAGTTCGTCATTGCTTTTTCGTCGTCAAAGCAGCCGTCTTCGTCGGTATCGACAGCTCCACGCCAGCATTCGCCGTCGTGGAAAACAACGCAGTCATACACCGGCCCCGGATCCGAGTAGTTCTTCGTCGCGGCGGTCAGCACGTCGAGCCGCTTTTCAAGTTCTGCCTTCTCAACGCCGGACTTCTCCTTGTTGAAAGTCTCGATCTCCGCCCGCAACTGTGTTTCGAGAGCCCGCTGCTTTTTCAGAAACTCCCTGCGGCGATGCTCCTTGACGCGGTCGACCAGTTCGTGCGGATACAGCTCGAAGCCGGCTTTCATGCCAATGCGGACTTCGCCGGACGGAATCTTCCAGTTCGGGTCGAGCGTCAGCGTGCGGCCGCTCAGACCAGTGACTTTGCTGTCTTCTGGCTTGACGACTTTTGATGTATCGACGTCTCCCGAGCCCGTCGCGTCGACGATGTCAACCACCTTCGGACGTCCATCGATCGTGGTCTGCAGCCCGATGGCTCCGGGATCGACGCCGGTGTCGAAGATCGCGACCACGACGCCGCGTCCGTCCCATTCCGGATGCTGCCGGATGAAGTCCAGGGCTCCGGTTTCCTGGCGAGGCATCAGGCCATGAACGAATTCGCGGTTCGCGTCTTCGGCCGAGCATCGCGGCAGCAGCCCCGCCAGTGACGCACTCAATGAAAGGAACAGCCAGTACAGAACTTGAACCGGTCGCAGCATGGTCTGCCTCGCAGGATGAATACCGTCGCACTTCGTGCGGGGAGCAGGAAGCGTCGGTGGTCATCCTAGGTCGCAGATTTCGGCTTCGGCAAACTGGCAGGTCGGTCAGGTCGCGACTGTCTGCCATCAACGTCCGGTCGCAGCGGTTGTTGCGGTTGGGCGAGTGGCCTGATTCGGCCTATGGCTGCTTTATCTTCAGTCGGGACTCACGCTGCTTTGCGCGTTCGTTGAGCTGGGCCGTTGTTCGCGTTGTCAGCCAGACAAACGGACGGCCGGCTTCGTCCTGCAGAAGTTCAGGCATCAGGTCGGGAAACGTGGCGCGGTCCAGCAGGCCGCTCCAGGTCATCAGCTTGCGCGGCTGCGTGACCTTCATCCCGTCGACACTGACTTCCCGTTCCGCGATTCGGCGCACGTCAACAAGGAAACGCAGATCGGTGTCACGTTTCGCCTGGTCAAGGAGTTCGGTCAGCGGCTTCTCGTTCAGATCGAAGAGAACCAGTTGGACATACTTCGGTGCGACGCGGACGGGGGGAAGGTCAAGTGGCCAGCCGATCGGCCACAATCCCGTATCTTCAACGAGCGGTACCGCCAGCAGTTCGAGCGAACCCGATGGCGTGCGGCCCGGCCGGAATCCGAGATGCGCCCGGCTGAGCAGAATCGCCAGCGCCGTTCCCCGGCTGAGCCCGAGCAGATCGGACGGTGCCACGACTGCGTCGGGAAGTTTCGATAACCGCGTCTCTGCCTCGATGGATAGACGCAGTGGCAGCGTTTCCGGAAGTATGAACTGTCGGAGTGCCTGGTCGATCGGCAGCTCTGACAGCTCGGCCGCGACCGGCGTTTCCAGCGTTCGCATCACCTGGTCGAGTTGCGATGGTGAGAGCCCGAAATTCGAGCGACCGTCCGGCGAGCCCTGAGCCCCGTATGTTTTCAGCTCGCGCACCCACTCAGCGAGTTTGCGTGTATCGCTGAGCCGAAACCTGTGGTCAGGAAACGCGATCGAGCCATCTGGCTGCAGATCTCCGATGGCCGTCACGATCCGCGTGCGCCCACTCCGTACTTCCTTGATTTCAGGCTTGTCGTTGAGCAACGGTTGCCGAAACCGCGCGGACTCGCCGAGCTGCTGAAAAACCGCTCCCCATCGCTGCGCGTTCAGTCCGGTCCGACGTTCCGGCAGCAGAATCTCGAAACTGATCTGTGTGGGCGGCACAGTCTGCCGAATTTGTGTCTGTCCGCAGGCGAGATCACTGATCGCCAGAAACAGCAGTGTGCCCGATAGCAGAATTGCAGAGCGACGCATGGTTGAACTCGCTGCTGACCAATGAAGAAAACGCTGATCTCTCGCTGAGAGACGGGGAGCACGCTCCTGTCCCGGCGAAAAATCAGCGTCTCGGAAATATCCTCGTTTGTCGATGCTGCGTTCGAGATCAGTTCCCCGGCTGCGGAGCTGTCAGGAAGACCTGGTCAAAGTCGAACGTGCCCGGTGTGACCGCTCCCCAGCCGTACGGAACTTCGTCCGGTCCAACGCGGAAGATACCGTTGGCATTGAAGACCGGAGGGATCGGCGAGCCGTCGATGAAGAACGTGTCTCCTGTCTGAAAACCGGAAACGTCAAAGTCGCTTTCGATCCGGAAGGTGCTCGCTCCAACGCCCGGATACTGATAGGCCCCCATATCCGGCGAAGTCAGAGAACTAGGTGGCAGCTCATTGGCGCCCGTGCCTCGAGCCGGAACTCGCTGGGCATTACGCCGACGGCTGCCCGACTGGAATGGTCCGGGTGGGTTGGCGACCATCGCGTTGCTGACGCGGCTCTTAAACTGATCGTCCGCGTTGTTGTAAAACGCCCCGACGTTGGTGACATTCAGTGAGTTACCGATGTTGCCGCGGAAGACCAGGTTGAGCCGAGCCAGCGGGTCGGTTTCTTCATTGCCCTGCGGAGCAAACACCATCTGGTCCCACATGCCACCGCTGATTGCCGGATCGACCGTGGACGTGAAGGACTCAATGTAGACGTCATCCCCGAGGTTGCCTTCAAACGAGTTGTCGATCACGCGGGCGTTGATGCGCCCGTTGCCGAAGACCGAGCTGTTTGAGCCAACACCGACCACCGCTCCGAATCCGAAACCAAACGGGTCGCCGGTCGTGTCCGCGACAACCGTGCCGACACCAACTCCGCGAAGTGCATTGCTGGTACCAACGCGAAGCACCAGACCGCCGCCGGGGAATGGAATGCCGGCGATATTCGACTGGTTGTTGTTGTTGGCGTGGATGAAGTTCCGGTTGATGTCGAGGACCATGTCTGGTGCCGCCAGAATACTGCCGTCGGCGGCCAGAGGTACGCGTGAGTTGTCCGTCTGATTCTGCGTCGATGATGAGGTGTTGACGACGTAGAACCCTTCCTCACCGTTCGATGTGATGCTGTTTGCTCCGGCGGCCGTCCCGTCACCAAAGCGGATGTTTGTGACCGGATCGAAGACGCCCGCAGAGTGGTTCAGGATGTCAACACCGCGGCCACCGTTCGCGTCAATCGAGTTACCATAGGCTTCGACATAGACTGCGGCGGTGCCGAATGCTTCGATTTCCAGACCATCCAGGGCATTCTGAGTGATCGAGTTGTTGACCAGTGTTGCACTCCGGAGGCCAATGCCGAGGGCATTGATGTCAATGCCACTGCCCTCAAACTGCGCGACCAGATTCGGATCCTGTCCGTTGCGGGCAATGATGTTGTTGTTGATCTGGACGAAACCGCCCGAGTTAATCTCGATACCGTCGCCACCGTTCAGTTCAATCAGGTTGCCGAAGCTTTGACCGGTGACGGGGTCAGCTCCATTCTGACCGATGATCAGCGGAATCACGTCGCCACTCACGCCGTCGATCTGAATGCCGCTCAGCCCATTGCTGCGGATGACGTTCTGAATCCAGGTGCCGCCCTGAGTTTCCTGGTCGGTCGCGATGATCTCGATACCTTCCATGTGGATGCCGTTCAGCGTGTTGTTCTCAATCAGGTTGCCCGTCAGATCGGCAAGCAGGCTGGCATCGGCCTGGGTATTGAGCTGGATACCTTCTCCGCTGTTGGTGGAGAAGATGTTGTCGCGAATGTCGAAGTCGATGTCGTCGCGGATGCCGTTCATCACGTTGATCTGCAGACCGTCGACGACGGAGTTCCCGACCGAGCCGTTGTTCTGAACCAGGTTGTTTGCGATCGTCACGGATCGCAACTGGCCCGTCCGCGGATTGACGCGGTTGAGTTCAGCATCGTCCAGCCGGTCAAAGCGGATACCGGCATCACCGATAAAGCTCGCGGGAATAAAGTTCTGAGCAGTGTTGTCGTTGCCGGCACCGCCGATCTGGTTGTCCTGAATCAGCAGATCTTCGATGGATGTATTCTCCGACAGCAGCACGGCGATGCCCGAACCACCGACACCCAGAGTCGAGTTGGTAAAGTCGCCGATGACGTTGCCCACGATGTCCGAACGCGTCAGCGTGGCCGTGGCATCGACCAGGTTATCCGAGCTGACCAGGTTGACCGCGATACCATCGCCCTGATACGGCGTCAGCGGATTGTTGTCATCGAAGATCGAGGTGATCTCGTTGTTCTGGATCGCGAATGATCCCGTCCCGGTATCGGTCATTGTGAAAGCGATGCCGGCACCGGTATTGAGACTGAAGATGTTGCCGTCTTCCGGACGCGAGCCGCCGACGTTCACGTCGAAATTCCCCCCGGACGTCGAGACCAGCAGGCCGGGGCCGCCGTTGGGATTGTTGTTTGGATCGCCGGTCACCGAGTTACCGGTGAACGAGGCGAAGATGTCTGAGTTGACGCCGTTGATGGCAAATCCGCCCGTACCGGCCGTGTTGTAGACGATCAGGTTCTGGGCCACGTCGTTGAGGATCACCGTACCGTTGCTGGCGTCGACCGAGATCGAATTGCCGGCATTGTTGATCACGTTGTTCATGAACAGGCCGCGATCCAGGAAGGTGTTTCCGTTGCCGAGATTCAGAACGCCGTCACGGTTGACGTCCTCGCCGACGTCCAGCACTCCGTTACCGTTGACGTCTTCATTGAAGTCTTCACCGGAATCCAGAGCGTTGTTTCCATTGACATCTTCAGTTGGTGAGACGATCAGCGAACCGCCGTTGGACACGTTCAACTGAATGCCGTCCCCAGCGTTTGTGCCGACGATGTTCTCGGCAATCTCGGACAGTGTGATCGTGCCCGTATTCGCCAGCACTTCGATACCGTCACCGGATGTGGAGACGGTCGGGCTGAGCGTATTCTGCAGGCTGTTCTGGATCTGGTTGTTGGTGATCCGGGCGTCGAGCGATCCGGCATTGAGAGTCGCCAGGGAGATTCCACGGCCGTTCCCCGTCAACGTCGTGGCGGAACTGATGCCGATCATGTTCTGTTCGACGCGGGTCAGCGACAGTGAACCACCATTCGCAAAGGCATTGATCGCTCCGGCGACGTTACCGCCGAGCGTGTTTCCGAAGATGTCTGCGGTGAGCTGCGCGTTGGACGTGAGCTGTGTGTTCTGCGTCAGCAGGTCGATGCCGTGATTGAAGGCCGTCGTGACGCGGTTTGACCCGTTGTCGGTAATTGCGTTTCCGCGGACGATCAGATTCTGAATGTTGCCCTGATCGATGGCTGCCGCGGCCACACCGGCTCCGCCAAATCCACTGATGGCGTTGTTGTAGACGAGTGCCTGCTGCAGCACGGCGTTATCTGCTGTCGTCAGCGTGATTCCGTTACCGGGTGCGAGGAAATTCGTCTGCGGGACAAAGATGGCCCCGGTCGCATTGGACGGATCGACCTGCATCGTGCCACGCAGAGTGGCACCCGTATTGAACGTGACGTCGACAATTGACCCGGCAAGCTGATTGCCGAAGACGGCCGAATTCGGCATCCCTGAGGGATCGACGTCGATCAGGAACGAGAGCTGTTCCGGGGTATCTTCGCCCGGGCTCAGAACTCCGTTGCCATCTGTGTCTTCGCCGGTGTCCAGAATCCCGTTAATGGGGTTGAAGTCATTGAAGACTGCGTTCAGCGTCGTGGCGAGATTTGCGACGGTGAAATTCGTCGAACCGTTCACGGACTGCAGACCGGTTGTCACGTCCGTGCTGTTCTGGGCAGAAAACTGGGCGCCGCCCATGGTAATATCGGTGTTGAACTGCAGACCAGCCGCTGCGATGTTCCAGCGGACGTTCGTAATATCGATGCCCAGGGCGGACGAGTTGACGAAGTCGAATTGAGCTCCGGTTGTATCACCGGCGATCGCAAAACCAAGGGCTCCGCCGCCGGTCCCAAGGATCGTGTTGCCGATCGCCTGAATATTGCCGACGGCCGTCCCGTGCAGGTCGACATTGATGCCTCCGCCCGCATTGGCGACGAACTGGTTACCGGGACTCAGTGTGTCGAGACTGCCGTTCCTGTTTGTGTCTTCACCGGGATCGAGTACTCCATTGAAATTCACGTCTTCAAAGTACAGCAGCCCGATGTTGGCGACGAGCGAGCCGCTGTCCGCCGTGATGTTCAGCCCGGCCCCGCCGTTCCCGGTCGATCGGTCAGTGACATCGCCGATTTTGTTGTCCACAAAGTTCAGCAGCACATTCGAGTTATTGACCGAGTCAATCCGAATGCCGTCACGGCCCAGCCCCTGCTGACCACTGCGGCCGTTGCGGGTAATCACGTTGCCACGAATGATCTGCCCACCGTCAAGCCGGCCATTGCCGTTGCCGACGTTGAGGAACTTGTCGCCATTGAGATCTTCACCGGCATCGAGTCGTCCGTTGCCGTTTTTATCTTCATTCGCATCCGGGCCGAGATTCAGCACGCCGTCTCTGTTGAGATCTTCGACAAGGTCCAGCACGCCGTCGCCGTCAACATCCTCACCAGCGTCGAGCAGACCGTTTTTGTTTGTATCTTCAAACACGTCGAGGTGGCCGTCGCCGTTGATGTCCTCGCCCGGATCCAGCTTGCCGTTGCCGTTGAGATCTTCGGTCAGATCCAGTTTGCCGTTGCCGTTGAGGTCTTCAAACGGCGTGACCGTCACGTCGAGGATTCCGTTGTTGTTGGTGTCTTCGCCGGCGTCCAGCAGCCCGTTGTGATTGACGTCTTCGCTGAACGGAACGACTTCGAGGATCCCGTCGCCGTTGGTGTCCAGGTACTGGTTCAGTCGCCCGAGTCCCAGGACGTCTTCGCCGATCGTCCCGGCATTCAGCGTCGACGCATTGGCCGCGAGGACGACACCGTCATCTATGTTCGAGTCGGCAGTGTTCTCGATAAACGTCAGATTGATCGTGCTGGCGGTCGCTCCAGCCGTAATCACGAAGCCCTGGCTGTTCCCGAAGTCCAGCTTGCCGTTGCGGTTCAGGTCGTCACCGAAGTTCAGTCGGCCATCGCCGTTGGTATCTTCGCCCAGGTCGAGCACCAGATTGCCGTTGATGTCTTCGGAGTTGGTCAGGCCATCGCCATTCGCGTCGTTTTCGCGACCTGCCGTGTTGCCGGCGATGTTCGCATTGATGACCGCCCGGTTCAGCGCGGTGATGCGGAAGCCGGCTCCGCGGTCCAGCATACCGTTGACGTCAATGGTGTCTTCACCGGCGTCAAGCTGACCGTTGCCGTTAGCGTCTTCACCCGAGTTTCCGTAAGCGACGTTGCCCTGAGCCAGACCGCTGCTGGCCCGCAGGTTGAGTTCCGTGGTTCCGAGTTCCAGATCGACGGTGCCGGGTCCGTTGTTGACCAGCCGGAAGCCGTCGACAGAATGCCCGGAATTGCCGTAGAAGTTATTCGAGTAGACGATCAGCGGGTCGCCGTTGTCGACAGTTCCGGTCACGTTTCTGAGATCAACAGCAGCGTCGCCGTAATTCCAGAACGTGTTGTCGTGAATGCTGACACCTTCCAGGTTGGCCCCGCTGATGATGGTCGCATAAGGCCCGGCCGCAGTAGTTCCATCGAACAGCAGGCCGGCCACTTCCGTATGATTGGCCAGCGTAATAATCGGCCCACCGGACGGATTGTCCCAGATGGGCGTCACCGCGTTCGGATTGAGCATCGGCAGAGCAACAGGACCGGCCGACGTAAACAGCGTGATGGGGTGAGTATTAATGTAGTTTTCACTGAGCACCACATCGCCGTCGCTGAGCGTCAACCGGCCCTGAACATCGCTGATCCTGCCGTCACCGTTGTGATCCAGACCGCGCAGAACGAACAGCGTATTCGGCCCCTGAGCGGCCAGCCCGACAAACGTGTTCGCCGGGTTCTCGAACGTACCGATGCCGTTTATCGAGGCTTCCGGGTCGACGTAGATGACGTTGCCGATCGAAAAGCCGGCACCAGAAGCAGTCGCTCCGCCACTCATCGGAGCCATGGTCATGCCCGTTGCTGCCATCTGCACGATACGATCCTGCTGATGAGCGACAACCCGGTAACGACGCTGCACCTGGGAGAGCATCTTTGACTGCACGCTGCGCGGGCGGAACCACGTTTGCGGACGGCCGTCCGGGAGTGTGATCGTCACTGTTCCGTAGACCTTCGTCTGAAACAGATCGTCGTGCGTCACGTTGATGCCGAGGTAGACGTCGTCCGTGACGTTTGCCTGCAGACGCACAGAAACGCCGGTTGCATCCTGATCGTGCGCTGCCTGGAAGTAGTACCCGCCAACGTAAGCCTCAAAGCCGTACCGTCCCAGAATCGGCATTGGACCGCCGACTTCGGCGTTGAAGCCACTGTAGAGTGATTCGACCCGCTGCTGAATGTCGGCCAGCAGACTGCTGCCGGTCGGCGTGACCGTTCCCGTCGGCGTCGCACTGAGAACGTTGGCATTTCGATTGAGACCGATATAGCCGTTCGCGCGGAAATCGAACCAGCGTCCCAGAGATTCGATGCTGATGCCCGCCTGCTGGTAGGGTCGAGCATTTCCGTCGTCGTAGTCCCACCAGCCGGTGAGGCCGTACACGCGATTCCGGAATGGGTCGTAACGGCGGAAGCCGCCACCGAGGCTGCCGGCCCCCTGGCTGTTGTAAGTCGCCGCGCCATTGGCGCCGAACACAAAGATCGTGTTGGAGCCCTCGAACGTGTATGGGATCAGAGCGTTGCCGGAAAACTGCCCCTGATCAGTACTGCCGAGCCATTCGCCGATTCGCGTATCCATGCGATACCGCGGTCCCAGCTCATCCTGCCAGATCGGCCGCGGAGGCTGAATGACCGGGTTCATATCTCCCGGCGGGACAAACTGTGGGAGGCGGTAACTCGGAAGCTGGGGGTAACCTGACTGGTCATCAGGAGTTACAGCGTTGTCTGGTCCCGGAAGTGGCTCCGGCACCGGGCCGTTTCCGACGCGCGACACGCCGTCCTGGCCATACACCTGAGACGTGATCCCCGCCAGAGCTGAGGAACAGAGGAGAGCTCGAAACAGTCTCGAACGCTTCTGCGTCATCATCGGAAGTCCCGATCGCGTGGATGGAAAACTGGGCTAGCTGTTCCGGTAGAAACAGTCATTCCGGTTATTCGGCCTGTAGCGATCGCTGGGATGAGGCCAATGCAGCGTCAGAATCGGAAATTCCGGAAGTGGCTGCCTCGGCTACCCAGATTGACAGGAAGGCAGCAGGCAGAGGGTATAAGGGAGAATTGGTAAACGCGGTGGGAGCTGTTGTGCTTTGCCCCGTTTCCTCATGGTTCCCAGACTCAGGTCGCTGGACTCTCACCCTCAGACCTCAGCTTTGGCTCTGCCTGCCAACTTCGTGCTTGAGGTTTACGTCACGCGGGTACAATGTCCGGGGGTCAGCGCCTGAATCAGAAACCGGCCGAGCCTGCGGCGGAGAGCGCAGCTTTTCAGCGGGCCGCAGTGTTTGATGACGTACGGTGTCGTGACGGTTGAGTCTGCAATTGTGAGATCACGCGCCGTCACGCAACGCGGAAACAGCCTCACGTTTCGATCTCGAAGATTCAGGAGTGGCCATGCTGGGGGACGCTCGCGTAGATCAGATCGTTGCGCAGTGGGAAGAACTGCTCGGACAAGGGCAGTATGTGCCTCCCGAAGAACTCTGCGCTGACTGCCCGGAACTGCTGAGAGAAGTGCAGCAGCGGATCGACGCCGCCGACCCGCAACTGGCCGAAGAGACTGCCGCGGCCGACGACATCGGGGTGATGATGACCGTCGTCGAAGAAGGCCGGTCGGACAGCGGCGAATCAGGCGCGCTGCGGCTCGTGCAGCAGTACCGCAAGCTGCGGTTTCACGCGAAGGGCGGGCTCGGTGAAATCTACATCGCCGACGACCGCGAGCTGCAGCGCGACGTCGTTCTCAAATTCATCAAGACGCGACATCGCAACCGTAAGGAATGCCGAGAGCAGTTCCGGACTGAGGCAGAGGTCACCGCGCGTCTCGATCACCCTGGCGTCGTGCCGGTTTACGGTTTTGGTCAGACAAAAGATGGGCGACTGTGTTACGCCATGCGGTTCATTCAAGGTGAGTCGCTCGAAGACCGCATCGCCCGGCTGCACGCACCGATGGCCGCGCACAAGCGGCACCATGGAGGTGGCTCGCCGTTTTCGCCTGGCCGAACGGTCGAATTCCGCGGACTGCTGAACCGCTTTGTCACGGTCTGTCGCACGATCGCGTATGCAAACAACCGCGGCATCCTGCATCGCGACATCAAGCCCGACAATATCATGCTCGGAAAATACGGTGATACGCTGGTTGTTGACTGGGGGCTCGCGATGGCGATCGACCGCGACGAAACGGCGCGCGCCAGTGGTGAGCAGACGCTGATGCCCAGCAGCGGATCAGAAAGCAGCTCGACGGGGTCCACCGGCGGCCCGGTCGGTACGCCGGCTTATATGAGCCCCGAGCAGGCAACAGGCGTTTTCAATCTGACACCGGCGTCCGACATCTTCGCGCTCGGCGCGACGCTCTACAAACTGCTGACCGGGACGGCTCCCTACAAAGGCGAGTCTGCTCATGAGTCGATCGCATTCGCCCGTTGTGGAACATTCACACTTCCACGTGACCGCAACTCTGACATTCCGCGCGGACTGGAAGCGATCTGCCTGAAGGCGATGAGTTTCGATCCAGGTGCCCGCTATGCAACGGCACTCGATCTGGCGGACGATCTGGAACGCTGGCTTGCCGATGAACCGCTCGACGCCGCGGCTGATACGCGACTGCAAAGCATCGGGCGCTGGTTCCGGCATCACCGCGGCTGGACGCTGTCACTGGTCAGTTCGCTGATGGTGGTTTCTCTGGTCGTGTCGGCGGCGGCGGTGACTCAGCAGCGGGCGGCCGATCGTGAACGCGACGCTCGCATCGCCGCGTCTGAAGCGCATGTCGACAGCCTGCAGCTTTCCGCTCAGTTTGTCGCGCGAACCGTTGGCCGGGACCTGCAGCTTCGCTGGCTGCTGCTGCAGAATGCCGCGGCAGATCCCGGACTGGCCGACATCCTGCTGCGCATGAGCCAGCAGAAAAAGATCCCGTCGGACGGCGATCTCGAACTGCAGTACTGGCTGGCGGACCATCGTACGGCTGCAATGGACGACGGCGGTCCCGCTCGATCAACAAGCTGGTTCGTCGACCTGCCTGACGGTCGTATGGCCGGACGCAATCCGCCCTCCAACCGGATCGGGATCAATTTCGGCTACCGGGATTACTTCCACGGGCTGGGGTACGATCTCGACGAAAACGACGCACAGGCCAATCCGCGTCCTCCGATCACCGCTGCGTACCGGTCGATCGTCTTTCGCAGTACATCCACCGATCGCTGGATGGTCGTGCTGACGGTTCCCGTCTGGGCGAGCATTCCAGCCGACGCCTCTGCTGCCGACTCAGAAGGGCCGAAGCGACAGGTCGTCGGCGTGCTGGGCATGTCGCAGAGTCTCGGCGACTTCGAGATTCTGAACACGCGGCTGCAGGGTGACCGGGCGATCCTGCTGGTCGATACGGGTGAGAACTCAGATGGCCAGCGTGGTACGATTCTGCACGATTCGCGGGCGGCCGACCCCAACTGGATGACTCGACACGCCGCACTGGCGGAAGAAGCGCGGCGCGTTCCGCAGGAAGTGCTGGACGATCTGATCGAGCTGCGCGCGGTCCGTCGACTGCAGCACGAGCAGACGGCGAACGCGCAGCCGCTGACGGGCAGCGACGCAATCCGACGCAGCCACCACGATTATCTGTCTGGCGATGACAACTGGATCGCCGCCTGCGAGCCGATCATTTTTCACCGCGCCCGCGACACCGGCCGCGGAGGGGCCGTCCCGGCAAAGATCGAAGACACTGGCTGGATCGTCGTCGTCCAGGAACCGAAACTGCCGTAGCAGGTCGCGTAATCGCAGACGGACGCGCCGGAGCCTGGTCCTGCTTCAAGCTGATCCGGATTCAGTCGACTCAGCTGGTGCTTTACTCCCAGTCTGCGACTGCACAATGTCAAGCAGTCACTGCCCGATGCAGTAGAGCGTTTCCTGTCGGCCACCGCGGCTGCTGCTGGCGACGCGCAAGTAGATCCGGCTGTCGACGATGGCTGGCGATGCAAAGGCTTCGTCTCCGAGCTGGTTCTGAGCAACTGCGACAAACTGTTCCGGTGTCGCTTTGAAGACGAATGTCGTGCCGCGTTCGTTCGAGATGTAAATGTTGCCGTTGGCCAGAACCGGGGAGGAACTGACGGGGCCCGCCAGTCGTGACTTCCACATTTCGCGGCCGGTGTCGGCTTTCCAGCAGAATGCGATCCCACCGTCGTTGACCGCATAAACGTAGCCGTCATGGACCAGCATTGACTGTTCGTAGCACTTTTCCTGATTCCGCCACATGACTGTTCGCGATCCGTCCCCTTTGACGCAGATGGTTTCCTTCGTTGGGTAGCCACCGCTGGCGAAAACGAGATCGCCTTCCCAGATCATTGTGCCGCAGGTTGCGCTGGCCGTTCCGGGCGTTGCCCACAGCGGTTTGCCCGTTTTCGGGTCGTAGCTCGAAACGAGTTCGCTGCCGCTGATCAGAAGCTGATCGCGTCCGGCGACTCGGCCGACCACTGGCGACGAATAGCTGATCCTGTTCGGCCGTGGCGTGCGCCAGACTTCGCGGCCGGTCTTTGCATTGAACGCTGCCAGAAAGCTGCCGCTGTCGGATTCGGACGCGACGATCACCGTCCCGTCGTAAAGCAGCGGCGAAGGGGCATAGCCGTACCGGTACTGCTTCGGGAGGTACGCTCCGACCGAACTTTGTTTTTTCGGCCACAGGATCTTCCCCTCAAGCGACAGCGCGACAAGCTGCACGCCATCGTGGTTGAGGAAGCTCGCGTAAACCCGCTCGCCGTCCGAAACCGCTGTCGGCGACGCGTGCGTATTCTTGTTGTGAATCTGAGCCGGGAACCCTCCGCGGTTGACCGGCGTCAGCCAGAGCTGCTGTCCCGTCTTTCGATCGAAGCAGATGACCGCCTGTGTCTGCGAGGATTCGTCCGCGCTGGTCAGGAAGATTCGGTCGCCAACGAGTGTGGGGGATGAATGGCCACGACCCGGTACGGGAACTGTCCAGACGATGTTCTTTGTTTCGGACCACTCAGTCGGTGGCGTCTGCCCGGCCGTGGCGACTCCGTTGAGATTCGGTCCACGCCAGGTCCGCCATTCGTCGGCCTCGGCAGGGAAGCCTGATCGAGAAACCCCGGCGAGCAAGGCCAGCATGAGGAGCACGCGGGACATCAGTGTCGTCATGGTTCGTTTTCCTGGTTGCGGATCATGGTGGGCTGCAACGTTGTGAATCGAACAACGTCCTTCGTCAACTGGAAGGCGATCAAACGTCCGTGAAGGGCTACGCCGGAAGCAATGCGGGAGTCCATGAAAAACGGACAGGTGTGGCTTTGAGATTAGACAGCGGTTGCCGTCGTACTGTTTTCTGTGAGTGCTGCTGAGGTTGTGAGGCGGTCGTGATAGTTCGCCTCGAACTCGATCGGTGAGACCCAGGCGA
>WGMU01000126.1 GCA_016124895.1 bacterium
AAAATCGTCCACCGTCAGCATCCTTCGGCTCCGAAACCCCAGGCCAAATTAGCTCAAAGATTCCAGAGACCCCGGCAGCGGGTCCATTTTCGACGCCGATCAGTCCCCCGATGTGGGTCCGTTTTGAACGCCTATCTCCACTCAACCTCGTCGCTGCGGACATTCTCAGTGAGAGCAACGTCCACTCTGCCAACATGCTCCAGCGATCACGACCGACGCGTCGAATTCCGCTGCAGGAATTGCACCAGGTCCGGCACACCGACGCGAATTCGCGTAAAAAAGCCCCGCTGATTCATGTAAGGCGTGGCCGCATCGCAGAAGGCAACGTTTCTTGAGACTGACGATGCCCTGCTTTGCCGTTCTGGACGCGAGAATGCTCTCCGCCACTGGCTCTCGATCGCGTCATGATCGAGCCAGAAATCTCGGTAACTCGAACGATTGCTGCAATACTCCGGCGTAAGGGACAGTTCTTGAGGCAACTCCGGCGCATTAGAAACCCTCGATCGACGAGATTCTGCGACGGGATCTCGCCGCGTTGGTGTTGTCGACCACCCCCCTCCGGCCGCATCAATGGCGAGCAAAAGTCAACAAGCCTCAGACGGACACGGAAGTGGCAGCCCTGAGGCACTGCATTCGCAGTGGTTGCCCGTTTGGTGCCGCCGCCGCGTCGTCCCACTGTGCTTCCGAAAGCACGCTAAACACGCTCCGCCCACGAGGAAGGCACTGCGTTCTTCCCTCCACCCGCGACTTGAGGACCGGCGTCTGTCAGCCACTGATGCGAAGACGAATTTTCTCCACACCCTCGATCATCTCAAGCGCGAACTGGCTTGGCGAAAGAGTGCCCACATTGAGCCCAAGCTCGTTCTCGATCATGCCCTTGAATTTCGCAAGGTCAACGATCAGTTGGTTCTTCGAGTTCCTGAATGGAACATCGTCGATTGCTGTTGACGCAACCTCTTCGCCTTTGTTGTTGCGCAGCTCTTTGCGGAACCGGCCCGGCTGACCTGCCAAGCGGTCAAGCCCGAAGTGGATGGTCTCCGGCCGCAGGTGCAGGTCAGTGGTCATCACGACCCCGTCGAAGACACAGATCATGGTGTCGGGCGCCAGCCGGTCTTTCCGGACGATGTCGAGCCGTTCCTGCGACGGGACAAAGTGGTCGTGCTCGATCGTGTCGCGGTAGCCGTCGATCTGAAACTCCGGCCAACCGGCGACCACGTGTGAGCGCAGTAGGAAACCAGTCCTCGGCGTGTCGTCCCGCCAGTACGACTCGAGTTCTCGGTCGCGCTGGAGATCGGCAGGTGTGACGCGTCCAATGCTCATGACCCCGTCGAGCATTGCGCGGATCCAACCAGCATCGATCTGAAAGAACCGGATCGATTCGACAGGGAGCATGCGCTCGTCAGGGATCAGGTACCAGAATGGCACGCCGTGGAGCAGACGCAATCTGTTTAAAGCGCCTTCAAGCGGCTTGGGCACGCCCAGCTCATCGGCTGTGTACCCTCGCTGCAGCGGCAGGTGTCTGGCTTTCGTATCGGACTGGGCGACCTGGTGCTGTGCGTGGCGTGTTTTCCAGAGAGCAACCGGCTCGTTGATTGTGGGATCGGTGATGGCTAATAGACGCCCGAGTTCCCACGCTGCGGCGTAGGTCGCGTCAAACATCCCGATCTCCGGGTTGTAGTGCAGGAGCTGGTCAGCGGTCTGTGCGGGGAGCGGATTATCGACTTCGACCGGCCCGGGCGCGAGGGGACCGCGGTACCATGTCTGCAACTGGTCACCTTGCCGCGTGAGGTGTGGCAGGATGGTCGAACCCAATCGCAGGTACTGGCCCAGGACGCCCGACTGCTCACTGCCGACCCCGGGTGAGGAGGGCTGCCGATCGAGATTGAGAATGAGGCCCTTGAAACTCTCTCGGGTATGAGCAGCGCTGGATGCGATTTCAACGAAGAATTGATCCGATCGCTTCTTGCCAATCGCGCGCTTCAGAGCGTCTTGGAAGTTCTTCGCGCCTATGATCTCGCCCGCGTCAGCAATCTTCGTAACCGCCTTGAGTTCTTCGATGCTCAGGTCGGTCTTCCTGCCGATCGCCTGAACGACCGAGGGAGTGACAAGGTAGGCCTCGTCGCTGGGGCAGGAGAAACTCCAGTTGTACAGAGACACAAGCCTGACTGGGTCAACGCGACTGTCAAGGTGCTCGATCGAGACCAGGTGGGCGGTGGTCGTGGCACCTGGCCTGGGTAGCCGGGTCGCGATTACGACCGCCTGGTCGAGCCCGTCGGGCTCCGAGTTGTCGTTCATGGGGCGGCGAACATGCGCGGTGAGCGCCCTGACCTGCTCGGGCGGGATCAGGGCGTTCGCATACGATCTTGGCATTGAGAGCACACTGATGCGGGCATCCGGGTCGTCGCCGGGTTCCGCCACGTACCCCGGAAGCACCATGCCGTCGGTCGAGCTGCCAGTCGCGCGTTCTGACCGCAATGCAGAGACGTTGTGGGTTGATAGTTGGACCGGATCGCCCTCATGCACAACCAGCAGTGCGAGCCAGGGTTCGGTCTCTGGAGCTCCGGCGCGACACCGTTCCCACGGCAGGGTGCTGCGTTTGAGGATCACATGTGGGATGACGTTGCCGTGATCGCCGTTATTGCCGCGCGGCGGGAAGACCGACACGACCTCGGTGGGGTCGAGCACAAACCGCTCACCTGCGATGAAGAAATCATGCTCAGCGCTGTACGGGCGAGAAACAGTCGGAGCCGCGGACCGTTTGGTCGTGACGGATTGGCTGACTGACACCGTGTAGAGCCCGCTCTCCAGCGAGGGGATATGGCTGTCGATGAACTCGATCTTGCCTTTCGGCATTGTGCTGACAGTGAGGGCGGGCATGTGGCCTCCAGCGGGGTGGACGGGGGGATCAGGAGGCGGTAACGACGGGGTCGGCAAGCAGCACGTCAGCCAGCGACTCCCGCGCCGTCACCGCATCCGACGCGTTGGCGATGCCGAACTCTTTGAGTATCGCGGCTCGAGCGTTGGCAATTTCTGTCTGGTTGATCGATGCCTGCACTTCATCGCGCCCGGCCTTCTGCACTGTCCGAATGGTTGTCGGCTTCTCAAAGTGATAGGCGTGGTCGACGGCAGAGATCGCAAACTGAAGATTTCTCCGATCGATCGGTGCCGACGCCCCAGGCCGGGGAGGGGACTTCGCTTCCAGCCGCAAGCCCCAGACCGTGTTCGGGATCAGCCGGTCGGAAGACAGCGATGGCTTAAGCTGCTTGCCCCACAAAGCTGCGGGCGCCGGTTTCAGGACGGGTGTGAGCTTAAACCGGTGCGTAACATCGACGCCCTGCTCATGCACAGAGACCGTGAGATGAGTATCCACGTCGCTGGGCGAGGAGATGCCCATCGAGCCGACCGCAATGCTGCCGACGGTGATGGTCTTTTCGCCGCGAGGCTGTTTGTAGGTAGCGCCGTCGTCCTCGCTGAGGTATTGGCGCACGGCCCCGCCCCCCGATACTTGAAGCATGTCGAGTGTCACCCGCTGTCCCTTACCGAATGTCACCGCGTTCAATGGGATTGCGGAACCCGCATCGATCGCCAGGTCCTTCCGGTTGAATTTCCAAACCTCGCGTTGCGGACCGCCGGCTTTGCCGGGCTTGATGGACCCAATCATGCCGGAGATTGAAGCGATCGAGCAGATTTCGGCGGGCCTGGGCAGGAAGGATGCCTCGAACTCGCTCCATTTCAGGGGGACCGGTGGTGTCGGCAGTCGGCTGCCAAAGTGAACCGTGAAAGTCACGATCCAGAGGTGGACACGGGCGGTGCCAGCGAAATCCGGCCCCCAGATGGTCAGGTCCGCCCCAACATTCACCGAGATGTGATGGGTGCCAAAGAAGTGGTAGGTGTAGCGTACGCCGACGCCGACTGAGATCGACGCCTCATAGTGGTAGGGCTTCCACGACATGAGGAAGTCCGCGCGAGCACGGAACCAGGCCTCGAGCGAGCCGTCCCGCCAGGTCGCTTCGAGCATTCCCCCAGCCATCACGGCGCTGGGCGTGAGTGCGAAGAATGCCTCTCCCTTGATCATCAAGTGCGAGTTGAGCCGCCAGGTGAACCCAAGCCTCGGAACGACCGGGTAGTGCGATGGGGGTTTGAAGTGGTTGTGGTACCCGCCGACGGTAAGGACAAAGTCGCCGGCGTGTTCGTTTGGATCGAACCACGTGACGAACGCGAAACCGCCAGTCAGGTGGCAGTCGTGTGAAAGCAGGTAAGAAGCACGGGTCAGTTGGGCACGAACCGAAAGAATACCCTGGCTGGGAGCAAACACGGCCTCGAACGCCATTTGCACTTCGGCAACCGGTGGCACACTCTTGCCTGCCTCGGGCGTCGGGATCACTGCGGTCGAGATGCCCAGCACGTCGATGCGGAACTCGTGGCCGAAACTCACCGCAAGCAGCGCGAACGAATCCACGAGCTTGAAGGATGTGAACTTGACTCCGACGGCCGCGAAGTACTGGCCGGGAGCGACGCGGATCGCGTCGGCGAGCCCGTTGACAAGTTCGTCCTGGCTGGCTGTGGAGTCCGAGCCCGGCTCGGCTGCCGACGCGGATGTCGCCACGCGGATGAGCGGAAACTCCTTGACACCCTCGATCGGCGGGGCAATGAACCTGCGGTTGTAACCGAAGCCCAGCGCCAGGCCCGTCACAAAGAAGAATGACGGCCCCCCGAGCGGCGTGTTCAGGACCGCGTAGACGAACAACGACGGCTGGTTCTGCACATAGGCGAATGAGCCAATGGCAGCGAGTGACCAGCTCTTTGCCCGCACCGTCGCCGATCCGTCGTACTCATCGAAAGCTTCCAAGCCCTCCCGCGCTGGGACATGTTTGCGGACCAGAGCCCCGCCGATCTCGATTGCGTCGTTTGAAAAATCAATCCCGACGCCGTTGAGCCCGAACGAGGGATGCAGCGAAATGGGCGGCTTCAGATCATCCAGCTTCAGCTTTGCCGTGAGACCGTCGAGCGTGAGCGTCAGGCCAGCCGCACTGAACGACCCATCAATCAGCACACCGACCTCGCCGTCCTGATACCGGACACCCACGCGCCCGAAATGCACCGGGCCCAGCTTCTTCTGGATGCTGAACCACTTGGGCTCGCCGGGCGCCGCCGCTGTCGCAGCCCCCCCGCCGCTCTGCCCGCTGGTTTCCACCAGCTCGCCCGTGTCTTTGGACGCGCCGATGGGCAGGGCCAGCTCGATCTGCTTGTCGCCGATCTTCATCGACGTGTGAAGCGTCAGCCCCTGCGCGATCTCCTGGCCTGGGAAGCGGGCTCCACCTTGCGGCAACAACTGGGAAAACGCGGACGACTCGTCAGCGGTGAATGTGCCAATCGCGATCAATGGAGATAATGCGATCCGCACCGACTGGTCTGGCGGGACCAGCTTCCCAACCAGCGGGAGGTTGGACAGGTCGATCCCCGCGTCAATGTCCATTGCGAGCAGCAGCCGGTTCCCGGTTTTCTGGCGACGATCAAACGCGAGCGCGGCGTCGCGCACGGTGAAGCTGAACCGTCGTCCCAGATCGATAACCTCTTTGGAGTCGGTCAGCTGCGCGATCACGTCGCCAAGGTTGATCTGCTTGCCATTCGGGTCGCTGTATCCGGCAACGAATGCGGTGAGCGCAGGCTCTTTAGCAAAGGCAACATCGAACTTCAGGCCACCGACGGTCAATTGGCCCGTGAACAACGCGCTGTAGTCCTTCTCACCCGTCCGTTTCAGGGCAACTGACATTGCAAGCTCGACGTGGGAACTCCCGGCGGGAAATGCGATCACACCAGACAATGCCAGGTCGCGCGCTCCCGTGTCGAAGCGCCCCGTGATCTTCGAGAGTTCCAGTCCCTCTAGCGGCGCGGGCAGCGCTGGCGTGAAGCCCAGACGCTTGGCGAAGTTGTCGATCACATGCCCGACCTCGATCGCGTGTCCCTGAGCGGCGGACCCGATCATCTTCATGCCGACACCGGTCTCGTACTCGCCGGCCAGCCAGAGATCGATGCCGCCGATGTCCAGCTGGCCCTGGACGGCGATGGTACCCGCGCCGGGCTGGTGTCTGGCATCAACCGCAAGTGTGTGCAGTTCAAGACCTGGCGTGATAGCCCATTCACCTTCGGCTACTGTCAAAAACTCATAGTTGGATTGGCTAAGGCTGAATTGAAGACGTCGAAGCGTCGTTGATGGCATGCCAGTGGGGCGGCCGACAAGGTCGTCGAGCAAGACATCCAAGTGGACTTCTGAACCATCTTTGATCTCGCCGTGCGCCTCGAAATCCGGCGCCAGAGCACCAACCACCAGCCTGCCGTTGCCCGCCAGGTCGATCTCACCTTCTATCGAAACCGATACGGAGCGGCTGCCGAAGGGGTCGAAGATGATGATCAGCGCATCGGCCTGTTCGATAGCGATGTCTTTACGCGGCGGGTCGCGTCGCACGATCGGCAGCGGCCTGCCGGTTTTGATCTCCAGGCCGACCTGGGAAACGGAGAGGCCGCCTTTGGTGTCGATCTCAACGAAGAAGCGTTTTAGCGAGACAGTGTCGGAGAGCTTGAGATTATCGGGCATCGCGGCAGCAATACCCACGCCGTTGACGAGCGCCTTAGCAATCTCAGTGATCCCTGCATCGATCAGTTGCTCCGGCTCGGCGGTAAATCGCAGTGCCTGCCCGAGGTTGAACGCGTCGGCGCGGACGGGCACGTCCGCCCGCCTGCCGCCGATGGTCAGGGGGATCGTCGCCATCAGCGAGACGTAGGGCAGCAGCGTCTGCTTCTTATCGAACGCGTTGTTTAAGGCTGAGGCGCCAATCGCGATCTGCGTATCGACCATCTCAAAGAGCTTGAGGTCGATCGTACGAAATTTCGGCCCCAGCAGCTCGAATGAGAGAACCTTCGACCCCTGTTCGGCGAGTATGATCTCTCCATGCAGCGCCACGCTGGGCAATCCCTTGCCATCAGGCTTCAGGATCGTGGCGAGTGGGCCACCAATCGCATCAAGGTCCAGTTCGAAATCGAGGGTCAGTGTTGTTTTGCCTGCCGCAGAGGTGATCCGCACCTTCGGCTTCGAACTCGACGCGATCTTCATCGCTTCGGAAACACCCGCGGGTACCGAATCGAATGCTGACCTCAGCGTCCAGCCGTTAACCGCTTCGGCGGTCAACTCCAGCGACACCGGATCCGTATCGGTAAAAAAATCCGCGGTGACCACGGTCGATGCCAGCACCCCATCTACACCGCTGCCGATGACGCGGATGCCTTCTCGCTCGGCGATCGTCTGTTCAGAAGAACCCGAAAGTTTGAGCAACCCGCCAGGGAAAATGTCTGCGACGACCCGATCGAGGTCCGGTGACGCGACAGTCTTGAGATCAATCGAGCCCACTCGCAGCCCGGCATCAATCGCTTCGCGTAGGTATTGTTTCGACATAGTGCGCTCCATCGGTGTTTAGCGTGTAATGCTGCGACCCGTGGGCCGTCATTCGAATCGCGGCATTCCCAACCTCGCGAAACAAAAACCAAGGTACTTGACCTTGCACCTTGTAACCAACACAGTCCTGCGCTTTGGTGCTTTCGGCGTACGAGAACGATGATGGGAATCCCGGCTTGGTTTCACCAAACCTACCGTACACCTCATTCCAGTGTGCATGCAGCTTGTTCCTGGATGGCTGCTCATTTGTTTCGTCGCCATCAATCGTCTGTGTCCAATAGTCGAATGGGTGGGGATTGTCGTGTATATTGCCGCGTCCTTGTACATTCCCGTCTTCATCCGTCTCGTACATTTTCTCCAGCCAGTTACTAATCGGTCGCGTGTAGCGGGGCAGCCTGTTGACGTGCTCCAGGAAGCCGACACTAACCACAACCTCGGTCGGGTTGGTCAAGCCAACAAACTCCGCAGTCGACGAGGACTCACTGCCATGGTGGGGAATCTGCACGAGATCCATATTTTTTAGTCGGGACTTTTGTTGATCTACGAGAAAAGCCTCCGTGGACTCTGTCGCGTCTCCCATAATCAATGCCCTCCTGCCTCCGATACTGAAGCGGGTAACAATACTTCCCGCGTTGACCTGGTTAGACAGGTGCCCATCTACATGCAATACATTTGACGCAAGTATCTGGACAGACCACTTATCCGTACCTACCGTGCCGGAAAATACCTCATGGTATTTCGATATGATCGAGGTTGCACCTGAAGTAGCGTAGACTGGACGAGTTCCAGAAGCATCAAGGTTCCATATAGTCTGCTCCTTCTTGGCGAAGTTGATCGTAATGTCGTGAATACGATTCACGGTAACAACGTTAGAATATACGTTGGCGCCAAAGGCAGTTCCGGCCCCGTACATCGCGAGTGGGCCATCGGGAGTTCCAGCACTGACATACAGATCCTCGACACTCAGTGCTGGCATAGGTTTGGCAGGGTCATGACTGCCCTGCAGCAGATCGAGAGCCTTGTTGTGATGGTCCCCATCTGGGTGCGTAAGAATCATCGCGTCAATGTTGGTCCTCCCACACAGGAAGTCGGCACCCCGCAGCCACTCCTTAAACGTGCCAAAATCCCCCGCGCCCAGCGCATCGCTTGTGCGACCGCAGTCCACGACGACGACTCGACCGTCCGGACACCGGACGAAGCAACAGTCGCCCTGGCCGATCTCGAGAAAGAGGAAATCAAACTGAGACATATCGCCCTCCGCGTGGCGGGGTGGTTGTTAGAAGTTCGATCCCTTGATCGTGGCGGTGTAGTGCTTGCCGGTGTTGTCTTTCCAGTAGAAGTAGATCTGGTCGAGCCAGGGGCCACCGATGATCAGTGAGTGGGCGGGCATCGCGTTGTCCTGCAGCAGCTTCTTGGCCTCTTCGTTGTTCGCGGCCTTGGAGAGGACCATGTAGTGGCCCTGGACGTGGAACCTGGTCTTGGGCGTGGTGGTGCCGATCCCGACATAACCGTTCTTCTGCACGGTCAGCCGGGGGGCGTCGTCGGTCTCGACGACGAAGCCGCCGTTCGCGTCCTGGCCGATGTCGATGAAGCCGCTTCCCGCGCCGGTGTAGCGCACCTGCGCGCCCGCGCCCCCGCCGTGCCACTCCCCGACCAGGCGGGTGCCGGCGATCGAGCCCTCGCCCTTGGGGAAGTTGTAGACACGGAAGAACGAGCTGTTGGGGTTGGTGACGTCGAAGAAGCCGAAGGCACGGCTTGAGCCGACGACGACCGCGCCGTCCTTCTGCACGACCAGCCGTGGGATGTCATCGCTCTCCACGACGAATCCGCCGTGGCGGTCCTGGCCGATGTCAATGAACCCGCTGCCCGCGCCGGTGTAGCGTACCTGTGCACCCGCGCCCGCCCCGTGCCACTCGCCGACCAGCCGGGTACCCGCGATCGAGCCCTCGCCCCTGGAGAAGTTGTAGACGCGGAAGAACGCGCTGTTCTGGTTGGTGACGTCGAAGGTACTGCTCGGGACTGCAACGCCGACACCCACAGACGAACCGGAGAAACAGACCGGGCTCTTCTCGACAGTGGTCGTGAGCGTGCCGTCCCTGTACCCCGGAATGTTTTCATAGTGCAGATAAACCGCAGTCGGACCAGGCTGAAGATCGGTGTAGACGTTGCGAAGTTCGATATCGAAGAACTCCGCCGGGCCGAGTTTGGTGACTGCGGGGTGCAGGCTCCACTCGGGCGATCGCCCCTCGACGCTCTCGGCGGGAACCTGCCTGCCGTTGTGGAAAACGCCGAAGCCGATCGCGTGGTCATTGCTGGCGATCGCCCAGGGGACTGACCTGCCGTTGGGCTGTGTGTCAAACGCGAGGATGGCCTTCGACGGTGCATCCTGCTGGGCACTGTTGAAGCGGATGGTGTTGTTCTCGCGTTCGGCGGGGTCATCGGGCAGCGTGTTTGTGACACGGAGCCTGAGCGTGTTAGCGGTCACTCCGTTGTTCTGGATCCGCCGTGAGCCGACGATATCCAGACGCAGCGGGATCGAGACTCTTCCGCGCTCGTTTACGATCGAAACGTGCCGCAACCTCGTCCGCGTCAACGCCTGGCCGCCCGCGGTTGCGAGCCCGCGATACCTGAACAAGACGCGTGTACCTCGGCTGCCGCCGCCGGGGACGACGACCACGTTCGTGATCGTCAGCCGCTGGAACGCGCCCGGCTTGATCGAAACCTCCTGGTCGGAGTGAAAATGAAGCGTCACACACCCGTCTGCGGACTTTGAGTACGAGACGCGCCAGCCCTGCTCCGTGATGCACAGTTTGTCGAGCGCCGCGTCCTCCAGCGTACCCGGTCGGAAGCACAAATCGAATAATGCGCCAGATCCTTTAGTGTCGGTGGCCGCTGCGTCGGCAGGCACAAAGCGGACGGGCTTGCTGGTCTCGTTGAGGATTTCCAGATAGTACGTTGCCGGACTCTCACGAATCGCGAGCACGTCGTGCTCGTGGTCGTCGTAGATTCGGAACCCGATGGGGTGGGCTTGATGGAAGGCGCTCAGCGCCGTCTGGTCGCTGTCCATCGTGCGAACGATTTCATCCGCGGCAAGCGCCCGGGAATAGACCCTCAGATGGGCGATCCCGCCGATCATACCTGCCGCGTCCCCGCCCCCGGCCACAACGATCGGCCCGTCCGCCGCCGCCACCGTGTCCTGCGTGGCCTCTTCACGGTTGCTCAGGCGGCCGTTGAGGTACCAGGAGATTGTCCTGGCCGACAGGTCGCGGACAACGGAGATATGTGTCCAGACGTCTGTCTCAATCGGCTCGCGGGCACCGACCTCCCCGGTGCCCTCCCCTGCTGCTTGATCACCGCTGTAGCGGTAGGCCAGCATGCCCCCGGCGTCGAGCATGATTGCCCCTTCGCCCGCCGGTGTCTTGTTGAACACGACACGACGATCGCCGAACTCGCTGGGCCTGATCCACATGGCGATCGTTTGATCCCCTGTGAGCGAGGGTGTCCCTTGCTGCGGGCTCTCAACACCCTGGTCTGGCGCCGCGAACACTATCGAAGCTCCAACGATCGCGTCGTGTGAGAGCCGGGGTTTACCGACAATCGTCCCATGTCTGTGCGCACCGGAATGGTCGGGGGTTGACCCGGCCTGGAATTCCGAAAACGGAAGATACAAAACAAGATCGTTGATTTGCTTAGCCATGGTTGGCCTCTTCAGTCTGGATCGAGCGGTCGTGTGATTCTCCCGGTGCCTGCTGGCCCGGCCTGTCCTGGCCCAGCGCCGTGCTCACCTGGTCCTGAAGGTTACTCATCAGCTCGAACACCTCGCGGAACGGCCTGTAGCCGAGCGCATCGAGCACGAGGTTGATTTCATCTACAGTGAGTCGGATCGGTATGGTTTGCACGTTACGCCTCTTGAGTCTGAGTCGGTTTTGGGTTCGTCGTAGTCAGGCGCAGCCAGCCATCCTTGAGTTTGAGCTGCGGCGGGAACTCCACCTGCATTGGCGGAAGCTGGATGTCCTGTTCCTGAGTTTCACTGAGTCCGTCGGTGTGTCGCTCAATCCACACCCACTCCTGGCCGGGGGAGTGCGGAACCATGACGGCGGTACGGTCGCCCGCGGTCAGGATGGGAGTGGTGAAGAAGAACGCGTGTATTCGACTGAGCGCCGCGGCGTACTTTTCAGGTGGGATCGAGATCTCTTTGGTGGGAAGCAAACCCGTCGTCGCGTGGACGCTGCCCCTGGGGTCCAGCAGCATCGCCACCCTTAAGGGGGCCGCCGCAAGCGAATGGACCAGCCCCGAGCCGTTACCACCGGCACGGATGCGGTCGTCCTGGTCGTCAGCCGACGCATTACCCGGCGGGACCCAGAACACATCGGGCTGAGAATGGCCTTCGATCCAATATCCGATGAGCCCGTCGTTGAGCTGACCGTGCTCACCGAGGCGTATTGGTATCTCGACACGCTGGAACGCGTTGGTTTCGCGCGTCACGCCCTGCACATCACCGAGCAGCGCCAGCCAGCCGTGGTGGACTGCGGGGTCACCAAGCAGTTCAACTCCCAGCTCACCGCGCACAACTGCAAGGGGTCTGGAAACAAGGAGCGCGACACCCGAGTGATGGGCTGCGGACTCGGGATGAATGCCATCGATCGCAGATTCCAGTGCTCCGAGAAATCGACCGACGTACTCCGCACCAAGCCGGGTCAGCCTGCCTGCGATGAGGCGGAGGTGCGGGTCGGCGATCGTGCCCGGTGAGCCGCAGCCGCCATCGCCGGGGGGAGGTTCCCAGCGTGCCTCGGCCCCAGTGCGAGCCTGGAGCGCGAAAATCGACCCGAGCGGGTGGCCGTCTGTGTCAAAAAACACAAGGCTCTTGTCGAGATAGTTGGGCATCACCCACCCGCAGATCGGCGAGTCGATGCGCTGAGAGCCCGCATGAGCGTCGGCCTGGCTGGCCGAGAGAAAACGGAAGCTCATACGGGCAGGCTGGGTAATTGCCGGCTTGAGAAAGATCGGATAGGTCGACGTGGGGTTGATCATCGAATTCGAAGCAACGATCTGTTCGCGATGCAGGGCAAGGTTATCCGAAGCCCTGCCGAAGCTGTCCAGCAGGCGCATCGAGGTAATGGTCATCGCGCCGGACCGGATCGGATTAAAGTCATTCAACGGCTCGGGCGCGACGCGGTTAAAACGGCCAACCGCTTCACGCACCCGCTGGTCGGTAAACTCGCGGTACTCCTCAAAGCCCAGCGGATCGGCGATATGTAGCTGATATGTCTGACGGTGCATCAGCAGCGCATCATTGAAACCGCTGAGTGCCTGCGAGAGTCCGGTCGTCTCAAGCAGTCTGCGATAGGCTCGGATTGCCGTATACAACCCGTCCTGCGCACGCTCCTGCTCGCCCATCTCGGCCAGATACACGGCAGAGTACCACTTCTCGATGCCTTGAGCCTCACTTGCGCTGATCCTGTGGGGCCGGGTCGACCCGTCCAGCTCGGGAATCTTCTCGGACGGATTATCTTTGTTATACAGAGGGACGAGCCGCTTGCTCAGAAATGCCCCGACTGCGTCGCGCAGCACATTCCCCGACTGGGGGCTAAGAATGCTCTGACCGCGGTAGGTGTTTGCCCCTTTGACGGTTCTGCCACCGCCCTCACGCAAGGCATACTCACAGGCGTCGCCGTCAATCCTGTAATTCGCAGTGATAAAACCGGGGTCGTAGTCCGCCGAGTCGCCGTGAATGTTACCCCGTTCCAGGAGCGGGAAGACTTCAACCTGCCATTCGAGGATGAGCGGGTGCCAGTCCCCGGACTGCTGGATCCGGCGTCCGAGCGTCCACGCTTCGGTCTCAATCAGTTCCTGCGAAAGCCGATCGCGAACCAGCGCAGTATCACCGGCCGTGGCAGGCGGAAGCTCGGCCTGAAAAGCCCCGCAATCCACGGGCGAATTCGAGTATCGCGGTGTCGCCTGCATCTGCTCACCGGTCAGGAACGCAACCGGCTCGTTTGGACGCCAGTACCTCGGCCCCGGCACGCGTTTGACGGTCAGACGCCTGCCGGGGACCGTGTCATCGTCGTGGGCCGCTTCAATCTCACCGTTGTGCGCCGCAGCCAACCGGACCAGCTCCGTAACCGCAGAAGCGAGACTCGATGCAATGGAACCTTCCGCAGATCCCGGCGCGGCAGCGCCGGTTACGCCCAGGTCGGAGGCGGTAACCACCAGGGTTCCCCGTTCCTGCTCAGCGTTCTTGATGTCGTTGAGTGTGCGAATCTCGATGAAGGTGCGCAGCTCATCGAGATCGGGGTACTGATCGCGTGAGCCCTCGGGCGGGTAGGCCGCGCTCATGTATTTGTACCAGTCGGCAAAGAGCAGTTTCCGGAGGCTGTCGAGCCGAGCCGAAGCACTGTCATAGTCCCTTTGAAGCCGGTTGGCCTCGCGCTCGGCAGCAAGCAGCGCGGTCTCGTAGGCAGTGGGCAGGTCGTCGTCGACCTCGTCCGCCTGGGCCGGACGCTGCGGGTCGGCGACTTTGCGGAGCACCCATAGCTCGCTGCCCGTCTCGGCCGAAAACGCGTTGCTGTGCCGCGACTCTCTGAACTTCAGTCCCACGTCCAAGCGCCGGTTCTCGAATTCGGATTCCAGTTGAATCGCTTCGAGCTGGTCCTCAATCACATTCTTCAATTCGGGATCAATCTCGCTGGCTATGAAGGTTGAGATCGCTTCAACACCTGTGTGCCCGATCGCCAGCCGGACATGGTCGGGGTTGGGTGTTGCGACTTGCTCTGCTCCGCCGCGAACATCAATCCGACCGCAACACATACACCGGTCAGGCAGCGCCGCATCGCTTGGCCAGACGCATAACAACTCCTCGGTGAGGTACTTCCGCAGCACTTCGTCACCGGGGGCCTCGCCGGCATCCCGAGCAAACCTCGCGACATATTCAGCAATGCCGCACCCAATAAAATCATCCTCGCCGTCGCTGTACCAGCCGATCACGTCATACTGAGCGTCCTGCATGCCCAGACAAGCCGGCAAAGGGTCATAAAGTCCGAAGACACTGTGGGAGTTAGGATAAAGCGCCGCGAACGTCGGCGTGCCGAAGCCTGCTGACGTCAACGGGGAAAAACGGTCGGCATCGGGGTCCTCGGCCCACGCCTCAAGAGGCACGCATCGACCGAGCGTACGAAACGGTGCCCCGACCTGGGCATCGATCGGTATGGAGACGCCGCCATTGCCTTTGCCGTCGATGCACTGCCCGACGTAGTCGCTTTCAACAACCCAACTCTGGTCGCGACCACTGGATCGCCTTGTGACCAGCCAGCGGTTTGGCACTGGGAAGAAATCGCCGCCGACCGCCGATGCAAGTGACTGATTGAGCGTCGCTGCATGTCGCGCATAGCGGCCGGAGATCGGCTTGAGCGCGGTCGGCATGATCGAATACCAGCGGTCATTGAGCCGGACCAACAACCCGATTTCGACAAGGTGATTGATAAAATCAGCGTCGCCCCCGAATACTCGCAGCAGGTCCTCGTGCCTTGCTCGCCGCCCACCCGTGGTCCGGGACAACGCCGTGGGCAAAGCCCAGTGCAGATGCACGCCTGCCTTAAGTGTGCCCGTCAGGTCCTGGTATGGCTGAGAAACAAGATTCTCGCTCAGGTTAGCGACATCGGGCTGATGATCACAAAATCCATCAGAATAGGGCGTGCGGCGAAAGTCCGTGGTCGCACCAGACACCGCGATATCATGATCCAGCAAGAGCGCATCCACATGGATTGGTATAACCGCAACCATCCTCATCACGGACGATTCCCCCTGGATCCCAAAGTAGCAGTGCGTCCTGAGTCAGCAGTGTAGACGGGCTTAGCTCCCTCGCGTCTTCGGGTACCTGAATAGAATTGACTCTGCTTCAGGTCGCCAACTGCTCAGGAATTTCGCGCCAACACGTATCGTAGTGAACGGCAACGAATTGGACAGCCAAAACAGCGGAGCTTACGCTGACAAAAACACGTTCTCAGGTGTTGGGGCCGGCGCACGGTGGCATCAGCACGATACCCGTGTTCGGGGAGCGACTGAAGTTGGCGAAAGCGATTGAACCTGAAAACGACCGCTAAGTACATGTCCCGCGAATTAAGGGTTGGAATTCAGGCTGCGACTTCGAGGCAGGGATTCTGGGAGTTTTCGCATCTGGCCATGATCTTGACGAACGACTTTGTCGTCCACTGGAAGGGATGAGCGATCTCGTTCCACTCGGCGATGAACTGCTGCAGGCTCTGCTGCAGGTGGGCCAGGTCGCGAAAGTCCACGATCCGCAGACGCTTGCGACGCAGGATCGAAAACCACTGCTCCACCCCCTTTCGTTTGTGAAGACGGTTCAGCCACGAACAGTGCATCGGCGGGAATGAGAAGCGGAAACGCTCATGCCCGGACAGCCACTGCCTGGCCAGTTTGCCATGGTGCGTCGACACATTGTCCAGAACGACGTGGATCCGGGTCTTCTCTGCCGGAACCTCGCGGTCGATCTTTTCCAGCAGTTCGATCAGCTCGACCTGTCGTGTCGCTTGCGGCGTGCCGTCGTGCCCCACACATGGCCGGTCCGTGTGTCGAACGCCGCAAACAGATTCACCGCTCCGCACCGCGAGTATTCGTGTTCGTACTCCACCGGACGGCCCGGAACGGCCGGTCGAGTTTCGCTGCTTCGCGGACGCGGCTGACCCGTGCCGAAGTGTACGGCAGGTATATGACACCACCGCCGTGCGGCCTTCATCCGGTGTTTCACCCGCGCTCCCGGGTAACGCTTCTGCTTCATGTCCGTGAGCACTTCACCCTGGAACCGCCCGTGCAGTTTTCGACCGAGGAAGGTCAAAACATCCTCGGCCCCGAAGCACAGCGTGGCGTGCTTCAGGAGTTGTTGATACGGAACTTTCAGAGCGTCGGCGTCATGGAACATGACATCCGTGGCGTACTCGGCCTGATCCATGACCCAGTAGTACTCGAGTCCTGCGAGCACATCCTTCAGCAGTGGATTCACACGCCGGGCCAGCGCGCCGAGCACCCGCGGCCAGTTCTTTTTCTCGAACCGGTCGGCGAACTTCTGCGCCCGAGGACAGTCACTGATCCACAGGAACGCGTTGTCCTGTTTGCGGTACTCGATGCCGTGCTGATCCATCTTCCGGGCCGGCACGGCCGGTTTGTTGCAATAACGTGGCAATGCGTGAGCGGCGTCGACTGCCATCAGCCGCCGTGCCGTACAAACCGCCCACGGCGGCCATTCGTGACCGTTCAGGCAGACCTGAATCACCAGCGGGAACCAGGACTGAATGCGGACATGCATCAGCCCGAACTCGCGGTCAATGCCCGTTTTCAATATCAAAGCCGGGAAGTAGAAACACAGGCACTTGCGTGTGGCATTGACCAGCCGCGGCCGGCCTTCGCCGGGCACGAGCTTGAAGCTCTGACAGGGTTCGAGCACCCGCAACACGCAGACCAGCCCCTGCGTGATGCCGTCGTCCTCGGCGAGCTGCCGGGCGAAGTCATCCTTGCGCAGGCGGCCGTAGACGTAATGAAACGGCCGGTTCGCCCGGGCCGCGATGGCTTCGGCATGCTCTTTGATCCGCGCGGAGTGCTTCAGAACAAACGCTTTGAAGTCCTTGATCCGCAGTCCCTGCCGGGTCAGCAGACCTTCCATCGCATCGCCCCATCCCAGCGGCAGATAGCCCTTGAACAGAATCCGATCGAAGCAGGAGATGACTCCGGAGATGCGATCGCTAAACTGACGAATGAACTTTTCCACGGCGTTCTCCTCGCGATGGCGGTGTGACAACACCATCGTGACGGCAGAACGCCGTGTCCCCCCCCCTGAGCCCTCGACTCCTGGCCCTCCCCACTTTGGTTGCAGCCGTCGGGCCGCGCCAGGCGCCTCCTGACACCAGCGCATCATGAACTGGGAATCTGTTTCAGGCAGAGCCACTCCATTCCGGAGGCCATTGTCAGGCCGCCGGGATACGCCCTGAAAGTGCTGGTCCAGCCTCCGCGGCGCTGAAACTCCGGCGGGATTGAATCGGCAGGGTCTTGTCGCCAGAATACCCGCCCGATTCAGACGTTGTAATCGTCGAACCTCGGTCGAAGTACCTGAGAATCGCCGCTTCTCCCGAATTGCCAATGACTTACAGGTAGTACGAAATGCCACTCAAAACGGACACTCTCCAGCGTCAGCTTGCTCTGGCAACCGAAGATCTTCAGAAACGAGTGAAGGTACTTGACGAAAAGGGTGTCGACGCGAAAGGCCGCAGCCGCGATTCGCAATGGCGCAGCTTGAACGCCAAATGCCGCAGAATCCGTCATCGCATCGCCGTCGTCGGCGAGATTGCTGAACGTGACGCAGAATGCGAACGCCGCAAGCAGGAATCTGCCGAAGATTCCGGCGAATAAGTGTTGCGTGAGCCTGCTCGCCACGCGAGTGGTTCTCCAGGCAACGATCTGTTCCGGCAGCTTCGCCTGCCAGCTCGGCCACGGGGACAGATGATCCGGAGAGGTGACAGAGTGGCCGATTGTGCAGCACTGGAAATGCTGTGTCCCGGAAACGGGACCGGGGGTTCGAATCCCCCCCTCTCCGCCTTCACTGACATCGCCCTCGTAAGCCCTTGAAAACAAATGGCTTACGGGGGCGATTCTCATTGGCACAGGCGAGTGTGCCAATGATCCTGGGGTTCCGGGTGCTCCGCAGTTCCGTCCTCAAGTAGCCGGATGCTCAGAGTAGAAAAGCGAGCGTAGCCCGGAGACGAAGCCGTAACGGAGGCGCGTAGCGAGGGACGAGCGAAGATGCCGGAGTGGAGAGCGAAGTCGGCGTGGCGTAGCGAGCGGCGCATGGAGAACAAACACATTTCGTTTGTCCAGTGGCACACCAGCGATGGCATTAGGATTCCCCCGTCCGGCCTGCCGAAGAGGCAGTGATCTGACCGGACTTCTGAAGATTGCACGCGCCTCACCTCAACATGTCCGGCTCTGGTTGCCCCGGCTTAGTTGGACAGTGCCACTTTTGCATGGTGTCATAACCCGAAGCGTCAGCGAGGGAACGGGTTATGAGAAATTCCTCGCTGACGCTTCGGGTTATGATTTCGGGGCGTTTCGCCGCAAAGTGGCGCTGTCCAATTAGGAACGCGTCCAAAACAAGTTCCTTATTTTCTTTAATTCCCAGGAAAATCAGGACCGGGCGCGCAACGGTTTTCGATCGAGACGTCTGACGTCAGCACGCGGGACTTCTGGTCAGAATTGGTCGGACAAACGCTGCGAGATTTCCCGGAATCCTCACGTTGCCAGAGAGACGACGATGAATGATCACAGTTCGCTGCAACCGTTTCGTGTGATCAATGCTGGGATCAACGCTGGACTGGCGTTGCTGCTGACGACCGCGTCTGTTCACGGTCAGGATGGGTCAGGGGATGTGTCGACCCTCCGGCAGGACACACCCAGCTTCCTGGTTCGTGCTGAGGTGAACCGCGAGTCTCGCGACTACCGTGAAGGCGACACGTTCTCGCTGAAAGTCGTCTCGGAGAAGGACGCGTATCTGTACGTGATCTACCAGCAGGCTGACGGAGCGACGTATCAGGTCTTCCCGAACTCCGCTCAGCCGGACAACCGCATCCGGGCAAAGCAGGCGGTGCAGATTCCCGCTGAGGACGACCTGTTCCGCTGGCGCATCGCTGCTCCGTTCGGAACAGAAACCGTCAAAGTCATCGCCGCGGAACAGCCGCTGAAAGGCCTGTCCGATCCGCGGCTGCGGTCGAAGCGGTTCAACCCGGTCAGCTCGGAAGTCGTCAAAGGCATCAGTTTGGAACTGGGGGCCGAGACGCCGGATCAATCGCCGACGAACAATGGAACGAACAACGTGCCGGTCATCCCCGTCAGCACCGGAGTCCACTGGGCGGAATGTGAGATCACGGTCACAACGTATCCCCGGAACCAGGAACTGGAAGCTTCGGGTGCGAAGCGGTTCGGTGTCTTCTTTGGCGTCTCCGAACACAAGTACGCGCTGCTGCAGGAACTGTTTTCCGGCAGCAATTCCAATCTCTCCAGTCCCCACCGCGACGCGCGATATCTGGCCGAGCAACTGAACGACATTGGAGATTTGAATGGCTCGCGAGTCTACACCAACGACAAAGCCACGCGAGCTAATCTGGAAGAAGCCATCACAAAATGGCTGCCCGAGAAATCTCGGCCAGGCGACACGGTCATCATCTACTTCTCCGGGCACGGCGGGCAGATTCCGGACGACAACGGCGACGAAAGTGACCACGAAGACGAGTTCCTGATCCCCAACGATTACTTTGGTCTGGCCGAATTGCTGGGCCTGCTGAAACAGGCGAAAGAAGGTAACGTCCAGGAAAGCCTGCGTTCGCTGCTGGAATTCGGACGACGGCTGCTGCAGCGTGTCAGCGCTCCTGAAAAAGCGTCGGAACTGCTGGCTCGTTCAACGGGCGTCACAGACGACCTGTTCGGACACTGGCTACAGTCGCTCGATGATCGGCAGGTCATTGTCATTCTGGATATCTGTCACGCTGGCGGGTTCTCGACTCAGGAGAAGGACATTGATGAGACGGAGAGGCCAGCAAAGGGCTTCGATTTCCTGGATCGCGAGGTCTCGCGTCTGAAGGACATCGGCCAGGGCAACATTGTCCTGCTGACCTCCAGTACGACCGAGGAGCTGTCACTGGTTCGGCCGGACGGAGAACTCAGCGTGATGACTTATCACCTGCTCAACGTGCTGAAAGAGGCACGGGGACCTCTGGACATAGACACCGCCTACGAACGTGTGAAAGCTCAAATGCAGGCCTACTTCGAGTCGGAGGAGTTTCTGGCCAGGAACCGCGAGCGTAAGAAGCCGGCAAAGCCGCATCACCCGGTACTTTACAAGCAGACGACCGAGCGCGTCTGGCTGAAGCCGTGACGGTTCCACGTGAGAGGACAGATACGATGACCAAGTGGTTGCAGTTTTACAGACAACTCCCTGCCGCTCTTTCGATTGTCGTTGCGCTGACGTTCGTCGCCACAGCCTCGGCCTTCGACCAGGAACGGAATCCCGATTCAGAAAACACAGAGCAGGCACAGGACACTGGCCGTTTCCCTGGATCGGCGCTGATCAACTCGCGTCCTCCTTTTCTGGTGGGTGTCGTGGTGAACCACGCTGACGGCAAATATCGCGAAGGCGAGACGCTGCAGATTTCTTTCATGGCCGAAGAAAAGGCCTATCTGTACCTGCTGTACCACCAGGCGGACAGCCAGAGTCTGCTGCTGTTTCCCAACGCTGCTGCCCCGGACAATCTGGTTGCCGCGGGAAAGCCAGTGCGTGTCCCACCAGACGGCCTGCCTCCCGAACGCCAGTACCGATTCCGTATCCAGGCTCCGTTCGGCCAGGAGGTGCTTCAGGTGCTGGCCGTTCGGCAACCGATTGCGGAGCTGAACAAACTGGCCGCTGGCTCGCAGAAGGCGGCTTCCGTCGATCCGGCGTTGATCGAGCAGCTCGCTAAGACGCTGGTCAGCGATCCGACGATGTGGACCGAACACCGCGTTCGAATTCAGACGACTTCAAAAGACGGTCGTGTTCGCCCCGAAGTTCGTCCGGAACGGCCCACTGAACCAGATCGGCCTCAGCGACCCCATGGCAATCCCAACCGAGCGACACCAGAAGCCATCGCGTCAAAACGGCGACTGGGGCTGTTCATCGGGATCGGGCAGTACCAGGAACCAGCTCTGGCAGCAACTCATAAGGAACTGGCTGACTCCGCCCATGTGATGTACGACCTGATGCTCAAGCAGGGTCAGCTTGATGCCGAACGGACAAAGCTTGTGTTGAATGAGCAGGCGACACGAGCGTCACTCGAAGAACTGTTTCTGAAATGGCTGCCCTCAGTATCCGATCCAGGCGACGTCGTCTTTATCTACTTCTCCGGACACGCGGGTCAGTTTCCGACAGATGATCCCAGAGAACCGGATGGTCTGGATGAAACGCTCGCGCCGTACGACCTGACTGCCGGCGAGGAGCAACTTCCGGTTGAACAGCGCCGGAAACTGCTGCGGGATTCCAGCATTCTGGACGACACACTGGCCCGCTGGCTGGAAGAACTGTCCGGCCGCCAGGTAGTGCTGATACTCGACACATGCCACAGCGGAGGGATCGTTACCAGCAAGCGACTGCGGGCGGATTCATTCCTGGTCGATGAGGCCGCACGGGTGAAAGACGTCAGTCAAATGAACACACTGATTCTGACCTCGTGCGCGGCCGACGAGCAAAGTCTGTTTGAAGGTACTCCCAACGGGACCATGTGGTTCACTTACTGTCTGACCGAAGCGATCAGCAAGCGCGAGGCAAACAGACCGCTGACAGTCCAGGCTGCCTTTGAGCATTCAGCACGACGAATGAAAGAACTGCTGCTTGAAGGGAACGCTGACCGGGAACAGAAGCCTTCGATGTCTGACCGGATTCTGCTGCCCGTTGCTCTGGCACCTTAAACGTCACCACTCAATTCACCTGAGTTCCTGTATCTAATAACCGCCAGCCATTCCACGGGAATCTGAGCCATGCACTCCGCAAATCATCGACAGAATCTGAAGCATCGATATTGGTGGAACCTTTTTGTGTCGACGATCCTGGCGGCCGTAACAGTCGTTCTGGGTTTGTCGCAATGTACGGCAGCCGATGAAGGCGAGCAGTGGGCGCTGCTGATCGGCGTTGAAAAGTACGAGAACGTCGTGCCGCTGCAGTTCACGGTCAATGACGTGCATCAGTTACGCGATACATTATGGACCTACGGAGGCTACGGCCACCGGAATGTCATGGAGCTGACCGATGATCGTTCGGAAAAGGAACTGCAGCCTTACGCGGCATCGTTGAAGGAACAGTTGCCTAAGTGGCTCGCCCGCCCAAAGGCAGGAGACCGCGTGCTGGTCTTTTTCAGCGGTCACGGTTTTCAGGCGGCAGACGGTCGGATGTACCTGGCTCCGCTCGACTTTCAGAAAGATCAGCCGGAAGAAACCGGACTGTCGGTGGACTGGTTACGGCAGCAGATCGAAGGCTGCAAGGCTGAATTCAAACTGCTGGTAATCGATTCCTGCCATGCAGGCTCCGAGAAGGACGCTGACAGCAAAGACGACAATCTGTCAGCCAGCGCTCTTGGCGACGAGTTCAAGAGCGTTGAAGGAGTCGTCACGCTGGCCAGTTGCAAAGCCGACGAGAAGAGTCAGATCTGGCGGGAAAAGCAGCGTTCGCTGTACAGCTACTGGCTCAACGAAGGTCTGAAGGGGCATGCCGACCGCGACAGCGATGGCCGCGTCGACATCGACGAACTCCACAAATACGTCAGTCGCCGAGTCACTCACACAGCAGATGTGCGATTTCCACGGCCGCAGACTCCGGTACGAATTATTGGCCCGCGTGTGACCGGTGTGCCGGCGATCGTTTCACTGAACCCTCAACCTTTGCGGAAGCTGCTGTCCAACATGGCCGAACATGTCGCGAATCTACTGGACGAGCACCGTCTGGCGCGCGTGGGTGTTCTGGAGTTCTCAGACGACAGCCGACTGCAGGAAGTGCTTGGCGGAAACTTCGGACTGCTGGGAAAATTCTGCGGCGATGAACTGGAACGTCAGCTTACAGAGCTGAGCCTCGACAGCGACTTTCGCATCGTTGACCGCAATCAGATTCGCGAAGCCATGCTGAAACAGGGCGGCCTTGAACTGGCGGACCTGTCTTCAAAAGTGCGACTCGTCAGCCTGTCGAAGGGTGTCGGCGACATGCCGGTGATGGCTCTTGGCTCGATTCGTGGCCGGGATGGCGCCGTCCTGCGTCTGCAGTGTGAGCTGAAAGATACCAATACCGGAGACCTGATCGGCATCACGGGCGGTTCGGCAGCGCTCAGTGAAGACGACTGGGCGATGCAGGGGCAGAGTGTCGTGGTCCGCCCGGAAGATCGTCGCCCGGAGTTTCTGACAAGTGGCGAACAGCCCCGACCTGAATCCGAACAGGTGATTGAGCGTCTGGATCAACGGGTTCAGGGCGGCCATGCTTTGCGGGATCCCGTGTTTCGGGAAAAATTCAACGTGCAACTGAAAGTCAACGGCGAAGTCCGCGAAGGATCGTTTCGAGGCAACGACTATTTCGTTCCGGTCCGCAAAGGTGACGTCTACAGCGTTCGCATATCCAACAACAGCGGCCAACTGGCCATCATGCGGATGCTGGTTGATGGTCTGGATACGACGCTGAAAGTTGCCGAAAAGGGGCTGGCCACGGACCTGTGGGGGCAGCCGGTTACGCATCTCGATCAGGCGGGCATCCGGTATCTGGATCCCAAAGGCGAAGAGCTGCGCGGCGGCCCTCCTGTATGGGAAGTCATGGGCTTTACCACGAAAACCGGAACGAAGGGTAAGATCCGGCAGTTCGAGATTGTTGACGCTGCAGAATCTCTGGCGGGCCGACAGGGATTCACGGACCAGATTGGACTCATTACGGTCGCCTTCTATGCCCCGGCTGGTGGCACGCGGGGCTCTCTGGGAACGGCCGCTGGGCAGGAACGTGACCGCGAAATACTGACGCGCGAGGGGCCGAAACCAGGTAACCTGCTGGGCGTTGTTCATATACGGTACGTTGACGCTGATGCCCTGGCTGTCGCCGGGAACAACTGAGATTCGACGCTTTCTCAGTCAGAGAAGAGCGGACCATGCTGAGTTCCCGATGTATCTCCACGGTCTTGCTGTTAACTGCCTTTTGCTCGATCAGTCGTGTTGCCGCTGGAGCTGACGAATTCTCTGGTCAACGCTGATTGGGGTTGATGACTACGCTCAGGCGACTGACCTGAAGTACTGTGGGGCCGACATGCTGGCCCTGCGGGATCAGCCGATCCACAGGGGCCGTCGTCACCGGGCTCGAGCCGGGTGTACCGGGGCGGGGGCTGGAGCGACGCCCCGCTGAGCTGCCGGTCGGCGATCCGCCTCTGGAACGCGCCCGGCTCCCGGTTCAGCTTCCTGGGCTTCCGTGTGCTCCGCAGTTCCGTCCTCAAGTAGCCGGAGGCTCAGGGCTGGGAAGCGAGCGCAGCTCGGAGACGGAGCCGTAACGGAGGCACGCAGCGAGGGACGAGCGGAGATGCCGTAGTGGAGAGCGAAGTCGGAGCGGCGGAGCGAGCGGCAAGCGTTGAACAGGCTCATTTCCTTTGTTCACTGCACCCTTGCGGGTCGCACAGCCACGCGACGAGACTCATTTCGTCCCCACCAGTACGAAGCTGCCCCAGAAGTGCGGGGGCGACCACTTTTCCTGATCGCGGACCCACTTCTGAGCCACATGCAGCGACTTCGCGTAATCAGCGGGCTTGTCGTCGCCGATGGCTTGAGCGACGCCGGCTGAGAAGTAGCTGACCAGCGACGCGGCGGCTTCGTCGTCAACGACCCAGTCTGTCGCCACCACGCGGCGAGCGCCCGCTGTCAGGAAGCCACGGGACAGGCCCCAGTGGCCTTCGCTCTGCTGATTCGGGCCGGCATTCGTCGAGCAGGCTGACAGAATCGCCAGTTCGCACGACGTCAGGTCCAGTGACGGAATCTCCGCCAGCGACAGGAAACCATCGTCGTCGGGGTCCGTGGGATCGGAGCCTGGCTTGAGCAGCAAGCCGCCGAACAGATTGCCGTAGTTCTGGCTGGAGGTGCCGTGCGTGGCGAGATGGACGATCAGCTTCCCCGCGACGCTGTCCCGCAGATTACGTTCGGTCGCTGATGACTCGCGCAGAACTCGCGTCGTCATGCCGGCGTACTTGTCGAACACCTGCTGGATGTAGTTCGACTCAGTCGCTGTGTGGTGCAGCCGGTCGAACTGGCCTCCGTACTGTTCGAACTTCCGACTCATGGAAACGGACTGCAGAAGGCCGTCACTGGAAGCGTTAGAGCCAAAGTCTGAAACCGACACAGACAGTGCCGTGCCGGCTCCTCGGTTTGGCGCCGGACTGGCACCTGACGCCAGATTCGCGAGCACGGTCGCGGACGGGCAGTACAGGATGGGAGGACCAACGTCGAGCAGATAGAGAGGGTCCTCACCTGGCTGAACAACCAGCGTCGAGAACGGGATGTTCGCCATCGGGCCGTCAGTGCTTACGACCAGCAGATCAAAGTCACCGTTCTGCAGACGCTCCTGGACATCTTCCGGGATCAGCAGTTTCCACAGATCATGAAGCCGGTCGGTCACAGCCGCAGTAGTAGCCGGCCTGGCAAGCAGTTGCGGAAGGCTGGTTCCATCAATCTGAGTCGCCTTTGCCACGGTTTCCAGCACGACTCTCTCACCCTGCCAGTCAATCTGCCTGGCCAGGTCGGCCGGAAGAGGCAACGGTTCTACTCGCGACGGCTGATCGTGCTGAATGACGACTCGAGCACTGTGAGCCTGTCCAAACGAGTATTCCAGAAACAGAGCACGATGCTCACGCACCCAGCTCTCAAGCTCTGAAAGTGAGACCGGCTGCTGATCTCCCGACAGCGCTATCCGGAATGCCCGACTGGAGCTGCAGATATCACGTTCGATATTCACCAGTTCCTTCTGGACATCCTGAATGTCAGTCTGGATTTTATTAATGTCGATCGAGGTCTGATCCGCGCGAGAGATTCGATGACGCAGCCCGGCCAGCCGGCTGCGGGCGGCGTCGCGTCGAGCCTGCAGTCGTCTGGCGTCGACGGGGTCCAGGGTCGACATCAGGTCTGAGCCGCTGACCTGCAGTTCCGCCATCAGGACACGTGCCCGCGATTTCTCCAGTGCTCGAAAAGCTTCCTCGACGTTCCCCAGTTGCGACTGCCAGGCGACCATGCGGTCGTAAGGATGTCGAAAGGCGCTGAAGACCCGCGCCACGTCAAAGCCGGTTCCGGCTGAATTGACGGCCAGTTGATCTGACGTTTCGATCGCCTTCCGTAAATCCTGCAGGGCAGTCTCTCTGTCGCCGCGAGCCCAGCGCAGGGTGGCTCTGGTCTCATAATCACTGCTCGAGGCGAGACTACCCGATCGTGAAGCCATCGCGCGATCGATCAGCCTGTCGGCGATGTCCAGAGCGTCTTTCGGTATGGGAATGTTATCCGAGAATCCGGCAATCACCGTGGCTGCGATTGATGACAGAGCGATCAGGCTGGGATCATCAGCGGGCCTCGACTTTTCCAACTGAGCAACCGTCTGTATCAGGGTTTGAAGCCCGCGATCAAATTGCTTGCGCTCCTGCAGAGATTTCATGAATACGATGACACCCAGCCACGCTCGAAGCCGGGTCGTCGTGTCATCCGATTTCCCACTGATCTGCGCCGCTTTTCGAAATAGCGCTGTCGCCTCATCGGAACGTTCCGTGCCAAGACACACGACAGCGAGCCCCACCACGCAGTCCACGATCTGAGGCGACCGACCGAGCCCGTTTCGTTCAGCAACTTCGATCGCCTTCCGAAAGTATTGTTCTGCATCGTCTTCTCGTAACTGTCCGACACAGATGGTCCCCAGCTGCGAGAGAGCATTGATTAAGGCGGGAGCTGAAGATATCTGGCCAAAAGACATGTTTTCCAGTGATCTGACGGCTTCTCTCAGCATCGGCTCCGAATCGGCCGGACGTCGCATCTCGGAATACAGCTTGCCCAGCTGGACACGAGCTGCGGCCAGCGCCTGATCGCGAAGCTGCGGGGGACTCTGCCGGGCCAGTTGCAGAGACTGCTTCAGGATCGGTTCCGCCCGAGCGTAGTCACGCTGCCGCATGTAGAGCTGCCCGAGAGAGACCAGGCTGGCCGTTCGCTGAACGCTTTGAGGCTCGGTGTGTTCGAGACTGGTCTGCAGGGCCTTCTGCATCCACTGATCCGCCTCTCGAAAGCGATCCTGCTGCATCAGTGCATCACCGAGCATGTTGTAGCTCATCCAGCGAAACTGACTGGTCGACGGCAGACGCTGCTCACAGATCTGCGTGGCCTCGCGGTAGTACTTTTCAGCTTCCGTGAACTTGCTCTGCCACAGCAGCGCCATACAGAGGGAATGGATCGCCATCACTCGCGATTCCGGGTTCCGGTTCCCATCAGTCTGTCGCATCATCTGTCGCGCTGTCGACTCAGCGTTTGCGTACTGACTACTCCCAAGTTCCAGAAAGAACTTTCCCTGAAGCTGTGAGAAGTCCTGAGCACTGAGAACCTGACACTGAAGACTCACAACTGCAGAGAGCAGAATTCCGAAGAAACCGACGACTGGATTGGACGTCATGAGGAACCCTCGAATTGTCGTGCCTGAATTCACTTAAGAGTCGAGAACTTCTGGTTATTCCTGACCTGGCCGATGTCGAATGGACCGTCTGGTCCCTGAAGTTTTCCGAATGTCACCCGACCGTTCACTGAGACGTCCGTGACGCTTCGATCCAAAACTTATTCGATCCTCGTAAACACAGACCTTCTTCTGCCCCACCGGCCTGAATGGTTTGTCGTCGGAGTGCGGTGCAACCACTGCAGGAACCGTCGTTCGCTGTTCGGGGCGAATGGATGTCGATGGTGAGGAAGTGAGAGGTACCCGGCCAGTCTGAGAAGTGGCGGGCTTCTCCACAACAACTGCGACTAAAGGCAGAATCCGAAGTGGAGGGCGAGGACGGAACGTCGCAGCGGGCGACGTTTTGATCGCGGCGATGACCCACTGTGACTGCTGTGGCTGGTTCTCATTCAACATGACAGGATAGATGCAGCTAGTGAAGTATGGGCTTCGTCGCGTCTCGTGTTCACGTACTTGTGTTTGCCGCGGACGTGGCGTCCCGACAACGTCTGGCACCTTTCCGTCGCAACAAGCTCTCAACTCCATTTTCAATCTCTCAATTCAGGATGCGAACGGTGCTGTACCGCTCGCGCTGAGCTGCATCGATCGTCTCGGTTGCTGCCATCAGATGACCAGCCGTAACGACTGACTTCTCGTCAGCGACTGTGATGGTTCCGTCCGCTGAATACTCAACATCGACCGTGAGCGCCTCGCCTGCAAACGGCATCCGCACCGGATTCAGGGGAACGGTATCGCCAGTTTCAGGGCGTATCGCAACGAGCGCCAGAACGGCACTGTCCTGAGTCGAACGCGACCGGAACAGTGTTTTCGAGGCCCGCGCGGGCAGTGGCCATTCCGCCTGAATGAGTATTTCTGTGGTCGTCTGCCCGCTGGCGTGTCGGACCAGCAATCCGATTGAGAATGACGCGCACCGATTCTCATGAAGGCACGGCTGAAGCCAATCGCCAGTCAGACCGGGATTCGCCGCAAGGACTGATGCGCCGCAGGCGGCGAGGCCATCCGTATCTGAATCTGCAAGCGTCAGTTGGTGTGGCGATGGAAAGCTCCGGGACAGGAAGTTCGCCAGCTCACGAACCCAGGCGCTGCTGCCAGTTGCAATCACACGATCGATCGACGCTGCAGTCAATCCGGCCGACAGGGCGGCTTGAGCTGAGATCGTCTGTAACTCGCGAAGCAGCCAGTTGAGGACTGGTTCGAGATCTGCCTTTGTCATTCGGACCGTTTGAACGCGTCCTCCCAGCAGCAGAGACCGCTGTACGGAGGCCGCGTTCTGCGACCACAGATCACGAATCAAGGCATCAGCATGACGCTTGAGAGCCACACCTGCTGCTGGGTCGGCCTGCGGGTCGTACCCGGAATGCTGAGCTGCAAACTGCTGAGCAATGATGTGCTGGACTTTCTGATTGACGTTCGCACCAGCGGCCTCGTTCGAACTCTCGCTGGCGATCAGTCGCAACTGGCCGTTGACTGCCGTGACAACCGAAGCCGTCAGGCGGCCGTCGTGGATATCTGCGATCAACGCCGTCTTTTCACCGCTGTGCTCGTGCAGTCCGCTGCCGGCCGCAATGGCGACCGCTGCCGGGACCAGTCTGCAATCTGTGAAACCTGCAAGTTCTGCCGACTCCAGCAATGCGGACTGGTCTTCTGTCGCCAGTGTTTCAGAGACCGCGATTGCGGTCCTCTGCGGAAACCTGTCGTGAAGAGCGATGATATCTCGCCGGAGTTTGGACAAAACCATCGCACCGAGGGACGCAACACGCCATTCACGCTGGAGTTCGTCCGTCAGAACGACATCCCTGCTGGCCGGCCGCGCGAACAGATCCTGAGCGACTGGCAGGTCGGGGCGCTCTTCAAGCAGGTCAAGGACCGCGTGTCCCACGAGGGCTCCGCTACGGGCAACATGGACGATTGCCGGAGTGGTCAGTTCCGCCGGCTCGCGTGCATCTCCGACCAGACGCGGGACACGATCGACACCGTGACATGCCAGCCGCAGCGATGATGTCCGAGTATCAATTCCAGCGCTCATGGCAGCCTGGTCCGGAGAGCGATCTCTGTCAGCGAGCGTTGCCAAACATCAGGACAACTGGCGTTTGAGGCCGACGACTGTCTGTCTGAGTGATTCGAGTTCGCGGATCTGCCGATCGGCTGATTGTCGCCGCTCGTTCATTTCAGAGGCCATCAGTTCGAAGTCTCGGCGGCTTTGGTCCTGAGTGCGTTGCAGGCATCCGTCGAGCTGATTCCTGATGGCACTCTGCAGCAGCCGGTTACGAGCATTCAGACGATCCAGCCACTCCTTCTGCAGTGACTCGTAAAGACGCTTCAATTCCGCTCCCAGTGTATCTCGCAGCCGGATCAGTTCACGTTCAATTCGAGCGTCGCGTTCGTCGCGGAAACTGCGGAATGTCCAGACCGTGCCGATGATAAACAGGACGAACATGACCGGAAGCAGCCAGCCAACGAGTCCGCCCTTGATCCCGAGTGCCGAACCCGCCAGAGAAGCCGTCATCATGATGACGAAGACAGGCCGCCGACCAGAGCTGATACGGTCCATCCACGTTCGCCGAGGGAGTTCGCCGTGATATCTCGAATTCAGATGAACCAGATCGCAGAGCCTGGCCAGTTCGGTCGTGGAGTCGAAGTCGGGCAGAGCAGACGATCCGAGGCATTCCGTATCGTTGAGCAGCTTCGAGACTTCAGTCATGGCTTCACGCTCGGCGGCGTTAAGGAATCCAGCATCTTCCCGCAGATCAATCGCGATCGCGTCTTCCAGGAGTGATTCAGCCCGCTTCAGAAATTCAGGACTGACGGTAAGACGTGTGACTCGATAGGCGTGTTCTTCTGAGATATCTCCTGGGGACAGATCTTCCATCAGATTACGGATTCGATTCATCACGGCAGATGCGGGTCGTGCGCGTTCGCGGATTCGATCACTCAGCCTCGCCTGGATGCTGCTCAGCCGTTCGTCCAGTTGATCTTTCAGTTCAACACAACGTCGCTGAACGGACGCGTCTTCCGGCGAGAGTCCAGCAGGATTCAGCAGCAGTCGTCTTCGCAATTGATATCGCAGTTTCTGATCGATGACGTCATCCAGCAGGCTGATATCCATTTCCACCTGCTCCGGCAGACTGACACCGAGTGATTGGCCTGCAGTGGAACCGCTTTGCTCTGCCACGGTTGAGGAGCTGTCCAGCAGTCTCTGAAAGTGTGATGTTAACGGCATCGTGACCTGGCCCTGCTCAAGTCGCTGAGCGACGGACTTTGCAGAGAGCAGGATGGATTGACAGTTGCGGATCACGTCAGAACTCAAGGGCAGAGAGACTGCTGCAGTGGTCATGGCATCAATCACTTTGATCGGGAAGCACGGCTGGTCCAGTGACGATTATCTGTTTCGCTGTTTGATTCAATCCACCGTCAGCCGCATGGCAACCTGATAGTCATGCTGAGCGGCTTCCGATTCGCCGTGTCCGAACTTCGCCCGGGCTCGAATCCGGTAACACCACGCGGAGTCCGGACACTTTGAGATCGCGAGCGTGGCATCCTGAATCGCGGACTGGAAGTCGTTTCGTTCCACTTGAGCTGCCGCCCGGTATGCGTATGCCATGCCGCACTGAGGCTCGACATCAATCAGCCGGCTGCAGTCCTCAATCGTCTTGTCAAAGTGACCGAGTTCAAAGTTGGCAATCATGCTGATCTGCCAGGCAGTGGAGATGGCGGCGTCGTGCATCAGAACGAAACTGCAGTCTTCGAGTGCATCGGCCCAGTTCTGTTTCTGCATGGCAACCGTGGCGCGTCCCAGCCGAGCATCAAGGCGATCCGGGCGACGTTCCAGAGCCCATCCATATCGAGCGAAGGCCAGTTCATGCTGATTCTCGCTGACATACAGCTCTGCGAGTTGGACCGCAATGTCGACCTGGTTGTGATCGAGCGAGATGGCCTGCTCGCAGTCCTCAATGGCACGCGGTGTCTCACTCAGCGACATCCACACGGTCGCGCGTTGTGCGTAAAGGTCTGCATTGTCTGCATCGAGTTTGATCGCCATGGTCAGGTCCTCAGCAGCCTGCTGAGGCCTTTGCAGGTTCAGATGGAGAGTCGCGCGGCGCTGAAGCGCTCGTGTTCGTCGTACGCGGTCTTCCTTTTCCGAGAGTTGAACCCGAAGAATTTCGTCGATCAGATGCAGACCCTGGTGTGGATTCTCAACGGCATCCAGCATGGAAAACAGCGACTCGACGACTCTGGCCGGCGCGCCAGCGTAGCGAGTTTCCGCCTGAGAATAGTATGTGGCTGCATCAGTCGGTTTACCCTGGGTGAGCAATTCGTCCCCCGACAGCAGCAGCGTGTCGATGTCGCTGTATTCCTGCTGAAGTTCAGGCAATTCGCCGACAACTGCCGGACGCTGCCGCAGCGATTCCACCTTTGTCCGCGTCGGCATCAGCTTGTCAACGGAGTCAATCAGAGTCTTTGCCTGACGCAGTGTGTTCTGAGACTCACTGCCATCACCGGCCAGTAACTGCCGGTGGACGGTCTGCAGCAACTCATTCGGGCGACTATACGGATCGAAATCCAGTTCCGGGTATTTGTGAGATCGCTCGTCGAGCTGTGTCTGCACCAGGTCGTGATCCGCAAGAATGCTCGCCACATTCCCGTGCCAGGCGACGATGCTGTTGAAGGCCGCTTCGGCCGAATTGAGATTCTCGACAGCGTCCTCATAGGCTCCATCTTTGCCCAGTGTCTCTGCGGCAGCCAGATGTCCCGCCGCGGCCGTCTGCCATTCCTGTCGACTCAGATGCCGGTCCCAGATTTCCGCAATTCGCTCAGCGGTCTCCAGCTCAGGCCGGAGACCATTCAGTTTCTGCCGAGCATGAGTTGCCTGTGTCGCCTTTCCGCTGTCTTCTGCATTCGCGAGTTCTTTTTCCCATTTCTCAACTTCACGCGTCAGTCGCTGAGGTTCCGCTGTCAGCCACGCCAGCAGGCTGTCGGACTGCTTTCGAAGTTCGTTCACCATTCCGAGACGCCGGGCAAACTCGGGCTTCTGTGCCTGTCGCTGCATTTCGATCGCTGCCTGGCGATTCTGGTGATTGCGAACTCCGCAGATGAGCAGAGCCGTTGAAATCCCGACGGCAGCAACCGCAGCAATCGTGACTGCCGGATGCGTCTTCGGCGCTGCTGCTCGCTGTAGCTGCTGATGCAATCTGTGGATGCTCACATTCCGGGATGCAGCGTCGGATGACATCGACCGCATAATGACGCGAGACAACCGTTCGGGAACTGTGGACCGGATTTCGCGCGGCGATCGAGCGTCATCGTCTGGTTTCTGGCCGGTCAACAATTCATAGACGACTTCTGCAACCGCCTTCACGTCGTGATGTCGTGCGACCTGGGCTCGTGACGCGTTCTGCTGGCAGTCATTCTGAACGATCAGTCGGGCAACGCCGTAGTCCGTCAGGACAGCAGAGCCGTTACTGGCAAGAACGATTGTTTCGGGGCAGACGTTGCCGTGGGCAGATTGGCCATGACAGGCCGCCAGGCAGCGGCAAAGGTCTCCGGCAATCCTGAGTACTTCTTCGACGCTGAATCTCTGATTTCGTGTCGTTCGGGAATTCAGTTCGTCACGTAACGTCGTGCCGGTCACAGCTTCAGTGACGATAAAGGCATGGCCGGCAGTCTGGTGAAATCCCAGAACGCGGGCCAGCAGCGGATGAGAAAGACGACTCGATTCGGCAGCGGCATCCGCAAGCTCGCTCAAACGAGCGGAGTCACCTTTTACAAACCGCAAACACACATCCGTGCCCAGAACGTGGTCGGTCGCCAGACAACGGTCCTGGTCCAGAACCTTGCGGATCTCGTAACGCTCGGCCACTCGAGCACCGACCGCAGGAATCAGTCTGGTCGCCGCTGGACTGTTCATGGTGTCACGAAGGTTCCGGCCGTCAGATGGCATAAGAACGGGGCATTCGAGTCCCGGAAGGTCCATCTGTTCGGATTCGCTGAGATGACCGTGATTGCCGTCTGCCTGACATTTGTGACTGGCATTCACTGGCTGGCGTACGTTCTCGAAAGTCATCGGTGTTCTCCCCAAATCAGAGTCCGAAGGTTTCCAACGCTCTGATTCAACGACGCAGGAATGGCCATGCGTTGCGCGAGATTCTGCCAGAAAAAGATTCTCTGACTGCTGGGAGATAGCCCCGAGGGCTCTGCGTCACTGTTTTTCGGCTGAGAACCGAGATCCCGGGGCCGGCGTCTCTGGCTCACGGGATCTGAATTGAAGCGGTAGCAGCGACCGTGCCTGGCTGCCGGCGAGCGACAGCGGGGACAGAAGAGGTCTGCGATGCTGAAATCACGGACATTCCGTTCGTCGTACCCGGATGTCCGGGAATTCGATTTCCCTGCCAGTCGTAGTAGCGGACCCCGTCTTCATTTCCGATCCGGTAATAGTCACCGGGCCGAGATTCATCGGACGCATGTCGACGTGGCGCAGAATCGGCAAATTCACTGTTGGTCGCCGATGTCGAGTCGCTCGGCTGTGACGCAGTTGCACTCACATTCGAGTTCCCACGAACAGCCTGCAGCAGGCGATCCTGCGGAGACTGTGGATCGCGAGTTCCGGAGGTGGCGACTGGACTCCCGGATGACCGAGCCTGAAAGAGTTCTTCGACGCGACGAGCTGAGTCCGCAGCAACGCGGTTGACGTCGGCAATTGTCGGCCTCTGTCCGGATTGGTTGCCGGGCTGCACGGCTGGAACTGTCGGGAGTGAGGTGTTCCCGGTTGTTGCATTGCTCGATCCGGCTGGCGACGTCTGGCCCGGTTGGGATTCAGAGCCTGGTACCTGGCCCGCAGGGCGCGTGAATACACTGGCGGCTTCTCGCCACTCACGTTCGTCCTGCATTCGCCGATCAAACTCCTGGTAAGTCGGAAGCGGGTCTGGCGGCAGCAGGTTCGGGTCGTATGTTGCGCGGCCAATCACGGCCGCACTCGCTCCAGTCCGTCCCCAGCCCGGGCCGGCAAAGTAGCTTTCACGACCAGAATTCAGGTTGTAGCTGACTCCGCCAGTCACTCCGAAGCCAGCCGGTGTGAGCGGTTGAGTGAATGAGCCGCTGACCGATGTCGACCCGTCGCGGTTATTATATCGAAGGCCGATCGAACCGCTGGGGCCACGAACTCCACTTCCGGGGTTGCCGCTGACTGAGGCGTTTGGGCCCAGACTTGAGCCGTCCGTCCCGGAATAGAAACTCATGGGACCGAGATTGGCCGAAACGCCACCGGCGAACCTCCAGAGATCGGGGTTCAGCCGCGATGGCTGCGGGCGTTGTGCGGGGTCGCGAAACCCGCCATTCTCGACCTGCTGCTGCCATTGCGTACCTCGGTATCGGTAGTAATCCCGTTCTGCCTCCGACAGGTCTTCCCAGGTCAGACCGGCACGCAATGCGTCACCGATAGTTCGATAACGAATCAACTGGCCTGATTCCTGAGCTGGCAGACCGGCTGTTGAGACGGCTCCGATGCAAAGTGTCAGAATCGCAATCAGAACTGCATTGATTCGATTGTGGCGAGGTTTCATTGGACATTGCTCCAGACAGCGTGGCTGATTCCTTTGCGACGCGACCAATCGCGTCACAGGTCAGAAACTGGACGCACCGGACAGAGGCCATTGCGCAGAATTCGCGGAGATTCGCCGAGGTGAGGAGATTCCTGCCGTGACAATTGAAAAGGCTGCACCGGAATGAGTTCCGATGCAGCCCCAGAGTGTCGATCAAACGGAGGGATGAGTTAGTACATGGCTGCGGCTGCTCGCGACGCTGCGGCCTGAGCTTCATTGGCTGCGTAGTTCGCCGTCTGTGCAGAGCCAGACGCGTCACTGGCAGAGAACTGCGAATCACTGGCCGACTGCTGAGAGTCCTGAGCGGCACGGCTGGAGTCCTGGGCAGACTGCTCGGACTGCTGTTGAGCATCCTGGCTACTGCGGGCGGCGTCCTGTGCATCCTGCATCGCCTGCTGAGCGTCTTCCCGCATCTGCTGAGCTTCCTGGGCTGCTCGTTCCGCATCCTGCCGCATCTGCTCGACTTCCTGTCGCAGCCGATCGATTTCATCCCGCTGCTCCTGAGCTTCGTTACGCAGCCGTTCCGCTTCATCACGCTGCTCCTGAGCCTCCTGTCGCAGCCGCTCGGCTTCGTCACGGTGCTCCTGAGCTTCATTCCGGAACTGTTCGGCCTCCTGCCGGAGACTGCTCACGTCATCTTTCAGGGAACTGGCTTCATCTTTCAGCCCGGATGTGTCGTCCTTCAGCCCCTCTGTTTCATTCCTGAGGTTCTCTGTGGAACCCTTCAAATCTTCGGTTTCGTTTTTCAGCGAGTCCGTCTGATCCTTCAATCCGGACGTTTCGTCCTTCAGTCCTTCCGTCTCGCCTTTCAGCGAGTCTGTTTCGTCCTTCAGGCCAGAGGTTTCGTTCTTCAGGCCCTCCGACTCACTCTTGAAACCGTCCGTTTCGTCTTTGAGCCCTTCGGCTTCCCCCTTCAAAGAGTCCGTTTGTTCCTTGAGCCCTTCAGTCTCATTCTTGAGGCCTTCGGTTTCATCTTTGAAGCCCTCCGTGTCGCCCTTCAGAGACTCCGTTTCGTCTTTCAATCCAGAGGTTTCATCCTTCAGACTTTCCGCTTCTCCCTTGAAACCTTCCGTTTCACCCTTGAATCCCTCGGCATCATTTTTGAGGGACTCGGTTTCGTCTTTCAGGCTGGACGTCTCGTCCTTCAGATCAGAGGTGTCCGACTTGAACTGTTCGGCTTCGCCCTTAAAGGATTCTGCCTCGTCCTTTGACTGCTGGGCGTCGGAACGATGCTGATCCGTCTCGGCGGCGCTCTGCTCGGCGGCACCGCGATGCTGATCGGTCTCGGTGGCACACTGCTCGGCAGCACCTCGATGCTGATCTGTCTCGGCGGCACTCTGCTCGGCGGCACCTCGATGCTGATCCGTCTCGGCGGCACTCTGCTCGGCCGCACCGCGATGCTGATCCGTCTCGGCGGCGCTCTGCTCGGCCACACCGCGATGCTGGTCCGTTTCGGCGGCGCTCTGCTCGGCCACACCGCGATGCTGGTCCGTTTCGGCGGCGCTCTGCTCGGCCACACCGCGATGCTGGTCCGTTTCGGCGGCGCTCTGCTCGGCCACACCGCGATGCTGATCGGTT
>WGMU01000148.1 GCA_016124895.1 bacterium
AGACTTCCGCGACATCTCCCACCACGAACTTGCCTTCCTCACCCGCCGACTGAACAATCGCCCCAGAAAGAGACTCAACTATCTCACACCCTGCGAAGTCCTCAACGAGGCAGGCATTGCACTTCAGATGTGAATTCGCGCAGAGAAACCTGTGAATGAAAAGTCCAACGACCGGAACGACTACAACGATGGCAACAATGTAAAGGCGACGCAGACAAACAATTCGCTGTAGACAGTCGGCGCAATACTGATTGCGATCAACGAGCGAGTTGAAGTCGACGGGATCGAGATCGTCAGGATCAGCACTGCCAACAGCGGCGATGGCGGCTGTGGATGGAACCGACGAGCAACGCAACTCACTGTGTGGCAATGATTCACCACAGCGGTGACACATCTTTTCGTCAGATTTCTCGATCTCAGACTCGAACATCAGCTTCTGCCTCCGTCCGCAACGATTCTGTAACACTCTCAGAGTAGCAACTGCTACCGTCTGGCTCGAAATCATTCCACGAGTTACCGCGATGTCTACTCTACGACCAGTTCGGCAACAGTGACTGGCGGCGCGTCGGAGTCGCGATTCATCGCCAGCCTGGCGAGCGCATCGAGATAGTCGTCGGCAGCAGAATCGTTCTGCTCGGACTGCCACAGCTCAAGCACGCGTTGACACGATTCCTGGCGGGCTTCTGGAGTGAATTCAGCCAGCCGCCAAATGACCTGCAACTGGCGCGTCTGCTGAATACTGGAGTGAAACCGGTAGTGCGGCGACTGCCGGACGAACGGCGAAAACGTATTCACGCGACGCCAGTCTGGTTTTGCGACGACGTGTGAAAGTGCGAGACTCAGCGGTGACTCTTCGATCTGCGCATTGATGCACAGCCCGACCAGAAACCGCTGGCGGCGAATGCGACCCGAGTTGATGTCGATCTCCTCGTGCCGGCAGTTGAGTAGCGACCATCTCACCAACGGATAACAGCCGAGCCCGACGACCCACACTCCAGTGAGTGCCAACACGGTCGCAATCGTCGCGTTTCTACGCTTCATCCTGCGATCAATCGATCAAGCCGCCTTCGACTCCGGCAGCTCGAACGAAACGATCGAGCGACGCGGGACGACGCTGCGGCCGAGTGAGGCCGCGATGCCGCGGACGATCTGCTCCTGCTGAGAATCGGTCAGCTCGGCGAAGATCGGCAGCGAGAGAACTTCAGCGCCTGCCTTCTCCGACTCTGGCATCTGCCCCGCCGAGTAGCCCAGACCTTTGAAGCACTGCTGCAGGTGCAGCGGTGTCGGGTAGTAGATCGCGCAGCCCAGCTCGGCGTGCCGCATCTTCTGCAGAAGTTCGTCGCGCCGCCCGTCATGGACACGGATCGTGAACTGATTGAACACGTGCCGCCGATCCGACATTTCGACCGGCAGCGTTACGGCGTCCAGCAGATCATAGTCGGCGAACAGTTCGTTATAGAGTTCGGCGTTGTCACGACGGGCTTCAGTCCAGTCTTCCAGGTGCGCGAGTTTGACTTTCAGCACAGCCGCCTGCAGCGCATCGAGTCGGCTGTTGAAGCCCATCTCCTGATGCGAATAGCCGCCGAGGTCGCCATGCACGCGAAGCCGCCGCAGTCGGCCGGCCAGTTCGGAATCGTCCGTCGTGATGAGGCCGCCATCACCAGCGCCACCCAGATTCTTCGTCGGGAAGAAGCTGAAGCAGCCGGTGCGTCCCAGCACTCCAGCGCGGCGTCCGTTGTAGGTTGCTCCGATCGCCTGACACGCGTCTTCGATGACCGCGATGCCGTGCCGTGTCGCAATCCGCCAGATCGGATCCATATCGGCGCACTGGCCGAACAGATGCACGGGCATGATCGCGCGGGTCTTCGAGGTCACCGCGGCTTCGATCAATGCTGTATTGATGTTGTACGTGTCGGGGCGGATGTCGACAAATACGGGTGTCGCTCCCGTGCGGCAGATCGCTCCCGCCGTCGCGAAGAATGTAAACGGGGACGTGATGACTTCGTCTCCAGGGCCGATTTCGAGCCCCATCAGCGACAGCAGCAGCGCGTCGGAGCCGGAAGCACAGCCGATAGCTTCGCGTGAATCGCAGTATTCGGCGATGTCGCACTCGAATTCAGAAACCTCGTCACCGAGGACGAATGCCTGGCTCTCAAAGACCCGTTCGACCGCTTCCAGAACCTCATCGCGGATTGCTGCGTGCTGAGCCTGCAGGTTGATAAACGGGACGGGAGTTGAGGCAGCGGAGGTGCCGGTGGGAAGCACGTCTGACATGTGCGACTCCATTCGCAGAAGAGGTGGGACCGGAAGTCCTTTCCGGGGTCGGGAATCTACGGTCAGTCGCAAAAAACTGTCAATACGGTGCAGCAGGGCCGGGCGCGAACGGCGAGCAGATCCGCCGGAGTCCCCAGGAACCAGCAGCGGCCGAGGCAGAGACATATCGTGCTGCGGGTTCCAGTCTGACGGAACGTTACTCAGAGCTGCCGTCAGAGGACTCGCTGCCCGATACGGAATCGGCAGCGGAAACTTCATTCCGTCGCGCGTCGGCGGCGGGCTTCGGCTGCCAGGGAGACACCAGCATTGACAGGTCGACCCCGGCGTCGTTGCCGTCCGTCGCGCCGTCAATCGCCGGATTCTCTCCAGAACTGGACAGAGCGAGCTGGAACGCAGTGAGCGGCAGACTGCTGAAATGGTCATCAAGAACGCCGGCAGGTCGCGTCGCTTCCGACCAGCTCAGCGTACCGCTCCACGGGCCGACTTCGAGAGACGAACCCCAATACTGTCGCCACTCCTCGAAGCCGTAGATCTCTTCTGCTGCCGCGATCGACAGATACGTTTCCAGCCGGTCATAAAAGTTCCGCTGCCCGCGCCAGACCAGCATCCGACGAATTTCGTCGGCGGGAACATCCGCATCGGTGGTGACCAGTGGTGTGTCGGGAGAAGCCGTCAGAATGCAGTTGCGAGGCTGCAGTTCAATGGTCGGACCGTCGACAGAAACCGGTCCGGAGATCCTCATCAGAGAGCCATGCAGCAGTGCAGAAACATGATCGAGAGAGAGCGAGAGGGACGGACGTTCGGTCACCGGCGAACCGGGTGGCAGCACATGGAACAGACCATCGAGGGCGGCGGCCGAATTCTCAACGGTCATTTCGAGCCGGCCCGTCACCGCGAGCCGGGCCAGTGTCGCCTCACCTCGCACAAAACAGTTTCGCAGATCAACGAGTGCTGTTGAGCGTACGTTCGTTGTGGGCATCGTCGTCGGATCGGGAGGCATTTGAGCCGGGTCGGCCGCAATCTCAATCAGTGCCGCCGGGCGATGCGTCGGATTGATGATCGAGGCTGTCACCTGTTCAAGCTGCAGCGTCTCGTTTCTCGTCACACCGAACAGGGCGTAACTGTCCGCTGCCGCGTCGTCCGGAATCAACAGGCGGAATTCGACATTGATAATGTGCAGCGGGCTGCCGACGACGGAGACCATCCGGACGGCGGCATCCGTCGAATCGAGATCTGTCGGCGCAAACTCAATCACAGGCCGGAATCCGCGAGCCGCGCGAATGGTGATATTCTTTCGCGCGATGCGGAACGAGCGTTCGGACAGCGTGCCGTTAAACCGCAGTTCAATCGTGCTGCCGTCGGCTGCTGCTGCGCAGGCGGATTCAAGCGTCCGATACGACTCTTCCTCCTGACTGTCACTCGAAAACAGAGTGACGGGATACTCGGCATCGGCGTTTGCGACGGACGTTGCTGCCACTCCTGGCGTCGACTTGCCCGCACTGCTGACTCCCGGTCGCGAGGAACTTCCCGTCGTAGACGCTCCGGAGTCCGCGGATCTGACGACCGTATTTGCCGGCCGCGGAGTGACGGGCTCTGCGGTTGTCCGTTCGCCCGGTGATGCCGTCTTCGTTATTGATGATGCGGTGTCGCTGCCAGCAGAGGGCGTCCCTTTCGGAGCAGCATCATTGGTCGAGTCCACAGTGCCGTTTGGCTTATTCGACCCCTGAGCGATCTCGGCGGTCGTCGGGGCTCCGGGCGCCATTTCGCTGCGTGTGACATCTGCGCCGGTTGTCGTTCCTGAACCTTCCGTCTCGACGGAATTCGAGGAGGCACCGGATCCGAGCGCTGCGACGGCGTTGCCTGTCTCAGTCGATTCGCTTCCCGCGACCCCGGTTTCTGCTCCGTCTTCCCTGGCAACGATCGGACCATCGACCGAATCGTGCCGGGACGAATGGCTGCCAAGTTGCGGAAACGCGGAAAGCAGTCCGACGACGCCAAACAGGATCGCGACGGTCGCAATCCAGCCAGCGTGCCGCGAGAGCCCGCCTGGTTCAACGGCCTTTGACGCGACCCAGACAAGTCCTTCTGGATTAACACCGCGCAGACCGAGCGTCGCAGCCACGTAGCTCAGATCGCGAATCAGCAGTTCCGGCGTCTGATACCGACGATTGCGATCGCTGTTCATCATCTTCCGCACGACGGCCGAAAGTTGTTCCGACACGCGAGGATTGATGGCCGCCGGGTCCGGCGCTTCCTTGCCCTGATGATCAAGCAGCTTCTGCAGAACGGTGCCTTCCGGATACGGCGGCTGCCCGGTCAGCATGTGATAGATCGTGCAGCCGAGCGAGTAGATGTCGCTGCGGACGTCAACCGACCGCGGATCTTTCGCCTGCTCCGGCGAGATATAGTCGAACGTCCCGAGCGTCGTACCAGGCAGCGTCAGGTCGCCCTGCGATTCCGTATTGTCTTTTCGCGCGAGCCCCAGATCGACGAGTTTCGCACGGCCCGTCGGTGTGATGATCACATTCGACGGCTTGATGTCTCGATGTACGACTCCCATTGCCGCCGTGTGTTTCAATGCGTAGGCGATCTGCAGCGCGTAATTCACCGCGTCACTCGGCGACAGGCGACCGTCCGTACGGATCATGTCGCGCACGTTCGAACCGGTGACGTACTCAAACGCAATAAAATGCAAGCCGTTTTCTTCGCCGATGTAGAACACACGGGCGACGTTTTCGTGATCGAGCCGGGCCGCCGCGCGCGCCTCGTTCTGAAACCGTTTGATCGAGGCATCGTCGTACGATTGCGACGGAGAGAGCAGTTTCAGTGCGACGTGCCGTTGCAGGCGGGTATCGACGGCACGGAACACGGCTCCCATGCCACCAAATCCGATCCGCTCTTCGATCCGGAAGTGGTCGAGTTCAATTCCCGCAGGACTGAGACTCGAATACGTCGATCCGGCTTCGTTCGGCGATGGAAACAGACGGCGCATGATGCTCGCCGATTCGCCGCCAGCCTCCGGACCAGCAGACAGCGGGGTACTCGGAGTACCGGAATTGATAACGGTCTCGGAACTGGCGAGCCGCGGCACCTGCGCATGACTGGCGGAGTGAGAGCTGCCGTCACGCATGGCTGATGGCAGCGGCTCGACGGAATTCGTCTCGGGCAACGCGGCATTCAGCTCCGCGGCCAAGCCGGGTTCTCGCGTGGATGTGCTGCCGTCGCCGGTGACCATGCTAACTTTGCCGTTCGTTTGGGCGGGCCAATTTTCAGTGGCCAGTGATTTCAGAGAGATGACTGTCGACCGATTCCAGATAGTCCCGGGTTTTCAGAAAGAATTCCTCAGCAAACCGCTGGCTTTCCAGCAGAGTCGCCACATGGTTCCGGACGGTGATGTCCTTGACGCCGGCTCCGGTCTCATCAAACGGAGAGTCGGGTTTGACCAGTTCGTGCAGTTCTCGCGTCCGTGGAATCAGGTTTCGGTTCAGATGATCGATCACTTCGAGCGTCAAACGTTCGGCTTCCTTACAGACGTCCCTCAACGGAACATCTTTGAGAGAATCGCTCATCAGAACCTCGCGCGCGGAAAATCAACTCGGGCTGGAGGGAAAAACTACGATCCCAAAGACAGGACTGGGGGCGGAACCGCAGCAGAGACGTGAGTAGACTGGTTATTTAATCGGTCGTTCGTCTGAGCCGTCAAGAACGGTTCATTGATTTCGCAGTCTCGCTCATCAGTCCGCACGTATTCATACCAACAGGTAAATACCACTCGGTCGCGTGTCAGATCGCACTGAATCGTGCAGGATTCCCGTCTGACTCGTTCGATGCTTCCTTGAGCCCTTGCTGACGGCGTCAGCGACCGGTTCAATTTGTCTGACCATGAAAATCCTGCTCCTGGCCGATATTCACTCGAACTGGCCCGCATTGCGAGCCATCACAGAAACGTTCGACGCGTGTCTGTTCGCAGGCGATCTCGTCGACTACGGCACCGATCCCGTTCCATGCCTCAACTGGATCCGGAAACACGCAACCGCTTCCGTGCGCGGCAATCACGACCATGCAATCGCCCAGCGAATACCCGTCCGGAAACGAACGGGGCTGTCACGTCTGGCCGCGAAAGCGCGGCCTCTGCACTGGGAACTGCTCGGCAATGCACAGCTCCGATATCTCGCCCGCTTCCCGGTGACGCGCCGTCTCAATCTGGGAGGCCAGACGTTTTACATGGTCCACGCGACGCCGCGTGATCCGTTCGACGAATACCTCAAACAGGATGCCGAGGGCTGGCGGCAGCGGCTGGAAGACGTCGACGCCGATTTTGTCTGCGTTGGGCATTCGCACATGCAGTTCTGTCTCGATCTGGGCGACAAACGCGTCGTTAATCCCGGTTCCGTCGGGCAGCCGCGCGATGGTGATCCGCGTGCAGCCTACTGCGTCATCGAGGACGGTGAGGTCCAGATGCGTCGTGTCGAGTACGACATTTCGGAAACGATCGATCAGATGCGCAGTTGCGGAGTCAACGGCGATGCCCTCGAACTCGCGAACCACTTCCTCCGCACCGGAGGCCGTATGCTTCCCGAAGGGAACACCGACCTCGAAAAGAACGACGAGGAAGACTGACAGGCTCGTCGTCACATCCCGGATCACGCAACCGGAATTCACGTGATTATTGAGGTGACCGGCTGGCCGATCAGCGTCGGTGCCGGCGCATCCTGCCGAAGCTCAGCAACCGGGATCCCAGGATTCCTCACCAGTGGAGCAGACGCTCGCAAACTCGCGCAGATTGGCCATGACGACAGGCTGCGGGCACGACCAGACCAGGAAGAACATCGCCTCAGCAACCAGCCGCCCGGCAGGATGCCCCGTCACGAAACCGGCGCCTTTGGAAGCCGCCAGTGCCGCCTGCGACGCACGCAAGGCCAGAGAATTCGACCGGTGACGCAACGACTCGGCCGTCAGATGGCCGGGCAGCGGATTCTCGTCGGACGTCACAGCCTCATGCAGATGCGTCGAGACTTCAGCAACGTCGGAGGCCAGCGGTTCAAGAATCTCATTCAGCTCCGGCCGGCGCTCGGTTTCGGCCCGGAGTAACGAAACAGCATTCGCCGCGTGTCCGATGGCCAGAGCAGACGTTGTCAAAGTTCCGGCTCCACCACCACCCTGCTGCATCACGTTTTCTGCCGGGCCATGCAGCAGGTGCGTCCACGGAACAAAGACGTGGTTGAGGCCGATCGACCCGGTTCGCGAGGCATTCAGCGCGAGCATCGAAACCGGCTCGCGCATCTCAAGGCCTTCGCAGCACTTCTCGACTGCCAGCAGGACCTGACGACCGTTCGCCAGCGTCCCGCCCGTCACAATGACGTCTGCCCGGTCGCCGCCGGTGACCCAGGGAATCTCGCCATTGAGGAGGAAGCCGCCATCAAGCATCTCCACCGCAACGGTCGGCTGCTTCCAGTGCTGCCGTGACGTTGTGAGGTGCGAAATCCCGACGGTGACGAACTGTGAGTGATCGACCAGTTCCGGCAACAGCTCTTTCTTAAGCTCTTCATTGCCGGATTTGACGATGCGCTGAATCGCCGCGTTGCGTTGCGTCAGCACGAACGTCGACGTCAGACACGCAGCGGCTAACTGCTCATAACCACTGACGAGTTCCGCCGCCGAAATATCGCTGCCGCCGAATTCCTGCGGAATCAGCCAGCCGAGCACCCCGGCACCGCCCATCGCACCGAGTTGCTCGCCCGGCCAGGCGTCAACGCTGCCCAGTGTCGCAGCCTGATCTCGCAGTTGACCGCAGAGTTCGTTCAGTGAGTCCATTGTCGATCCTGCTTGCGCATTGAAGAACCCTTCACCGGGAATGATCTGGTCTCGCCCGGTTCGGATATTCCTGAAATACTCCGCTGCTTCTGCGGGCGCCAGGGGAGCTGTTTGCACCGCGAACGAAACGCGACTTGCCGCAACCCTCCTCAGCCCAGAGGGCGATCACCCCTGCCAGCTCAGTCGGGCATCAGGCATTTCCGTACAGACATCCTGCTCATCATCGACGACTTTCGACCGGATTTCGAGGCAGTGTCATGGACGACTCGCCACGCAACGTCTCTCGCCCGCGCGTTCTGATTGTCGGGACCGAGGCGCTCAATCTGCGGATCCCGTTGATGGATCAACTGGCCGAACATGGATTCGATCCGTGTGCCGCCGGCGCCCGCCCGCAGCCGGAATTCGACGAGACGCCATACGACTACTTTCCGTACCCGATCTGCCGCACGATCAGCTTCCGGGGTTTCTGCGAGTCGGTGACTTCGTTGCGTGAGGTCATTCGCGCTGCCGGCCCGGACCTCGTTCACGCAGTCAATACAAAGCCCTGCCTGATCGCACCGCGCGCTGTGCGCGGGCTCGGCATTCCCTGCGTCAGAACGGTGACCGGACTCGGATCCGCATTCAGTTCCGACGGGCTGCTCTATCGCGGCCTGCGGTTCGCGTTTCGACAAATGCACCACCGCGTTGCTGATGACGTTGTCACCACTGTTTTTCAAAACCCCGACGACCGCGATTACTTCGTCGAGGCGGGCCTGTGTGTCGCAGACCGTACGCGACTGATCCTGGGGTCGGGCATCGACATCGATCAGATGCGTTCGGCAGCCAGCTCGCCGAAACGCCTCCACGAGCTGCGAACCGAACTCGATCTGCATGGTCGCACGGTAATCACGATGGTCTCGCGACTGATGCGGACGAAAGGTGTTGAAGAACTTATTGACGCCGCGGCCGCCATCCGGCGGCGTTTCCCGAATGCAATCTTCCTGCTCGTCGGACCGCTTGTCGAATCCGGCCCTGCCGCGCTGTCCGCAGCCGCTGTCACCGGGAATGACTCAGTCAAGTGGATTGGCCTGCGCGATGATGTTGCCGACCTGCTGTCGATCAGCGACGTCTTCGTTCTGCCCAGCTATCTGCGTGAGGGAATTCCGCGCGTCCTGTTCGAAGCCGGTGCGTTCAAACTGCCGATCGTCACGACCGATATGCCCGGCTGCCGAGAAACGGTGCGCGACGGCTGGAACGGATTCCTTATCCCGCCGCGCGACAGCAACGCGATCGTCCGGGCACTCGAACCGCTGCTCGAATCTCCCGAACGGCGATGGCAGATGGGGCAAAACAGCCTCCAACTGGTTCGCGAACGGTTCGACCTGAGCATCGTCTCGCAGAGCTACGCCGACGTTTACCGCGAAGCTCTCAACATGCCCGTCGAGCACTCACTGACCCGCGCGGCATAAAACAGGCCCGGCGCTCTGTTTGAACGCCGGGCCACAGTTTGCCGATTTGGTTGCGACGTCGGTCGATGAATGACGAGGCCGCAGGCAAGGGTCAGTTGCCGGACTCGCTGCCTGCGGAACCAGCCGCTGGTGCCGACTCGCTCGACTCGTCGCTTGCCGGCCGCTGAGGCCGCCCGCTGTCCCCTGCGGAACCGCCGCCTGCCCCGCCACGACCGCCGCCAAAGCCGCTGCGTTGCGGGCGTTCCGGTCCGGGTGGACCGAGCAGTTCTTTCCACTGAGACTTCTGCTCATCCGTCAGCAGGTCCTGAATCTTCTGCTCGGTCTGTTCGCGAATCTCTCCAAATGCCGCGAAGTTCTGAGTTTCCCGTGCAGCAGTTCGAGCGGCATCAGCGTCGGCAAGAATTCCGGCCAGCTCTGCGCTCTGCTCATCGCTCAGATTGAGCTGTGAGGCGACATTCTTCCGTCCCAGTGCAGCCAGGCCAGCTCGCTGCAGATCAATCTGCCAGACGCGACCAAACTGCTTTTCATCGAGCACGCCCTTAACGGCCGCTTCTGTATCGGTTCGCGATTTCTCCATCACAGCCGCCCGCTCTTCCGGCGAGGCGTCCTGCAGGGATCGGAAATCGACCTGCAGCGTTTCCGCGAGTCCGTCCAGCTTTTCCGTCTGTTCCGGCGTCAGATTGATTTCCGCAATGACGGCTTCCTCAGCCAGCATTCCCAGCAGTCCGCGCGGTCCCCGACCTCGCCCCTCACCTCCGGAGCCACCACCTGAGCCTCCACCGCCGTCAGCTTGAGCGTCGTGACTGGGCGGTCCACCCCCCGCCATCCCAGCCGGCATGGAACCGCCACCCGCCATCATCCCCTGAGGATCAGCGGTTGCGCTCCCGTCGGCCGGCTCGTTCAAATCGACCACCCAGTTATCCGCCCCCATCTTGTACCAGGCAACGACAGGATCATCGTCACCTTTTTCAACGACCAGCGTCACCGAATACTTCTTCCAGGGACTGACCCACGAAACCTCGATTTCTTCCTGAGTCGACGAGTTCCCCGACTGGACCGGTTCCGCGAACTGAGTCAGACCAACGATCTGATGACGGACGTCACTCAATCGCTGAGTTTCGGGACTGGCATGATTAAAGACGTCATCCAGTGTCGCCATCGTCTTCTCGTAGCTCGTCTTCGCGTACAGCTCCAGACCCAGTCCCAGGATCACGAGAGCAATGATACCCCAGACAACTTTCTCGATGGGCGATCGGGACTTGCGACGACTGAGCTGCTGCGTTTCCGACGCTGCATTGCTTGATTCATCCGACATGAGCGTTCCCCTGGAAACAATGGAAGAATGAGGCAGTCCGCAGCCAGAACGACTGCGGCAGAACGGCGGTAGCCAGCGAACAGAATGACGTCGTCACAACAAATAAAAAAGTGACGATCAATCACCGGACAGAGCACTCATCCCGAAAACAGTCACCACTGAATCATCATCACAAGGCCATGATTCTGTGCCCCATCATTCTGTGCCAAGCCGCGTCCACACGATCGTGTCCTGTCACCGCCGCACGACGCGCAGCCAGTTGAGACACGTATTCGTCGAACGCCCCGGCAGTCCGATCTCGATCGTCAGCCGCCCGTCCGCAACGTCGACTGTGACCGTCTTCTCGATCCATTCGCCGGTCAACGTGTCGATGTCTCGAAGAGTTTCGTGGCCTTCAACTGTCACATTCTGCCCGGTCTGATCATGTCCCGAGTCACCGACGCAGACCGTGACCTCGTAGCGGCCATTGACCACGGCCAGTTCCCAGACATCGTGAGACCGCGTGAACAGAAACGTGTCGCGCTGCTCGCCGTCAATCTGGCCGCGTCGGCGGTTGCTGGCCGAAATATCCCGCTGCCAGCCGAAACCGCGTTTCCCATCAAACGCGCGGCCGTAATCGTTCACAAAGCCGTCAACCGGCTTCGAACCTTGCCCCGTAAAGTTGAAGAGTCGCACGTCAGTTGTCGTTCCTTCCGGCAGTGGATCCGGATGGCCATCCGCGTCAGCAGGCAGCGCTGTCTCCTCCCAGCTCGATTCCGCGGCGTTGAACGGCAGTGCGTCATCGCCATCGGGAATTCCGTCCGCGTCAGCATCATCAGCGCTCGCTTGCTCGAACGGCTGATCGGGCAACGACCGGACCGCGGCCCACAATCGCCGTGCGAACTCGCCCCGCGTCTCTGCCCCGTCGAGTTCCAGGATCTCGAAGCCTGCCGGCGGCTGCTTCGTCGCCAGCGTCAGCCGCACCGCCTCTACCTTCCACTCCAGCGTCGCTGCTTCGTCCGGTTTGAATTCCGCCTTGCGAGGATGCACTGGCAGGCTGCCACGGACGGCCAGCAGATTCGCCGCCTCGAACGCCGGATGCCCAGGCTCCAGATCGCGAAACGGCCACAGTGTGTTCGGTACGGCACCGTCGATGCGGCTGCAGAGACCGGACCAGACCTCGCCGAGCAGTCCGCGATCGTACGGAATCTCTCGTGGCCGGCAGTCGCGTGTCACGGCAACGGCCGCGACCGCTCCGGCCGCCGCGCCGATCGCCATGCTCTGATCATGCAACCGCACGGCTGAACTGACGATGCTCGAATAACCCAGGTTCTTCTGACAGCCAAGCAACCCGTCGATCTTCTCCGGCACCAGGCTTCTCAGCGGGAACTGACTCAGTCCCGAGTACGGTGGTCCCCAAGTGCGGCCTTTGCGGAACGCGGCACGCCACGGTCCGGCGGGATTTCCGTCGTCGAGGAACTCGCGCCGCGTCGGATGAAAGTCGTACTCGAACTGCCAGCACGCGACGGCGTCGTGATACATGACGTTCGCAAAGTGGCGAGCGTTCCCGCCGACACCCGTCGTGTCCTGCTGCCGCAGCATGTACTGAGCCTTCAACCGCAGCGACTCGCGAACGTACGGCTTGAACGGCATCCGGTCCGGCGTACCGAACTCGTCGGTCAGCTCGAAACGCCGGAAGCTGTGAGTTTTGTCTGGCATCGCGTCATGGACTTCGGTCTGCAGGTAATACAGAAAGCCCAGCGAGTACTGCTTCGCGTCTTCAAACACGAGCTGCCGCTGTTGCCGAGTCAACTCGACGATGTTCTTCCGCGACGCGCCGGCCTCGGTCGCTTCCAGAGCGTCGGCCAGCTTCTGTGGATGAACATCGAGCGGGTAATCGAACGCCGGAAAGCACAGCAGCAGCACGTCAGGCTGGGTGACGTCCTCGAAGTTGTAGTGGTCAATGACCCTCCGGCTCTCATACAGCCACAGCGGATCCTTCGGGTAGGTGTGCGTTCGGTAGTTTCGCACATCGTAGCCGACCGGCTGAGCGATCGGCTCGTACCGGTCGGTCTCGTTGAGCACCATGCAGTACGTGATCGGGTTCATATCGGTCAGCGGGTAACCCTCGCGCGATTCCGGCGCGAGCGGTTCGCCGTACTTCGACTTGAGGTCCGGCCCGAACTCGTACGCCGCCCCGGCCAGTTTGATCGCGTCACCCCAGTCCGACGCGTCGATGGTTAGCTTCGCCTCGACGGTCAGCCGCGAATCCACATCGTCGGTCGCCGCAAACGTTATCGCCGTCAGCCGGTCCCCATCGCGCGTGGCCGCGATCGGATAATGATTCGAGACGATCGTCAGTTGCCCCGAATCAACATACGGCCGCACGAGTTCCCGAAACGCCTGAGCCGCGTCGCTGGGCCGGCAGGTCGTAATCACCCGCGTGTTGCCCGGTCGAGCCCGGCCGTACTTCTGCTTGTTGATCTGCTCGATCCGATCGATGACCTCTCGAAACATGCCGTTCCGTGGGAAGGGAACCGTATGGTCATACCCCGCCGGCCCACGATTCTCGTCGATCGCCAGCAGAGCCTCCGCCGAAAACTGCCCGCCGAGCCACTCGATATCGTTGACCAGAACAATCCGTCTGACGCCCATCCGAGCCGCCTGCACCGCCGCCGCGCACCCGGACTCCGTCCCGCCAACGATGAGGACGTCGGCGGTCAGCGTGCGGTCTTTGGCAACTACTGCCTGAGAGTCCGCCATCATCAACAACTGACAGCAGATCGAAGCAACGATCAAGCGCCAACAAATGCCGTCAGGAGGAGGTGATTTCATGCAAAGAACTCCGCGCAACGAATGGTCGGGCTCAGGAAAAGAAAATGCCAAGTTTGATAACTCGCATGGCATTAAGGGGTTACGTGAATTCTTGGCGACCGGGAAATGTCTTGGCCCACCTTTTCATCGATTGAGTTGAGCATTCTCTCCGCGATCCAAGCAACACCGGCCCCTGACTGTGTACGCCGCTGACGTCGTGTGATGTCAAAGGCGACTTGTTAACTGTGAGGCAAGGAATCCTCAATGCACAGTCAGTCTCTCCGTCTGCTTCTCCTGATTGGACTCCTGATCGTTCTGCTGCAAATCGGCAAGCTTCCCTTGCCGCATCTCACAGCACTGGTTTCGCTCACGTTGGCACTGTCCAAACTCGTGATGCAGGAGGGCAACAAAAAACAATGAGGGGTAATCACGCTGGGTGCCACTGCCCGCTTGTCCGGCAGTGCTTGCACCGTCACCGGGGCACTGCTGGCAAGCCAGCAGTGGCACCCAGGCGAATGCGATCATTGCCGCCTAAAGTAGCCATCTCGGCGGAGCGAGATGGCTACTGTGGAGCTTCGAGCTGCACTGCTTCCTTGAGCCGTAACTGGCCGCAGGCGGCGTCGATGTCGGCGCCTTTGCGTTTGCGGACCGTCGCGGCGGTGCCGCTGGATTCGAGGATGTGGACGAACTCGTCGACTCGCGGGGCGGTCGGTTCGGCGAAGGGCAGGGTCTCGACGCCGTTCATCGGGATCAGGTTGACGTGAGCATTGCGATGGCGGAGCAGGGCGGCGAGCTGGCTCGCGTGTTCGGGGCCGTCGTTCAAACCGCCGAGCAGAACGTACTCGTATGTGACACGCCGGCCGGTGATCTCGAAGTAGCTGTCCGCGGCAGCGAGGATCGCGTCGATACCGATGTTTGAGTTGACCGGAACCAGCCGGGTTCGCAGCTCGTCATTCGGAGCGTGCAGCGAGACGGCCAGGTTGTACGGCTTTCCGCTGCGGGCGAGTTCCTCGATTTTCGCCGGCAGGCCGACGGTCGAGACCGTGATACGTCGCGGACTCAGGCCGAGCCCGTCGTCCGCCGTCACTTCGTCGAGCACGGACAGTAGCGTCGGCAGATTCTGCAGCGGCTCGCCGATCCCCATCACAACGATATTCGTCAGCCGCTCGTCAGGTTCGAGCAGTCGGTCGAGTCGCAGAATCTGCTCCAGAATCTCAGCCCGCGACAGGTTGCGTTTGAGCCCCAGCATTCCGCTCGCGCAGAACACGCAACCCATCGCACAGCCGACCTGCGTGCTGATGCAGATCGTCCGCCGGTCGGGCTCGCGCATCAGCACGCACTCGACCGTTTGTTTGTCCGGCTGCTCGATGAGCAGCTTCTCAGTCCGGTCCTTGGCGACCTGATGCCGGACGACCGAGCCGTCGAATAGAGTGAACTCATCCGCCAGCGTTTGACGCAACGCCTTCGGCAGGTCGTTCATCCCGTCGAACGAGGCCGCCCGCTTGCCAAACAGCCAGCCACGAATCTGTTTCACCCGAAACGCCCGCTCGCCGCGCGCAGAGCACCACTGGTCAAGCTCCGCAAGGCTGAGATCGAGGATGCTGCGTTTCACGGTGCGATCGGGGTAGCCAGGTAGGCCGGTTCCCACCGGCCGATCGGTTTTCGGATTTGGCCGGTGGGAACCGGCCCTACGGAGGGGCTATGAATGGAATCCGCTTCCGATGTCATCCGGCACACGGGCGAGGTTTCCAAATCGCATCGACTCGCTCATCCACGCCAGCGTGCAGAGGCCGGTCGGGCCGCTGCGGTTTTTGGCGATGATAACGTCGGCCTCGCCCGGCCGGTCTTCCGGATCGTACGCGGCCGGACGATGCAGAAACATGACCAGGTCCGCATCCTGTTCGATCGAACCCGACTCGCGCAGGTCGGCCAGTCGCGGACGTTTGTCTTCACGCAGTTCGACGCCGCGGTTGAGCTGTGCCAGCGCGATGACCGGAGCACTGATTTCCTTTGCGAGAAACTTCAGGCGGCGACTGATCAATGCAATCTGCTGTTCGCGCGGCGCGTTCTTGTCTTCCGGCTCGATGAGCTGCAGATAGTCGATGATGATCAGACCGAGCCCCTGGCGGCGTTTGATCCGGCGGCAGATCGCGCTGATCTGAGCCATTGTCCGGCCAGGGTAATCGTCAATAAAAATCGGCAGTTCGCTGAGTTCCTGCGAGGCCGTCATGAGCATGTCCTGCTCGACCTCGTCCAGTTCGCCCGCCCGCACACGATGGCCGTTGACCTTCGCACGGATGCACAACAGGCGTTCGGCGAGTTCCAGCCTGGACTGTTCGAGGCTGAAGATAATGACCGGCGTCTTCGCTCCAGTTTCCTTGTCGTACACTGCTTCGGCCGCGCCTTCGGCGATGTTACAGACGAGCGCCGTTTTTCCCATACTCGGGCGGGCCGCCAGGATGATCATCTCCGTCGGCTGCAGGCCGTTCGTCAGTCTGTCGAGATCCTGAAAGCCGGTCGTCAGCCCGCTGGTCGTGCCCTCAACTTCCAGCCGCGTGTTAATCCGGTCGAAGGCCTCAATCAGGATGTCGTGAAGCTGCATCTTCTCGACGTGTTCCTGCTGTTCGAGAATCGCAAAGATGCGCTGCTCGGCCGTTGACAGAACGTCGGCCGTTTCACGACCACCCTCGTAACACTGCGTGAGGATTTCAGTGCAGGCGTATGTGAGCGATCGTTGAATCCACTTGTCACGGACAATGTCAGCGTAGTACCGCGCGTGTGCCGCGTGCGGGACGGACTCCATGACGCTGATGAGCATCTCGTCGCCGCCGATGGCTTCCAGAACGTTCTTGCTTTCGAGTTCGTTGTGTAGCGTGATGACATCAAGGCCTCGAATGCCGCGTTCATGCAGATCGAGAATCGCCTGAAAAATCTGCTGGTGCGCGTCGCTGTAGAAGTGCTGTGGCGTGAGAACCTCAGCGACTTCGTCGAGCGCTTCCGCCATCAGAATGACGCTGCCGAGCACGCCGCGTTCGGCTTCCAGGTTTTGCGGCGGCAGCTTGCCGGCGAACAGGTCCTGCGAAGACTTGCGCCCTTTGGAGCGTCCGTTGCTGTTGTCGGGCATCGGTTCGGAAGACTCCTGTGATAAGCGCTTGGGTGACATGACAACGCAGAGTCAGCTTTTCGTCGCTGGATCCACCAGAATTCAGCCAGGGAGACGCGTCTGAATTCTGACGAATTCAGGGACGGAACGAAGCTCTCAGGTCAGGGCACGAAAAAAGCCCGGCCGAAATGGTTCGACCGGGCGGGAGGTTCGCAGACTTCAGCTCGAAGTCAACTCGTTGCCGAGGCGAATTGCTGCACGATGTTTCGGCAGCTTTTCGACACAGCGTCAGGCAGGCGAGCCGGCTTTCGGCACGACCCAGACCTTGACCTCGGCGTCGACTTTCTCATCGAACTGCACCTTAACGGTGTACATGCCGGTTTCCTTCAGCGGACCTTCCAGCCTGATGTGCTCCGGTTCGACGCCGTAACTCGCGGCCTTGAGCTGCTCGCTGATATCGGCTGCCAGAATCGAGCCGAACAGGTGGCCGTCTTTGTTGGCGTTGGCTTCGATCGTCACGCTGTACTTGCTGATCGTATCGGCCAGATCTTTCCAGGCTTTGATCTGCGCTTTGCGCTGCTCTTCCTGCTTCTTGCGGTGCTGCTCGACAGCCGCTTTGTTCTCTTCGGTCGCAACGGTTGCCAGTCCCTGCGGGACCAGAAAGTTACGGGCGAAGCCGGCGCGTACTTTAACGATTTCGCCCTGCTGCCCGACTTGCGGAACGTTCTCAGCAAGCAACAGTTCTGTCATGCGGCGGCTGCCAGGAGTCGCCTTAATTCGATTGCTTCGTGGCATGGCTCTTCAGTCCTCAACCTGATCAGTTGATTGTTTCGATGAGAATCCGTGAGCGGATTAAGTGGTTGATGGGAAAATGGTTTGCCCGCTGGCGTCAGAACGGAACGTCATCGTCAGGAATGCCGCCCCCGGAACTCGGTTCAAAGTCGCCGGAAGGTCCGCCTCCGGACGAACTGTCATTCGCTCCGCCGTAACTCTGCCCGTCATTGGACTGGCCACCCGGCGCCGACCGCGGGCCGCTGCTTCCGGAATCGCCTCGGCCGCCGAGCAACTGCATCGTCTCACCGACGACCCTCAGCTTCGACCGCTTCTGACCGGTTTCCTTGTCGTCCCAGGTATCCAGTTGCAGCCGACCCTCAATGAGCACCGGACGCCCTTTGGCGAGATACTCGCCCGCTACTTCCGCCTTGCGGTCCCACAAGGTCACGTCGACAAACGTTGTTTCTTCGCGACGTTCGTTAGCCTGCTTGTCAAACCAGTAACGGTTGACGGCCAGACGAAGTTCAGTAACCGCAGTACCACCCGCCGTGTAGCGGACCTCAGGATCAAACACCAGATTGCCCATCAGGATGACTTTGTTGAAGCTCGCCATCTGGCTCCTCCTGTCCGCAAGCTTGAAGTTTGCCAACCGGTCAGTCGCTCGATCCCGCACCAACTCGTTCGACGTCAAACCAGCATCGCGAATACAGGTCTTATTCGTCGTCGTCCATGTCGTCATCACGATCACGACGTGACCGCACCGGAGCGTCGTCATCAACTTCGACATCGGTGTCGACCAGCCGGAACGCGTCGCCGCCACTGATCATCTCGACCATTCGCGAGAACAGGTCTTTCTGGTGGCTGATAATCATGTGCCGGATCACATTTTCATTGAGCTGCACAATGCGATTGATCTCGTTCAACCGCGTCGATTCCGCCGTAAAGAACACCAGATAATACAGACCCTTGCGATGTCCGTTGATCGGGTAGGCCAGCTTGGTGTCCTGCCACGGACGATGAGCGACGACTTCGCCACCGATCTTTTCGATGATTGCTGACACTTCCGCGCCAGCCGCTTCCGGATCGGATCCGAACTTGCCGCTGTTCAGAATGAACATGCCTTCGTAATGACCTGTTGCCACTGCAGTACCCCTTAAAGTCTGCGGGCGAAGTTCCGGCTGAAAGCCGGCTGCCCGGATTTCGGCTCCGGACACCATCGTCCGAAGACCTGTCTGAGCTGTCGAACGCTGCTCCGGATGGGGTGATGGGCGACGCGTCACGGCAACGCATCGTCCGGAGTTGCGATCTCGAACTCGGAAGTTGTGAATGGAAACCTGAATCGCTGTTGCCACGGCGATCGACGCCGACGGCGCTTATTCTGCCGGACGATTGACCGCGTTCATCGCGGCATCCAGCCCCTGACTGACCCACAGGTCGAGCCCCGCCAGAGCGTCCTGCAGACTGACGTCGACCTCACGACGTTCGTCATCCGTAAACTTCTGCAGAACAAAATCACTCGCATCCATGCGGCCGGGAGGGCGACCAATTCCAAACCGAAGTCGAGGAATCACGTCTGTTCCCAGATGACGGATGATATCCGCCAGTCCCTTCTGGCCTCCTGCCGAGCCTTTGCCCCGCATCCGCAAGCGGCCGAGGTCAAGGTTCAAATCGTCGAGCAGAACCAGAACGTTTTCCGGTTCGACCCGATAGAAGTCAACGCACTGCCGAACGCTGCGGCCACTCGCATTCATATAAGTCTGCGGGGCCAGCAGAACGACCTTTTCACTGCCGACGATCTGGTCCGTCAACAGGCCGTCAAACTTCCGGTTTGCCGGCGGAAAAAAGTGCCGATCTGCAAACGCATTCAGCAGTTCAAACCCGACGTTATGCCGCGTCTGAAAGTATCGAGAGCCGGGGTTCCCCAGCCCCACGATGAGTTTCATGTGTCAGTCATCCTGTGCGGACAATCTGTCGGCGGGTTGCTGCTGAGTGACCAGCGGCGTTCGGCGACAGAGTCAACCGCACTGCGATCAGGCGTCCTCGTCCTCATCAGCCGCCCGTCCAATCAGCTCTGGCTCGACGCCTGCCCCGACGTCTTCCTGAACGATTTCGACGTCCTTCGCCTCGTGAAGACGAACAACGACCGAGTCGGCGGGCAGGTTGCAGGTCACACCTTCCGGCAGAACGAGATCAGCAACTGTGACCTGATCGCCAATGTGCAGCGTACCGATGCGGACATCGATCTGATCCGGAACCGCGTACGCCGGGCAGTTCAGCTCGACGCTGTGCAGGTGAAAATCAAGCACGCCTTCGTTGGCCGTACCACGCAGGTGGATGGCAACGTCGACGTCGATTCGGGCATTCGCGTCAATCCGTTGCAGGTCGACGTGCAGAATGTGCGTCAGGAACGTGTCCCACTGGACTTCCCGGATCATCGCCTTATCAACGGTTCCGTCGAATTCGACGTCGATCACGCGGTGTCCAGCCATCACGGCCGGAGTAATGACATCGGACGCGACACTCAAGGCGACCGGGTCTTTGCCCAGACCATACAGGTTCGCGGGAACTTTTCCTTCCAGACGCAGCCGGCGCGAATGGCTGGTGCCAATCTGAGTTCTGCGTTCGACGGCAAGCACTTCGGTTGCCATGAGATTGTCTCGATCTGTAACGGTAGCAGGAAGTTATGGTGAATGATCCGAGCCTCGCGGAGGCTGGAAACAAGCATTCTGAACGAACCGGAAGCCGCACTTCGGCGAGCAGTGCGGCGGAAGATAACGCGGCCGTCACGCACCTTCAACCAACGCCGTTGCCTGCTCAGACGCCTTTCGCCAGCTCCAGGAAGTGCGAAACGCGGGCTTCGACGACGTCCAGGCTGCGGTTCCAGAAGTCCGGCTCGCGCAGGTCATACCCGAAACTGTTCTGTACTGCGGACTCGGCCGACCGGCACCCGGTCGCGATCAGGAACTCATCGAACTGAGCCGGAAAACCATCGGACGCACGCGCCAGCGAAAACGTGCCCAGCGACAGCAGATACCCGAACGTGTACGGGAAGTTGTAGAACGGCCAGTCGGCGATATAGAAGTGCAGCTTCGAAACCCAGAACAGCGGGTTCCACCCGTCGTCGCTCAGCACGTCGAGATACGCCCGCCGCTGCGAGTCCGCCATCAGTTCGCTGAGCCGCTCCGTCGGCAACTCGCCAGCAGCCCGTTCGGAGTGCAACGCATCGTCGAACAGAAATCTTGCGTGAATGTTCATCAGAAAGGCAACCGCGTCGCTGAGCATCTGATCGAGCAGCTGCAGCCGGGTGTGCGGCGACGTCGATGCCGCGAGCCGGTTCTCGCCGAGCACCGCTTCCGCAAACGTCGACGCCGTCTCTGCCAGATTCATCGGATAGTCGCGGAGCAGCAGCGGCCGGTCGCGAAGCAGGTACGAGTGATAAGCGTGCCCGAGTTCGTGCGCCAGCGTCGACATTCCGTCGACGGTCCCGGTAAACGTCATGAAAATCCGGGACTGCCCGCGCGTCGTAACATCGGTGCAGAAGCCGCCCTGCCGCTTGCCCGGCCGATCTTCGACTTCAATCCAGCGATTTTCGATCGCCATCTGCGCAAAGTCACCGAGCTTCGGGCTGAACTCTGCAAACGCGTCGATCGTTTGCCCGCAGGCTGCGTCGTACGTCAGCTTTGACTCGCCCACCGCGGACACTGTCGCCAGTGGCGCCTGCAGGTCCCACCACGCAAGCCGTTCGACGCCGAGCAACTCCACCTTCTTCTGCAGATAGTCGACCAGGCAGGACTTCCGCTCGCCGATGGTCCGCCACATGGTGTCGAGTGTTTCGCGCGTCATCCGGTTCAGATGAAGCGGCACGGCCAGATGATCGACCCCCAGCCGCCGGTACTTCGACAACCGACTGCCCGCGATATGGTTCAGCGAGTCGGCACAGGTCTCCGCGATCGTCGCCCAGGCTTTATTGGCCGCGAAGAAGTTGTTCTCTCGAACAGACCTCTCAGAAGATTCCAGCGTCACCTGCCCCGGCGATTTCTCGACGAGTTCGCCGCGTTCCATCACACGGACGCGAAGCTCGCCGGACAGCCGATCGTACAGGCGGCCCCACGCGTGCAGACCGTCGACCGCAAGATCAGCCGCCAGCAGTTCCTGCTCTTTCGGCAATCGCAACGCCGCACTGCCACGAGCGGTCATCAGGAAAAACGCGTTCTCTGTCAAACGCGGCTCCGCGGCGATGAACGCGTCGAGCAACTGATCTGTCGCGGCCTGCAGAGCGAACTCGACGTTCGTCTGAATCTGAGCGAGCAGCGGTCCGAACGCCGATAACTCGCCTTCGTAGCGTTGAAACGTTTTGTTCGCCGCGTCCGCCGCGGCGTGACAGCCGACAAACGAATTCAGCGAAGCAAACTCCGCCTGCACCTCGGCGTACCGTTCAAGAAACTCCGCCCAGGTCATCACAACATCCGCCGAGTCCGCCACCGCCGGCAGTTCGGACTCGTCCGCCAGCGACTGCAGCGTCGAACGCAGTCCGTCAATCAGCCTGCGAAACTCCGACGACTCCGGGTTCGGATAGAGTAAGTCAAGTTCCCAGGTTAGCGGAAACGAATCAGCCATCAGCGAGCATCCTGTCAAAGTGGTCATCTCGCTCCGCCGCGATGAGCCGTTCGCAGTAAAAGCGTCGAAGTCGAATCAACTTTCCGACGTGCGCAAGGAACTGGGAGAGTAATTCCCCACAAAGATCGACTGCTCTGTGGCCGGAACGCCACTGGTCACGTCGGCTCATCTCGGCGGAGCGAGATGGCGATATTGGGCGATCAGACGGTCATTTATCACCCGACGATGATCGCCGACAAGCGGCCAGCGACTCAGCTCAACACTTCGTCGACAACCCTGCCTTCCTGACCATCGGTCAGCGACTGCGCCCGTCCTCCCCAGCGATACGTCAGCTCGGTGTGATCGAGTCCGAACAGCCGCAGCAGCGTCGCGTGAATGTCGAAGTGGTTGACGGTGCCTTCGATCGCATAATGGCCCCACTCGTCGGTCGCTCCGTGAACGTGCCCGGCCTTGAAGCCGCCGCCCGCGTACCAGTGACTGAAGCCGTACGTGTTGTGATCGCGGCCAATTTTGTCGCGGCCGGCGTCGTTCTGAATGACCGGTAGCCGGCCCATCTCGCCGCCCCACTGCACGACCGTCGTATCGAGCAGCCCGAGCTGTTTGAGATCAGCCACCAGTGCCGCCGAGCCCTTGTCGACCTTTTTGCAGGCAGCCGGCAGACGGCTGATGATCGAACCGTGACTGTCCCAGAGCTGGTTCTGAGTAAAGACCTGGACGAACCGCACGCCACGCTCAACAAGCCGCCGTGCGATCAGACACCGGCTGCCGTACTCAGCCGTGTCGCCGCCGTCCATCATGCCGTACATCTGCTGCACAGTTTTCGATTCCTGACTCAGATCCATCGCCTCAGCCGCAGCGGTCTGCATGCGCGCGGCGAGTTCGTAACTGCGGATGCGGGCTTCCAGATCGAGCTGCCCCGGTCGGTGCTCGTAATGCCGTTCGTTGAGCTTCTGCAGAAAGGCCAGCGACCGATCCTGCACGTCGCCTTTCAGATGCTCCGGTGGCTGGAGATTCAGAATCCGCGGCTCCTGAGCACGAATCACGGTGCCCTGATAAATCGCCGGCAGAAAACCGTTCGACCAGTTCTCAACGCCCATCACCGGAAGCTGCCCCGGATCGATCAGTGCCATGTAGGCCGGCAGGTTCTGTGTCTCGCTGCCAAGAGCGTACGTCAGCCAGCTTCCGATGGTCGGCCGGCCGCCAAGGATCCTTCCGTTGATCAGTGCCCGGATCGACTGCCCGTGATTGTTGACGCCGGTCCGCATCGACCGAATCAGGCAGATGTCGTCTGCGATGCCGGCGATGTTTGGAATCAGCTCAGACAGCTCCATACCGCACTTACCATGCGAAGCAAACTGCCACGGCGTCGCGAAGACCTTGGAACTTGCCTGCGCGGCGTTGTCGTATTTGATCTCGCCGGGAAACGTCTTGCCGTCATATTCCTTCATGAGCGGCTTTGGATCGCAGAGGTCGTGATGCGACGGTCCTCCCTGCATCCAGAGCGAAATCATGGCCGTCGCCCGCGGCTTAAACTGCGGCTGCTTCGGCGTGAGATCGAATGACTGCGGTTCGAGCGTCGGCTTTGCCGGATTTGCCCGAGCCTCGTCCTGCTGCAGCAGATAAGTGAGCGCGAGACTGGTCAGTCCGGCTGAGCCTGCCGTCAGGAAATGACGCCGCGAATGTTGTGCGTTGTTCATTGTTCGATCGTCTTTATTCAGTCAGCGATTCAGCCGCGAAGCGGCGCCAGAATGTAGCCGTGGGCGTCAGCCCACGGTTGGCAGGCCAAAATGCTTCCAAGCCGCGAAGCGGCGGCAGATGACTGCTCCTGCTGCCGCCGCTTCGTGGCTCAAATCAGGTTGTTATTCGAGATCTGCGGGCTAACGCCCGCAGCTACGTGCTGTCGCCGCTTCGCGGCTTTCCCGCTCACACTTCCCTCCACACCGCACTCCGAATTCCGCATCGGACTCAGTCGACGTACAGAAACTCATTCGAACTCAGCAACAACTGACACAGGTTGGCCAGCGCAACTTCGCCCGCATCCCGCGGGACGTCTTTCTTTGTCGCGGCGTCCCTGACCATCACCGGCTTGTCGGCGAAGTGCTGTGTCTGCTGTTCGAGGAACGCCAGCGCGTCGTTGATCTCTTCGTCGGTCGGGCCGCGAGTCAGAGCGAGTTGCCAGGCGAGGCGGACCTGCTCACCGGGATTTGTCCCTGCTTCTCTGCGAACCCTGACGGCGAAATCCTCGGCCATGTCCGTCACAAACGTGCTGTTCATCAGAAACAGTGATTGAGTTGCGACCGTCGACGCGTTTCGCAATTCGCAGTTCGGTTCCATGCGCGGCAGGTCGAACGTGTCGAGCACCGTTAGCGGACGCGAGCGTCGCCATTGAACAAAGATGGATTTGCGGTGTTCCTCGCCGTTCATCGGAATGACCGCCCCCGGTCGTCCGGCGTTGAGGTTCTCTTTTCCAATCACAAACTGCCCGACGAGATCTGCCATGACGGGAACAGGCTCGCCGTAGCGCTTCGGGTTGAGGTCGCCGGTCACTGCGAGCACAGCGTCGCGGACGGTCTCAGCCTGCAGGCGTCGCAGCGGGAACTGCCAGTAGAGCGCGTTGTCGGGATCGATTGAAGTCGGAAGTCGGAGGTCGGAAGTCGGAGCAGCAGCGGCGCTGCTCGCTCCGGCCTGACGGTACACCGACGAGGTCAGGATCAGCCGGTGCAGGTGTTTGAGGCTCCAGCCGCTGGCGACGAACTCTGAAGCCATCCAGTCGAGCAGTTCCGGATGCGTCGGCCGAATACCGAGATAACCAAAGTCGCCTGGCGTGCTGACAAGCCCGCGGCCGAAATGCTGCATCCAGACTCGATTGACGAGAACGCGAGCCACAAGCGGATGCTCGCCGCTGGTCAGCCGCTGTGCCCACGCAAGCCGGCGGCCGGTTGTTGGAAGCTGCGCGTCATTAAGCGGCAGCTTCGCGGACTCGGAGCTGTCATTGAGCACGGTCAGTCCGGCCGGTTCGAGTTCCTGCTTTGGCTGTTCGTGATCTCCGCGAGCGAAGAAAAACGTCTTCGGCACCGATCCCGGAACCTCGGTCAGCGCCCGAACGAATTCTTCTTTCGGCTTCGTCTCCCTCAGCACTGCCGCTTCGTCAGCCATCTTCTGCAGCTCGTCCGCCGCCTTTTTGTCGTACAGGTACAGCGAGCCGGCCGAGACGTTGAGACTCGGATACTTCTTCATCAGCTCCTTCTGCTCCGGCGTCCGCTTCTTCGCATCGGTATCGCGAGCTTCGCGGGCCGCGGGCTGCATCTCTTCGGGCAGCTTTGCGAGTTCCTTTTCAAACGTGGCTTCGATGAACTCGTTCTGCTTCTTCGTCCGCTCGTCGAGAATCGTCTTCGCCTTCGCTTCGATCTCGGCAGCCTTTGCTTTTGCCGCGTCCGTGTAGAGCGAAACGCGGCGGGCATTCGGCGCCCGCCACTGTTTCCAGTCGTAAGCCGGCTCGAAGATCGCCCGCAACCGGTAATAGTCACTCTGAGGAATCGGGTCGTAACGGTGATCGTGACACTGAGCGCAGCCGACCGTCAGCCCGAGCAGCGAACTTGACACGATCTTGATCGTCTCCGCGATGACCTCGTTTTTCGCGACGTTCACGTCGTCCGCTCCGCCGCCAGTTCCGTCTGGAGCCATCCGCAGAAAGCCGGTCGCTATCAGCTTCGCGATGTCTTCGGCCGGCAGCTCGGCATACGGCGGCTTGACCATTTCGTCGCCGGCGAGCTGCTCGCGGATGAACTCGTCAAACGGTTTGTCCGCATTCAGCGACTGAATCACCCAGTCGCGATATTTCCAGGCCCAGGCACGCTCAACATCGTCGATCGTGTAGCCTTCCGAATCCGCGTACCCGGCGACGTCGAGCCAGTGCCGGCCCCAGCGGTCGCCGTAATCCGGCGTGGCGAGCAGACGATCAATCAGCCGCTCGTACGCGTCCGGCGCGTCGTCCTCGACAAACTCCCGAACCATCTCCGGCGCCGGCGGCAGCCCGAGGAGGTCGAACGAAACACGTCGCAGCAGTGTGACGCGATCGGCATCCGGTGACAGCGAAAAACCCTGCGCTGCGAGCTTCCTCAGAACGAACGCATCGATCGGCGTCCGCACCTGATCGCCGGGTTTGACCGTCGGCACTTCAGGCCGGCGCACCGGCTGAAACGACCAGAAGCTGCGTTCCTCTTCAGTGAGATAGACCTCGTCGGCCAGCGATTCCGGCTCCGGCCGCGCGATGTTTGCTCCCTGAGCGATCCACTGCTCGATCGTCTTCAGTTCGGTCGCGGTGACTTTCTTCGACTCATCCTCGACCGGCGGCATTTCGCCGGAGCGAATCCGTTCGATCAGCAGACTCTCGTCCGGCTTGCCGGGAACAATCGCAGTTCCCGAGTCGCCGCCCTTCTCCAGAAACCGCCGCAGCCGGACGTCGAGCCCACCTTCGAGTTCGACTTCCTCACCGTGGCAGTGAAAACAGCGGGCTTTGAGAATCGGGCGCACGTCGCGTTCAAATGTCAGCGACGGCTTCACGCTGGCACCGGATTGAGCATCCTGAGCACGGACGACGAAGCCAATTCCGCAGCACATCAGCACAACGAAGCAGCAGGGAACGAACCGACGCATGACGGCGCTCCGAAAAACAGGCGGGACAGCGACCTCGTGAAAAGGCCGCCGCAGTGGGCGGGACAGCGTTTGCAAGAGCGTCCAGAGTCTCCGATCCGACCGGGATGAGTCAACTCAAACTGCAGCCTCGCTCAAAGCAGCGTTGTTCACAAAGCCAGATCGTCCACTTTCGGCGCGGCACTGGGTTGATTGTTACAGCGACCGGGATAACTTCGCTCGCAATGACGTTCCCGAGTCGACACAAACACACTCAGCGAACTTTCTGCCCGTTGGACGCTCGCCGTGGTGCCAGCACCGTCGGCTGTATCGCTGCCTCAAACACTCCGACTGAGCCCCGCCCATGAGACTGCCCGAAGCCGACGAGTTCACTGTTTCGAGCCTGTCTGCCGCAATGACAAGCGGTGAGGAATCCAGCGAGTCGATTGTCTCGCAGTGTCTGTCGCGGATTGCCGAGCGCGAGGCCGACCTGCGGGCGTGGGTCGTTGTCGACCGTGACGGAGCCCTCGAACAGGCGCAACAGTGTGACCGCGACCGAGCGACAGGAACGATTCGCGGACCGCTGCACGGCATCCCGGTCGGCATCAAGGATATCGTCGACGTAAACGGATTCGTGACGGGGGCCGGCTCACCGTGGTTCGCCCGGCGACCAGTTGCGACTGCAGATGCGACTCTGGTCACGGCGCTGCGCAACGCAGGAGCGGTCATCCTCGGCAAGACGGTGACAACACAGTTTGCGTGTTTCGATCCGCCGCCGACCCGCAATCCGTGGCACATCGACCGGACACCCGGCGGGTCGTCGAGCGGTTCCGCCGCAGCGGTGGCCGCTCGACTTGTCCCCATTGCGATTGGGTCACAGACCGGCGGTTCGATTACCCGACCGGCGTCTTTCTGTGGCGTCTGCGGACTGAAGCCGACATTCGGTACGGTCTCGCTGGACGGAGTCGTCCCGGTTGCCTCATCGCTCGATCATCCGGGACCGATCGCCCGCCGCGTCGCTGATCTGCGGATGACACTCGCCGCTTTGACGCGTCAGCAGCTCGCGACTGAAATCAAGCTGGGCGATCCGAACGATCGTCCGCTGCGTCTCGGTCGGTTACGCGGCTTCTTTGAAGATCGAACCAGCTCTGCAATGACGGTCGCGTTGAACCGGACGCTCGACACTCTGATGGCCGCAGGAGTGCAGGTCTTTGATGTCGACGTGCCGCGTGGATTCTCAGACGTGCTGCAGCATCACCGCTGCATCATGGCGTGCGAAGCAGCGGCGTGGCATCGAACCAGTTTTGTCGAACATCGCGACGAATACGGTCCGTGCGTCGCATCGCTGATCGAAGAAGGACTCGCGGCATCAGCGATTGACTATCTTGCGGCGCGCGAGCACCAGGCGGCTTTGACGCAGGCGATGAACTCGCTGGTTGCGGACGGCGAGATCGATGCTCTCGTCACTCCAGCAACGACCGGGCCGGCTCCTGACGCGTCAACGACCGGCGACCCCTGCATGAACGCTCCGTGGAGCTATACCGGAATGCCGACGGTTTCGTTCCCGATCGCCCTGAGCGATGACGGCCTGCCGCTGGCCATTCAACTCACCGGCCCACGCGGCGGCGACTGGCAACTGCTCGACATCGCCGAGGTCTGCGAACGAATCGTCCGCTGTTAGTTGGACAACGCCACTTTGGCGAAATCTGCGAGAATACAAGCACGAAGCGCAAGCGAGTGTGTTTGACGTCAGTGACTCACTCGCTTGCGCTTCGTGCTTGTATGGCAACCGCAAGTGGCGCTGTCCAATTAGACGGCCACGGGATTTGTGGGACGGATTGTCAATCCGTCCTGCTGCCGGTTCCGATTCTCGATTCGCAGGCTGCCTCGTTACTCGTCGGCCGCTTCGCCGCCGCTGCCGAGCGCTTCACTGATGATGTTCGTCAGATTGAGATGCCCGTCGGCGATCGAGTCCATGACGGAGTAGAGCTGCGTCTCCGCTTCATATTCGCGGACGTGCGCAATGATCTTTTCGACTTCGAGTTCGGTGTGGCCGCGTTCGCGCAGGAAATCAGCAAGCTGGATGTAATCGTCATCGGACTCTGGCATCTCGACATGCTCCGTGTCGGGGACGGGAAGAAGAGTTGTCTCGTGGTCCACAGCGTCTGACGCCGGCGGAACGAGGCGGCACGATAAGGGCTGCTGGCTCCGTGTGTCGAGAATCGATTGCTACCGCGGACCGTTGAGCGGAAAACCGCGTCACGAGGCGGTCGATTGCGGGAAACTCGCCCACGCGTCATCTTCCGACGCTCGTCCATTTCCGGAGCGAATCATGAGCGAATCGACGTTCTTCACGACCGAAGAAACCCGCGGCGTCACCATCGTCCATCTGCCCGATGACTACACCAGTGCGTACGAGAGCACGCTGGTCGACCTGCAGGGGATCCCCGAACTGGCTCGGAAGATCGAGCCGCCGCGGCTGATCATCGACCTGCGCCATGTGAAGTACATCGGGTCGGCATTTATCGGCTTTCTGATTTCACTGTCGACGCAGTTGCAGAGCCGCCCGAACGGTCGACTGGCTCTCAGCGGCGTGGCACCGTTCATCCGCATGGCGCTGGAGTCAACACGTTCCGATCTGCTGTTCGAAATCCACGACACGCTGGAAGAGGCCATTGAAAGTCTCGCAACGTACTGACGTCAGCCTCCACTTCTGATTCCGCCCCGACGTCAGAGCCATTCTGCACCTGTGCCTGCCTGCTTTGAGATGCCTGAATTCATGCCTGACGAAACTCAATCGACCGATGAAGTCATCACGCCTAAACGTGGTTCTCTGTGGACCGATATGCGCAGGAGCGAGGACTGGTGGGCGATCTGGATTGGCGCCGTCATCCTTGCCGTCGCGTTTCTGCTCGTTTATCGCAGCCTGCCTTCCGACTGGAGCCAGACCGTGGCAGCCGGCGAGCCGGTCAAGATCAGCAGCCCGCTGAAAGGCTGGCTGGGAAAACCCGGTGGCTGGAAGTCGAATCCGATCACGTCCATTTACGAAGCCGGTGAGCGGAATGTTCTGCCGGGAATGGTGGGCGCGTTCTGTGTTTCGCTGGCCGTCTTTGGAGGCGGGCTGGCCGTTATGGGTCACAATCCGCTGAAGTTCGCGATTGGCTTCATCGGTGTCTTCTGTCTGGCTGTTCTGGCGTATGTCCTCGCCGGCCAGGATGTCATCAAGTATTACAACCTGGAATATGCACTGTGGGCACTGGCGGTCGGGATGATCATCAGCAACACAATTGGAACGCCTGCAGTTTTCAAGCCTGCGGTCCGGACTGAGTTCTACATCAAGACGGGACTGGTCCTGCTGGGGGCCGAGGTGCTGTTCAGTCGGCTGCTGGCGCTGGGAGCGCCCGGCATCGGCGTCGCCTGGCTGGTGACGCCCGTCGTCCTGATCAGCACCTACGCATTCGGTCAGGCCGTGCTGAAGATGGAGTCGAAGTCGCTCAACATGGTCATCTCGGCGGATATGTCCGTCTGCGGCGTTTCGGCCGCGATCGCGACAGCAGCCGCGTGCCGGGCAAAGAAAGAAGAACTGTCATTCGCCATCGGCCTGTCGCTGACATTCACCGTCATCATGATGGCCGTCATGCCGGCTGTGATTAAGGCTCTGGGCATGAGCCAGGTGCTCGGTGGCGCCTGGATGGGCGGAACGATCGATTCAACAGGAGCGGTTGCCGCAGCGGGCGGGCTGCTGGGTGAGCAGGCTCTGGAGGTCGCTGCAACCGTCAAAATGATCCAGAACATTCTGATTGGAGTGACGGCGTTCGGCGTCGCGACCTACTGGGTCACCTGCGTCGAAAAGACGGACTCCGGCATTCGGCCCGATGCCCGCGAAATCTGGTATCGGTTTCCGAAGTTCGTCCTCGGCTTCGTAGCGGCGTCGGCGGTTTTCTCGACGCTGTATGCAATGCTGCCGGCCGGCCAGGACATCGTCAGCGCCGTCGTCAAAGATACGAAGACGCTGCGCGGCTGGTTCTTCTGCCTGGCGTTTGTCAGCATCGGACTGGAGATCAACTTCCGTGATTTCGCCCAGTATCTGAAAGGCGGCAAGCCGCTGATTCTGTACGTGTGCGGTCAGTCGCTGAATCTGATCCTGACGCTGGCGATGTCCTGGCTGATGTTTGAAGTCATCTTCAAAGACACCGTTCAGGAACTGGTGAAGTAACGTGTCCGAATCGATTCCCCGCAGCACACCTGAGCAGCCACGCGCCGAAGCAGATTCCGCAAGCGGCCGATACCGTCTGGCGGCGGCCGTGGCTGTCGTCGCGCTGATCTGGCTCGGCGTACTGCCCGCGGCGGGAAACTCAGCTTCTCTGCGTTCTGCCATTGAGGCCCGACGCGAACGCGGCATCGACGCAAGTGCGATGTTCTATACCGAACTGGAAGTCATGGATGACATCCTGGCCCGCAACCGGCAGTTTCGCCGCGACAATCCGGATGCGCTGTGGTCACCGGCTTCTCTCTGACGGAACTGCGTGTCGGCGCTGCGCGTTTCGTTCGCGGAGCGAACAACGACTGTTACAGACAGTCGTTGATCAGGTTTTCGAGCAGCTCCTGGCGGCCGGACTGGTTCGGAGCGGCTTCGCCTTTCTCCAGCATGTAGGCTTCCAGGTCGGCGAAGCTGGCTTCTCCGGCTTCGATCTTCGCACCGATGCCGCTGTCCCAGCTTGAGTAGCGGTCGGTGACGATCTGGGCGAGTCGGCCTTCTTCGCGGATCTTTGCTGCGATCTTCAGCCCGCGAGCGAACGCGTCCATTCCGCCGATATGTGCGTAGAACAGATCGACGGGCTCGAAGCTTTCGCGGCGGACCTTGGCGTCGAAGTTGACGCCGCCGGGGGCCAGACCGTCCTGGCCCATAATGACCAGCATGCACTGCGTGGTCAGGTAGATGTCGGTCGGGAACTGGTCGGTGTCCCAGCCGAGCAGCAGGTCGCCGGTGTTGGCGTCGATCGAACCCAGGGCGTCCTGCATCGAGGCGTAGGCCAGTTCGTGCATCATCGTGTGACCCGCCAGCGTGGCGTGGTTCGTTTCGATGTTCAGCTTGACGACGCCTTCGAGTCCGTTGGCCCGGATGAAGTTCAGACACGCGGCGGCGTCGAAGTCGTACTGATGCTTCGTCGGCTCTTTCGGCTTGGGCTCGAAGAGGAACTGCCCGGTGAAGCCGATCGACTCAGCGTATTCGTGAGCCAGGTGCATGAACCGGCCGAGGTGATCGAGTTCGCGCTTCATGTCGGTGTTGTACAGGTTGTGGTAACCCTCGCGACCGCCCCAGAAGACATAGTTGATGCCGCCGAGTTCGTGTGTGACTTCGATCGCCTTCTTCACCTGAGCAGCCGCGTAGGCAAACACGTCGGCGTTGCAGGTCGTCGCGGCTCCGTGCATGAACCGCGGGTTCGAGAACATGTTGGCCGTGCCCCACAGCAGCTTGATGCCGGTGCGTTCCTGCTCGGCCTTCAGTTTGGCGACGACCTTGTCGAGGATCGCGTTGGTCTCGCGGAGGCTGCTGCCTTCCGGAGCAACATCACGGTCATGGAAGCAGTAGAACGGCGCACCCAGCTTTTCCATGAACTCGAACGCGACGTCGACCCGCTTCAGAGCCATGTCGACCGAATTCGTGCCGTCTTCCCACGGACGCTGCATCGTCGGCGCCCCGAAGGGATCAGTGCCGGTTCCGCGGAACGTGTGCCAGTAGCAGACGCTGAACCGCAGCCACTCTTCCATCGTCTTGCCGGCGACGATTTCGCTGGGGTTGTAGTGATGAAACGCCAGCGGGTTGCGGCTGTCGGAACCTTCGTATTCGATCTTCGAGACTTCGGGGAAGTACGACATGACTGTGGAATCCCTGCGCAGAACAGATGGAGGTTGCGAAGCGCGGCAGGCTATCGGCTTTCGAGTCGAAAATAAACGATCGGCATGTGGCCGTCGTCCACACTCGAATTGACATGTCTGGATATGTTAATTGCCGGCATCGAGAGCAATTGGCCAAACTGTGCGTTGTTCGGACCGGCGTTCAACTGTCACACACACACGCCCGCACTTGCCACAGTTAGCTGACCTGCAGCATCATCAGTTTGCCCAGACTCGATCGACCTGCGGTGGGTGACGGTTATTGCTGCGATCTGCGGCGCGAATTCGCTGGAGTTTGTCCGTCGTACCATGACGTTCACCGTTGAAGTCCAGCAGGTCGCGAGTGCCGCGTCCGACCTCGGTCAACGCAACGATCGAGAGAGCGTCGTGACTCCACGCAAAGTGGTCGTTCCAGCGGTCGGTCCGCGGGTTGAAGAGCGGAACCAGATTGCCGTCGACGACGCATTCAGTCCGAGCCTGCCGCCGTGTGTTGCAGTTGAAGCAGGCCAGTGCGAGGTTCTCGATGGTATCCGCTCCGCCTGCTGACTGCGGCACAATGTGGTCCATGGTGTGAGCCACAAACTGCCAGTCTTCGCTCGCATGGCAGTACTCGCACAGGCCCTGTGCTCTGTCTCGCACTAGCGCTTTTGAAGAAGGCGACACAGCCATCCCCACTCAGTCTTTCAACTTCAGACGCAAGACAGAGATTGCTGCACTTAGTGACTCGTTGAGCTGGGAAATAGCCTCAAACTCTTCCTGTTCAATCTGACTCAAGTGTCCGGAATTCCTTTTGTCGAGCAGTTGTTGCACCTTTTCAGCGAACTTGTCGGACTTTCCGACCGTCGTCATAAATTCCAGGATCGTATCGCGGAATTCACAAACGCTTAGCCCAGCGACTCCACCGGGGGCGATGTCATTGCCGAGACGGATAAACGCACTTGAATAGACTTCACTTGGGCTCAGAGGCTCTCCCGTCTGGCTGTCAGAATCGCGAATGGCACGTGCGATGACTTCATCGCTGATCTGACTGGTAGCTGAAGCGCACCCCAGGATTTGCTCGACCTCTTCAGCTTTCATTGATGCTTTATTCTCAGCCATATCTCGTCTCCCGCCAGATGTCAGGCAACACGGTGAAGTTTGCGATTGGAATCCGTCGAGCTGTCAGTATCTGCCGCCGCTCTGAGCTGATCAATGGACTGTTGACATGCACTGATAAAAGCATCATGTACTTCTGCCTCTCCGACCGTCATTGAGGTGGTCGAATCATTCAGTCGTCTCGTGAACTCTTTAAGAAATACCTGACGGAAGAAGGCTGCTAGCCTGAGGAACTCAGTCACAGCGGTCAGTAACACACGACGATTTCTGATGCTCACTGTTTCCGTCCCTGGAAAGATGCAAAGTGGCAGTTGCTCAGGCCCGAATACTGCGTGTCGGATCGAGGCCGGAGTATTCGCGAATTGGAAAAACCCGTCAACGCGGGTTCCGTACGCATTGCCGGCTGAGAATTCCAGGACTCAAGCTGTGTCGCAGGCTCAGCAAGCGCACGAATTCTTTCTCGAACTCGAAAATGAGGCAGGTCTCCGATTACTCGGCGCTTCTCAAAGTATCGGCAGGCTCAATGAATTGCGGAACAGCATCGCGAGTTCTTCGGGGCCGGTTTCGATGGGAGAGAGTTTCAGCAGGCGGGCCTGGACCAGAGTTCCATCGACCAAGCGGGGAATGTCGGCTCCCGTGTAGCCGAATTCGGCGATGCCCATCGGTTGTTCCCTCGCCCGCATGAAGTGCAGGGCTCGGCCAGTGAGGCTCTCACCAGCGCCAGCCTGAAGATTCCGTGACAAATCGCAGCAGCTACGGTACCGACGTCAGCAGTTCTGCCCTGATTGCGATTCGCTGCCAGGTCACGGCTGATGTGCCTTCGCCGTCCAGGATCGAATAGACGGAATTCATCAGACGCAGGCCGTCACGGATCGTCGCTTCGGACGCGACTTTCTCCGTGTGAATCAGGCGGAAGTTCTGTGAGTCGTTTTCCGCCAGCAGGCAGTACAGCAGGTTGCCGCGACGGGCGAGACGCAGTGTGCCGGACGTTGACTCTTCTGCGGTTTCTCCGGGAAACGTGACAACGTTTGTTCCCGATCGATCCCGATTGAACTGCGTCTGAGCGATCTGGCGGTCATGCTTCCCGGGCCGTCGCAGAGTTCCGCGGAAGACACCCGCCTGCGTCCGTTCCGGGTCGTCTGTCACGGTCTTGAGAAAGATCCCGTTGGACGAATCGATCGGCCCCGTTGTCTGCAGATCGGCAAACCGGGCCTGTACGTCGAAGTCGCCGTGCAGTTGCAGTCGCGGTGACAGCCAGCCGGCGGCGTATCCTTTCGCGCCGCGGACCAGCAGGCGGGCTCCCCGATCCGGTAGAACGGTTGCTTCGGAATGCTTGCCGACAACGTCGAACATTCCGTCGGGCAGTCCCTCTTCTGCGAAGTCGTGCTCGAAAGTCGCTGTCAGTCCGGGCAGCCGTTCATCAAGAAAGGCCAGTTCGTGCGTCGCCAGTTCCTGTTCGTCGACCGGCGGCAGCGACTTCGGCCAGTCACCGCGCCACACGATGTTGCGCACGCGAGCTTCCGTCTGTTCCCCCCAGTGAAACAACCCGAACGTCCGCTGGCTGGCGGGGTCGATCGGACCGCGATAGATCGACTGCTCATTGAGCACAAGTTCGAGCACGTCGCCGGTAACGATCAGACGCAGACGGTTCCAGTCGTTGTCCCGCAACTTTGTCGGCGCGAGGGCGAGATTCGAAGTTTCGAGGGGCGACATCCCGGTGCGGTCAAACGCGCCATCGGTGATCCAGTGCTGCCGGACACCGTCGCGACCGATCACGAACGCCCGTCGGTCCAGCGCCGGGTACACGGCTGACTCGCGTTCACGGTAGTAGAAGTCGTACTCGATCGTGCCGTCTTCGAGCATCGGGCGGTGATACCGCAGCAGCCGCTCGACAATGAAGCCGTCGTGCCACGGTTCGCGCTGACCGATGATCGTCCCGCCGGAAAACAGCTCAAACGAATACTTTCAGTAGGCGTCCGGGCCGTCGAGTGGCTCACCGTGGCAGGCGTACCAGCCGGTCAGGCTGGGGCTGACGGACAGATAAACCTGTTCGGGAATGACCGGGCTGCCGGTGATCCGCAGGTTCCGCACGCCACCGTCCGCATACGACGGGCTGCGAATTGCGAGCCACGGATCGCGACCGAACGGCAGCGGCTCGGTGTGAATCAGCCGGCCGTTGAAGTACGTCGCACATTGGCCGTTGCGGACGACGGCTCGATAGCGAATCCAGTCACCGCACTCGGTTAGCCGCGGTTCGATTTTCCCGGACGGCCGAGCGCTGCGAAACGAACCAGTTCCATACGACAAGTGATCGTAAATCGGCGCGACATATGTGCCGGCAACCATCAGATGCGTGTCCCGCCAGTTGAAACTGCTGACCTCACATTCGACCTCGAAGTCGCCCATCATCGGGATGCGGTAATAGAGATAATCGTCATCGTGACTGGCGATGTTTTCGACGCGGCCGCGCGACAGCACCCAGGCAGCCGTCGGCATTCCCAGCCCACGCGACCAGATGTCCGTTCGGCTGGCTGGAGCCCAGTTCTGCAGCGCGACCTGCGAACCGGAGAAGTTCAGCGAATGAACGTGTCCGGCCGACGCCGCGACCCAGCGATCCCAGGCCGTCGGGCCGTTCGCGACACCGACTCGAACCTGCGACTGCAACATCCTGTGCAGCGTTTCCGTCGCCGCATCGCGAGTCTGATCGTGCTGCAGGCACTCATGGACAGCCAGCGTTTCCGGCCAGCGGTCCCGGAAGTCCGGCCGAGTCGACGCCATGACGCGATCGAATAGCTCGTCCAGACTGACGAACGCCCGATCGAAGTCTTCGAGGGCGACATCAACAAGCCCCAGCAGTGTGAGGCGGCACCGCTGTTGAATCTCGCCGCGTGGAGTCGACGCCTGGATCTGCTTCCGGATTTCAGGCAGCCGCCTCAACTGAGCGGCCAGGTGAATCAGATCAAGCGCCGGCGCAACGAGTTCGCCTCCGGTCTGCACACGCGACGCGCCGGTGCGAGCCGCCGCGACAATACGTCGCTCATCGAGCGGGCCGCGCACCGGCGGTGCGGGATGTGTTGGTGAGAAGTCGATTGCGAGGCGAAACGTCTCGTGATCGTCGCCCGGCAGAACCCAGTTCATCAGAAACTCAAAACGCTGCTCTGGTGGCATCGTCAGCGCCCGGCGATGAATTTCGAGCGCCGCCTCTTCGACGTGTTGATCCGCGAAGATTGTGCCAAGCACTTGTCGCGAAGAAGCAGACATACCCGCTGATCTTCGCTCGCCACCGTCTGGCGCACTGGCTGCTGAACTCAGTTTCAAGCCCGCGAGGATCAGCACAAGAGTCGTAACCGGCCAGTACAAGGCACCGGCATTCCGGCGCCGACCAGCCGAGGTTCTGCGTGGAAACGATAAACAAAAAGCGGACATCACGTACTCGTCGGCCTCCGGGGCGATTCGATCGAAATTACGGCACGACGATACAAAATCGCTCAGCGGCCAGAAATCACGCACTGCACCGAGGTCACTCGATGGCAACGAACTTCGACATCTGCCTCAGGGCGGCCCAGTCATTTTGTCCGGGCGTTCAGCGACAGGAATCCTCTTCAGTCGTGCTGATCCGGATTCAACGCATCTGAAGAATTGAACGGAGCAGGTGCAGCATCCTGCACCTGCGGCCTCCAGCCGCAAGACAGTCCACCCTGCGATGCCGCAGTTCCATCCTTTGCTTCGCACACTGGTTGCAAGTGCTGCCCCGCTGCCACTTGAGGACGGGGACCGGCCATTCAACCACGTTCAACGTCACGACGCTGCGAGGGCTGTCCATCGATTGGGAGATTCCAGGACTGCCAGCACTCTGCAGTGTATGCCGTCCATGCAGCCACGACGTCCTCAAATGTCGGCTCTTCGCCAGCCATTCGCTTTGCCGAACAGCTTGATGCAGAACCGTAGCCCCTCATCCCAAGGAACTCTCCGTAACCAGAACGCGTATCTTCAGCTTTTCCAGTTAGGACCGTCCTGGGAATTACTGTCCATTTTGAGGGACGAGAGTGTAGTTCCACTTGGGGAGCAGGTCTTCGTAGCGGACGGTTTCGGCGAGGAACTGTTTGATTTCTTCAGTGGCGTTGCGGCCCGTTTCATAGAGGCGG
>WGMU01000189.1 GCA_016124895.1 bacterium
CGCCGAAATCCCGCAATCCGAATGTCCACACGGCCTAGCAACTGCCTGCGACCAGGTCGATGCTGATAAATTGCAGAGGATCACGAACCACATCGTGGCCAATGGGATTTGTCGTGTAGTCGTCTCCGGAACCACCATCCAGCACATCCACACCGGAACCACCGGCCAGGTAGTCGATTCCATTGCCTCCTCGAAGAATATCCCGTCCCAGTCCGCCTTCCAGCACATCACTTCCCGGACCTCCGTAGAGCCGGTCGTTCTGAGCGCCGCCGGTCATGCGGTCACTTCCTGCCCCACCCTCCAGACGGTCGACGCCTGTGTCACCGCAAAGCTCGTCGTCACCTGCTTCGCCATAGAGTTTGTCGTTGTCCGCCCCTCCTTCGAGTGTGTCATTGCCTGCCCCGCCGTGCAGCACGTCCTTTCCAGCACCACCATCCAGCAAATCGTCACCTCGGCTGCCGAACAGGTAGTCAATCGCGCCTCCTCCGATCACAGTATCGTTGCCTCTGCTGCCGTTCAGTGTGTCGCTTCCTGCTCCGCCGTCGATGAGGTCATCGGCTTCTCGTCCGAGAACGAAGTCATTACCGCTGCCGCCGAACAATCGATCCTTGCCCCGGCCACCAAGCAGTGTGTCGTTTCCCCGGCCTCCAAAAAGCTGGACAGTTCGGTCCGAGTCTGACGCGTCCATCCGGTCATTGCCTTCACCGCCGTAGAAGAAAACGCGGCGCCGCAATGGCATCGCAATACCAGCGATTTCTATCGAGTCGTTGCCGAGGCCAGTGAAGATTGAAACGTTCTGCAAGTCGACTCCGGGAGCAGTCTGAAAGTTGACTTTCAACTGATCGCCGGTGTCGGTGCCAATGATCACAATTGTCGCAATACCGTCCAGCGGGCAGGACTGCGGCGCCGCTCCCTCGGAAGACAGCCGAATCGCTTCCGCTGTAAACCGAATCTCAACGGCCGCGGCCGACTCGGCCAGTGTGATTTGAAGTTCTCCGGAATTCACAACCGCTTCTGACACGATTCCCGGCAGAACTCCGTCGAGCATCTGGCGGAGCTCCAGTGACTGGATTGCTGGCACGACAGACGTCGGGACTCGCCGGCGGTTACGTGCTCGATTCGGAATGCTCATACCCAGTCCTGAAAGCCAGTTCCGCTTGTTCATGGTTTGCCCTCATCGTCAGTACGAGTGCGATTGGTGAACTGTACCGGACAGCCAGTGCGACTGCCGACTTTCAATTTCCTGCTGTTTGCTGGGTGCTGAAAACGTCCATGCTTGCAGCTCTGTGGCCTGATTGAAAGTTCAGAGACGGCTTGTGACGGGGTTGAACCCAGGATTGTTCCTGGCGTTGCCTGCTTCGACCGGATAAGGCGTCGATTCAGTCGCTCTCAAGTCATGGAATGGCAGGTCGATCCGATGTATCTGGACCAACGCAGCGGTGTTCTCAGCAGGTTGCCGATTCGTCAGAGTCGGCGTCACCGCTCCAGCCGGAACGTTCGCTGAATTCGTTGAAATGGCGCGAACTGCTGCAGGAAGCAGAAGTTGACACTGGCTTCAGAGCGGGGCTAGAGTCCGCGCGACGTTGCCGCAACCAGCGTCACTTTCGTGAGTTGCGTGTCGTCAGGGAGGACGGTGCCAATGGAATCTGCTCGGGGATGCCTGCTTCTGCTACTGAGTTTCGCGGCTGTTCTGCCGGGTTGCTGGCAATCCCCGAACGCTCAGTATGGAGCGTATCCGCCAGCATCGTTGACGCCGCCCTCGTCACCGCCGCCAATGATCATTCAGAGGCCGCTGGTGGTTCAGAATCCGTGGAAGCCCAGTGTTCCGTCGCGCGACTGGCGGCACATTGTGATTCATCATTCGGCATCGGAAGGCGGGTCTGTCGAATCGATCGACAAGGCTCACAAGGGCCGGGGCTGGGACGGCGTCGGTTATCACTTTGTGATCGGCAATGGCGACGGAATGGGTGATGGCGAAATCGAATCAACCTTCCGCTGGCGAGGACAGACTCACGGCGCTCATGCAGGTAACAACGAGTACAACCAGCACGGTATCGGAATCTGTCTGATCGGAAATTTCGACGAAGAGTACCCCTCACCAGCTCAGATGGCGGCAGTCAAGCGGCTGGTCGCTGTGCTGAAACATGAATACGGCGTTCCTTCAGACGAAGTGATCGCTCATCGCGACGTCAAAGCGACTGCCTGTCCAGGCAAGCATTTTTCGATCGCGGAAATCAGTCAAAGTGTGGAGTTGCCACTGGTGTCACTCCCGGTCAGCGGTCAGTATCAGGTCGTCGGAGCGTGGCAGACGGTGGGAACCTTGCCGGGCATGACAGTCGAACGGAGTCTCCTGAGATGAAACAGTCACCTTCCGGATCATCGAGACTCAGCGTGTATCCATGTGATGCGGGATCTGTTCCGGCTCCCCACGCGTGGCTGAACGCCAGCTCGACGCTGGAACAGCCGGCGCAGGCACGGACCTGGCGGCTCGGGCAGGGAGCGGTTGGTATCATCCCGGCGAATTATGAACCGCGCTACGCCTACCCGTTGATTGTCTGGCTGACAGACTCGCAGTGTCCGGTCGATACCGCACTCGAATACGTCTCGGAACTGAGTCCGCAGAATTATGTCGGGCTGGCCATCGACGACTGCATCATCCAGAGCATTCTTTCGGCGGGCGACGTGGGACCAGATGCGCCGATCGAATTTCTGCGGCGCGTCGCCGATGCCGAAAATCGCATCGTACGGCTCATCCGCGACTTTGGCCGCAGCGTCAATTTTCACACCGACCGGCTGTTTATTGCGGGAGTCGGTGACGCGGCGACGACCGCTCTGCTGATCGCGATGCACCAGCCGGACTGGTTTGCCGGTTGCGTTTCCATTGATGGGCAGTTTCCGCCCGCCGGCCAGCTTCTGGCTCGCAACGTGGAACTCGTTGGACGCAAGTTTCTGCTGTCGTCGCGCGGCGGGCGATCCGCGTTTCAGTCGGTCAACGCGACACGGCACGTCGCGCGGCAACTGATTGCTTCCGGAGCAAATGTCACGACGCGAATTGATTCTGGCGAGTTGCCGGTTTCGGGGCAGACGCTCCGATCGATCGACGAATGGATCCTCGCTGGGATTCTGTCGAAGGGCGCGTAAACGATCGCTGTTGATCCGACAAAACGAAAACGGCCCGCGGGATCGGTGTTTCCCGCGGGCCGTTTTCAGCAACTGGTGGTATCACAATCGGATCGACAAGGGTTAGTTTTCAGCCTGAGTACCGGCGGCCTGAATGTCCCACTGGCTGTCGCAGAGGTCGGCGGAATCGCTGAAGCGGGAGCCTGACGTCGATGACTTCATGCAGGACTTCAGTCCGGAGGTCTGGAAGCTCTGATTCATTGCGCCGATTGCCGAGGCAACGTCTTCGAGTTCGTTGTTGACGGCGTACGAGACTTCGGTCAATCCGACGACCAGTCCGAGCACGGCAATCGTCGTGATCAGGACGAGTTCCGCGGAAACGATAAAGCCGTTTTCGTCATTCAGAAGCTGGGTCATCAGGGTTGTCATCGTCAGGTCCTCTCTCTTTGTCTCTTCGCGGGCAGTTCTGGTTTGGCATTGATCGAGCGGCCTGGTTCTCCCTGTCTCTCGTCGGCCGTTCGTTCGTTTGATGCGACGATGTAAAGCAGGCGCGGTGCCAAAGCGGCTTAGCGCGCCAAAGATTCCTGACAAGGCTGTTGTTGGATCGTCGTAACTCCCTGTTGAGACCGGAGTTGCCTGATCCGTCGAGTCTCTTCGAGCCATCTGGTCGTCATCCGCCCTGTCAAAATCCCAGATATGGACGAGGCGTTGCGGCAACATGATGCCGGCAACACACTGCGTCGCCGCAACACCGCATGACTGAACTGGCTCGTCCGTCAGTTGAGAGCGATTTGCTTTGTGACTGGCAGAAGGCAGGAGACGCACGCGTGATTGACCGCTCACGACTGGGGGTTGTCTCGAACTGCTGGCAGAGGCAGCTCGGTCAAGGTTCTTCGCTTGAAGGTTTGATCGATCGGGCCGTTCGGGAGTACGGCTTCCGCCAGATCGAACTGCGGCAGGGTTCGCTTGGCGCGTGCGAGGACGCGGACCGGATGCCTCACCCTGCCGCGCTGTCCGCACTGGCCAGCCGGTTTCCTGAAGTGAACTTTGACCTGGCGGTTGAATTACAGGTCTTCTCCAAACCGCTGAGTCGCGATGACACGAGACGGCGACGCTTCGTTGAAGCGGCCGCTGCTTTGTCCGGCCATCTGCGCGTCGTCGATCTGACGGAGTGTCCCGTTGAGGCTGCAGCAATGGAGTGGCTCAACATGGCTGTCGAGAATCTCGTTGCTCTGACGCTCGATCTGCCAGACGGCCTGGTGTCGATTGAACATTCTTTTCAGCCGTGGGAGTTGTTCTGGTCGGTGTTTGATCGCGCACGTTCCCGGAACGAGGCAGTGACGAAGCTGTGCTACGACCCGGCGAATCTGTGGCTGACCGGTGAGGGTCAGCGCGCAATGCAGATCACGCAGCAGCTTTCCGTCGACGCACTGAGCATGGTCCATCTGAAACAGCGACTCGAAGATTCGACTCAGCCGTCATTTGCTGCCGGCGACGTCGACTGGCGATCGCTGATCGGGACGTTCTGCGGAAATGAATACGCCGGGCCGTTTCTCTTCGAGATTGCTCCGAGCGACAAGGTCTGGCGGGAGCTTGAATCCGGAGTGCAGTATCTCGACGAACTGCTGCGCGAGAAGGGGTGACTGAGTTTCAATCCCTTTGGGTGTGGAACGGAATGAATTCCGTCCTACGACTCGGCGGCGTGGCACGACCTCGCGCAGGACTGGCGACAATTCGATCGCGGATGCAAGCGGAGCAGCGGCGCAGACAGTGTCGCGCAGTGGCGTCGTCAGGCCAGGTCGCCGAGAGGCGAGATCACTCGGCGGACGGTCAGACGCATCTGTTCGATCGGGCCGGGCTTGCCGGTGAACAGCTTGAACTGTCGCGCCGCTTGGCGGACGAACATTTCGATCCCCGACACATTGCGGACCCCGCGCTCTCTGGCATGGCGAATCAGCAGCGTCGTTTCGGGATTGTAGACCGTATCGAACACCAGCATCCGATCGTGCATCCAGTGCCCTTCGTATGGCGAAGCGTTGACGTTCGGGTGCATTCCGACGGGCGTGCAGTTCACCAGAATGTCCGGTTCGCCGGCGCCGCGGTTTTCCCAGGTGATGTGCTGACAGCCGATCTCGTCGGCCAGTGCGATCGCCCGTTTGTGCGTGCGGCTGCAGATGGTCACCAGCGTGCCGGCGCGAACGAGTGCCGTGCCAACAGCGCGGGCTGCTCCGCCCGCACCGAGGATCAGCGCCTTGCGACCCATCAGGTCGGTTTCCGTGGCCGGTTTGTCGGGTGCCGACAGACCTTTCAGGATCGATTCCAGAGCGGCCGGCGCGTCGGTATTGGCGGCCTGCCACTGCTGAATCTCGTTGCGCGTTAATGTGTTTGACGCACCGATGGCCCGGACATCGTCGTCGCAGTGTTCCGCAAACTTCGCAGCGGCTTCCTTATGCGGAATGGTGACCGAGTAGCCGTCGATGCCCAGCGGATCGAGCGCCTGCAGCGACTCGGCAAGCGTGCCTTCGGGAATCCGGAACGGCACGTAAACCGCGTCAATCCCTTCGGAACGAAATGCGAAGTTGTGAATCAGTGGGCTGAGACTGTGAGCGATCGGGTCACCGACGACGCCGAACACGCGCGTCTTTTCGGTGACAGCATCGTAGTTATAGATCTCCCGCATCTGCTTGAACGAGAGCTGGCCGGGAGCGAGTTCGCGTGACTCGCTGAATGTCGCGTACGTCAGCGGTGAGCCGTACTTGCCGCACAGCACGCGGCTGGGCATCCCGATCTCGCCCATGCAGAAGCCAGCCGTCGGGATCGCCGAATCCTTGACGAGCCGCAGCATCCGCGCCATATCACTCGGCGAATTCGCCATCGTGACTATCTTGATGATGTCGGGGTCGAGCTTCGCCATCCGCTGATGAATCGCAGCCAGGTCGTCGGGTGTGCCATCGAAGTTGTGATAACTGACGATCCGCTTTGTTTTGCCGTAGCGCGGGATTGATTTCGCGATGTCTTCTTCGAGATCGACATACTCGACCCCGGCCACAATCGCTGCTCGCAGCAGCGTCTGTCGCTGCTCTTCGGTCCCGCGCCAGCGACCGCGATCCTCGCGACGACGGCAGGTGATCACGACGGGAGTCGGCCGGTTCTGAATCAGAACATTGAGATCCGGCACACTCGACAACCAGTCAAGCCGCAGTTCAACCAGCTCGGCACCTTTGGCCGCCAGAGCCTGGTGCTCATGGACGACCATCTTCCAGCGGCTGCGGCCAATACTGACACATATCATGTTGCAAATCTCAGAATGCCGCAGCGAAGCGTGACGTTCGGCAGCGGTACTTCAATCAGGAGAAGCGGCCGCCAGTCAGACAGCCAATAGCGCAGATTCTGAAGCACGGCGGAGCCGGTATCCAGTCAGTCCGGATTCGCCCAGCAGCCGCAGTCGAATCGAATTTGTAGCCGTCCGAATTCGTAACCGTTTAAGAAAACAGCCTCTGGCGAAAATGTCGCTCAGAGGCTGTTGAATGCTGATTCGTCGATTCGCACCACTCGCTGGAAATCAGACGAACGTGGCGGGTTGCCGGTTACGAAAGCATCAGCTTATCCAGAATCGTCTGCGGCACGACGAAGCTTTCGTCGATTTCGTCGCTCGACGCGAGCAGGTTCGAGCCGGCTCCGCCTGAGATCACATCGACGCCGCTGTTGCCGATGACCGTGTCGTCACCATCTTCGCCGAGCAGCGTGTCGGCACTGCCGCCGCCGATGATCGTGTCGTTGCCGTCGCCGCCGAGAATGAAGTCCTTGCCGGCTTCGCCAACGATGAAGTCGTTACCGTCGTTGCCGGCAATGGTGTCATTGCCGTCGCCGCCGCGAATGTCGTCGTTCCCCGATCCGCCGATGATCACGTCGCCATGCGAGTTGCCGCGGATCGTGTCGTCTCCGTCGCCGCCCAGCAGAGAATCGTTCGCCGAGTTGCCTTTGATGATGTCGTCGCCAGTGCCGCCGAGCAGTGTGTCGCGGTTGGCGCCGCCGAACATGCGGTCGTTGCCGTTGCCGCCGTCGCCGTAATCGTGACCGGCACCGCCAACAATCAGATCATTGCCACCACCGCCCAGCAGATGGTCGGCACCGTCTTCGCCGTAAATCGCATCGTCACCCAGTCCACCATCGGCCGTATCTTTACCAGTGCCGCCGAGGATCAGGTCCGCGCCATCGCCTCCGTAAATCCGATCCGCTCCCGTTTCGCCATGCAGTTCGTCATTGCCCGTTCCGCCCTGAATGTAGTCGTTGCCGGCGGCACCGAAGATCGTGTCGTCACCAGCTCCGCCATCGAGTGAATCGCTGGAGAACGACCCTGTGAGGAGGTCGTTATCGTCACCGCCGTTCAGCAGAATCAGCACGCCGCTGATCGTCGAGCCAGACGCCGAGATGGTGTCGTTGCCGGCTTCGCCATTGACGTACAGGACCGTTCCGCCGTTTCCGGCCAGCGAGTTGATCGTGATGCTGTCGTCGCCGAGTCCGGCATTGAGATCGACTCGCGGCATCGAGCTGTTGACCGTCAGAGTCGCGTTTCCGTTCGTGATCCTGATGTTGCTGCCGCTCGGGTCGATGACGTATGTGTCCGCTCCGTCGGTGCCGACGACGCTGGTGGTGTCAAAGCCCGAGGTGCTTGAGACCGTGTCACTGCCGTCTCCGGAGCCGTTCCAGATGAGCACGTCGGAGTCAGCGCCGCCGTCTGAGATGTCGTTGCCGCCCTGGCCAATCAGCGTGTCGTCGCCGTCGCCACCGAGCAGCACATCGTTGTCAGCACCGCCGAGCAGCGAGTCGTTGCCGATGCCGCCTTCCAGACGGTCCATACCGACGTCGCCGTCAAGCAGGTCGTCGCTCGAGCCGCCGCGCAGTGTGTCGTTGCCAGTTCCGCCGCGCAGCGTATCCGGCTCGTTGCCCGGTGATTCGGTGATCAGTGCGTTGATGGGCGTCGTGTTTGTGCCCGGATTCGTTCCGCCGGAGGGAGTCGGATCGTCGTCGCGAATCCGGCCTTCGGCGCGATTGTCGAGAATCGTTGCGTTCGTCGCGGATGACAGATTGACGAAGAAGCCCTCACCATCCAGTTCGTCCATTGTGTCGGCGATGACCTGCACCTGAATCGTCTGCGAACTGTCGCCTGTGTTGAACGTCAGCGTGCCGGACGTCGAAACAAAGTCGACATCGGACGTCGCTGACCCACCGCTCGTTGCGTAATTGACCGTGACCGGCGCGAGGATCAGACCGCTCAGCCGCACAGTAAACGTCGCAACGCGGAAGCCGGTGTTGCCCTCGAAGACTTCTGTGCTTTCAATCGTCAGCAGTGCCGCGCGCGAGTCGACAATGTCGTCGCCATCGCCGCCGTCGAGATTGTCGATGCCGGTTCCGCCGAGCACGGTGTCGTTGCCGCTGTTGCCGTTGATACTGTCGTTGCCGGCGTCGCCCGCGAGGAAGTCACTACCGCCGCCGCCGAAGATCGTGTCGAAGCCCAGGCCGCCGACAATTCGGTCCGCTCCCAACCCTCCGAGCACGAAATCGTTCCCGTCACCCGCGTCGATTGTGTCATTGTCGTCGCCGCCGTCGACGTAATCATCACCCGCACCGGCGATGATACTGTCGTTGCCCAGGTCGCCGATGATCGAATCGTTGCCCGAACTGCCATCGATCGAATCGTCGCCGCTGCCGGCCTGTATGGTGTCGTTGCCAATTCCGCCATTAATTGAATCGTTGCCCGAGCCGGCGTTGATCACGTCGTCACCGTTCTCGCCGAGAATCGTGTCATTGCTGCCGTCGCCGGTCAGCGAATCCGCGTCGTTTCCACCGAGAATCGAGTCGGTTCCGTTACCGCCGTTAATCGTGTCGAGGCCCGCGCTCCCGAGCAGCGTGTCGTTGCCATCGCCACCGTCGATCGAATCATTACCTGCCTGGCCGTCGACCGAGTCCGCTCCATTGCCGGCGTTAATTGTGTCCGCCCCGCTGCTGCCGAACACAGTATCCGTTCCGTCGCCCGCGTCGATCAGGCTGCCGACGTTTGAGGGGGCGCGAATCTGGTCGTTGCCGTCGCCACCAGTGAGGTCAACGTTCGACAGCGACGGGAACGTTGCCGACGTAATCAATGACAGATTGATGTCGTTATTACCGTCGCCACCAAGCACGATAATCGAGCTGACCGACGTCGCCGTGACCGAGCCGAGATTCAAGTCGTCGGAGTAAACGCCGGCTTCGCCGAACTCGACGCGGACGTTGCTCCCCAGTCGACTGACGCGGACATCTTCGTCGTTGGGCAGCGTGATGGTCAGTGTGCCATTGTTAAAGACGGACGTAGCTGTCAGCAGAACACGCGACTCCAGCGTCTGACTGCCGGTCACGGCTGGTTCGCGGTTCTGGAGTGCTCGACGCGAATTCGGCCGGCGAGTCGCAGCCTGTCGACGGAACAGAGAACGCAGCCACGGCGAGATACGCATAATTTCGATCCAGTAATTTGAGTTCGTCGCACCAGACGCGGCTTCATCAGCCAGCGCGATGCGTTCAAAAACACCGGCAGGCCACCTCATATGGCAGCATCCGACCGGCAATACCTGTGCAGATCCGGGCAACTCTAGCTTGCGGGATCTGCTGAAAATCGACGGGAGAGTCAGGAAGTGACGAATCCGATCCGTCTGAAGTTCCCGCAAACCGTGCCGTCCGAACGCCCGGCGAGCCCGTCATATCCGGATATAGACACCTTTCCGGTACATCCAGTAGCACACAGACCACATGACAAAGAGCGCCAGAGACGCATTGAGCAGCGGGGCATACGCAAACGAGTCGGTCTGCAGCCAGCGCCCCAGTTCGCTGCCCGCCATTGTGTCGACGGTGTTCAGACTGAATCGGATGGCGTTTCCAATCCACCCTTTGAAAAGCTGAGCGATGCAGTACATCGCGATCGAATTCAGTCCAACGACCGCGAGTGGGAAGACCAGACGCCGACAGCCACGCATTTCAACGAGCCAGTAGAAGAAGCCGAGCATCCAGAACGTCCAGCCGGTTGAGAAGACCGCCCAGGTCGGAGTCCAGATACGTTTGACCGCCGGACACGCCGACCAGGAATGCTCCCACATCGACTGTTGCAGATGGTCCGGCAGCCACTGAGTCGGCCACAGCGTTGTGTCTGCTCCCAGTGCGACAACGAAGCAGACCAGACCCGCGCCCAGCAGCCAACGGACCCGCTGACCGTCGTCGCGGCTGCTCGACAGAACACGTCCGGCCATCAGACCAAAAATCATTGTCGCCAGTGACGGGATGAAGTTGAGTGTCTGATAACCGCCACGATTCACCCAGAAGCCGCGACCATGCCACGGTTCCTCGACACGCGGAAACCGATTAAGCAGCCAGCGATCGAACTCGGCCGCCGCGTTGGTGTGTTTGTTCCAGGCGGTCGCCCAGCCCTGAAACTGATTCGTCCCGGCATCGACAGGACTCAGATTTTCCGCCAGATACTCACGTGTCAGCGGCAGCTCGTCAGCGTCTTTGGCTTCAAGTGCGAGTGACGCGGCGCCGGGAACCCGATCGACAACACTTGCCGCCTGTCCGTCTTCCGTCGGTTCGAACGCGAACCACGCTCCGTAGCCGAGCAGGATGACTGTCACGCAGCAGAACAGCGCCTTCAGTCCCTGATTCCGCAGCAGATAAAGAAACACATAGCCGAGCCCGATCTGCGTCAGCACGTTGACGAACGTGAAATTGAAGACCGAGTTGTCTCGCATCCGTGACGACAGCAGCACGCCGAGCAGGATCAGCACGAAAGCCCGCCAGACCGCGTGAATGAAGCTGCGAAGCGGCCGTTCGCCGCTGACACGTCGCCGCGCTGCCGACAGCGGCAGTGAGACGCCGACCAGGAACATAAAGCTCGGCTGAATCAGGTCCCAGAACGAACAACCGGTCCAGGCAACGTGTGACGACTGATAACTCAGCGTCTGCCACAGAAAGTGCCAGGCGGACTCCCACGACGTCCCGTCAAACTGACCGGCCACCGTCGGGTTGCCTGCGACCTGGCTGAGCGCCAGCCCCCCAGAGGCCATTGCCAGCATGACAAAGCCACGATAGGCATCTATCGACATCAGACGCTGCGGCTGATTGGGATCCATGAGCAAACTCGCATGACGTGACTTCTCGGTGACCAGCGGGGATCGACGCCGGAATCCCCGATTCAATCTGCGAGGATGCCGTCTGGTCCGGGCTGCCGCAATCCGGAATCGGATCTGAGCAGGCGACCTCCGCAGACACCGCGCTGCGCACGCCGACAGGGCGAATTTGTCCGGATTTTGCACCGGATTCCGGCACACTGACGTGTCAAATCCTCGTCTCGACACGATTTCCGGGCCGGGCGTATAGTCCGACCCCTTCCGGCGGCATGGCCTGTCTGGCTGAGTCTCGGTCCGCCCTGATCCTGCCCGCTGCGGGCATCAACCACGGATGGTTGTTCCAATGCGAATCCTGTCCAACCGGCTGCTTTCCGCCGCCGCAACGCTTCTGCTGCTGGCCCCGGCCGGTTGCCAGAGTCCGCTGAAATCGACGGAAGTCGCCGAGCAACGACCGCCGAAAACGCTGCTGGGCGAGCCCTTTGATCCGGAAGTCGCTCGCGCGAAAGCGAAAGCCCGAAAGTCCGGAAGCGAAACCCCCGCTGGTGAACCATTACTCGAAACATCAGCCAGTGAACCGGTCATCGCTCAGGCCGGCTTTCGGAACCAGCGGTCACCGTCACAAACTCAGACGGCTCAGCCTCGAACCCAGATGCCGCCGCAATCGCGGACACCAGAGGCCGTCGCGCAGCACATCCGCCTCGGAGCCGAAGCGATGAGCCGTCAGGCCTGGCCTGAGGCGACAATTCACTACGAAGCAATCCTCAGCGCTGACCCCAACAATCCGCTCGCTCATCAGATGCTTGGCCGGATCGGCGATCAGACGCAGAAGTTTGAAAGTGCCGAGTACCACTACCTGCGGGCGCTGACCTCGCGACCTCAGGATCCGAATCTGCTCTCCGATCTCGGGTATTCGTACCTGCAGCAGGGCCGTCTACGCGAGTCGAAGCAGTATCTGCTGAAGGCTCTGGCGATCGACACCGGTCACCGCATGGCGAAAGTCAATCTGGCCGCCGTCGAGGCCTACTCAGGAAATAACGAAGCGGCCCTTGCCCTGTTGAGGCAGATCAGTTCCGAGCAGGAGGCGAATCAGACGCTGCACGAACTGCTCAGTCGACCGGCGCCGTACGAGTTACGAGACCAGCAGCTCATGAGTCAGGGAGGGGACGATCTGCCGCTGGCTGAGCAGATGCGGATCGCCCGCGAGACAGCTCAGCGGCAGCGAGAACGCCGGGAGCAGTTGGAAGAACTGGCCACACAACAGCGAGTTCGTCAGGCGATGGCGCTCGGCGGCCCGCTCAGTCAGACGAGACGTGGCATTGCCGACGAGCAACTCAATGAGATGATTCAGCAGATCGAGGACGAAAATCGCCGCCCGCACTCCGAATTACGGTCGCCGAATCAGCAACAGCAGTACGGGGCCGCGAACATGCAGCCGCCGGGTTCTCAGTCGTACGAGACTCCGTCCTACGGAGTTCCGTCGCAGTTCGGAACGGCCCAGCAGTTCGGGGCAACTCAGCAGTTCGGCACTCCGCCACAGCAGGCTTACGGACCGCCAGCGACCAATGGATATGGCCCGACTGCGAACCAGTATCCGCCGCCCGGTTCCGGCCCCGACACATACGCGTTCAACGGCTGGTCCAATCAGAACGGCCAGGCTCCGCAAGGCGGTGCAACTCCCGGCTGGAACCAGCAGCCTCCGCAGTACGACTCTCGTGGTTACGGCCCGCCAAACGGTCAGCAGCCGGACGCTCGACAATGGCAGACTCCTGCCCAGAACTCGCAGCAGTGGGGCACGCCGCCTCAGAATTTCAACGCGTCTCAAAATGGCCAGCCTACCGCTTCGCAACAGGAGATGACCTGGCAGGGGCCTCCACCCGCGCAGAGTCTGCCACCATGGAACGGTCCGCCGCCGCTGCACGCGCTGCAGAACGGCGCTCCCACCTACTCGCAGCAGCAGAGCCCGTCGTGGCAGGGACAGACCGCGCAGAATTCGCCCGACGCTGGAATGCCACCCGTGCTGAACAATCTGCAGGAACAGAATGAGCAACTCTTTCAGCAGCAGGCACAGCAGCAGATACAACGTCAGCAGCAGACGCTGCAGTATGGGTCTCAGCCTGCAATGAGTTCGCAGCCGCAGAACTTCCCCGGCAGCGGCGCAGCGACGAACACGAATCCCTGGCAGAGCTTCCCGAACGGCCAGCCGCAGTACGCGACGCCAAACCAGTACGCACCGGCGAATCGGTACACCCCGCCACCTGGTGACGGAGTCTGGAATCCGCAGGAGTCCGGTTCGCCCTACGGGGGAACGCCAGGTGGTGAGATTCAGCAACTCGGCTATCAGGCCTCCGAAGGGGCCGCTGGTGGTCGATCAAATACATCTGCCGCTCAGCATTCGATGCGGCAGGCACTGCGGCTCGGCATGGCTGCCGGCCCCGGCAGTCTGATTCAGATGAGTGGTCAGCCCTCTTCCAGTGTCCCGTCGATGCAGCAGACGAACCCGAACCTTGCCCGGCCCGCACGCCCGGCTGGTCAGCACGCTGGCAGTTCCGATGCGAGCAATGCGCAGCAGTTCTTCCCGGAAAACGTTGAACCGCAGCCCGGCGGGCAATCACCAGCGGCAGGAAACGCAGGCAATGAAGCCTGGCGGCAGATTCAGTCACCGAACCAGAACAACTGGCAGAGTGGACCGATGGGGAATTCCGGCCCGGCCGCGTCGGCCTCAGGTAACAACGGGGATTCGCAGTGGCAGAACCTGCCGCCGGCGCAGCGGCAGCCGCAATCGTCAACGTGGGATTTCAACGAGCAGCAGCCGGTCGGCCCAATGCAGTCGCAGAACCGGTCGCAGCCGCAGTCTCCCGGCAGCACCTGGCAGGCCAACTCGTTCGCGTCACCCACGATGAACGACAACTTTGCGCCCCGCTTCATGCTGCATCCCGATCCGACTCAGACCGACAACGCGACAACGCTACGAGCCGACTTCGATTCGCAAGGCAGACCTTCAAACATGACAACGACTGCCCAGGGATCTCCAACCGGCAATCAGATTCCGTGGACTGTGCAGTAAGCAGACGCGAGTCGTGGACTCAGCAGGCTCAGCCTCGTTTTTTGGCCGTCACGTTCACGCCGCTGCCGATGATCAGGTTGTTTCGCCAGGCCCAGCGGTAAAACCGGCCGGTCTTCTCGGGCGGCAGCACAGTCACGTCCTCGAAGCCTGCCGCGTCAAACCAGCTCGTGAGTTCGGCCGTTGAGTGGTGATGCTGAAACTCGGGCGCGTACCAGTCGAAATTGTCGCACACGCGGTTTTCCCAGACGGGATGCGTGCTGAAGTTGACGACCTTGCTGAGTGACTGCTTGAGCAGCGGGATGCCTCCGAAGAATGCTCCGAACCGGCACCACGGCTCCAGTTTTTCTGCAGCCCAGCGCGTCGTGCGTCGGCGCAGAAACGAGTTGATGGCTTCCTGCGGCCAGGTATTGCGACGATACAGCCATACGGCCATGCGTCCGCCCGCCCGAACCATCCTAGCCACGGCGTCGAAGACCGCGCGCGTCTGAGTGTCGTGGTGCATCACGCCGATCGAAAACACGAAGTCGAACGACTCGGGTTCAAACGGCAGGTGTTTCAAGTCAGCCTGAACGAGCCGCACGGACTCGAGGTGAGCGCACAACCGCGACGCCTTCTCAACCGCTGAGCTGTGATCGGCCCCGGTCACGATCGCACCGGCCTCGGCCGCGACTTTGCAGTACCGGCCGCCGCCGCAGCCCGCATCCAGGACGTGTTGACCATTCATCTCACTCAGACGAAACCCCGTCTTCGCCTCAAAGGTCGCGCGGTCTTCGTCGGCGTGAGCAATCTCGTAACGATTCCATTGCAGCCCGAAGCTCGCCAGATGCTCCTGCCCGACAAACCGCGGAATTCCCTCGACGACGGGAAATGAGCGTTCGCACGCCGGGCAACTCACGGCATCATTCGAGATCCGCAGAGGCGACGCACAGTCCGGGCAGATCAATCGGTCAGGAATCCGGTTCACGAGGCGGCAGTCACAACGGCACGAGGAGCAGTTACGTTCGAGCGGCGGATGATAACGTCGGCTGCTGTGTCGCAACCCGTTCTGGTCACAAGCAGCCACAATCCGCCGATCACTCACTCAGACGAGTCAGCATCAGCAGCCGGAACTCCATGACCTGCGAACCCGCTTTGTTGAGTGCCCGCAGAGCCAGTGTGCCGCGGCCTTCTTTCAGTGCGATCGTTCCGAGCTTCAGCGGGCGGAAGTCTTTGACATACGACTCCTGCCGTACGACGCGATCGTGTTCGGCACCTTTAATCGGCGGATCATGCGGCTCGGTGATTTTTCCAGACAGGCGACTGTCACCGAAACTCAGTTCGATCGTCGAACCGATATCGGATTGCGGGCACGCGTAGTAAACCTCGACGTCGAACGTGCCGTCAGCGGGCACTTCGGCCTCCCAGGTAATCGAATCGTCGGTGCTGATCCAGTTGGTGAAGTACGAGCAGTTCGGGAAGCGGTTCGAGCGTTTGATGCTGCCGTGAGCGATGCCGTCGCGCGCCGGAATCTGCGTGTAGCGAAAGTCGGGGTGTCCGATCACGAACGCCCGCTTGTCGTCCCGCAGGCCCGGCAGCAGTTCGTCACGCCAGGCTTTAACGGCGGACCTCAGACGTTTCGTCACGTCGGGATGATTGGCCGAGATGTCCTGCCGCTGGCCGGGGTCGCGATCGAGTTCGTACAGCTTGCCGTCGTTGTCGAGGCAGAACCGTTCGGTGCGGACGGCGACCTTGTTGTTCCAGTGCGAGAAGATCATCCGGTCCGGCCAGAGCACATCGGCCTGCGTCAATGGACGCTTGAGGCTCACACCGTCGAGTGGCTTCTGACTGACGATCTGAATTCCGGCGAGGTCGGCCAGAGTCGGCAGCAGGTCAATTGCGGCTCCGTTCTGCGGAACTTTGCGACCGAGAGGGATCCTGCCAGGCCAGCGAATCAGCAGCGGCGAGCGGACACCGCCTTCGTCGGTTGAGCCTTTGCGGCCCTTCATGTCGCCGTTCCAGCGCACGCCGTTCGGGCCGTTATCGCAGAAGTAAACGACGATCGTGCTCTCAGCGATGTTCAATTCGTCGAGCTTCTGCAGCAGACGGCCGACGTTCCAGTCAATGTTCTCGCACATCGCCAGCGCCGCGCGAACGTGCTGCAGATCTTCCTTCTGTGGCTCACGGTTGTGCATTGCGAGATCCGCATTTGCAAACTTCTGCCAGAAGCGATCAGGAACCTGCATCGGCGAGTGCGGCGTATTCAGTGGCAGATACGCAAAGAACGGCTTCTCTTCCCGCAGACTCGATTCAATGAACGAGATCGCGTGATCGGTAAAGTCGTCGATGCAGAAGCCTGTGCCGTGAGTCAGTTGCCCGTTGTGCTCCAGCAGCGGACTGAAGTAGTTGCCCCAGTGGCCGGAACAGAATCCGTAAAACTCGTCAAAGCCGCGGCCGTTCGGGTGATACGGATACTGCATTCCGTTGTGCCACTTGCCGAATGCCGCCGTCGCGTAACCGGCGGCTCGGAATGTGTCGGCGATCGTCATCTCGTCGAGATTGAGCCGTTCCCCACCGGCCGACGTGCTGTAGACGCCGCCGCGTGGATGATAGCGCCCGGTGAGAAATTCGGCCCGCGTCGGCGAACAGACCGGACAGACATAAAACCGCTCGAAGCTCGCCCCGTCACGGGCCAGTGAGTCGATGTTCGGCGTGCTGAGGTTTATATTCCCGTTCAGACTGAGATCGCCCCAGCCCTGATCGTCCGAGAGGATGACGAGAACGTTCGGTTGTTGCTCGGCGGCATGGCTGAGAGACGCAGCACAGACCAGAACAAAATACGTCAGCAGAAAGACAGGGCGAATCACGATGGAAATCCCTCGATAAACCGTAGAGCCGGTTCTTACCGGCCACCCCGGCAATTCTAATCGGCCGGGGGAACCGGTCCTACTGACGTCACCGCCGCCGAACTCCGCTCGCCGTCGAGGAACCACCGATGAACGCGCCATTCGCCGCTGCAACTGCCACCCTGCTGCTCGCGCTCGCCGCGACTGCTCCCCCGGTGTCCGCGGCAGATCAGACGACGGCTGCCGGCAAGGTCACGAGGTCGGACGATGCTGCGACGACGCAGAAATCAGACGACGTTCAACGACAGCTTGAGCGTACAGCCGAGCTGATTCGCAAAGGCGATCCAAGCGCCGCCGTACCAGGTTACGTTTCGCGCGACGTTGAGGGCTGGCCCGTGCGGGTCAGTGAGTCGCTGTTGACGGAGCATCCCGAGCAGACCACTCGCGCGATCGAACTGCTCGCCGCGCAGTTACGCAAAGTCAAAGACGTGCTGCCGGCCGGGCCGCTCGCTCACGTCAAGACCGTACCGATCTGGCTCTCGCCTGAGTACGAAGGCAAGCGGCCGACGGGTGAGTATCATCCCGGAGCAGGCTGGCTCAAGGAGCAGGGACGCCGGCCGGAACTCGTCAAATGCGTCGAGTTCTCCAATACGGCAATCTTCGACCGCGAGATTCAGCGCATGCCGGTCATGGTCCTGCACGAGCTGGCTCACGCCTACCACGATCAGGTGCTGGGCTTCGACAATGCGAAGGTCAAAGCGGCGTACGAGAAAGCGAAGTCGAACGGCATTTATGACTCGGTCCAGCGCGGCAACGGCAGAAAAGAACGTGCTTACGCGATGACGACGCCGATGGAGTATTTCGCCGAGCAGTCCGAAGCGTACTTCGGCATCAACGACTTTTATCCGTTTAACAAAGCCGAGCTTGAGCAGCACGATCCGGAAATGGCAATGCTGCTCGGCCGGTTGTGGCGTGTCGGCGATTAGCTCGCTCAGCAACGCGTCGCTCTGCCCGGTCTGACTCAGTTCACGTTGAAGAGAAGCCCCCAATGAAGATTACCGGCCTGAAGGTCTACCAGGTTGACCTGCCGCTGCACGAAGGCAACTACAGCTGGTCGGAAGGCAAGAGCGTCGAAGTGTTTGATTCGACGGTTGTCGTTGTCGAGACCGATGCTGGCTTTACCGGTTGCGGGGAAGTCTGTCCGCTGGGGCCGGTTTATCTGCCGGCGTATGCGGCGGGGGCTCGGACGGGGTTGCAGGAACTCGGACCGCAGTTGCTTGGCGAGGATCCCACTCAGTTGCTGAAACTGAACCGGACGATGGACCGCGTGCTCAAGGGGCATCCGTATGTGAAGTCGGCGGTTGACATGGCCTGCTGGGATATCCTCGGCAAGGTTGCCGGCCTGCCGGTGTGCTCGCTGCTGGGCGGTCGGTATGGCGAGGACGTTGTTCTGTACCGGGCGATTTCGCAGCGGCCGGCGGCAGAGATGGCAGAGAACGTCGCTGCGTATCGAGCGGAAGGTTATCGCCGGTTTCAACTGAAAGTCGGTGGTCGACCGGACGACGACATCGAACGGATTCACGCGGTGCGGGAAATCCTCGAACCCGAGGACAAGCTGGTTGCGGATGCCAACACCGGCTGGCTGATGCACGAGGCGATGCGCGTTGTCAACGCGGTCCGCCACGTTGACGTCTACATCGAGCAGCCCTGCCCGTCGTACGAGCAGTGTCTGAGCATCCGCCGCAACACGACGCTACCCTTCGTGCTCGACGAAGTGATCGACTCGGTTGACGCGATCCTCAAGGGCGCGGCCGACGGCGCAATGGACGTCGTGAATATCAAAATCAGCAAGTTCGGCGGCCTGACGAAAGCGAAGCAGGCCCGAGATCTGTGCGTGTCGCTGGGCATCGCGATGACGATTGAAGACAGTTGGGGCGGCGACATCATCACGGCTGCGATTTCGCATCTCGCGCACAGCACGCCGACCGAGTACCTCTTTACGTCGACCGACTTCAACAGCTACGTGACGAAGTCAATCGCCGACGGAGCCCCCCAGCGAGTCAACGGCCGCATGGCCGCGTCGACGGAACCTGGCCTGGGAGTCATCCCGAAATTCGACGTGCTGGGAGATCCGGTCTGGGAATTCCGTCTGTAGCGGGCAGCGTCTTCGGCCATCCTCCATACGCGACAGCGGTTTGCTGCAACGACTCGGCGAATTTCGCTCCACAGACAACTCAGTCGCTGTTCTGCGTCTGGCGAACCTGTTATTGCTCTGCTGCGGATCGCTCTGCGCAATTTCGCACCGTTGAGTGCGTTGCAGACTGGTGGCCCATGACAACCGGCCGGATCCCGATTCGGCAGGCATTCGTCCGCACGCTGTGGACTGGCCGCGTGAATTCCGTCGACCAACGTCATTTGTTTTCTGAAAGGACGACCCATGCGAAATCTGGCTTTGCTCTTCCTCGTGGCGATTCTTCCGGTGATGACTGGGTGTGCTGAGTCGACAGACTCGGCCGCCACGACTGGTACCGCTTCGGCCGAATTGGCTGCTGACGCAGCGGCGACGGAAACCGCTTCAGCACCGGTCAATAAGAACTGCCCGATCATGGGCCACGAAATCTCCGCCGATGGTGGTACCACCACCTGGAACGGCAAGACGATTGGCTTCTGTTGCGAGGGCTGTGCGCCGAAGTTTGATGCGCTGTCCGACGACGAAAAGGCGGCGAAGTTGGCCGCAGCAGACGGCGGCGAGCACGCCGAACATGGCGAAGCTGAACCGGCTGCCGAGTCCTCGGAAGGCTCAGCCGATGCGGACACCCAGAGCTGACGTCGAAGATTCAGCATCCAGCGGGAGATTCAGCATTCACAGGACGGGACGCGTGGCTTCGGTCACGTCGTCCCGTTCGTCGCTGAGTAACTGCCGAAGCTTGCGGCGACGTCAGCCTTCCATTCGCGTGCTTTGCTGTAAACGGCGGCCAGAAAACGTGGCGCTGGGCGGGGAGTGGTGGTCGGCGGGAAAACGGAGCGATCAGGCGATCACTCGCGGTTGTCAGGTCAGAGTTTCTGGATTTCCAGAACTCTCTGACCAGGCTGACTGCGGGGGACAGGAGTGTACTCTGACATGGATCAGTGGATTGAGATTCGGTGTCGAGCGGCGAACTGAGCAAGCGGGCGGCGTGTGTCGAGTATGACATTCACTGGGACACGCTGAAGAAGATTCTCAGTCACAGCGAACCTCCGGGTTACGTGCTGACGAAG
>WGMU01000170.1 GCA_016124895.1 bacterium
GCAACCGCCATGTTCGCCTCCGTGAGTCACTGCGACGGCAGCCTCATGCTGCCGCACCACTCACGAGCTTGTAACAGGCAAAACACAAATGCGCCAGCCATCCAGCCTGCCTCCCCTGCCCAAAGTGCGCGCTGGCCCTGAGCACCGCATGCGGCCAGGTACTCTTGAAACGTCCGATGCGGAAAATCCACCAACCCGCGCGAGGGCTCCCGAAGGAGACCAGTCCGCAATATCAAATGCTCCAAGACAACACTCGCTGCAACACCTTGCGTTTTCGTTGACCTGCAAAGCGGAAGAGCCTTCTGAATCCACCGCGACGCCTCTTCCTGCGAGATTTCAATTTGCTGGTCGCCACTTCCGTCCTTGTTTTGCACCATATGCCACGCGAGTCTCTGCAAGACAACTTCGCCATCACCAAGGGAGAACTCAGACATTTCTTCGGCAATCGGCCCGATATCTCGCTGCCTATTACGTTCCTCAAGTAGCATACGACAACAGCGATCATATAGATCGACACGCTCGGTCGGGAGATATCCTTTGTGCCGCCAGTGCAGCGTACAGACCATCGCACATAGCAACGGGTTTCGGCAAAGATCTCTAACCCTTTGATTCAACGGGTCACCCAGCTTATCTGGAAGTCCGGCTTGAGCTTCAGTCAATTCACGTCGAATTTCAGGATCACCCTCTATGGCAAGCAGAGAGTCATGCCACTTCTCAATGAATAACGTGCGATCAGTAGTCGTCATATCGAGCAAGTGACTGGCTGCAAAGTGTGCGGGCGGATTCCAGTTTGCGGAGATTCCACCTCCTGCCTCCGACGGGATATGGCGGGACGTAATGTAGACTCTGCAGTTTGGGTAGCTGTCGCAGAATTGCCCCACCCACTCCCAAAATGCACGACGCTGCACGGTCGAAATCTCGTCAACGCCATCAATCAACACAACCGCTCTCCCCGCATCAAGCACATCGTACAACCACGATTCTGGTGGCGTCTTATCCCATACCGCTGGATCAATGGTATGTCGCGTAAAAAGAGACACGCTAGGCGTAACGCCCTGCTCGACCAGACTTCGTAATCTGATGAAGAAAGGGATTCCGTTACGCCACGGATTATTTAAGTCGCGCCGATCTGCACATTTCATCGCTAGCCAGCTCAGAAGTGTAGATTTGCCGGAACCTGCTGCGCCTTGGATCGTCATTCGTGGATTCTGACGAAGCGTAGGAGCGGCATCATATCGGCCACTACCGTCTGAAGTCGTAGACATGGCAAGACTGACGTAGGCAAGATCAAGCGGTTGCTTTACCTCGCGCAAATCAGCGGTCCCAAAGGTTCGCAGGCGCGAGTAGCGTGAGTACACTTGATCGAGGTACTCTTGCTCATATCGTGCGTCGTTCTCATTTAGTTGCTGATGAAGAGTGAATATGCCTACTTTTATAAGGGACAGCTCATCCAGCAAGCCTTTCGCCTGGCTGTCCGTCGCATCAGACAAGGCGCGAATAATGGTCCCAACTTCTTGTAGTGCCTCTCGATTATCACGCAATTCACGGAGAAGTTGTGTTTGTTCCTTTCGGCGAAGCCAGTCAATGTACTCGCGAACGGTTGCATCGTTTTTCGCATGCCACCACGAGCGGAGAGACAATTGAAATTCAGCGAGTGTCGTGAGTGACGACACGAAGGAGAGCGGGGGAAGGAGCAACTCCAAGAGGCTTCGTGGGGTCATTATGTTCTCCCTGATGACACGTCAATAAAAGCGCACAGTCTGTACAGGGGGGGGCCGTGCCGGTCAAGCCAACTGCTCACTTGCATTGAGATCGGTCCCCAGAAGAGGATCGCGGCGAGTCGATTGACTGAAAACCCTTCGAGATACTCCTAACGCGTGTTTGGATATGAGTGACTCCATCCACAGAGCAGCCCCCTCTAAACTGACGGTCAACTCATCTTCCCGATCCTGAAGAAGTGGCTTGACGAGTACGCGGAGCCATTCGTCGGGAGAACGCTACGGCAAGACCGGACGCTACGACGGCACGGCGGCGGTTGATCGTCGGTTCTTCCCGATCAGGCGTGAGATCAGCGGCCAAAGCCAGACAATGATGCAGAGTGCGCCGAGGCTGGCGGCGATGGGGCGGCTGAAGAAGGCGGTCAGGGAGTCAGATTTCGTGAGGCTTTGTACGAAGGTTTCTTCAAGTCGCGGACCGAGAATAATCCCCAGGACGACCGGGCCAAGCGGCACACCGAAGCGTTCGAGCACGAAGCCGAGCAGGCCCATGCACAGCATCACGTAGACATCGAAGTAACTCGAATTGATTGCGAACGAACCGACGATACACGCCATCAGAATCAGCGGAAGAATCACGTAGCGCGGCACGCGGACGATCTGGCTGCCGAGCCGGATCGCCAGAAATCCCAGCGGCAGCAGCAGCAGGTTCGCCAGCACGAAGGTCAGATAAATGCTGTAGACGATCGGCAGTTGAGCCGGGTTCTGAAAGATGTCCGGGCCGGGCGAGACGTTCTTCATCAGCAGCACACCGATCACAATTGCCGTCACCGAGTCGCCGGGAATGCCGAGCACCAGAGCCGGGATCCACGCTCCGGCCAGCGACGCGTTGTTCGCCGTCGTCGCGTCTGCGATGCCCTGCAGCGAACCGCTGCCGTACTCCGCCTGCTCGGTCACCGTCGACCGCCGCTTCGAGACCGCGTACGACACCCACGCCGCTATGTCTGCCCCGGCGCCCGGCAGCATCCCGATGAACGCGCCAATCGTGCTCGACGTCAGCACGCGGCCGATCGAACGTTTGAGCCGCTGGATTGCTGAGCTGAAGACGTCACGCATCGCCGCGCCGAGCCAGCCCCGCGATCCAAACCGGGCTTCCGCAGCCGCGGCCTGGAGAGCCGATTCCTGCACAGCCGGCTTCAGCACGTTACGCAGCACTTCAGAAAAGCCAAACAACCCGATCATCGCTGGAATGAAGTCGATGCCCGACGCGAGTTGCTCGATACCGAACGTCAGTCGCGGCACGCCATGCGTCGAACCGATCCCGACACAGGCAATCAGCAGACCGATCGCCAGAGAGAGCAGCCCCTTTGCGGCGGAACCGCGCGAGACGATCGCCGCGCAGCTCAGGCCAAGCACGCACAACCAGAAGTATTCGTAACTGGAGAACTCGAACGCGACGCGCGCGAGCTGCGGTGCGGCGACAATCAAAAAGACCGCTCCGATCAGCCCGCCGACGACGCTGAAGACCAGCGACACTCCGAGCGTCTTCTGATGCTCATGCCGCTGCGTCAGCGCATACGCGTCATCGACGTACGCGGCCGATGACGGCGTGCCGGGAATACGCATCAGCGTCGTCGGGATATCGCCGGAGAAAATGCAGCACGCTTCCATCGTCACGATGGCCGCAACGCCAGCGACCGGGTCGAGGAAAAACGTGAACGGCACCATCAGCGCGACCGCCATCGTCGCGGTCAGGCCGGGAATCGCTCCAACAAACAGACCGAACATCGCCGCGAGCAGAATAACCAGCAGCGTCTCGGGACTGAACGTGTTCTGAAGGGCCGTCTGCAGCGCGTCGCTCATTGTTCGTCCAGAAGTTCATTCGGAATTCGTAAATGTCTTTGCTGCCCCCCGCTGCTTGTGTGCCACTGGCTCTGCCAGTGAATCGATTACTGGCAAAGTCAGTGGCACACTCTCAGCCAGACCTGACCGCGGGCGGAGACTCACCAGCCGATCAGCCCCCGCGGCAGCGGCACGCGGAGCAGGACAGTAAAAATCTGATAGATGATCGGACTCGCGACGATCGCCAGCAGGACGGCCGTTCTTACCGGAGCCCGCAGCAACAGCGAGATGCCGAGCAGCAGGATCGCTGACATCGGAATGAATCCGATCGAGTCGGTGGCCAGCGAGTACGTTCCCGTCGCAATGATCACGCATCCAAACGCGACCTTCTGAGTGAGCGCCGATTCGCCGGACTCGACTGATGACACGTCAGCGGAGTTTTCCTCAGCGGCCGGTTCATCAGCCGGCAGCGGCGCTCGCATCCGCCTCGCCGCGCCGACCCCGATCACTGTCAGACTTCCCAGAGCCAGACAGCCCGCGACGAGCGGAAACGCGTTCGGGCCGATCGGTCCGGAGCGAACCGTCTTGAACTCTTCTCGACCGAGCAGCTTGCCGAACGTTGCATCCTCGCCTGCGAGGAACGCCGCAAAGTCATCCGTCGCGCGCCACGTATGGTCAAAGCCTTCGCTCTCCATGTAAGCCGGGAACGTCTGACCGTTGACTTCAGCCTGCCCGCTCACGATGCGCCGCAGCGCGGTCACCAGTCGCTCACGGATTTCCGGTGGAGTCCCCTGAGGGACTCCGATCCCGCGCCAGCCGGTCAGCGTCCAGTTGGAGCCCTGCTCTTTGAGCGTCGGGTACTTGTCGAGGCCCGGCAGCGCGAGTCGCTGGTCGGCCATGACTCCGAGACAGCGAATCTTTCCGGCGTCGAGCAGCGATCTCGCTTCGGGCACGCTGCAGCAGACCAGATCGATGCCACCACTCATCAGTTCCTGCAGGCTCGGCGCCGAGCCCTGCGACGGGATCCAGACGACGTCGGTTGGCAGCCGGTCGAACGACAGCAGCCAGCCGGCCAGCGCGAGATGCCACGCTCCGAGTGACGCTGTGCCTGACGCTTTCAGGTCGCCAGGCTTATCGCGGACAGCCGCTTCGAGTTCACTCATCGTGTTGAACGGCGAGTCATCACGGACGAACAGAGCGGCCGGGTCCTCATTCACCGACATCAGCGGTTCGCTGTTCTGCCAGGTGAGATGAGTCAGGCCCCGCCAGTGCAGCATGCTCAGCTCGAGCGTCATCATCGACAGTGTGTAACCGTCCGGTCGCGCCAGCAGTCCGCGCGCGTGCCCCGTAACGCCCTGCCCTCCGGTCGCGTTGATCACGTTGACCGGAACACCGAGTTCCTCTTCGAGATAGATTCCCATCTGCCGCGAGACGCGATCGGTCCCGCCACCCGCCGCCCACGGGCAGACCAGCGTGATCGGCCGGTTCGGGTACGAGTCTGTGCGCGAGCACCCCGCACTCAGCGCATACAACAGTAGACCCAGCCACTGAAACCGACTCCGCCATTCGCGTCGCATCAAACCGTCCCGGATCAGAAAGGAACTCGTCAGGCCATCCGGCCCTGGTCCGCCGTGCAAGTGCTCGCGGCGGATCTTCTGGATCCGGCTCAGCAAATCAATAGCGACGAATCAGTGAAACCTGAACCTCGCCGTCAAAAAAGCGGTTCTGGTTCGACCGACGCAGCGGCAGAACGCCGGCAACGCGCAGAGCCGTGTGGTGATACCACTCGGTGTGGACACCGATCGTCGCGTTCAGCACGTCGAAGCGGTTGTACGGACTGGTTACCGACAGAATGCCAGCCTGCCCGCTCGGTCCGTTGCTGACCGCCGACGTCCAGTGCAACTCGAACGTCGACGCCACTCCGGTCAGACCATCTGACTTCGGTTCGTCCGGGCGGTACCACCAGTAACCGGCCGACGCGTCAAGATACAGCAGCGTCTGATCCCTGAGCTTGGTCGACGAAGTGTCTCCAAAGGATGTGAACTGGTAATCGTTGGACGACGCAGCGACGTCGACCTGCGAGTAAAAGTGAAAGAACCAGTTGTCGTCCGGCGTGAGCTGCAGCGCGAGGTACGGCAGCAGATGCACGGTGCGGTTCAGAATCTGCAGTTGCGAGTCGGGTCCGAGTGACAGATCGACGTTGGCCGCGGTCGGTACGGTTGTGGCCAGTCCCATGGCCAGAGCATGGTTTTCGCCGCGCGACAGCAGCGTCTTCAGTGTGACCACCAGGTTGCCGACCGTATTTGCGCTGTAGCCCACTCCGTTCACATTGACGCCGGGCGTCGATGACAGTGGCAGACGAAGTTCAACCGACGAGCGACCTTCGTCGAACGTCTTCTCAACGCCCAGCGTGAACAGGTTGACGTTGTTGCTGACGGATCCGCCTGGTCCCGTCTGAAAGTTCAACGCATTCTGGAAATGGTTGTAGTACGCAAAGACGCGATCAGTCGGCAGTGCCCGGGCCTGTTCGTTCTTGAAACGCGCCATGCCGCCGCCGAGGGGCACGTCGAACTGTGCCGTATTGATTGGCTGGCCGGTGGTGAAGTTTCCGAAATTGAGCATCACGTGCTGCGGGACGATCGAATCGCCGAACATGTCCGGCGCGCGGGACAATCTCGCCAGAAACGGCTGCGGCGGAGCCTGCAGCGCCGCGAACGGACTCAGCGGTGACGGCTCCGTCATCAAAGGCTCACTGATCAGCGGTGATTGCGCTGCCGGCGGCTGAGCCGTTGGTGGAGGCGGCGTCACAGCCGGTTTCGCTCCGCTCGGAGCCGGAGGCGGACCTGGCTGCGGTGCCTGTCCCGCCGTCGGTCTCGCCGGCGTTGCTTCAGCCGCCGGTGCTGGCTGTTTCTGAGGGGCAGGAGTCGGCGTCGGCGGCTCGGTCTGAGTCTGAGCGACAAGCTGATCCACGACCGGCGTCGAACTGTAGCCAGGCAGAAATCTGACGGGTGGAGCTGAGTAGCGTCCGGAGTAGCGTTGCTGATACGCGTCGCGGTCCGAGTTTCCCGGAGCCGCCCACCAGTCTTCGACCGGTTGCTGAGCACTGCGGTGACCCGTCGCTTCCCAGCCTGGCTGATCAGCACGCGCGTGCTCGCAGAAAAGCCCGGCCCCCAGCAGGCTGATGCCGGTCGCTGCGACGAGAAGTCCGTTGAGAGTCTGTGCCGCTCGCATTGCGTGCTCCGCCGTTTCTGTCCGGGTCAGGATTGCGCACAAGGTCACCTCGGGCGCAAACCGTTTCTGCAGATATCGGCGGAGTTTTACAGGCGCGCTCGAACCACTTCAGACCGTGGAGAGGCTTTATCCCGAACGACTGTTGCAGCTTTCCTGACCGGCAAGGTTTAACGCCGGGTCAGGACACCGTCAGAATCCGATCGCTCTGCCTCCGCTGCCGGCCTCGATGAGGATCGGCGGGCGACAGAAACTCACTGGCTCGACCGGGTGGCCTGGCTTGCGAGGCGTTCCAGTTCCTCGCGAATCCGATCGATCAGCTCAATCTGCTGAGCGAACTCCGGACGGTCGGGCGCTTCACTGACCAGACGCTCGAAGAGGCGGCGGGCTTCTTCGAGCAAACCACGGGACGAGTCGTACTGCTGGCGCTGTGCCTCGAGCTGAGCCATGTTGAGCAGCAGTTCGCCGAGTTCCTGCCGGTACGACATCACCGCCGGACTGCGTTGCGACAGGTCCTGCATCTGCAGCCGCGCCTGCCCGTAAACGTCGATGGCCTCGCCGAGCGACTCGGGTTTCGTCGGTACCAGTGCGGCCAGCAGGTCCCCCTTCAGTCGCAGGCAGACGGCCAGCAGGTAGCGGTCGCGGAGATCGTCGGGATTCTCGGTCAGCAACTGCTCAAACAGTTCGATCGCCTTGTCAATATTCGTGGCGACGCGGTCCGGCAGGTTCTGGTCGACACCCAGGTTCGCGAGGTTGTACCAGCCCTTCGCGAGGTCGCGCCGCAGCCGCGTCTCCTGCGGAAACTGCTTCAGCGTCGCCAGCCGCAGGTCCTGCGCAGTATTGAACAATTCGAGCGCCCGCTCGAAATCCCGCTGCCGTTTCGCCAGCAGACCAAGATTCATATCCGCGTTCGCGAGCAGCCGATCAAACTCGACGCGATTCGCCGGATCGTCGGTTTCGTCGACGAGCTGCTGCCGCATCGTGCGCGTCTGCTCGAACAGTTGCGTCGCCGTGTCGAGGTCACCGTTAAGCGTTGCGACGCGTCCGAGCGCCGCCAGTGTTCGGCTCAGTGCCCGGCGGCGGGGCTTTGAGTCCGGAGTTTCGCCGAGCAGTTCTGACTGCTGCTTGCGGGCGGTTTCAAGCGACTCGACAGCGGCCTGCGGCGAATCGAGTTCCTCGGTGATCAATCCGAGCCGGAAATGCGTCGCCGCCAGTTCGTCGCGGACTGTCGGGTCGTTCGAGCGGCGATCGAGAAACCGCAAGTAGTAGTTGCGAGCCAGATCGAGCAGTTCGCGACGCAGTTCCTGACTGCCGGGCTCGTTGAGCAATCGGTCCTCGCTGACGTGTGTAAAGAACTGATTGACCGCTTCCAGCGCGTCCTGAAAGCTCGCCTCGGACAGTTCCTGAGCCTGCTTTGTTTCGCCGAGACTTTTCTCGACAGCGATGCGCGCATCCTCGGTTTTGACGTACGCGACGGCGAGACTCACGCCACCAAACAGCAGCCCGGTGGCAGTCACAAAAATCGCTCCGGCGAGAATGCGGTTGCGGCGGCACCACTTCAGCAGCCGCGCGGTGCGCGAAATCGGTCGCGAGAGGATCGGCTTGCCGTCGAGGTAGCGCCGCAGTTCGTCGGCAAGCGCTGCCGCGGACTCGAACCGCCGCGCTGGATCCTTCTCCAGACACTTCATGCAGATCGTGCTGAGGTCGCGGTCGACGGCCGTGTTGAGCTGCTGCAGCGCGACTGGTTCATGTTCGAGCACCTGACGCATGGTGGCGAACGTCGACGCCGCCTGAAATGGCGGCCGGCCACTCAGCGCGTGGTAGAGCGTCGCGCCGAGCGAGTAGACGTCGGACTGAGCGGTCGCGTCGGCAGCGCTGTTGAACTGCTCGGGCGGCATGTACGGCGGCGTGCCCATCGCTTCGCCGGTCTTCGTCAGCGTCTGCTCGTCGGTCGCCAGCTTTGCGAGTCCGAAGTCAGCGATCCGCGGTCGCTGCGTCGCGTGCTCAATGAGAATATTCTGCGGCTTGATGTCGCGATGCAGAATTCCGAGCTGATGCGCCGCGTGAACAGCGCGGCAGATCGGTTCGAGAAATTCAGCCGCCTGTCGGTTTTCGAGCGGGCCGTCGCGGAGCTTTTCGGCCAGCGAGCCGCCTTCAATAAACGGCATCGAGAAGTAGTGGCAACCGTCGGCCTCGCCGACTTCAAACACCGTCACCAGGTTGTCGTGCTGCAATCGCCCGGCGGCCTGAGCTTCGTTGCGGAACCGGTCGATCATCCGCGTCCGCGTCGATTCGCTCATGCCCGACAGACGGTCCGGGCGAATGACTTTGAGGGCGACGATTCGGTTCGCCTTGCGCTGCCGAGCCCGGTAGACGACGCCCATGCCGCCCTGGCCGAGTTCCCCGAGGATCTCATAATCGCCGATGACCTTGTCCGGCGGACGGGCGGAGGACGACGTTGGTCGCGACCGCAATCGAGCAAGCCGTGACCGTATCTCCGGCGTCAGTTGCTGCTCATCGATCGTCGCAGCGCCGTAGCCGGAATCGCCTTCGGTCTCCGCCGAATCTCCTTCGGTTTCGACCACGAACTCATCCAGTGTCTCCAGCGGGTCGTTACTGAGTTCGAGACTCGTTGCCTGCGAATCGAAGCCGTCAGCGTCAGTGTCGTTTGACGCAGCCTCGTTTGCCGCAGCCTGAGCGGGCGCACCACTGGCAGATACTGAGCCCTGCGAACTGCCGATCGCTGCCTGCTCACTCGGAGCCAGAGTCGCGGCGTCCCAGCCAGCGTCGTGATTCCTGGCTGGCTGCGTGTCGCCAATCCCCGGTCCGACGGTCCGTTCGGCGGCGGCCGGATGAGCCGCCTGCCTGCCCGGCGTACTGGCACCGGCCAGCGGTACTTCACTCGGAACCAGAGTTTCCAGTCGTTCCGCGAAGACGCTCTCGACGACGCTCCGCAGTTCGCCGGGCAGATCGGAGTAGTTGTCAGGATCCGGCACGACTCCCTGGTCGCTCTGCCACTCCAGCTCGATCGTCAGCAGTTCGCGCAGCAGCACCGAGCGTTCGTCACCAGACGAATCGTCAAGGAATGACGGCAGGTCTGCTCGCTGTCCTGCCTCAACCAGACCGCGGAACTCGCGGCATTTCCGTTCAACTCGCTGTTGTGCGGGGCCTGTCAGGGATGCGAATTTCGCTTGTGCTCCGTCCATTGAATTCGTCTCTCGCGCTGCTGCCCGCCAGCTCTTCCACTCCGGAAGCGCATCATCGACCGAACAGAACCCTGCGTCTACCCGCTCGCGACAGTTCGGCCAGCAACCGGGGAGAACCCCAGCGATGTCAGACGCGTCCGGCCCAATTGGGTCGATTCGTTCAGGAACGTGTCGGAACAACTTCCGTGTTTGACTGCAAGCCGCTCTGAGGAGGCGCACACGGCGTCCCGGCGCTCCGTTCGCTGCAACGAGCGTCGCCGGGCGTTAGACTTCCCGCCGCCCGCAGACCGGTCAGCGCGTCGCAGCGCTGCAGAGTTCGACAGGTCTGCGTTCTGAAAACTTTGAATTCTGAGGCGGAAATGTCGACTGTGGATGTGCCGGCCCGTGTGGCGAGCTGGACCGAACTGGCTCAGCGGATTCTCGACGGGCACAAGCTGACGCGCGAGGAAGGACTCGCGGTTCTCGATTCGAGCGACGCCGAACTGCTGCAGTTGCTCGACGCCGCCTGGCAGATTCGCGAGCGGTACTTCGCGAACAAAGTTCACCTGTACTTCCTGAAGAACGCCAAAAGCGGCCTCTGCCCGGAAGACTGCGGCTACTGCTCGCAGAACGTCAAATCGACGGCCGACATCGAGAAGTACAGCCTGCTCAACGAGCAGCAGATCCTCGCCGGCGCGAAGCAGGCGTACGACGCTCAGGCACGGACCTACTGCATCGTCACCAGCGGTCGGGGTCCGACGAATTCGGAAGTCGACCGCGTCGCCGATGTCGTGCGGACGATCAAAGCGGACTACGGCCTGCATATCTGCTGCTGTCTGGGACTGCTGAAGCCCGAGCAGGCAGAAACGCTCGCTGCGGCTGGCGTCGACCGGATCAATCACAACCTGAATACCAGCCGCCGCTATTACGACGAAATCTGCACGACGCACACCTACGAGGACCGGCTCGACACGCTGAAGGTCGTCCGCAATGCCGGCATGGAACTGTGCTGCGGCGTCATCACCGGCATGGGCGAGGATCACGGCGACCTCGTCGACGTCGCTCTCGAACTGGCCGGGATGAAAGTCGAATCGATTCCGGTCAACTTCCTGAACCCGATCGACGGCACGCAGCTCGAAGGCAAACGCGACCTCGATCCGCGATTCTGTCTGAAGGCTCTGTGCCTGTTCCGCTTTGCGAATCCGGATACCGAAATCCGCGTCGCCGGCGGTCGCGAAGTCAACCTGCGATCGATGCAGGCGATGTCGCTGTACCCAGCGAACTCGCTGTTCGTCAGCGACTATCTGACAACGAAGGGCCAGGCAGCCTCGGCCGACTTCCAGATGATCGAGGACCTGGGCTTTGAAATCGTCACTGGTGACAGCCGCACGCGCGAACTGTTTGCCGCTCACCAGTCTCTACCACTGGCCGGCGGCTGTTCGTCAGGCAGCTCGTGCGGCGGTGGAAGCTGCGGCTGATCAGTGAGTATTTTCTGACGCAAAGGCGCGAAGCCGCAAAGGATCGCAAAGTTCAGTCAGTGATTCTGGATGTTCTGAAGCATCACGGCCCGACGTACCCGTCCGCCGGCACCAGTGTCTGAAGCAGGTTTCTTTGCGAATCCTCTGCGTCTTCGCGACTTTGCGTCAGAGCCGATCACCGTACTGCTCACGTCGGATTCTGTAGAAATCCGGGACTTGGTGCCCAGCAAAGCTCGCTCTCAACTCTCAACTCTGGACTCACACCCATGACTGACTCCATCACCTTCCCCGGCGAAGACCGCTCCAACGCCGCCCGCGACGTCGTCGCTCATCAGGAGCCCGTTGCACTGCGGACATTCACGCCGAGTCAGGCCGTGCTGGCGAAGTCGGCCGGCTGCTTCCACTGGACCGCCGACGGACGCCGCCTTTACGACTACAGCTCGGGCGTGCTCGTCGCGAATCTCGGCCACAATCCAAAGAGCTGGCTGAAACGCTTCGTCGAAAACTTCGGCTGGACGCCGGAGATTTTTAAAGGTGGCGACGGCTACGCGGAACTCGTCCCGCTGACGGCTTACAACGCAATCACTGAGGTCGAAACGCTGGCCGTGCAGAAACTGCTGCAGAGTGTCCAGGCGACTCACTTCGGCAAGCGGCTCGACACCGTCATGTGGTCGGCGTCCGGTTCGGAAGCCGTCATCAAAGCGCTCTGGGCCTGCCTGCACCGCGACGCATCGCGCGACATCATTCTCGCGACGCGCGGCGGCTTTCACGGCAAGAAGGGCCTGGCCGGAGCAGTCACCGGTTCTGAAACCGATGCGAACCGCGACCCGCGCGTCCGCTTCATCAGCTTCCCGAAGGACGAGATCGCTGATCACAGTCAGTACGGCCAGCCGCTCGATCTGTCGAAGTACGAGGCCGAGTTGCGGGCATTGCACGACGAATTCGGCAGCCGCATCAACTGCCTGATCACTGAGCCGTACCTCGGCGGCGGCGGCAGCTACCATCCACCGAAAGAGTATCTGCAGATGCTGCAGCGCTTTTGCCGCGAGCACGACATCCTGTTCATCCTCGACGAAGTCCAATCGAACTTCGGCCGCACCGGCAAGATGTACGCGTTCGAGAAGAACGAAATCGAGCCCGATTTTGTGACGCTCGGCAAGGGGCTCGGCAACGGCGTCGCGGTCAGTGGAGTTGTCGGCCGCGGCGACATCATGGCCACACTGAAGTACGGCGAAGCTTCTGACACCTGGAGTGCCAACCCGATCGCCTCCGCCGCCGTCGTGGCGACGCTCGACGAGTTCGAAGCGACCGGAGTGATCAAGCACGCCGAGCAGCTTACACCGATCTTCTTCGACGGCCTGAACGCTCTGAAGGAAACCGGTTTGATTGCAAAGGTCCGCGGCGAAGGCATGGTCTTCGGCATCGAGTGCGCCGACGTCAACGGCACCCCAGCGGCCGACGTCGCGAACGCGATTGTCAAAGCGTGCTACCTCGGCCAGGGAGATCGCGGCGGCATCCATTTCCTGGGCGCTCTCGCCGGCAAGGTTCTGCGCGTCAGCCCGCCGATGACGATGACGCTCGACGAAGCAAAAGACTCGCTCGACCTGCTGCAGGCGATCTGTCGCGATCTGGCCGCGTCGGGTCTGCAGAGCTGACGGAAACCTGTAGAAGGCTGGACCAGGCGGAACGCCGTTCCGGCACCGTCAGATTCACTCGTTCCTGCGCTCTGCGCAGGAACGGCAAATCTCGACGCTCTGTGTCGCTTCAATGGGGCAGAGCGTCGTCAGTTGCGTTCCGACGCGGAGCATCGGAACGAGAAAAAGATTGCCGGAGCGGCACTGGGCTCGATCCGGCCTTCTACGCTAACCACAGCGTGAGCAGACCCGCCGTGATCGAAATTCAGAACGTCACCAAAACGCACCGGCTCGGTGAGACCGAAGTTCATGCGCTGCGTGGAGTGACCTGCTCGATCGAACGTGGCTCGTTCAACTTCGTCGTCGGTCCGTCGGGCAGCGGCAAGAGCAGTCTGCTGTACCTGATCGGAGCGCTCGATCAGCCGACGTCCGGGGATATCCGCGTCGATGGCCACTCGCTGGCAGCTCAGTCGACTGCCGAACGAGACGCGTACCGCCGCGACGACGTCGGCTTCATCTTTCAAAGCTTCAATCTGCTGAGCAATCTGGACGCCGTCGACAACGTGCTCGTCCCGTTTCTCCCACAGGGCGTTTCGGCGGAACTTCGCAACCGTGCCGAGCAACTGCTCCGCGACGTCGGCCTCGGCAGCCGCCTGCATCATCAGCCACGACAACTGTCCGGCGGCGAGCAGCAGCGGATTGCGATCGCGCGGGCACTGCTTAAGTCGCCGAAGCTGATCCTGGCCGACGAGCCGACCGGCGAACTCGACAGCCAGACCGGCGCCGAAGTCTTCCGCCTGTTGCGTGAACTCAGCAGCCAGACCGAAGCCACCGTTCTCGTCGTGACTCACGATTCCAGCTTCGTCACCGCCAGCGACCGTATCATCAGAATGAAAGACGGCCGTCTCGCCGAGACATGACACTGAGCCGGATCTGGAATTGAACAGAAGTCGAGAAGGCAACGAAGCTAACGTCACACGCCGACTCGAAAAGTCTTCGTTACCTTCGTTTCCTTCTGTTCTGAATCCCTGCTGTTCTGTGTCTATCCCGTCTCCGCAGTCGCTGTTTCAGCTGGGGTCGCAGCGAGTGATCGATGTCAGGTCGCGCAGGTCCTGCTTCATCACGTTCAGGTTCTGGTCGATGCGACGCTTGCGGAGGCAAGGCGGTCGCTGCATAGTCGTCGTCTCGCCGAATTCCGCCCGAGTCCCGCCACGACGCGATCCCGCCCCGAATGAGACTGCGACGCAACTCCAACCTGCTCGTCGAACCGCCGTCCAGCGCGACGGGCGATATTGCGTTTAATCTGATCGTCTTCTTCCTCGTCTGCGCCTCGATTCAGCCGGACAGTGGCCGCAAGCAGACGTTGCCGAAAGCGGATCAGGTCGAGCAGGAAGAACAGCAGACGGAAAACATCCAGGTCGAGATTGCGCGCCAAGCGGTCTTTCTGAACGGCGACCTGATCGCGATGAAGGACTTTCAGCCGCGGTTGAAGGCAAAGCTCGATGTCAAACCGCGGCCTGAGGACAAGGTTGTCGTCGTCAAGAGTCGCAAGGACACGCCGTACTCGCAGTGGATCGCCGTGACGTCGCGGATCGAAGACGCGGGCGGCATCGTCACGCTGCAACTCGAAGAAGAGCAGACGGTGGCGGTGCCATGAAGATCAAACGCAAAACGTCGCGAGCCGAAGTGCCCAGCATGGCGATGGGTGATATCGCCTTTAACCTGCTGATCTTCTTCGTAATCCTCGCGCGAGCCCAGGACGACAGCCATCTGCAGTGGACACCGGCCAAAGCCGCGAACATTGAAAGTGCGGGCAACTCGCGAGTCAGCATCGTCGTCGATAAAGACAACAAACTGTATCTCAACGGCGGTGAGATCGGCGTCGGCCAGTTGGCCGCCGCGATTCAGGAAGAACTCGGCAACGCGCCCGCCGGTGAGCGAGTCGTCCTGCTGAAAGTTCATCAGGAGATTCTCGCTCAGCGGTTCGAGCCAGTCATCGAAGCCATCAGCGAGGCCGGCGGCGACCTCGTGCATATCGTCGAAGACGAAAACAAGAAGTAGATCGAGATGGAACAGACACGCAAACAACTCGAAGACCAGCCGAAACCGTCAACGGGCATTGCTGGTGACATGAAACGTCTGCACGGCGACGCGTCGGCAACGGCTGCCGAACTCCGCGAGTTCGTCGCGACGCTCAAAGGCCGCAGCCCGGCCGAAGTGCTGGGCGCGATCGGCGAAAGCAGCCTGTTCCAGGGCATCGTGCAGGCGACGATCGGCTGCGTCGTCCTGCTCGTTGTGTTCACCGTCGGCCCGTATCTGTTGCACGGCCCGGCAGAAGCCTCAACGCCGGACGCGAAAGCCGCCGTGGCCGACACGGCCGCCGAACCTGTGGCGACCACTGCCGACAATGCCGCTCCGGCGAACGGCTTGGCAACCGCGAAGACAGAAGCGTCTGCCGAAACAGGCGCGGACGTCGAAAAAGCCGCGAAGGCAATGGGCATCGACGAAACCCGGCAGGCCGACCCGAAGACCAACCCGCTCGACAAGAACCTCGACAGCCTGCTTGACGGAGTGAATTAACGAACTCAATTGGGTGGCCGGGGCTGGAGCGAGGTACGAGCGAAGCCCCGGTTGCGAATTTCCCTTTTCAAAGAATATCTAAACTCTGCGATCTCTCGTTCCGGGGCTTCCTTCGCAGGCTCAGTCCAGCCCCGGCCACCCAGTCCTGAATATCGTCACTCGGACGAGACTAACTGCTGCCGGAACGGCGCGGAGCTTGTTTCGGCCTACTCACTACTGCCCATTCCCGACTGCCCCGCTTCGCATTGATGTTCCAACGTCTCACATCATCTCCAACCTTCAAACGTACCGCCGCTGCAGCGGCGGCGTGGCTGCTGTGCGCGATGGACTGGATGTGGTGGCAGAAGGCTCCGGCTTGGGCATCGGGGATCGTGTTTCTCGCGGTTGCGAGTTTCGCAGCCGGTGCAATGGTGAAAGCATCGAAGAGCCGCCGCGAGAATCCGGTCCGCTTCGCGGCAGTGATCAGTGTTGCGTTTTTCCCGATGTGGACGCTGGTCGTGTTCGGTCTCGACTGTCTGGAACTTGCCGGGGCGCGTGTCTGGTGTGCCCGGATGGGAACCGCGACGGCGTACTTTGGCGGGCTGGCCTGGGTGATCTGGCTGATCGAGAAGGCGGCTCGCGAGTTCGACCTCAAACGCTTTGAGCAGCAGCACAAGGCAGACGGTGAGTCGATCCTCGCCGCGGTACTGCATGGCAAGGAACTTGATCACTCGCCGATTGAGCGGACCGCTAACCCGCTCGACCCAGAAGCCTGGTACTACGGGAAGAAGTCGAAGCGGCTGAATCAGTCGCTGGCGGCGTTCATGAGTTACTCGCTGGTCTTCTTCGTCGCCTTCCTGGTCATCACGCAGATGGGCGGCTGCCAGGAGATCTACGAGATGCCGGCGGGCGGGGGCGAGCAGCAGCAGATCGCTCAGCAGGTCAAAGTGCAGAAGATCATCCGCAAGAAGTTCGTCGTGAATCCATTCGCGGCAATCAGCTTCAAAGTGCCGCCGATCGACGAGATCAAGCTGCAGCTCAACGAGATTACCAAGCACGCCTACACGGTCGGTTACGGCCAGGGAACAGGGGCTGGTTTCGCGGGCGGCACAAAGCTGGGCAAAGTGCGGTTCATCCGACTGGAATATCAGGGCGGTGACTGGGATCAGGACTTCGGCATCGGCGCCGACGTCAACATGCTCATCGAATACGGCATCCGAACTCAGCAGAAGGTGGAGAAGGTCACGGAGTCACGTACGATCGGGGAACTCAACAACTTCCCGATCGGCAAGAGTCCACCGTTTGTGTACATGACCGGCCAGCGGAGCATTCAGCTCTCGAAGTCAGAAGTAAAGACCCTGCGCGAATTCCTGCTCGATAAGCACGGAATGCTGTTTGGCGATAACGGCGGCAGCCGCGGCTGGCACAGCCAGTTTCTGGCCGTGATGAACCAGGTGCTGCCGAACGTACGCCCAACTCCGATCCCGCTCGACGACCAGATTCACCGCATTCCGTATCAGATCCCGTTTCTGCCGTATGTCGCTCCGCACGGTGGCAAAGAAGCACTCGGTTGGCGCGTCGACGGTCGGCTGGTCTGTTATTACCACCCTGGTGATATTGGAGACGCCTGGACCGACGACCATTCAGGCGTCTCGCCGGAGATCTGGGAAGCCTGCTACCAGCTCGGGACCAACGTGATTTTCTACGCTCACACGGAGTACGCGAAATGGCTCGCCGCACGACAGCAAACGGACTGACCTGCCTTCTCGCCGGCCTGATCGCGAGCGTCGTCGTGCTGACAGGGCTCGATGCCCACGCCGCTCAGCTCGACGAAATGTCGCTCGAACGCTGGGCGAAACTGCGCGAGGTCGAGCGGTACCAGCTCAACATTGCCGAAAAGTATTACCGCGAGAAGAACTACAAGGTCGCGGCCAGTGAGTACGAAAAATTTCTCTCGCTGTATGAGACCAGCGAAGGAGCTCCGTATTCGCTGCTGAAGTGGAGCCTCTGCATGATGCAGCAGAAGAAAGTCAACACGGCCGTCAAGGAAGGCTTTCAATCGGTCATCGACTACTGGCCGGATTCGCCCGAAGCCGTTTCGTCAGCGTACTTCATCGGGCAGGCCTACAAGGACATGGGCGAAACACGGAAGGCAAAGAAAGCGTATGAAGCCGTCGTTGAGGAACATCCGAAAGAACTCGTCACTGTGTACGCGCTCGTCGACCTCGCTGATCTGGCATCGATCGATGGCGACGTTGACTCGCAGGTCGCCGCCTGGAAGAAGCTGACGTTCGATGTCGAGCGGAACCGGGAATCGCAGAATCACTGTGTGCGAGCCTCGCAATCGCTCGCCGCTCACTGCTTTGCGAACTCGCGATTCACCGACGGCGTGCAGGCACTCGCAACGACCTACGAGAAGGACCAGCTTCCCGGTCAGGTGCTGGCCTACGCGCGGCGACCGATCAGCGATCTCACCGGAGATTCGGCGACGAGAAGTCAGGGCGAAAAACTTGCCGATCAGGGGATTGCCTGGGCAAAGCAGCAGATCCCGGGCGGTTCGACGGAAGAGGAGACGAAGCTCGCGAAAAGCTGCTGGTACGTCGTCGCAGATTTGTACGCGGCCTCGCGGCGACCGGACAAAGTCGTCGAGACCTACGACGCAATCGGGAAGAAGTTCGGCACAGATGACGAGACGCGCGGTCGGCTGGCCGGCTGGCTGAAGAGTGAGAAAGAGTACGACAAGGCGCGCATCGAGTACGCGAAGTTTGAGAACCAGATCGAGGGCAACAACCAGATTGCGTACAGCTTTCGCGAAGAACGCAAGTGGGACCAGGCCGTCGCCGCTTATCAGCGGAACCTGACGCTCGATCAGGAAAACCAGGTCAAGTGGAACGAGCAGATCGCAGCGACCTACCGCGACGGTGGCAAGCCGCAGGAAGCAATTGCGGTCTACGACGGATTGCGGACCAGCGACGTCGAGAACGCCGAACGCTGGATGTGGCAGATCGCTTACACGTACCACCACTACGCCGGGAAATATAAAGTGGCCATCGGCTGGTACCGCCAGTGCAGCAACTTCCCCAGCAACTACCAGCAGATGGCGGATTGCCATCGCCGGATGAAGGAATACAAGGAAGCGATCATTCTGTATGGTCAGATTATCGGTGGCTCGGAAGGGACGGCGCCCTGGGCGTTGCTGCAGATCGGCCTGACGCATGAAGACGCCGGCGAAAAAGAAAAAGCCATTCAGGCCTTTCAGCAGGTCTGCAAACGCTTCCCGAAAGACGGCCACGCGAGCCAGGCTCACGCCCGTCTGCAGGATAAGTACGGCATCACCGTGACTCTGGGCGGCGCAAAGGACGAGTAGCCCATCGCCGATTCCTCCGATCTCCGTTCACCATAACTTTGCGGAATCTCGAATCAGAGATTGATAAATCAGCGAACGAAAATACGATCACGCCGGTTACCCGCAAGCGGCTGGTGCGTCCGGGTGAGCTGGAAAGCTCGACGATTGCCGATCTCGTGACACCGGACGGGCACTCTGCTGACAAAGGCCGCGTTTTCTTCCGACAGTGGGAGTTCAGGACTGTGAAGACTCGTTGGATGCGACTGTTTGTGGGAGCCCTTCTGACGGCTGGGCTGACCAACGGAGTACAGGCAGCGGAGCTGGCGGCGTCCGAAGCCACTGGAACTGCTCTGAGTCAGACGCTGAATCAGGAAAATGCGGAGCTGAAGATCGAACTGAGGCCGGCCGACCTCGTCGATGACATGGCTTACCTCCGCAGGGTTTCGGTTGACCTGATTGGAAGGATCCCGACACACGACGAGATTCAGGAATACATGGCCTGGCCTCCGGTCGAGCGTCGCTCGAAAATCGTCGACAAGCTGATGGCCGATCCTCGCTTCGTCGACCGCTGGACAACCTTCTTTGCTGACATGCTGCGGCTGCGGTCGAACTCGCCCGGTGGAGCGGCTGCCCTGGCCTTCGTCCACCAGGCTCTGCAGGACGACATGCCCTACGACGAGCTGGCAAAGCGGTTCATTTCGGCAAACGGCAAGGCCGGTGCTGTTCCGGAAGTCGCCTACGTGCTCGGTGACAACGCCGACCCGATGGCCCTCGCCGGAGCGACGGCTCAGGTGTTTATGGGACTGCGCATCTCCTGTGCTCAGTGCCACGACCATCCGTTCGACAAGTGGACACGTCGGGATTTCTACGGATTCGCGGCCTACTTCGGAAAAACACGGCGTTACGAAAACGACTTCACGAACACCGTCTACACGCAGGAAGTCAACGCGTCATCCGTGCTGTGGCCGCCACAGGGTGACGCTCCGGACAGCGAACGGAAGCCAGTCGATCCGAAGTTTCTGGTCGGCCTGATCGAAGCCAGCGCGAAGCCACGGTTCATCGCCCGCCTTGATGAGAAGCGACAGAGCGAAGCAGAATTCGCCGAAGCCGCGCTGGCTGCAACCGAGAAAGCAGATTCGATCGACGACCTGCTGCTCGACGCCGCTGACAAAGCCGTCAAGGCGTCAAAGGGCCGCGGCAAATCATCATTTGACATCGCCACCGAAGCAAAGAAAGAACGAGAAGCGATCGACCTGACCGCCGCGATGAACAAGGCCAGCGAACTGCGGACGGAGCTTGGCGACCTGATCGCCAGCCCGCGAAACCGCTACTTCGCCCGCTGCTTCGTCAACCGCGTCTGGGCCGATCTGGTCGGCCGAGGCTTTGTCGAACCGATCGACGATTTCTCAGACAGCAACACGCCGACACACCCGCAGACGCTCGACTTCCTGGCGAACGAATTTGTTGCCAGCGGTTTTCAGTTCAAACCCCTGATCAAGATGGTCGTGACCAGCGAGCCTTACCAGCGGGGGCAGGCGGTTGGCGTCTCGGAACTGGATCAGGAAGAGCTGCAGGCGGCGTTTCTGGCGGCTCCCGCTCGCCGGATGCTCAGCGAAGTGATGTACGATTCGATCATCACGGCCGGGCACCTGTTCGAGTACAAGCACCCGCAGGGCGCGAACATGAAGACCGTCACCGACCGCATTCGAGTCGCCGTGCCACGTGAAGGTGAAGATCTGGCTGCCGTGCCTCAGGACCTGGCAGCGGCTGCTGGACAGGGCGGTGCCATGAAACGGCAGATGGGTGCTCAGCCTGAAATGCGCCGACCGGGCTACAACCTTGAGTCCGGCATCGAACTCGATTTCGACGCCGTGCTGAAGAAAGCAAAGGAAGAAGCCACTGAGGCCGTCCAGGTCGAAAAGATGGCTGTCAAATCGGCCGAGGAACTCGAAGCCGAGCGGATGCTGACGGACACCAGCAACCGTCGCCGATTCCGTTACGTTTACCAGACCGTTGAGCGGACCTTCGACGACAACCCCATGTTTGGATCGTCATTCCGGATGGCATCGCCTGCGAATCCCGAGCACTTCATTCGCATCTTCGGCCAGACTGACCGCTCTCAGGTCGGCGTCACCCGCGATCATGCTCCCAGCATGAGGCAGGCTCTGATGATGCTGAACGGGAGGATGACTCACGAAGCCTCGCGCGTCGGACCCTTCGAGCCGATGTACGCACTGCTGAGCGGTGAGAAGGCGGACCTCGACAAGGCAGTCGAACTGGCTTACCTCGAAATCCTCACGCGGAAGCCTCAGGCGGACGAAGTCGGACTTGCAAAGTCGATCGTCACCGAGGGTGAAACGCCACTGGAGGGCATGGCCGATCTCCGCTGGGTGCTGCTGAACTCAAACGAGTTCCGTTACCTGCCATAAGAACCTGCTCGTCTCGCTGTTCGAGGATTGCTCGGGCCGCGAGGTTTACGCTCACGAAACTCTTCCTTACCCCTTTCCAAAGGACGCACTCATGAAGGGTTGCTTCGACTACCAGTGTACTCGCCGTGCGATGCTCGGCTCGACCGCCGCCACGCTGATGGGGTTCTCGATTCGCGACCTGCTGGCCGCCACGGGACGGGATCATGTTCCGACCGCGGAGCACGTGATCTTCTTCTGGAATGGCGGAGGCATGACGCATTTGGATACGTGGGATCCAAAGCCCGGTCGACCGACGCAGGGCGAATTCGAGCCGATCGACACGTCGGTTGCCGGAATGCGGATCAGCGAGATCTTCCCGGAATTCGCCAAAGAGATGCACAACGTTGCCCTGGTTCGCTCGATTGCTGGAACGCAGGGCGCTCACGAACGAGCGACCTATCAAGTGCAGACGAGCTACAGCCAGACGCCGAATGTCGTCCATCCTGGATTTGGCTCAGTCGTCGTTCACGAAAAAGAACAGCTCGGCGATCTGCCGGCGTACGTGACGATCAGCGGGCAGGCTCCGCGCGCCTCTTACCTCGGCCAGAAATGTGCTGCGTACTTCGTCGGCAGCCCTGGCGACAAAGACCCGTACCTCGCCTTCCCGGAAGGAATTACCAGTGTCCGCGGTAACAAGCGGCTCGAAACGCTCGCCCGCTTCAACTCAAAGTTTGCCAGTAAGACGACGAGTGAAGAACTCGGAGCAACGCGGACGTCGATCGACGAAGCCGTGCGTCTGATGCGCAGCCCGGCACTGAAAGCCTTCGAGCTGGATCACGTGCCGCTGTCCGAATTCGAACGTTATGGCGACACGCCGTTCGGTCGCGGCTGCATGGTTGCGAAACAGCTTGTCGAGACCGGCGTCCGCTTCGTGCAGATCAACCGTGGCGGTTTCGACACGCACACCAGCAACTTTGAAGCCATGCGAAATCACGGCGAGATCATGGACCCGGCGCTTGCGTCGCTGATTCACGATCTCGCGCAGTCCGGCCTGCTTGAGAAAACGCTCGTCGTCATGCTCAGCGAGTTCGGTCGCACGCCGAAGATCAACAAGGACGCTGGCCGCGATCACTACCCGGCTGTCTTCAGTTGCTTCATGGCCGGTGGCGGTATCAAAGGCGGTCAGGTCATCGGTTCCTCGGATGAGGACGGTTACCAGCCGAAGGATCGGCCGGTGAAGATCCCCGACCTGCACGCGACGCTGGCTCACGCTCTGGGCATCGATCCCGATAAGGAAGTGATGACCCCCCTGCAGCGGCCGATGAAGCTGGTCGACAACGGCAAACCCGTGCTCGAACTGTTCGGCTGAGCGGGATTTTGACTGACTAATCGGAAGCCCGGTTTCACGCGAAGCCGGGCTTCTTTTCACGTTATCCCCCGTTGATTGACGCCCCTCTGACGCCTGCGTACCGTGGCTTTTCGCCAGTATCTGCCTGCCGCGTTTTCCTCTGAACAGTCGTGGTTTTGCTTTATGAGTCGGATCGCGATCCCTGCGCTGAGTACCCTTCTCGTTTCGCTGACTCTTCTCGGATCATCCCCAGCGGTTGCTCAAGGGCCGCTGCGCGGGTCGATCATCGAGGACCGTGCCGCCCGCAAACTGATGGAAGCCGGCGACGCGCGGTATGAGGCTGACGAGGCCAGCAAGGCTGTCGAAATCTGGCAGTCGGTGCTGGAACGTTATCCGACCAGCCGCGTCCGGTACGAAGCGCACATGCGGCTGGGCAATTACTTCCTCGATCGAGATCGCGCTTACGACAAGGCGCGCGTGCAGTTTGAAGAGGTCGCTTCGGAGGAAAACCGTGACGAGGAGCAGCGAGCGGAAGCGACGCTCAAAATGGGCATCTGCTTTTACGAAGCTCGCAACTTCGGCAAGTGCTTCTCGGTGATGCGCGACGTCATCGAGCACTTTCCGGTCAGCAAACAGGTCAATCAGGCTTATTACTACATCGGACTCGGACATTTTCAGCTCGGCCATTACAGCCGCGCGATCGACGCTCTGGAAAAGGTCGGGACCTCGATGGGCTCCGACGACGAGCAACTATTGAAGGTCGAAGCGGGTAAGCGGCTGTTCGTCAAGATTGAAGACGCGGACCTCGCCGCGCTGGAACCGGGAACTCCCGTCACCGTGCAGTGTGAAGCGACCAGCGGCGACGTTGAACCACTGAAGTGTTTCTCGGTCGGACGCAATGTGCGGATTGTGCTGGGCAGTATTCCAACGGCTCTGGGTTCACCACAGAAGGGCAATGGTCGCCTGGAAGTCAAAGGCGACGACAAAGTGAAGGTGGTCTACATTGATCAGCACACCGCTGATAAGCAGTTTGACCGCAAGGTGCTGCACGAAGTCACGGTCGTTGGCAACGGTATTGTTTCGGTGACCGATGGAGCCTTTGCTGAAACACTGCAGGGAGTTGTGCTCGGCAAGCCGGTCAATCTGCAGACGATCGATGCTGACCGCGATCTCACTGACGCCGCTGATCAGGTCGGCGTCGTCGTTGAACTGCTGCGAGCGAAGACCGACGAAGAGATCGAACAGGAAACGATCGCTCTGCTCGGCGGCAAGGAAGGCGACCGAGCGGCCGACGATGAAGAACTGAAGATTGACCGCTTCAAGAAGATCGACAGCGTCGAGCTGACTCTGACGGAAGCCGTTGTTGAGACGATCCGTCCGGCGGACGAAGTCGCTCCGGCAGGTGATGCGGTGGCGACAACTGCAGAAACCGCGGCGTCAGACGCAGGCAGCACCGCGTCAGGATCTGCAGAATCTGGTGCAACAGTGACTCCGGCCGTGGCTTCGACTCCTGCCAATCCGGACGCCGTTCACTCGGGCGTGTTCCGGACGATCTTCCCGCTCGCGCGCGCGGAAGAGGTAACTGCCGATGATGACACGCTGCAGGCTCTGCCGGGTGACGTCATCCGGATCGTCTATCAGGATGATCGCAACACCAGTGAAGAAGCCCGCGTCGTTCGCACCGAGGTGAAGTGTATTGAGGGCAACCTCGGTGGTGTGCGCGTCACACGAACGCAGATTTCTGATCGTGAGCTGCGAGTTCGCACGAAGCTGAAGACGGCGCACGCTCTGACGAACATCGCCAATCGGTACAAGGAATTCGGCCTGAAGAAGAACGCCGATGCGAAGTACGAATCAGCCCTCACACTGTGCGAAGAGATCATGACTGAGGCGCGTCAGCTCGGCGGCCGGCTGCTCGAAGAGACCTACGTGCAGCTCTGGAAGATCTACTTCGAGATGGATCGTCTGGAACTCGCGGCCGCGATGGCTCAGCGGCTGCAGCGGGACTTCCCGAACAGCGGTTTTGTCGACGATGCGCTGCTGCAGCTTGCTGACGTCGCAGTTGAGCAGGGCAATCTCAACCGGGCGATCGGCATCTACAACAGGCTGGTCAATATGCAGACCAGTCAGCTTCGCGGTGAGGCTCAGTTCGGGGTTGCCGAGTGCTACGAAAAAATGGCCGACGCTGCTCAGGAAGCTCAGGCCACACAGCTCTACGACCGGGCGTTCCAGGAATACAAGAAGGTCTTCGACCAGTTCCCGGACAGTGGCCGAGTGGGTGAAGCCGTCGCTCGCATGGCTAACCACTATTACCGTCAGAAGGACTATGCCAGGGCGATCGACACCTTTGAAACGGTGCTGGCGAATCATCCAGATGCGAAGTTCCTCGACGTCATTCTGTTTAATTACGGCCGGTGTCTTTACCGCATGAACAAGCGAGCGGACGCTCGTCGACGTTTCGACCAGTTGATCGGTGATTACCCGGAAAGCGCACTCGCTGCCGACGCGCGGAAAATCAGCGAAGCGCTCGCGAAGGCCGGGTTCTAAAACCCGACAGGTGTCGCCACGTATTCATGTCATCGGCCGCTGAGCGATAGCCCGTGGTCATACCGGAAACCTTGCAAACCGCGGGCTAGCGGCTGATTCAAAAGCAGTCTTCTGCCACACCTCGCAGACTGGTGGTAAGTGATATGAAACTGATCCTGAACGCTGCCTTGCTGACAGTCCTGTTTGGAACGACGGCTCCTCTCTTGGCGCAGGATGCTCCGCCGATTGATGACGTCAGCAAAGAAGCAACGCGTCTGGAAGGCGAACTCGGTAAGTACAAGGACTCCGCTCCGGAAGCCGGCGAGGCGCTGGTGAAGCTCACAGAGCTTTACCACTCGAATGGGAGAGTCTTCGGACTGGTCCGGGCGGCGCAGCGGTTTGTGGCGGCTCACCCGTCCGACCCGCGGCACCCGGCGGTGATGCTGAAGCTGCTGGACGGTCTGGAAGCGCTGACGCGGCACAAGGAATTCACCGTGATCGCGCGGCAGTTCCTGACGCGTTATCCGCAGGCTGCCGAGTGTCCCGACGTTGAGGAACGCCTCGCCTACACGCTCGAAAAGATGGGCGAGAAGCTGCCGTCGGCCGAGGTCTATCGTGCCCGCTGGTCACGTGAGGCGAATCCGAATGGGCGGTCGTTCGGAGTGAAGGCGTGCGAGTTATTCTCGCAGTCCGGCAATCCTGGCATTCTTGCCGGTGCGGAGCTTGCCGAAGAGATGTTCGACAAGCTGCCCAAGGACGACTTCGCGCGGTACATCGGGCAGCGGTCGTACTACGAATGGCGGCGCGTCGGTCAGTGGGCCAAAGCCAACGTGATGGGCAACAAACTGGCGAAGTCCGGGCTGCTGAAGGACGCGGAAGAGAAACGCGAAGTGTTGCGCACGATGGCCGAAAACTACGGCTACCTTGGACAGCACTCGAATGCGGTCGAGATGCTCAAACAGGTGCGTCAGATCCGCGACGATCAGTGGGCACTCTACTACCACATTCAGCGGTTGTACGACTCAGCGGCTCCGGCAGCGGAAATGGAGCCGCTGGTCAAGCAGTATCTCAACACTTATCCGGACCGCGACGACCGGCACGACCGCATGGGGCTGCTGGCGATCGCGTGGAATCGAGAGAAGAACACCGAACAGGCTCAGAAGCTGTTCCGCTCGCTGCTGCCGCTGGCTCCACAGACGCACAGCGTGGCCTCGTACTTCTACCAGTTGAACGGGTACGAGGAAGCTCAACTGAAGGACACGGAAAAGGCTCTGCTGCAAGCCATTCCGCAGTGCGAAAAGAACAATCCGCAGCAGGTCTGGTATCTGCGCTACATTCTCGGCTTCTCGGTCTATCGCGATCAGATGAAGGATCCGGCAAAGGCCAAGGCCGTCCTGCGCGAGCTGGTTGAGAAGTCACCGACAAACGACGGCAACATCTGGAACGTCATCTCATGGCTGCTGTCGAACGCCGAATCCGATCAGGAGTTTCAGGCCGACGTCGCTCGCATTCTGAAGACGCGACGCGAGTACGCTCACTGGCGGAATCTGGCGCAGTACCCGCCGAACTGGGTCAAGAGCGTCCGACGCGACAAGGATCTCGAGCCGCGGATTGAGTTCCTGCGGACAGCCATCGAAAAGGCCGATCAGGATCCAGTCTTCCGTCTCTTCAGCGAAATGGACGGGCGGGTTAACGGCGAAAACGACGTACGGCTGCGCGAGCAACTGCTGAAGCCACAGGTCTTCAACACGCTGAATGCCGACCTGAAGCAGTTCGTGCTGTGGGGACAGGGTTACTTCTACCAGCACTACTCACGCGGTGAAGAACGATCGAACGCGGCGATGTACTACGCGCGGCTGGTTGAGATGTTTCCGGAGAACTTCGAGTACCGGTACCGCTATCTGCAGGTCGCGACGGACTACTCTCAGCCGGAAGTCGCCAAAGAGGCGGCGCTGACGATGCTGGCTGTTGTACCGACGTCGAACAACGCCGACATCTGGCGGCGTCTCATCGTCGCGGCGGAAATGAACATGGATGCGGAACTCGCCCGCCGTGCGCTCGCCTGGCGCAAGACGTCGATGGATCAGTTCGGCCCGGATTACGGAAATGCTGCCGGCATCGGCGACGCGCTGCAGCGGCTGGAACTGGCTGCTGAGGCCGTCGCTGTGTGGACGGATGCAGCGAAACCAGGCCTCAACAATTACGAGGGGCGGGAGTGCTCGTGGCGGCTCTTCCAGAAGATCGAAGACCCGCAGCAGAAGATCGCGTTTGCCAGGGAGCGGTTTGCTCCTGAGACCGATTTTCATGGTCGCTACGCGCAATGGCTGGCTGATACGCAGTTGCGAACAGGCGATCTCAACGGGTTTGAGAAGACGCTGGCCGAGACCCGAACGCGGGCTCAGAACCGCCCGTTCAAAGGCTGGGATCTCGATGCCTGGGGCCTGCACTACATGCTCCATAACTACCGGTCGAGCCAGGCGGATTATCGAGCGGATAAGGAGCAGGAAAACACGCCTGAAAACATCCTTCGCGTGGCTCGCGTGATTCGCGACATGGAGTTCGACTGGCCATCGGCTCAGGCTGCGCTGATGCTGCTGGAAGCCGAAGCTCCCGACGCAAGGAAGCCGATCGAGCGGCTGCTGGCCTGGGAACGAGTGACTCGCCCGCTGTATCCAGATTCGCATCGCTGGGATCAGTTGATGCCGTTTGCCCAGGCTGCCGTCACGCGGCAGGACTACAGTGTCGCCGCGACACTGCTCACCGGGATGCTCGAAAACCTGACGAACATCACAGACAACCGGAAAGAAGCCGGACGGGCCATGATTGGGCAGTGTTATACGCGGCTCGGCACGGTCGGCCTGACGATTGACGAAAACAGCCCGATCGCTCCCCTGCTGCAGGCGGCGCTGTATCTGCGGCTGGGTGATGAACGGCTCGCGCTCGACACGTATCTCGCCAATCAGAAACTGTTCGACGAGCACCGTGACGAAGTGCCGGTCGATCTGCTGGTCTTCGCCTGCGAAAACATGATGGCGGCTGGCGGTGATGAAAATCACAACCACGTCGAAGACATCCTGCGAAGCTGGATCATCAAAAACAGTGAGCAGACGACAGTCACCGACGAAACGAAAGCCCAGATTCAGTTTCTGCTGGCGAAGAACTTCTTCTCGGCTCAGCGTTACGACGTCGCCCGGTCCGAGTATCAGACGGTGATTAACCGTTATTCGGCAACGCACTTCGCAACCGAAGCAGAGTTCGGAATCGGTGAGACGTTTATGGCTCAGAAGGTCTACGACCAGGCGGAGCAGGTTTTTGAGAAGCTTGCCAACAGTCGCGAAGCGGACATCGTCGTCCGCGCCGAGTTTCTCCGCGGTGTACTCGCTCATCGTCGTGGTGATAACGATGAGGCTCGCGACATCTTCCGCGTCGTCCTGGAACGCGTGCCGAACATCGAACTGGCGAATCAGGCACTGTTCAACCTCGCCGAAGTTTACGGCGACGAAGAACGCTACATGGACCAGCTTCAACTGCTGATGACCGTCGGCCGGCTGGGACGCGTCAGTAAACGGCAGCACGCTCCGGGAATGCCGCTTTCGATCGTCGTGCAGGACAGCGACCTGGGGATCAGCCGCGGGCACAACCGGATTCCGGTCATCGTGACAACCGTGCCCGGCGGCGATGAGGAACTTGTTTACCTCACCAGTGGTGGAGCCGGTAAGGGGCTGTTCCGCGCGGATGTTGATACGGAACTCGGACCAGTCACGAAGGGCGACAAGGTGCTGCAGCTTTCTGGCAACGATGTCATCAAATCGGACTATCCGCAGGAATTCAAATCCGAGTTCAAAAGCGTGCCGCTGTCCGACGTTGAGATCCGCATTGCGTCAGACGCTCTGTTTGAAGTGGCGAGCAGCAAGATCCGAGACGAGGAAGAGGAGACGTTCAGCGAACGACTGGAACGCGAAGCTCGCGAACGGGAACTGGCGGACGAACGGCAGTCGCAGCAGCGACCGAAAAATCAGATCAAGCCTGGCAACCCGATTTATCTGCGGGTCAAGGACGGCGACCGTGACCTGACCGATTCGACGGACGAGATCGTTGCGAAGCTCGTTGCCGATTCGGGCGATCAGGTGCAGGTCAAGCTGGTCGAAACAGAACCGCACTCCGGCGTGTTTGAAGGTCTGGCGAAAACAGGCGAGCTTCCCGCCGGCGCTCTGGCGACGGACACGGCGATTGATCACAGCCCGCTGATGGCGATTGACAACTCAACCGAAACGTTCTGGCTGAGCGAGCCGGATGGAGCGACGCCGAAGCAGCTCACGGTCGACATGAAAGATCTGCACACGATCGCGCGGGCGAAGTTCTTCACTCCAAAAGTGGATGAGAACCGCCCGGTGCGCGGCGAACTGCAGGCCAGCTATGACGGCGAGTTCTGGTATCGTGTGGCCGCTCACCCGGCGATTCCGGATGCGGCACCGGTTTCCGGCGAAATCGGCGCGATGCAGTATCGCGTCTATTCAGGGAACTCGACGAATTACACGAGCTGGCAGCAGGTCGTGAATCTCTCGAATGGCGAGCCGATCGAACAGGGCGTCGTCGCTGATGGTCAGCTCCGCTGGACGCGACCGGATGAAGAAGAGAGATCGCGTCCAGCATCGGTGATCTGGTCCGGCTACTTCGTGCAGCCACGTGACGGAGCAGTCCGCTTTCAGGTGCGAGGTTTCCGTTCGGCCTTGGCGATCAACGGCATCCTGCAGATCGAAGTCGGCCCGGGAACGCAGACTGTCGACGTGTGGCTGAAGAAGGGCGTGCATGCGCTGACGGCGTTCGCGTCGCTGCAGCAGAACATGGCCGAAGCGTCCGTCGTGCGGGCTCGGTCAGACCTGAATCGTCAGCAGGTTGTACTCAGCCCGTTCCTGTCGAGCGACTTTGACCTGGCGAACCTGCCTGACGGAATCACCGTGCCGCAGTCGGTTGAAACGGCGGCAGCTTCGCCGGACGAAATACCAGGCGTGATCACGCTTGGCCTTGAGACCGCTCAGTTCAATAAGAAGACCGAGCAGTTCGGGATCAACGAGCAGAATGGTCAGAAGCGCATTGGCTACTGGCAGGATCTGGAAGACTCGGTCTATTGGGAATTCGACGCTCCAGTCGGCATGTACGACGTCTGGCTGGAGTTCGCGCATCAGGGCGGCGGCTCACAGTACATGGTCAAGTTCGGCGACCAGAGCATCAGCTCTACGGTGCCGAACACCGGCAACTGGAGCACGTTCCGCACCGACCAGATCGGCACGCTGGTTGTCGATGCAGGCGGCAAGGCGAAGCTGTCCATTCACCCGGTGGCAATCAACGGCGGCGGGACGATGGACCTTAAGAAAGTGGAACTGCGACCGGCAAGTGGCTCGCGCGTGATCCTGTCCGACGCAGCCTGGGAGTTCCGCTTCGACCCGATCGATGTGCGTTTCACCCGGTTCGTGATCAATGAATATCTCGGGGAAGCCGTCGCGCTGAACCACGTCGAGATTTCTGGCAGCGACCGGACGAACCCGATTATTCCGACGGAAGCTGACGTGCTGGCACTGTCGGAAAACGACACGCTGGAAATCGCCGGTGGCGACGTCGTGACCGCCAGCTACACCGATGAAGTCACTCAGGCGAATTCAGGTGGCAGCCGGTTGTTGTCCGGCAAGCTGCAGGCAACCTACTTCAACGGCGCAGTTGCTCCCATTGCGTATGCCTTCGTGCGGCAGAACAACGGAGCCGTGCAGGAGATTCGCAAGCGTCTGATGCGCGTTGATCCCGGCGAGCGGGTCGTTGTCGAGATCGTCGATTACGACCGCGATCAGACGGTGACGCGCGACAAGTTGCAGTTTGAGGTCAGCGTCAACGACGGCGAACCCGTCACGCTGACCGCGACCGAAACTGAAGAGAACTCGGGTATCTTCACGAAAGAAGTCGACACCGCCGCAAAAGCTGATGGCGACAAGCTGGTCGTAAAAAGCGGCGACCGGATCAACATCCGATACCTCGACGAGCAGAACACGTTCCCTGGTCACTCAGTGCCGCGCGAATCGGTCGTCTATGTGAACCGTCCGACCGAAGCACGAATCCGAATTCTGGAATCCCGGCTGCTGACTCCACGCCGGGGATCAACTGCTCCACCGCGTTTCAGCTATCAGCCACCGGAGGAAGGCAGCGAACTGGCGACCGTCGCGTTTGAAGCGCCACTGACGATCGAAGTGATCGATCCTGACTCGGCGAAAGACAGCCGCAGTGAAGTGACTGTCAATCTGGAAACGACCGACGGCGCGAAGGTCGACGTCCGCTGTCTTGTCTCGGCGGCGTTTACCAACGTGCCGAATCAGGATGCCGAGAGTTACGCCCTGGAAGAAGGCCGCTTTATCGGCCAGATCGTGATGCAGCTTGGCTCGAAAGCCAGTCCGACGATCGTACCCGTCACTTCCGAAATGCCGCGTAACCTGATCGGCGGCGGCAAGACCGGTGACGAAGAAGAAGGCGGCATGTCGAGCATGGACGAAGGGCTCGTCGTCGCTGTGCTGAATCTGACTGGTAAGGATCGGATCGCTGCCAACTACAAAGACGAGCGGCATCCGAAAGAGTCAGCAGCGGTGATCAGCAGCAACGGCCGGCTGATCTCGAACGGCGAACTGGCTTCGCTGGACCGCGACTACAACAAGCCGGTCGATCGTCTGCACGTCGGCGAAAAGCTGTACCTGATGGTCACGGACGCCGACCAGGATTCCTCAGACGAGCGCGATGTCGTGACTGTTGAAGTGGCGTCTGAGTTCGGTGAAAAGGAAAGCGTGCAGCTTGTCGAGACACTGGCTCACAGCGGCGTCTTCACCGGGTCACTGGTGCTTAAGTCGAACGACAAACCGCAGCCCGGCAACATCGACATGAACGATCCGCAGGTTGAGTCCTACTTTGGGGACACACTAACAGTAACTTATGTGGATACTGCCGCAAGCACCGAGGAAGGCACGCTGGAACTGAATACTCAGCTTCCGGTCGTCATTGGCACCGACGGGCTCGTCTCGGCGTTCAGCAAGACGTTCAACAATGAAACACTGGCGGTCGAAACGAAGTTCCATGTGGCCGAAAGCTACTTCGAACTCTTCAAGAGCCACAAAAATCTCGGCCGTTCAGAAGAGGAGAAAGCCGACCTTGCCGCTGGTCGTCGCGTACTGCGTGAGGTGATGGAGGATTATCCGGACCCGAAATATCAGCCGCGAATTCTGTACCTGCTGGGGCAGTTCGCACAGGAACTGCAGAACGTGGATGAGGCTGTCGCTGCTTACGAGCAGATCGTGACGCAGTTCCCTGATCACCCGTTGGCAGCGGACGCTCAGTACAAGCTGGCTCAGACGCACGAAGAGAGCGGCGACTTTGACGACGCTCTGGAAGCTTACGTCACGCTGGCGGCGACGTATCCGAAGAGTCCGCTGATCGCGAACGTGATGATCCGCATCAGCGACCATTTCTACAAAAACGAGGAGTACCCGATCGCGGCCGAAGTCGGCAGGAAATTCCTCGAAAAGTTCGAGGGCCATGAGTTCGCGTCACGCATCGCGTTCCGCATCGGGCAGTGCTACTACAAGGCCGAGCAGTTCCCGGTTGCCGGCAGTTCGTTCGACGAGTTTGCGAAGCGGTTTCCGGACGATGAATTGTCGGCCGACTCGCTGTTCTGGGCGGGTGAGAGTTTCCGCATGGCGAACAACAACCGCGAAGCCTTCCGGCGTTACAACCGCTGCCGCTGGGACTTTCCGGCGAGTGACGCAGCCAAGTACGCCCGCGGCCGACTGGCTCTGCCGGAAATGCTGCAGCAGTTCGAGGCGGAAGCAAACGCGGTGGAGAATGACACGAACTGAACTGTAGCCGGGTTTCTTCGAAACCTGGTCGATCGCGGAGTGAGGTTGCACCCGCGAAGCTACCTTCAACTCAGTCAACGTGAAATCTCACGTTCTTCGAGTTTCGGAGAAACTCGCCGACAGTTGGCAACTTTGAATCTGCACCTGGAAGTCGCATGTTTTCGATTCTGTATCTGGCACTGTTACTCGGTCAGGCTCCAACTGCAGCAACGCCTGCGGAATCGCCTGCGGCTGTCACGACCGAAGCTCCTGGCAGCGAGGCTGCCGCTGCACCAACCGACAACGCAACGACTGAGCAAGAGGCGTCGGAGGATACTGCCACAGGCGAAGCTGCTGTTGACGAAGAGGACTCTGAAAGCGACGACGGATCGACGGGCCTGATGGACAAACTGGCGGAGATCTCGGAGTCCGGGGCGATCGGCTTTCTCAACCGCGGCGGCATCTTCATGTGGCCGATCCTGTTCCTCGGCGTGCTCGCGGCCGGCGTCATCATTGAACGGTATCGCAGCCTGAAGCTTCTCACGGCCGATTCGGGCACGGTCCGGGACGACGTTCTGCTGATGCTGCGTGAGGACCATATCGAAGAAGCCATGCAGCTTTGCGATCGTGAACAGGGACCGGTCCCTGCGATACTTTCTGCCGGCCTGCGGAAGTTTCTGATTCTGCGGCGACTGAATTACGACGCCGCGAAGATCGAGGAGCAGGTGCTCAAGGCGATGGACGATTACGGAGTCCATGTGGTCGCGGCTCTGGAGAAACACCTGCCGGTCCTGGCGACGATTTCGAGTGTCGCTCCCATGCTTGGGTTCCTCGGAACGGTCGCCGGGATGATCACGTCGTTTGACGAAATCGTGCTCAAAATGGGTGAGACGAACATCGTCGAAGCGGCGGCCGGCGGAATCAGCGTCGCGCTGCTGACGACGGCGTTCGGGCTGATCATCGGCATCCCGGCGTTCATGGCGTTTAACTATTTCTCCAGCATCATCAATCGCTTTGTGCTCGAGATCGAAGAATCGGCGACTCATCTGATCGAAGCGGTAACGCTGCAGCTTGCGCTGGAGCAGCAGGCGCAGCAGTAACATATTCGAGGAGCCAGAAACGCGCAATCCGATGTGGGACAACCCCTCTGCCTGCGGATCCTGTTTCGAGCAACGCGGCGTCTGCCAGCCGAGGCGGAAGGTTGCTCGCTTTAAAACCCCGGAGGGCGTCCGATGAAGCCAGTTGCTGGATTACTTGCGTCGCTGCTGCTTGTCTTCCTGACGGGATTGCTTGCCCCGTCGCCGGCATCGGCTCAAAAGACCGCTGAGTCTGGCACTGACCAGAAGGCCGACTCCCGCGAGTCGATCGACTTCAATCGAGCCCGGCAGTTGCTGCAGCGCAAGAACAAGGGCGAGAAGCTCTCGGCCGACGACGAGGCGTACCTGCAGCGGGCGATCGAAGCACGGCGGCGGGTGCAAGGCCGCGGCGGCGAAGGTCGTGGACGCGACAGCCGGACGCTGCCGGCTGCCGAGAAGAGCGGACTCAAGCCGCTCAGCGAGATGACCGCCGACGATCGTTATCTCGGCGAGGATGGCGGGCTCTACGGTCAGGGGCGAAATGAGCCGAACATCGAGCTTCGTCGAGTTGCGAACGCGGCGCTGGCAAAGATTCAGCCGCTGGGCACGTCAGGCAATCCGTCGGCCGATGGGCGAATCGTGCTCGTTTCCATCAGCATGTCGAACGCGACTCAGGAGTTTTCCCGGTTCAAGCAGATTGCCGATACTGATCCCGACAAGGCAAAGAATCTGACAATCGTCGATTGTGCTCAAGGCGGGCAGGCGATGGCCGAATGGGTTGATCCGGACGCGCGGCCCTGGGTGGAAGCGGAACGCCGCCTGGAGCGCGCCGGTGTGACGCCGGAACAGGTTCAGGTCGCCTGGATCAAACTTGCCAATAAGTCACCGCGGGGCGATCTGCAGGCGCACGGGCGGAAACTGCAGAAGGACACCGCGGCGGTCATCCGAAATGCTCGGGCGAAGTTTCCGAATCTGCGCATTGTGTATCTGTCGAGTCGGATTTATGGCGGGTATTCGGCCGGACCGCTGAACCCCGAGCCGTTCGCGTATGAGTCTGCCTTTGCGGTTCGCTGGCTGATTCAGGATCAGTTTCAAGGTAACAGTTCGGACGCGCAGCCGGCGGCTCCTGCGTCAGGTGCAGACAACGAACCGGTTCTGCTGTGGGGGCCGTACCTGTGGAGTGACGGCGTCACGCCACGCAAGGCGGACGGGCTCGTCTGGAAACGCGAGGATCTCGGTGGAGACGGAACGCATCCGTCGCAGTCCGGACGCGACAAGGTCGCTCACCTGCTGCTGGACTTCTTCAAAGCCGATCCGCTCACCCGGAGCTGGTTTACGGGACGCCGCGAGTGATGGACAATCGCGCGAACCCGTCGAGCCTGCTTCTGATTTCGACTTCGATTTGCTGAAGTGACCACGGAGCAGCCGACTGGCAGGAGAACGGGATGGCCTCAAGTCACCGCATGATCCCGAGATGGCCGCTGCTCCTCGCGGTCCTGTTGACTGTGGGTCCTTGTCTGGCCGCATCAGCCGACGACGGACGCGTCGTCATGCGGCGACTCAACCGCGTCGAGTACGAGAACACCGTCCGTGACCTGCTGGGTGTGCATGTCGAACTGCAGGAACTGCTGCCACTGGACAGCTCGCGGGACGGCTTCGACAACGTCGGCGAAGCGCTGCATGTCTCGTCGTTTCTGATGGAAAAGTACCTTGAAGCCGCCAGCACAGCGCTCGATGTCGCGATCGCCAACGGGTCGCAACCGCAGCTCATCAAACGGCGATACAGCCTCAAGACGACGCACCAGGTTCGCACGACCACCGAAGACGTCTTTTGGAAATCCGACGACCACGACCGAGTGGTTATGTTCAGCTCGTCGGCCTGGCAGTCAGTCAGCCTGACTCCGTTCTATCCGAAGGACCGTGGCGACTACCGATTTCGCATCTGCACGTCGGCGGTCAACAGCGATGGCAAGCCCATGACCTATCGGGTTGATGCCGGGCTGATGCTGATGACCGGACGGCCGCATCTGGTTGGCTATTTCGATGCCCCGGCGGGCGAACCGGCTGTCGTTGAATTCGTCGACAGTCTCGAACCCCGGAACACGATTCGGCTGCTGCCGTACGGGCTGGCGTCGGCCCAGGAAGTGAAGAAGGTCGGCGCGGCTGAGTGGGCCGGGCCGGGGCTCGCTGTTGAATGGATCGAAGTCGAAGGACCGTTGCACGATCGGTGGCCTCCAGAGAGTCATCGCCGCATCTTCGGCGATCTGCCGCAGAAACCCGCTCCGATCTACAACCAGCGGGACCGCGTCGAAGTGGTCTCGGACGATCCGGTTAGCGACGCGACGACGATCGTTCGCCGGTTCGCCAGTCGGGCGTTCCGACGGCCCGCGACTGATGAGGAAGTCGCATCGTTCGTCGCAGTTATCGCCGATCGGCTCGACGAGGGACAGTCGTTCGAGCAGGCGGTGCGCGTCGGATTGCTGGCAGTGCTGGTCTCGCCCGAGTTTCTGTTTCTACACGAAACTCCAGGGCGGCTTGACGACTACGCCATCGCCAGCCGGCTGTCGTACTTTCTCTGGAGCACGATGCCAGACGACGAACTGCTCGACCTGGCGCAGCGTCAGCAACTCACTCAGCAGGAAGTGCTGCGGGTTCAGGTCGACCGGATGCTGGACGATCCGCGAGCGGCTGCGTTTCACCACAACTTCGTGGGGCAGTGGCTCAGTCTGCGCGACATCGACTTCACGCGGCCGAGCGGGCTGCTGTATCCGGAATTCGACGACATGCTGAAAGCGTCGATGGTCCGCGAGGCAGAACTGTTCTTCGCCGAGTTGCTGAAAGAGGATCTCAGCGTGACGAACATTGTCGCGTCGGACTTCTCGATGCTCAACGGCCGGCTGGCGCAGCACTACGGAATCGACGGCGTCGACGGCTGGGAATTCCACCGGACGCCGCTGCCGCCAGGCAGTCACCGCGGCGGCGTGATCACGATGGCCGGCGTGCTGAAAGTCACCGCCAATGGAACTTACACATCCCCGGTGACTCGCGGAGCCTGGGTGCTCGATCGCATCCTGGGAACTCCGCCATCGCTCCCGCCGGAAAGTGTTGACGGGCTGGTTCCTGATACGAGAGGAACGACGACAATCCGCGAACAACTGGCAAAGCATCGCGCGATCGAATCCTGTGCAGGTTGCCACGAAGAGATCGACCCGCCGGGCTTTGCCCTGGAGAGCTTCGACGTCATTGGCGGCTGGCGTGATCTCTACCGGCTCTCAGGCTGGAGGCGGGACTCTGAGCAGATCACCGTGAACGGTCGTAAGATTTATCTCGGCGACGAGGTCGATTCGGCAGACGTTCTTCCAGATGGCCGCTCGTTTCGCGGCATCGACGAGTTCCGGCAACTGCTGCTGGAAGACAAAGACCAGCTCGCCCGGGCAATCACCGAACGGTTGCTGACTTACGGAACCGGTGCCGCGTCGGCATCGTCAGACTTTGCAGAGATCAACGCCATCGTCGACCGCGTCCGCGCGAAGGACTACGGCCTGAGATCACTAATTCACGAGATCGTCACCAGTGATCTGTTCCTGATGAAGTAAGGACGATGCCTGAAACAGTTCCTCTCTCTCTATCTGACAGCAGCGCAAAGACGCAGAGGCTCAAAGGAACGCAAAGTCTTCGCGCAACTTTGTGCCTTCGCGCCTTTGCGCTGCAGGGACACGCTGATTGTTTTGAGGATTCGGGGAAGTTGTTCTGGACACATCCCACAGTTGTTTTCTTCCGCTGGAGTCATGTTCCATGACGAAGAGTCCCAATCGAATCAGCGTGGAAAGGTGCTCGACGCGGCGGCGTTTTCTGAAGGCCGCCGGTGTGACGCTGGGGCTGCCGGTGCTGGATGCGTTTCTCCCGCGGGCCGGCGCCAAGGAAAACGATACCGACGTGCCGCAACGGATGGTTTGTGTGTGTGCGCCGCTGGGGCTGCATCCGGAGTTCTTCTTCCCGGAGCAGGCCGGGCGGGAATATTCGCCGTCGCTGTATCTGGCCGAACTGCAGGAATTCCGCGACCAGTTCACCGTGATCTCCGGGCTGGCTCATCCGGAGGTCGGGTCGAGTCACGATTCGATCTTCAGCTTTCTGACCGCGGCACCGCATCCGGAGATTCGTGCTGGATTTCATAACAGCATTTCGGTCGATCAGTTCGCGGCCGAACATCTCGGTGAGCGGACTCGGTTTCCGAGTCTGTCGCTGTCGGCCGAAGGCTTCGGGCTGTCGTGGACGCACAGCGGAGCACTCGTGCCGCCGGACCTGTATCCGGCAAATGTGTTCGCGCGGCTGTTTCTCGATGGCCGTCCCGACGAGGTTGCCGCTCAAAAACAGCGGCTGCGCGACGGGCGCAGCATTCTGGATGCGGTCAGCGATCGAGCCCGCCGGATGCAGTCGTCGGTCGGCAAACGCGATCGTGAGAAACTCGACGAATACTTCACCAGTGTGCGTGAACTCGAACGCCGCATGACAACTGCCGAGGAGTGGTCGAAGAAACCGAAGCCGCAGGTCGACGTGAAGCCGCCGCAGAACAACCTGGTTCCCGGAGATCTGATCGGCAAAACACGACTGATGTTTGATCTCATTCACCTCGCCCTGCAGACGGATTCAACCCGGCTGGTCACAATGCTGCTGCTGGGGACGAGTCTAGTGCCGCCAATTCAGGGCGTTTCGCAGGGGCACCACGATCTGTCGCATCACGGCCAGGATCCGCAGAAGATCGCGCAACTGCGGACGATCGAACTGGAGTTGATGAAGTGTGTGCGCGAACTGCTGAAGAAGCTCAGCCAGACGGAAGAGCAGGGCGAGAGTCTCCTCGACCGGACGATGCTGTACGTCAGCAGCAACCTGGGCGACGCGAGCAACCACTCGACGCGGAACCTGCCCGTTATTCTGGCGGGCGGCGACTTCAAACACGGGCAGCATCTGAAGTTTGATGCGGCAAATCCGACGCCACTCAGTAATCTCTATGTGTCGATGCTCCAGCGTCTGGGCATCGAGGCGGATCAGTTTGGTTCGAGCACGGGAACACTCACCGGACTCGTCTGAGTCCAGCGAAGGAGACGGTCATGAGTCATCGCAGTCGTCGTGAGTTTCTGGCGGATGTCGGGCGTGGAATGCTGGTGGCCAGCCTCGGCTCGGTCACAGCGAGTGATCTCGGACTTTCTCGCGCGGTGGCCGGAGTCGAGAATGAACGTGTGACCTTTGGCTCGCTGGAGCCGCTGGTTTCGCTGATGCAGGAAACAGCACCGGAAAAACTGCAGCCTCAGTTGATCGAAAAGTTGAAAGGCGGCACGAGCCTGCAGACGCTGATCTCTGCCGGAGCACTCGCGAATGTGCGAGCCTTTGCGGGCCAGGATTACACGGGCTACCACACGTTTATGGCGTTGATTCCGGCGCTGCGAATGTCCACCGAGTTGCCGTCCGAGCGGCAGGCGCTGCCGGTGCTCAAAGTGCTGTACCGCAACAGCAGCCGCATCCAGAACCAGGAAGCGAATCTGAAGGACGCGCTGCATCCGGTCACGGTGGCTGACGTGTCGGACTTCTCGGATGGCGGAGCAACCCTGCAGAAGCAAGTGCGTGGCGTCGACTGGGCCGCGGCTGAGTCGCGGTTTGCGGCGCTCGCGAACGGGCCATCGGGCGAGGCATTCAATCATCTGCAGTTCGCGGTGCAGGACGAGGTCGACGTTCATCGTGTGGTGCTGTCCTGGCGAGCCTGGTCGATGCTCGACGTCGCCGGCGCCGAGTACGCACACACGCTGCTGCGTCAGTCTGTGCGTTACTGCCTGGACGTCGAACAGCGAATGCACGAGCGTAGTTACAAGTCGTCTTCGATTCGCGACCTGCTGCCGAAACTACTCGACCAGCACAAGCTGCTGAGCAAGCCGCCGGGCAATCGACAGGGCGACGATGCGTGGGTCGAGCAACTCGCGATGACGATCTTTTCCGGCACGCGCGAGCAGGCGGCCGAAGCCGTTGCGACAGCGCTGACAGAAGGCTTTTCGACGGAAGTCGTCGGCGAAGCGATCTCGCTCGCAGCCAACATGCTGGTGCTGCGTGATCCCGGCCGGCTGGAACAGTACAGCTCGAAAGAGAAGCCGCCGGGTTGCGTGCATGGCGACTCGGTCGGCGTCCACGCATCCGATGCGGCCAACGCCTGGCGGAACATTTCCCGAGTCGGCAACGCTCGCAACCGGGTTTCAGCACTGATCGTCGGTGCGTTTCACACGGCGGGCCAGAGCAATCGCGCGACCAGCGATCCGTATCCGTTCGCAGCTCAGCTCGAAGAAGTTCGGGCGACCGACTCGCCGACACTGCTCGCTCAGGCGGAAGAAGCCATTCTCGCGAACGAGCAGGCGCGAGCGTCCGCCATCGCGCAGCGTTACGGTGAGTTGCAGCTTCCGACGCGTCCGCTGCTCGACCTGCTGCTGCGCTTTGCCGTCAGCGAAGACGGCGCACTGCACGCCGAGAAGTATTACTACACCGTCACGGAAGAGTACGCGGCGATGCGCCCGGTCTTCCGCTGGCGGCAGATCGTGGCTCTCGCCCGCGTGACAGCCAGCGAGTGCGGATTCCCAGCGCCGGGTTATCGCGAAGCGTGCGAGCAGCTTCGGCTGATCTAACGCGGTCAGCTCAAATCACGTCACCGCCATCCGGTCGGTACTCGCCGAACCGGATTGCTTCACCAGTTCTGCAGCGGTAACGCTTCCGTCACTGCGATTACGTTGTGTCAGCGACGGTGCTGGAAGAACGCGTCGCCGTACGTGGCACGCATCTGCGATTCGATCTCACGGCGGTCGTCTGTGATCATCTTCCAGATATCGGTGCGCTGCTTCGTCCCTTTCAGCACCGCCGCCGCCTGATGTTCTCGCACCTCCTGCAGATTGCTGGTGACAGCCAGCGACGAGGCGCCGTAGCCGACCACACCCCACCAACTGTTTGTCGCCCAGTTGGGACGGTAATCGACGTTGTAAACCAGGGTCTGTTGTTCGACGTTCACCTCGACGCCCTGGCCACGCAGTGAGGCCGCCAGTGCCCGGAACCGTTCGCTGACGCGGGTGCCGAATGCGAGCAGAACCGGGTCAACTCCCGCTGTAGGAAGCTGGTCGATCCGGCGAGCAAAATTGTCGTGCCAGGTTGCCGTGCGGTTGTAGTCCTTCGCTTTAAGGTTGACTCGGGCAAGGTCATCGATCGACTGCGACACTGCGCGGCAGTACCGCTTCGAGGCTTCAGGTTCGATGGCAACTCTGGGCCTGATACCGGAGGGCGGCGGTGGCTCGCTCGCGACCCTGTCCTCACCGGCGACGCGCGGACCAGGCGACGGCGATGAAATCAGTGACACCACTCGCCTCAGACTTGCGTCCGAGAGTGACATCGTCAGCGTAACCGATCTGCCGTCCGTTGCTGCTTTTGCCGACGCGAACTCGTCCAGTGACAGATGCTGATCATCGACAAGCTGACGAAATACGGCGGCGACCGGTTCTGCCAGTCCAGTCGCATCACCGTCAAACCGAATGACGACACGGGCCGTCGTGGCCTGATCGATGGTCACATACAGGGAGAGACTCTGCTGCGTCGGCAACAGTTTCAAAAGATTCAGTCTCTGCACGGGGTCCTGAGGCAGCAGGTCTGACTGCTCGAGGTATTCACGAATGCGATCCGGTCCGACCATCTGCCGCAGGTCGAGAGACAGAACGATATGGGCAGGATTAGCGGCAGCCTCCTGCAGGCCCGGCGCCAGCGGCCCTGCTGTTCCATCAGCGGCAGCCTGCGCCCAGCGAGCTGTCTCCTGACGCATGGCAGGCGATCGAATTCCGAGCAGTCCGCGTCGAATCTCGACCAGCAGTGCATCGCGGCGCGCCTCGACCGCTCGCATCCCGGCCAGTTGTTCGACATGTGTTTCTTCACGGCGAGCGAGACGTTCCATCGTGACGCCAGGAGGCAGTTCAAGGATGGCCGTCGACCAGACTTCCTGCTGCATCGCCGGCCGGACCAGCGAACCAATGACGAGCGTGTCGACCCATGTCGGGATCCGCGATGCGCCGGTCAGGAAGTCCTGTTCCGCCGTTTCGGCCCAGCCTTCGCGCTGGGCTCGGTCGGTCTGGAGAATCTGAGCGACGCGAACCACCGTGACGGCGTTAGTTTGAGCAGGCAGGTATCTCGCCAGTTCAGCGGCCGATTCAGCGGCGTTCAGCCGGCGGCCGAAGACAAACAGTGCGATCAGAATCAGCATGCATCGGAGTGAGTTCATCAGATTCGGTCTCCCGTAAGGTCGTCGGGGCGGCAAAGCTCACTGAAGCAGGTGCCCTCGTCCGGAGAGGGCCGCAGCGGAATTGCAACTGGCATTCCAGACGAGGCTTGCCGACAGGCCCGTTCTCGTTGAAATTTGCTGTGACGCAGAAGCTGTTCGTTCACGCCGGCCGTTAATGCGGCAGATTTTTCGCAGATTGCTCTCCGTAAGTCACGCATCAGATAACAGACTCGCCTTCGATGAATCAGCCAGTCATCTCAGACGAACAATCCCTGCATCGTTCGGTCTCGTCATCATCGCGCGCTCTGCCGCTCGACGGCGTGCGGAGATGGTCCGCTTTTGGCCAATACCGAGTGCCTCTCATCTGGCTGATGGCCTGTTTCGTCGTGTCCCGACCAGCCTGCGGGGCGGATGGCCTGCCTTCGGCTGCAGACGGATCACAATCTGCCGCCGGACAGCAACTGGCCGCCAAAGGCTGGGAACTCCTGCGTACGAAACCGTATCTGCCGCCGGACTTTGACGCCGCCGTCTTCAGTGAACTCTGGAAAGTCTGGGAACCTGAAGCGCGCAACCGCGCCGCCGCGGCCAGTCCGGAAGAGCGTCGACGAATGACGTTCTCGCGTTACGGCCTGATGCCGGTTCCGGACGAGCCCGATGCAAAAACGGCCCTCGGATACGTCGCGACGGAAAACAGTGGCTGGACGATGAACTGCCTGGCATGTCACGCCGGGAAGGTCGCCGGGCGAGTCATTCCGGGGCTGGGAAACAGCCACACCGCGCTTCAGTCGCTGACGGAGGACGTGCGTCTGACGAAGCTGTCGCAGTTCAAGTCGCTGAGTCATCTGGATCTGGCAACGCTGAAGCTACCTCTGGGCACGACACACGGCACGACGAACTCGGTCATCTTCGGCGTCGTCCTCGGCAACCTGCGAGACCGCGACATGAATGTGGACCGCTCGCGCCCGTCGCAGACGCTCACGCATCACGACATGGATGCGCCGCCGCTGTGGAACGTTCGGTTCAAAACACATCTCTATGCGGACGGCTTCGCACCGAAAAACAGCCGCGTGCTGATGCAGTTCATGCTGTTGCCGGAGAACGGCCCCGACAAACTGCGCGAATGGGAGCCGGACTTCGATGCCATCCTCGCGTGGATCGAATCACTGGAACCGCCCCACTGGCCATTTGACGTCGACCAGTCGCTGGCAGATGCGGGGCGGATCGTCTTTGACGAGCACTGTGCCCGCTGTCACGGTTCGTACGGTCCGGACAGTGAGTATCCCGAGCGAGTTGTTCCGCTCGAAGAGATTGGCACGGATCCGGTGCGGCTGCGAGCACTGACGATCGTGCATCGCCAGTGGATGCGCGACGGCTGGATGAGCCACTACGGCGGTGATCCGGTCGACGTCGACCCGGTCGGTTACGTCGCTCCGCCGCTGCACGGCATCTGGGCGTCCGCGCCGTACTTCCACAACGGTTCGGTGCCGACACTCTGGCACGTACTGCATCCCGGCGATCGGCCGACCGTCTGGCAGCGATTGGAAAACGGCTACGATCAGCAGCGAGTCGGGCTCGAAGTGCAGACGTTCGAAGCCGTCCCAGATGCTGCTCGCACGCCGTGGCAGAAACGCGGTTACTTCGACACAACGAAACCCGCGAAGAGCAACGCCGGCCACACGTTTCCAGACGATCTGACCGAGCCGCAGAAGATGGCCGTGCTCGAGTACCTGAAGACGCTGTAGCACAGCCGGGGATGGAGCGAGGCACGAGCGAAACCCCGGTCCTGGAGTTGTCGGAAATCGCCCTTTTTGTGTCCGAGCTTTCGGGGCTTCCTTCGCGGGCTCAGTCCAGCCCCGGCCACCGACGACAATTCCCTGTGCCGCTCCTACTCGGGGAGGCGGTTACTCAGCAGTTCGCGAGCCTCGTCGTAGACATCGAGCACGCGGGCCTTTGCCTGAGCGTCGTCGAAAACGCCGTTGGTACTGATCTCCGCGCGAGCGGTTTTCATCTTTTCCAGCAGTGCCCGAGCGACACGCACATCGAGCGATTTTCGTCCGGCAATCTCGACATAAATCGGGCTCGTGTGACCGTAGAGCTTGCGGCCGAATTCGTTGAGGGGTGTCTGAGGCCCTTCGTCGCTCAGGTTCGGCGACGGGATGCGGAGCGCGAGCCAGCTGGGCTGGTTGATCGGCACCCTCAGGTTCAGCTCGGCGAGGAAGTGATTGCCGACCGGACGGGCATCGACAGCAGCGATCACTTCGCCGTTGTGAACCAGCTCAGCCCGTTGGAAATCGATGCGGCCTTCGACCTGTCCCGAGACCGTGACACTGCCCGGCTTTTCGAGCTTCAGCGTGTCGCCGATTTCTGCCGTGTCGACTCGAAAGCGGAACAGCGCGCTATTCGTGATGAAGCTGCGCCCTGATGACAGTGCGTCAAGCCAGTTGTCGACGGTCGTCTGTTTCTGCATCTGCACATAGACGCGAGACAGGTCGTACAGGAACCAGTCCGTGCCGGTAGAGAACGGCACCTTCAGGCCAACATTCAGCAGCGGGTAGAAGCGTTCCTTGAAACCCGCGCGTGCGCCGCCGTCGTAGATGTTCATCGCGTCCAGGCGGCCGAGCAGCCAGTTGGGATCGGCTTCGTGTCCGAAAACGTTGTGGCACCAGATAGCGGTGGCCCCGTCACGACGAGCCTGCTGGATACCGCGTGTTAACGGAATGCCGTCGGACCCGGTTTTCATAATGCCCGGCCCGATACTCACCGGCTGAATCAGCTCGCGGATATTGAGCAGCATGACGTGGCCGTAGCCCTGTCCGAAACCCGTGAAGTTGTGCCGGTGCTCCTCGCCGTTGCCGAAGACGACTCCGGATGCTGCCGTCAGCTTCGCCAGATCCTCGCGCGAGTAACCGTTCGAAATGTAGTCACGGTCCGCGTCCGCTCGTTCCAGGTAGGAGAGAAACAGAACGTCCAGATCGTCGCTGCGAGGAATGTCGGTCAGGTAGCGGTCACACTCCTGCCGCGACAGCTTCATGATGTGCAGGTGAGTGTTTCCCGAGACAAGGTCTGCGTGCTCGCGCCGGAAGAAACGCGTCAGGGGCAGACGCACCTCGGTTTCCGTCGAGTTACTCAGATCGACCGTCTGCGTCAGCCGTTCGGTTTCGAGGCCGGAGAACGCTTCAAACGTCAGCTTCGCCCGAGGCAGATCGACACTCGTTGCTTGCGGCAGAACCGACCAGTCATGAATCGACAGTTCGTCATCGAGTCCCTGCCCGCGCGACAACAGTCCCGGCAGTTCGATGTGACGTCCGTCGGCATCGCGCACCTGAACGACTCCGGCGAGTGCTTCACCGGATTCGGCATCGATCAGCCGGAGCGTCACACGGCATGTTTCCGGAGCCCGGTTCGCTCCGACGACGAGGACCGCGATCATCAGTACGGCGGTCAACAGTGCGGTTCGACGCATGATGGTCTCCGGTGCGAATGAGGATTTCATTGGTTTAACCCGAAGCCGCAGGCGACGGCGTTTCTAAATGCGCTACGGCACGCCGTTGCCTGCGGCTTCGGGTTAAACGACGAACATTGAGCCTCACACAATCAAATCGTGCAGCACGTGGCCATTGACGTCGGTCAAGCGGAAGTCCCGCCCCTGATAGCGGTACGTCAGCCGTTTATGGTCGATGCCCATCAGATGCAGGATCGTCGCGTTGAGATCGTGAATGTGCATTGTGCCGGGTGTCCAGGACTCTTTGTCCGGCTGAGGGCTCAGCGGGTCGCCGTGCTCGTCCGCGATGTTGTAGCCGTAGTCGTCCGTGCGGCCGTAAGTGATCCCCGGCTTGATGCCGCCGCCGGCCATCCAGGTGGTGAAACAGCGCGGGTGATGATCGCGACCGTAGTTCTCGCGAGTCAGATTGCCCTGGCAGTAGACCGTGCGTCCAAACTCGCCGCCCCAGATGACCAACGTTTCGTCGAGCATCCCGCGCTGTTTGAGATCCCTGATCAGCGCCGCGCAGCCCTGGTCGATGTCTTTGCACTGTGATTCGTGCTCAGTCGGCAGGCCGCCGTGAGCATCCCAGCCGCGGTGGAAGATCTGAATGTTGCGGACGCCTCGTTCCGCGAGACGTCGCGCGTTGAGGCAGCATGCCGCGAACGTGCCGGGAGTCTTCGCATCGTCGCCGTACAGTTCGAACGTCTCTTTGGTTTCGTCTGAGAGGTCCATCAGCTCGGGCACGGAGGTCTGCATCCGGTAAGCCATCTCGTGCTGCCGGATACGGGCGAGAATCTCCGGGTCGAGCGAGCGTTCGTACTGCGCCTGGTTGAGTGCCGCCAGGGCGTCGAGCTGCTTGCGTCGATCACCGCCCGTCACGCCGGTCGGGTTGCTGAGGTACAGAACCGGGTCGCCCTGGCTCCGCAGCAGCATTCCCTGATGATCGGACGAGAGAAAGCCAGGGCCCCACAACCGGTTGAACAGACTCTGTTCGGCGAAGTTTGTCCGCGCGTGCATGACGACGTAATGCGGCAGGTCCTCGTTCGCGCTGCCGAGCCCGTAACTGAGCCACGCACCGAGACTCGGCCGACCAGGGATCTGGCTGCCCGTCTGGATGTACGTGATCGCCGGGTCGTGATTAATCGCCTCTGTGAACGTGCTGTAGACGACGCACAGCTCTTTCGCGACGGTCGCGGTGTGAGGCAGCAGTGAGCTGGTCCACAGGCCGTCGGCGTTGTTGTCCTGCTTCGTGAATTTGTACTTGCTGGGACACAGCGGGAAGCCGTTCTTCTGATTGGCCGTCATCCCGGTCACTCGCTGGCCATTGCGGATGTGATCGGGCAACTGCTGATCGAACAGGTCGTTGAGCTTTGGCTTGTAATCCCACAGGTCCAAATGGGAAGGTCCGCCGCTCATGAAGAGGTAAATCACGCGCTTGGCTTTGGGCGTGTGATGCGGCTCCTTGAGCACCCCAGGCCGGCCTTCCGCCGCCATCGCGCCGCGATCCAGCAGCCCAGCCAGAGCCGCCGTTCCCAGCCCCAGCGCCGACCGCCCAAACAACTGCCGGCGAGTCATCATCAGTTCGTGTTCGCGGATTGACACGCTCATTAGATTGCCTCGTCTTTTGGCTTCGAGTCTTCGGAAGCTTCAGGCGTCGTACCGTCCTCTCCAGACAGAAAATCGACCACTTTAAGGAGCAAAACGACCTGTGGATTTCCGTGCCAATTGACCAGCGTAGAATTGATCGTAAGTACTCCAAACATCAAATAGATCGGAGCGATCAATGTACAAGCGACGTCTTCCTTTACGAATGAAACCCAGATCGCCAAGAGAGCGGTGATTACAAACAGAGCGCTAAATGAGAGGCCGACCAGACGCTCTTTCCGGATCGTCAGGTTTTGTTTCCGCAGCAACTCACGCAGTTGTTGCTCAGTCTCAGAAAAGTGCATTGCCTGTACCTCTGCTAGAGTCAATGAGCTGTCAGTAGAGGAGAATTACCAGATCACTTGCCAGAATCGTCACGGCGACTTGAGTCCAGGCGGCGACGTCTTTTGCCGGGATTGATTCGTCGCGTGGGGCCTCGCCGATCTTCAGCAGTTCGAGGGCGTCGGGTTCGGCGTCGACATAGCGCTGCAGCATGGATTCGATGAGAGTTCGACAGACCTCGCGTTCGGATTTCGTCGGCGTCCGGCTGGCGAGCAGGCGGAACAGCAGGTCGAGTCGTGAGTCGGTCGTGTCGGCTTCGCGAATCAGGCGTTCGGCCAGCTTGCGAGCCATCTCGATCCGCTGAGTTTCATTGAACAGGCCCAGTGACTGCTGAGCGGTGCTGGTTCGCGAGCGGCGGACGCAGCTTGATTCCCGGTCGGGAGCGTCGAACAGGATCATCATGGGATGCGGGCTGGTCCGCTTCCAGTAGACGTACAGACTGCGGCGATACAGCAGCTTGCCGCTGTCCTGCTGGTACTGCTTCGTGTTACTGGCCGGATGGGCGAGAGCCAGCCACATCCCGGCGGGCTGGTACGGCTTGACGCCTTCGCCGCCCATGTGCGGGTCGAGCAGGCCGCTCGCCCACAGACCGATGTCGCGGATGACTTCGGCATCGAGCCGGTACTCCGGGCCGCGGGAAAACAGTCGGTTCTCGGGATCGTCGATTTCGGTGCGGAATCGCGAGTTCTGTTTGAACGTCCGGCTCGTCACCAGCAGTCGCAGAAGGTGCTTGAAGTCCCAGCCGGAGTCCTGCAGTTCGACGGCCAGCCAGTCGAGCAGTTCCGGATGCGTTGGCTGCTGACCCTGCAGACCAAAATCTTCCGGCGTATGCACGAGGCCCACTCCGAAGACATTCTGCCAGAATCGATTGACGAGGACGCGCGACACCAGCGGCTGCTCGCGCGACGTCAACCACTTTGCCAGAGCGATCCGGTTACGCGGCACGTCGTCCGGCAGGCCGCTGAGCACGACCGGTACGTTGGGTGAGATCGGATCGCCGACGGGCAGGTCATACTCGCCACGGCGCAGCACGCGAGTGTCTCGCGGCGTTGCGATGTCCTGCGCGATGAGGCTCGTTGTGAACCCGACTTCCAGTTCTGTCAGTTGCTTCTGAAGTTCCGCCGCCTGGTCGGTCAGCTTGAGTCCCGCGGCCGGACTCTGCGGATCGGCCAGCAGCTTCAAACGCTCGTCGGGCGAACTGTCCCGCCACTGATTGCGGAACGCCTGAGGCAGTGATTCGTCGACGGCGATCCGCCCGGTCGCTTCGGCAATCAGCTCATTGCGACGCTGTCGTAGCTGCTGCCAGCGATCCCAGCCGACCTGATCGGTCGGGACTTTGACCGTCGGGCCGTAGTCGTACTTGTTGCCATCGAGCGGTGGTTCGGCGGTGCTGTTGAAAAAGGCCAGCAGTCCGTAATAGTCGCGCTGCGTGAACGGGTCGTATTTGTGGTTGTGGCACCGGGCACAGACCATCGAGAGGCCCAGGAAGACCGTGCCGAGTGTCTCGACGCGGTCGAAGTTGTTCTTCATCTGAAACTCGTCCGGGATCGCACCGCCTTCGCCGGTCGATGGGTTCAGCCGGACGTACCCAGTGGCGACCAGTTGCTCGGGCGTTGGCGAGGGCAGCAGGTCGCCGGCGATCTGCCATTCGATGAACTGGTCGAGCGGCAGGTTGCGGTTGAACGCTCGCACGACCCAGTCGCGATACGGATAAATGCCGCGGCGATTGTCGAGATGCAGCCCGTGCGTGTCTCCATAGCGAACCGCGTCGAGCCAGTACCGCGCCTGATGCTCGCCGAATCGGGGGCTGTCGAGGAGCTGATCAACGAACCGCTCGTAAGCATCGGGCCGCTGGTCATCAAGGAACACCTGCAGTTGATCCAACTCCGGCGGCAGCCCCGTCAGCACGAGCGCCGCGCGTCGAGCCAGCGTGGCGCGATCCGCTTCCGGAGCGAAGTCAACCCCGCGCCGCTGCAGCCGCTCGCGAACAAACGCGTCGATCGCCGCCGCGCCGGTGGCGTTCTCGTTTTCCGGCGGAGCCGCCTTGCGCGGCGCGACAAACGCCCAGTGCTGCCCGTACTCGCCTCCCTGCAGCACCCAGCGACCCAGGATCTCCCGCTCGGCCTCCGTGAGCTGCTTCTCAGCATCTGCCGGCGGCATTGGATCGTCTTTTGAGCGGATCCGCCGGAGCAGCTCGCTCTTCTCAGGCTTCGCCGGATCAATCGCCCGCGACCCATCCCGATTCGCCGTCGCCGCCTCAAACGAATCCAGCCGCAGCGCGTCTTCGTCCTGAGCATCCGGCCCATGACAGACAAAGCACTTGTCGGACAGGATCGGCAGCACCTCACGAGCAAAGTCGACTTTGTCCGAGTCACTCTCCGCCGCAGGGCAGCACGTTGCCGTCAGCCCACTGATGGTCAGCCCAAAGATCAGGTACCAGACAGAACGCCTCATCGATCGCCAGCTCCCGGAAGTTTCAAATTCACCACAAGCCAAAAGGTTCCCAGCTTCGTCAAAGAACTTCCAGAGTCTGAAGCCGATTGCATCCACCTTCTACGTGAGATGACGCTGCTCGAACTGTTGACGACTCTGACGTTGACAGATGATTGATGCATGCGGATAAACATCAGTGTTTCCTGCATAAACGCCATGCCTACCGTCAAGGATTTCGTCGTGCACTTCGGTTCCTTGAGTCTCCGACGCCCAAAACCCAATCGCACATATTGGTTTGTCCGCCAGAATGGCGAGGGCATCGACTGGTGCGCGTTCCAGTGCTATTCCGACGGCTCCGCAATGACTGCAGACTTGGAGTACAACACAGTTTTCGAGAATGCCCCAAACGTCTGGGAACAGGCGCTGCAGAAGCTTGCTGACGATGGCTACTCATTGCACGCAGACTTGCTCGCTGCTGAAGCCATTGACTCTGAGGCCAAGCCACCACCCGAACTTGCAGACTTCTTCGGATGGGCCGATTCAGGCGGAACGTGATTACGCAGCAGGGTAGATCGGACAACAAGTTGTCTGTGCCACCCGTCAGGTTGTGCAAAGTACTGTCATTCGCGAATGATGCTGCCATCGACTCGCCCGATAAGTGATTGCTTTAGGAGTCCGGTCGTGATGCGCTGGCTGTGTCTGATCGCCATGTTGTTCGTCACGCAGGTTGCCTTTGCGGATGATGCTCTTCCTCGAAGGCCGGAGGTGTTTGAGGTTGGGGGGCAGCGGGGGATGGTTTATGTGGCTCCGCAGCCGGCCGAGGGCAAACCGTGGGTGTGGTTTGCTCCGACGATCAAGGGGATCTCGCTGGCGCTGCGGAAAGTGTACTTCGAGGGCTTTCTGCGCGAGGGGATCAGCATCGCGGGGTTTGATCTCGGCGAGGTTCGCGGGGCTCCGGCGAGCACGGCGAAGTTCACGGCGTTCTATGACGAGATGGTCCGCCGGGGCTGGTCATCCCGGCCGACCCCGCTTGGGCAGAGTCATGGCGGACTGATGCTGCTTGCCTGGGCGGTGTGGCATCCGAAAAAGACGCGGGCAGTTGTGGACATCTATCTGGTGTGCAATCCGGTCTGTAATTGTGTCATTCCAGACGAGCTGTCCGTTGACAGCGACAGCCAGACGATCCCCGGCCACGGCTACCGACAGCCTGTTGAACCGCGGCGGTCCGGTATAACGACTTGACGTGCGGTAAGTGCGGATGGAGTCAACTGGCCAGACACCTGCACTCCGGTCGTCGGCGTCGGTGACTCTCAGTGTTCGATCGCCCCCGTCGAGCAGAAACCTCGGCCCGACGTACGAAATACCGCCATCAGTTGCGGGACGTCCGCCCGCCTGGACATCGCACGAGAACTCAAACTCTCCTGCCAGCGGATACTTCAGCAGCAGTACATCGTTACCCGGTCCCCCCAGGTGCAGAATGTGGTCGCCACTCGCCAGCCATGTCTGGTCCACATACCCACGCGGCGAAGTTTGGCTTCGATCTCAGTGAAATCTTCCGCGACATTCAGGAACAGCAGCGGGCATCCGGTCAGAAATATGTCCGGTATCCGGCACGTCCTGCTGAGGCCGCGTCAGCGTTAGCGGCTGGTGAAACTCGCAAGAAAGTCTGAGCGGAACCGAATGCGGGGGCTTTCGACGCGACTGGCTGACAGGAGAAAGACAGCGTTCAGAAGCGAGTTGGCTGCGCGACGTGGGTGGTCCGGCCACGTGTGGCCGGTTTGCGCAGCGGCGTTGCTCCGGCAGGGGACGGGGTACTGCTGACTCTGCTGCCACCCGCCTGCCCGAAAAGTCGATGCTGCTTACGCAGACTACTGCTGGGTGCTCGATTTCCGACGATCAAACCGCCACAACTGTCGCCAGCGATGACGCGGCCAGCTCAGCGCATGCCGATGTGATTTCGGTCTCGGAATCTCAGAATACCTGCAAAAACAGCAGTGTTTGGGCGAGTCAATCGGTCTTGGATCAACCCTGTCGACACGATGCGAATTGCCGAAGTCCCCCAGCTACAGTTGTCAGCCTAAACCTGGAGAGACAAAATCGCCGATCTTCAAGCAGACACTGGAGAAGACGCTGAGGGTTCCAGTGTTGGTTTCCATGATTTGTTCTGGTTCTTCAGATGCGGACGGGTTTCGTCCGTCTGTGGCTCGGCAATCGATAGAAAACCCGAATGTCTGTTTCCGGAAAACTGCGAGCACTGGCGGGATGGCCGATCCGGGTGCGTGTGCGCCGACAGCTCGACCGGTTTCTCGCCGACTGCCAAGACTGTCGCGCGACGCAGCAGCGGACACTCGCCGGACTGCTTGATCTGAATCGCGACTCACGGTTCGCCGCTGACCACGGTCTGTCAACCGCATCCAGCAGCAGCGACATGCGGTCGGCACTGCCCGTGACGCAGTACCGCGACTATCGCGAGTATGTTGAGCCGCTCAAGCACGGTGACTTCCAGTCGCTGCTGGGGTCGAATAACCGGCTGCTGATGTTCTCACTGAGCAGCGGCACAACGTCGGATTCGAAGTTCATCCCAGTGACCGAACGCTTCTATCAGGACTATCGTCGCGGCTGGCAGCTCTGGGGGATTGCGGCATTCGATGCCTATCCGAAAATGAAACAGTTGAAGCTGGTGCAGCTTGCCAGCGATTTCTGTCGCGGACACACGGAAGTCGGGACGCCGTGCGGAAATATCTCCGGACTGGCCGCGGCGATGCAGAGCCGTGCCGTGCAGATGATTTATTCGCTGCCGTACGAGGTCGTGAAAATTGGCTGCCCGGAAGCGAAATACTACACAGCGCTGCGACTGGCCATTGCAGATCCTGCCGTCGGGCAGATGACGACAGCCAACCCCAGCACACTGGTCCATCTGGCGCAGATTGCCGACGAGCGGAAAACAGACCTGATCCGTGACATCTTTGACGGATCTCTGGCGACCTGGAGCGAACTTCCGGAGGCGATTCGCCCGGCGCTTGCTGCTCGACTTCGACCACGGCGGCAGCGGGCACGCGAACTCGATCGGATCGTCCAGGCGACGGGTCAGCTTTATCCGCGCGACTTCTGGCAGGATCTGCAGTTTCTGGCTGTCTGGACGGGAGGCAGTTGCGCGGCCTATCTGCCCGCGGTCAAGGAGTACTTTGGCGAGGTTCCAATCCGGGATCACGGCCTGTCGGCCAGCGAAGGCCGCATGTCGATTCCATTTGGCAACGACTCGCCCGACGGCGTGCTCGATATCCAGTCGCACTATTACGAGTTCATCCCGGAGAACGAGTACGACAGCAGTTCGCCGACGGTCCTCGAAGCTCACGAACTCGAAGTCAATCGTGACTACTACATTCTGCTGACGACGGCGTCCGGCTTTTATCGTTACGACATCTGTGATGTTGTGCGTTGTACCGGCTATGAAGGGACGACGCCGATCGTGCGGTTTCTCCACAAGGGAGCCCACATCTCCAGCATTACCGGCGAGAAGCTGGCCGAATCGCAGGTCGTCGAGGGCGTCCGTACGGTGCTTGACGAGTTTAATCATCGCGTTCGGTACTACACCCTGATTCCCGCGTGGGGCGACCCACCGGGATACCGGCTGCTGCTCGAAGAGCGTGACGTTCCAGGACACGAAACCATCCGCCGTATCGAGCGGCGGCTGGACGATCGGCTGCGCGAACTCAACTGTGAGTACGACGAGAAGCGAGGCACCGGGCGTCTTGCTTGCCTGTCGGTTCTGCCGTTGAAGAACGGAAGCTGGGTCGAGTTTGCTGCGATGCGTCAGCAGCGGCTGGGCGGCAGCATCGAGCAATACAAGCATCCGTGCCTGCTGCCAAACATGCGGGCCGCTGCGGAATATGTGCGACGACTCCAGCTCCATTCGCAGACCATGCTTCAAATACCGGATGCGGACGACGCAGCGTCGCGCACCCGGGCATCCGCATGATCGACCGTCGTGTGGTCGCTCCGGTCGTTGATGCGGTAACCAACGCCGCGCACTGTCTCGATCAGCCAGGCATGACTGCCAAGATAGGGGTAGGGAAGACCGATTGGTTTCGGTCTCCCCTCCCTCCGAACCGGACGTGCGGATTTCCCGCATCCGGCTCTCCGGTTGATGGTGTTACCTCCGTGAGGATTGACAGGCCTTCGCGTGGGCCGTTGCCAGACTGAACAGCCCGCGTTTGGCGAAGTAAGTGTTCGGCCAGGTGAAGCTGGCTCGCTGGTCGCGGGCAACGCCGCGACCTCCGGAGCGACGGCGCAGAAGACTCCGCAGTCGCATCCGTAACCAGCTGTCGAGATCACGATAAACCGAACTCCGCGTGCTGTGCTGGAAATAGTGAAACCAGCCACGCAGTGTTTGATTCACGTCGGCGATGATCCACAGCAGGGAATCACCACTCGTCCGACGGGTCTTTCTCCGCAGCGTGTCCTTCAGCGCTGTGAGACTCTTCTTCCGCGGCCAGTGTTGTGTGCCACGGAATTCGTATCCCAGAAACGCGAAGCTGCCGGTTCGCGAGTCGACGATCTGTGTCTTCGTCGGGTGCAGAGTCAGGCCATGGTCGCCCACCCACGCCCGAACGATCTCCAGCGCCCGTTCGGCATCTTCGGCCGAGCGGCACAGGATCACAAAATCATCGGCGTAACGGACCATCTCGAAGCCGGACTGGGCCAGCAGATGGTCCAGTGGATCGAGATAGATGTTGCTCAGCAGCGGACTGAGAACTGCCCCCTGCGGAGCACCGGAGCCCGGCGTCCACGCTTCTGTGCCGTCCATGATGCGCGCCTGCAGAAACGACTCGATCAGCGACAGCACGCGGCCATCGGCGATCTTCGTCCGCAGGCAGTCCATCAGAGCGGCGTGGGGAATCGAGTCGAAGTAACCCTTCAGGTCGGCATCCACAACGTGGACATAGCCGGCCTTCAACAGGGCATCGACCCGGCGCAGAGCATCTCTGCAGCTGCGACCCGGACGAAATCCATAACTGTGTTCCGCAAAGTCACGTTCGAAGATCGGCTCGATCACGTTCACAAGCGCGGCCTGCACCACGCGATCACGCACCGTCGGAATCCCCAACGGACGTGTCTCGTTCGTGCCGGGCTTGGGAATGTGAACGCGACGGATGGCCTGCGGGCGAAACGTGCCGGACTTCAGAGCGGACGATAACTGCCGGAGATTCTCCGGAAGACGCCGGCCAAACTCGTCCACCGAAACGTGATCAACTCCCGCGGCCCCGTTCTTCGACGCCACCTGCTGATACGCAGCCAGAAGATTCCGCTCAGAGAAGACTTTATCGATCAGCCTGAACCATACGCCTCCTCCCACTCCCTCAATGAGAGCCGTCAACATGCGCAACGTCCAGACACACGGTTTGGCACACTTCCACAGGGAAGCGGCTGCTCCGGCTTGCTGAGCCAAAGGCACTGACGCCGGTCGTTGTTCCGTGGTCCTGTCCATGAACGCATCCATCTTCCTGCCCGGCCTTCGCTCCACCGGAGTTACCCGGTTTCAACACTACTATGCGGGCTCTGACTCCTGAGCAACCGGCTCTTCGTACCGGTCGGTTCCGCAACGGAATCCGGCACATGAACACCGATCTGTCTGTCGCTCAGGTCTCTTTGCTTCATGTGTCTGACCTTCCGACCATTCCGTCTCCAACCACCTGACTGCTCTCATGATCGCTTTGACACGCTACCCCTCAGCGCCATGAGCGTTCGACAATGTCGAATTCGGGCTTCACCACAAGAAGGCAGGCTCGCCAGACAGACCGGCCGAATCGAGTTCACACAAAGTTACGGACTGGTCATTCTCCTCCGGTTGCTTCCCACCCCGCCTCACGACGACGCAGTGACCTTCAGATACAGGCCGGAGAGCGTCTACCTGAAGAGGACTCACACCTCTCTGACCAAACACACTCACAAACGCACC
>WGMU01000072.1 GCA_016124895.1 bacterium
CGTGCCTCGTGCAGGCTCGTGAGCTCTTCGCACGCCAGGAACTCGTCACGCAGCTTCTTCGCGATGATGTTGTTTTCGTCGCTTCGTGACCGGAAAGCCTCCTTCGCCGAACTTCTTCGGCTGGAAACTCTCGTTAGCTCCGCACCACTTTCCGGAGGGCCAATGGCCAATCTTGCATGCTGGCATATCCTGCTCGACCATCTACCGGACGCTGAAAATACGAGAGTTTCGGATGGCCGAGCCTTCTTTCCATAAGCCGTTCATAAAAAGCTTGGGTGCAACTTTCAACGCAACCCGGACCGACGCATTGATAAGGATGCAGCTATGATGCTGTTCCGACAATTAACCCTACCACTGGCCGTCCACCTCGCGAATCCACTTAGTCACAATGAGCTAGCATCAAGTTTCTGAATTTCGATTCCTAGTCGACCGCTTTCGGGCAGAATATAGAAAGATGAACGCGACACCCAACAGCACAAGATGTACCACTATGATGTATGTCCACAATTTATTCTTCTTATTGACAACGACTGCTCCGGGTCGTAACCCAATGCGTTTCGGATTAGCCGCCGCCAAGGTAATCTTCTCTCCGTCCCAGATTCGCACTCCTTCTACGTTCGGCGGATTCTCGTAAATCTCCACTCCTGGGGGTACTTCTAATCCAGCAAGAGAGAACTCCTGATTCTCGTCGATAATCCTATTAAATGTTGCGTGTGTAATTGTTAACAATTGTCGTGATACCAGCGTGCCGTTGCGATTACGTCGCGTCTCTACCTCGTCAGGGAACCAGTTGGAGACGTTTTCGTATTCCCTTAAACGGACAGTCATGTTGTCTGTCAATGTGCCCTTATTGTCCTTAAGTGTCGTGCTGGCTCTTACAATATTATATCCCATGCTTGGGGAAATCCAATACGTTGCTGTTATTCCATTTGGGTACTGAATGGCGATGCGATACAGAAGCTCTTGGTCTTCTTCTACTTCAATCGAAACTGCTCTGCTGAATTCGGGACTGATTGGAACTGCCCGTCCGCGAAAATGATGCAGAAGGCCAGGATTGACGGGGTAGATCCCAATTACCCTCGGATCAAGGATGAATATCTGCTTCTTTTGCTTCAGTTGCTCAAGTGGTTGCTCTCTGTCGATTCGTACTGCAAGAGGAAGTCCACGTGACAGTTCTGTCGAATGGCTAATCAACGCCGTGTCAGAAAGGATCTGTCGCTTTGTTACATACGTGGCCTCACCAGCAGAAACCCCCTGAGGCACCGTGCGTGATTGACTGAGATCGGTTCTGAGATGCTTCGAATCAAAGGAACAGTGATACTTAGCGATGATGGTGCCGTCTGAATCCTCAGTGGATTGATCCGAAACGTCAAAGCGGCGAACCTCGAATTCTACGGTTCCACTTTGGAACGACGCACGAGCCGATGTGACGCGGTCCGCAAGCTCGCCTTGGGGCAAATCGGAGCAAATGAACAAGGCTACAGCAGAAACAACATGTGAAGCAACGTGCATATGCATGCCCTCGGGGAAACGTGACGTAAGAGGTCGTGACCGCACGAGGCCAGTCGTATCGGGCAGTCGTCCTTAGAGGCTGACAAACAACTGGAACGGCAAGCTGGGAATTCCCAGAGATTTCACGCTCGCGGTGAGGTTCTTTGTCGGCCTGTCAGCAGCCTGTTAGAAAAAACTTTGTTTCGCCTGGCAAACTGGAAGATCTCTGTACGAGGGGCTGGAAATTCGTCGTACGAAGATTTTCAATAGGGTGATTATAGCCAAGCCAAAGCAGCCTAACTAGATTAAGGGTAAATACGGCGGCCGATTACTGCTGAGCTTCAACCTGAGCGGGAGTTGTTATTCTAACGCACGATGCGAACCGACGTGTGCCTGCTTGCGCTCGCATCGAGTTACTGTGAAACCGAACCCAGAGAGGAAGTTTCAGTAGAACGTACTATTCACACGACGAGGGCGAGATACAGTCTCCCCACACTTTAGGTGTCACCTTGGCTTGGTAACACCAGTGCTCAGTGTTGCTGCAAGTCTCGGTTTCTGAAATGGGATCGATAATCTTTAGGCACGGTTTAGTTTCGTAGCAGACGACGTCTTCTTCGCCGTTACGGCAGTCATGGCCCTCACACGGAGTGCCGCCGCCCTCGCAGCTCTGCGAGACTTTGTTAGGATACGTCCCCAACGTATTGGCACAACTCTCTACGTCAGGGCATATGGACGAATCGATTCCCTCACACGTCACGTAAGGGCCACCGCATGAAGGTGAGGGGAATTCCGGAATCTGATCTGTGCAGATAGCCGCCATAACGTGAGCAGTCAGCAGCGAAACGGTTGCGATTGCTGAGAACGTACAGAAGACTTTGACACTGAATCTCATTTGACTTGCTCTCCCTCTAAGGACTTCTCGGGTTCAAAAACATTTGCCTCAATACTAAACGTCAGCGATCTCGCCTGCATCTCATCTTTCACTATGTAGATCGCTTCTATTTCTCGAACGAGTCGTCCAGTCGAACCCGCATACGAGATTGTGGTCGTTAAAACTGCGGATTCCCCGGGCCGGATAGTCTTCTTTGACACGCGAACCGAAGCGCAAGTGCAATGGCCGATCAGTTGCGTGATTTCGACGGGCACAGTGTACGCGTTTGCGATCGAGAAACGTACCTGTTGTTCTGATCCGTTCGGAATGAGTCCTAGATCTCGGTTCAAACTGTCAACAACAAGAGCATCCGTTGGCTGTCCAGCGTATGCAGTAATAAAGACCGCAACTGCCGAGAGCAGAAAAGTGACTCCAATAACAAGCGGGATACTAGATTGACGTTGAACGGGCACAGCTTAGCCCTCACGAGCAGGTTCATGATGCTGAGGTCAGAAAAACGCTGACGAGAGTCGCCAGAGTCACGGTGGTCATTCAGTCAGATTAATCGAGGACGCGGGGGCAACAGTTTAAGCATATTTATGGGAGACATCCGTCAGCCGGGGGACTGCCGTCTCTCTCCAGTCGATCAAATCGATAACGTGATCCGCAGGAAATGTCAACTGCAAGTGTACGCATTGAGGGGTGCGCGACAAAGTTTGAGTGATGCAGCAAGAGGCCACCAGCGTCTGCACAAAACGGATCGTGCAGTGTCTCTGTCGCGTTTACCATCCGAAGAGCCGTTACCAGCGGCTGCTTGACAACGGCCTCCTGACAGTTTTCGGCTTCAATGGTCGGCCTTCGGAACCGACGGTCTATGTCTGAAGTCAGTGGCCGAAGCCGAATTCACGAGGCAAGACGACAGCAGTCTTGCGGTACAGAATCGGGTACAGAAAGCTTCCAGCACCCTCGAAAAACGTGTAAATTCCTGTGATTGGCGGCAGGTTGAGAGCACACTTGCCCGACGCATAACTCATTACAGAACAGGGAATTGTGTTCTGCGACTATTGAAGAGTCGCTTGAACTCATAATCCGTTGGTTGCAGGTTCGAGTCCTGCTGGCCCTAAAGATTTGGATATCTCCAGATCCCTGAAGCCCTCGGAAACCCTTGTTTTCGAGGGTTTTTCGTTTTGGGCGTCCGCTTCTGATTCCCCCTGATTTGCCCAGATAGAACCACCCGTAGAACCACGGGTAGAACCACAAATGGCCCGCTGGAACGAATCGTCGGTCGCCATTGCGTAGTGCTTCATCGCGACCGGCTGAGAATTGCCGATCCACTCGCACACATCCTTGACCGGGAACTCCGCCAGCAGTTCCGTCTGCCGCGATGCCCGCAGGTTGTGGAACGGCTTTGGCCACGGCTTGATTCCGGCTCGCTTCAGCAGTTTCCGGAACGCCGTTCCGATGTTCTGGTCTGCAGACCGCCAGCGAGTGATGACGGGAGCACTCAGCGGACAGTCGATGCCTGGATTCGCCGTGTCATACAGTGCCTGCAGGAACGGCCTCAGCTCTGGGAAGATCGGGCAGAACCGCAGCCCACCGTCTTCGTGGTGCTCCGTCTTCGACGCCTGAATCGTCAGTCGGCTGGCCTCCAGATCGACGTCCTGCCACGTCAGAGACACGATTTCGGACGGCACACGAACACCGGCAAATCGGCTCAACGCAATCACAGCCCGCAGTTCCGGGCAGGTGGCGTGCTCCAGCGCGGCGTAGATCGTCTCTGCGGAAATGAACTGCTGCCGCTTCGCATTTCCCCGGACTGCTGCCGGCAGCCCGTCGAACGGATTCGCGGCGATCAGCTTCCGCTTGACCGCATGGCGGAAGAACTGGCGAGCCAGCCCGACACGTCGCCGGACGCTGTTCTCCTCCATCTCCGTCCGCTCCCGGTCCCGCTGGTTGCCGTTCGTTGCCTGTTCGACGCGCCACATCTCTGCGTCGCCAGCCGTGATCGAATCCAGCCGCCGGCCGGCTCCAAAGTAGCTCACCAGCGCCGTCACCGTCTTGCGGTACGTGGCCTGCGTCGAATCCTTCACGTCCTTCCGGGATGCGACGTAGCGTTCGAGGAACGGCCCCAGCGTCACAGGACCACGGTCTTCTGCCGTCGCTTCGATCAGCTCTGCCGTGATCAGTTTCTTCCGCAGGTCCGGCCCGATGCTACCGAGCCATCGGGCGACGTGAACGTCCGGCGTGTCACCGGCCGCCCGCGCCACCAGTAAGTGCTCGACGTTGGTCTTCACCGTCGTCGCCTGCCGCCTGGAGAAGCCTCCGAGCCACATCGACCGCTTCCGCTTGTCGAGCCCGTAGAAGCTCAACCGGAAGCCCTTGCGTCCCTTGTCCTGACTGAGACTCGCCATCGTGCGTTCCTTTCTGAGAAGACCGGCCACGGGGAGCGAGCTTCTCAGGTCTCACTGCCCCGCAGCCGGCAAAGGTCTGGGAAGGATAGCCTAGCTGAGAATCAGACAGCCAGGCGCGTTTCAAAACCATCGCCCTGAGGTGGCGGAAAACATCACCACCATTGCCACCATCACCACCAGTGACCGCTGCCGATCAGTCGCCAGTGACGCCAGCCAGTTTCTGCACGCGGTCATCAGAACCACGAATTGGATTGAAGCCGATGAACCGCCCGCACCGCCTACAGGATGCCCGTTCCCAACCAGGACGATCGGCAAGTGGTTCTCGCACCCAAGTGGATGAATCGAGGTGAGACACACACGGAGACAGTAACCCGATCAGCGCAGGCTTGTGGCTCCGGATTCCAGCCCGGTCCGCGTCCGTCAGCAATCCCGCCGGACTGATCAGCAGCCGGTCACCTGAAACCTCAACGGTAATCCCCCGAGTCTTCAGGCTTTCGACCAGCCGAGTTGCTGCGATCTGATGCGATGCCACCATCAGAACACCTCCACATCCGCCGCAACCGAATGCACGTCGGGCATCGTCGCAGTCTGCGGGGAATCATCGATCGACGGTGCCGACACCATCCCTCCGTCCAGCCGCTCAATGAACCAGCGTTTGACACCACCGTGACCGTTACGGCATTCGAGTCGTCGACCGGCACAGACCCGGCCACGATACCGCCGGAGCCCGTAGCCGATCTTCCGGGAATCGAACTTGGCACCGCACAGTTCAGCGATGGCCAGCCGCAGTGTCGGACAGCCATCGACGCTATCCATCCCCACAGAATGAGACAGCATTGACGCTATCTCTGCGGTCGTCAGCCCGTCGCCGGACACGTCCGCCTCATCAATGCCGGCATGGATCAGCCGCAAGAGTTCGGCCGATCGGTCCGCGTCCCGCACCACTTCACGGTTCGCACACGGATCTGTCTGTCCCGCGAAGACGATCACGTTACGGATCAGATGCGACCAGCCCTCAAACGAGCCCCACGGCGTCAGCCCGGCATCAGGGCGCCCGGCCGCGAACCACGCCCGCAGCATCGTCAGCCCGGACACCGCCAGCCGGTCGCGATTCTGTCGCGTCCACGCCTTCAGATCGTGATGCCGAAACTCAGTGCGGTCTTCGGGATGCTCATCGAGCGATTCGAGCCGAGCCAGCAGCGTCCGCCGTGCGGTGTCTGCCGACAGTTCGACATTGTTCCCGGTCGCAATCCAGACCGTCGTCAGCGGCAACAGCCCGGTTGAACGTGACTCGCCCAGCACTCGGTCCTGCCACGTTGTCGCCGTCAGCGCCGCATCGAGTGAGGCACCGCCCAGCATTCGGTCCACGTTGTCGAACAGGATTGCCGGCCAGCCTTCGAGCGCGATTGCCGTGATCGACTTCCGCACTTCATCGTCTGCCCCCGGCCACGTCTTCCGAGCCATTGCGTTTCCACTGGCGACGATGCCAGCCACGTCCGCCAGCAGAGACTTTCCCGCTCCGCGTGTGTTCGCGTCGAAGACGAACAACGGACACGGTCCGTCGATTGCCGGTCGAGCCAGCAGCGTCAGGACAAGTGCCAACCAGATCGATCGGTCCGCATCGGAACCAAACGGGAAATCTGCCAGCACTTCCAGCAGGTCCGCCGCAGCCCTTGCCGCATCGGCCTGAGTCGGATTCTCCGGCACTTTCGAGAACGGTCGGTCCGGCCGGAACAACATTCCAGTCCGCTGATCCCAGCCCGGTGTCTGCAGGACAGAACCATCCGGCCGCAGCATCGGCGTCCGAGTGATCCCGGCCAGCGGTCGGACTGCATCACCATATCCACCCCGCTGATGCACAGACTTCACCAGCCAGTCAGGCGGACGTCGCGGCTTCAGGACCAGATCGTCGCCCTGACGCGATTCTTCCATCAGTCGCACCGCCTGAGTGATCCGTTCCCGGACGGCCACCTGCGGCAGCACTCGAATCTGTGGCACTGCCGCCGACAGCGACAAGCCGGACGAAGGCATCGACGCATTCGTGACAACATCGACCAGCACGCCACCACGCTGATAAACAGCCACACGTTCCGCATCGTCCGCCGGGATCCACGGTGTCGCCCAGCCGAGTCGCCCGAGAGCACACACTACAACATCGGCCACCGCCGCTTCATTCAGCGTCAACAGCACTTCAGGGCGGTCATCATCCGGTCCGCCTTCCGATGGTTCCCACGGCGTCGCCGATTCGATTGCCTGCCGGACGGCATCCTCGCCGTCCCGAGCGATGACATCGCGGACGTCGTCTCCGCCGGTCTGAACAATCTCGCCCGGCAGCCGAGCGATCTTTACCGAAGCAGCCACTCCAGCCAGACGGCCAGCCGTTCGCTGTGCTCCCTCAATCCCTGCAGTATCGAGGTCCGCGACAATGACCACGAAGCAGCCAGCAAACAGCCGAGCGTACTTTGCGGCCATTTCGTTTCGCGGCAGTCCTGCAGCAAGGTATCCCAGCCCAACCAGAGCCGACGCATCCTTCACACCTTCGACCAGCAACCAGACCTCACCGGCCTGCGGCAGCCGTCCCGGCAAGAACAGCCCCGCCGATCCCTTCCCGCGTCTGAATCGACCTTTTTCGTTGGGCATGAGATCGAAGTGTGAGTGCGCCTCACCGGTTTCGTCATACACGGGCGCCCGTGCGACAGTTGTCTCACCACGTTTCGCACGTGAGGCGCCAAACTGCAGGAACGCCTCCAGCGGCATCCGCTTGGCTCGCGCGACAGCGGACACGATGTCCCGTCTCACGTCTGACCGATCCTGAGACGCCAGTCCCAAATGAGACGCGACAAATGAGACAGCATCCGGAAACGAACAGCCCCGCAGCCACATCACGGCAGCGAATCCGTCGCCGTTCTTTTCGTTGAAACACTGACGGCACATCACGCCGCCGGTCAGGTCGACGTCACCGAACACGGAGAACCGGTCGTTCCCGCCGCACTTCGGACAGGGATGTCCGCGACCGTCGAGCAGTTCATACGGCAGCCCGGCAGCCTGCAGAATCTCCAGCCATCGGCCGCTTGATGCTCGTTTCACTTCGTCTGCTGAGATAGACTTCTGATTGCTTTCACTTTCGGGGGTGTTGCTCGTCACAGCTCACCCCCCTTTTTCGTTTTTCTGGCTGAGTGCAGCCAGAACCGTCGGCGGGTGATACGCCACTCGCCGCCCGAGCCGAATAAACGGTACCTCACCGGCCGACCGCATCCGCTGTAACGTCGGCTGCGACACGTCGAGCCACTGAGCCATCGTCGGCTCATCCTTGAGCCCATCATCCTGCGGCTGCGTTTCTCGTCGATCAAGCCGCTGAGCGACCGCATCCGCCACCTGGTCAACCAACTCGCTCAACAGCAAATCAAGTGAGGTGTCACGCATGGCGCACCTCGCTTTCGTGATTCGTCGCCATTCGTTCGATGGCGGATCGTTCTTCCACGATCTTCAGCAGTTTGCGGAGCAGGTCGCGCTCACGCAGATTTCTTCCAAGTTCCCGCCGCACGTATTCAACGTTCGGCAACTGACTGAGCAATTCGATGCTCTGTGGCATGGCTTCCCCTTTTTCTGCCAGACCAGTGATGTCCAGTAGCATCACGGTATGGCGGGAAGCCGGACCGAATCCGGACCAGACGGTCCGATCTTGGTCCCGAGTCAGTTTTCCTTCAGCCAGATTTCAGCGCTGTTCCGGGCGAACTTCCAGCCAGTTTCACTCGCGAACTTATAGAGGTCATCGTCCAACCGCTGAATGGCCCTTTGGACGGTGCCCACCTGAGGTGTCCGAACTTTCCAAAACTCACGCGTCAGAGTTTTGATCGACACTCGCTTTTCTGGTTTCGCCACAAGATACCGGAACAGTTCGCGCGATTGTGGCCTCGCCCTTTCGCGGAATTCATCGCTCGGATAGTCCACGACGATTGGGGTTCGATCGGACTCGGCGGCCTGCACAATTTCGCGTTCCATTCGAGCATTGATGTCGGTCAGGTCCACCCGCTCAATGGCTCTCAGACTCGGCCAGATCGAACTCCACATCTTCGTGACCTGACGCCCGATGTTTTCATCGGTCAGTTCGACAGGAAACAGCCCTGCAAGTCCGATGATGGCACCCTGCACCAGGAACGCGAAGTCGAACGCTCGATGATGCTCACACCGAGTTTCAGCGACTTTGAGCAATTCTACCCGCACTGGTTTCAGGGCATTCGAAGCGACCGGTACGGACCTGCGTAACTCACGCATCGAAAGGGCGAACATCTCGACGGCCAGTTCTTCCGTCATCCGTGGATGGCCGTTCTCGTCTCCCCCTTCGTGTTCCAAAATCTTGGCAAGGATATCGGCCAACCGCAGGATTTGAGACGCGTAACTGAACGCCGACGTCGTCGTCAGAAACGCATCGAGAAACGGCTTCGGTAGATACTCACGCAGTTCTGCCATCCCACACCACTCGTCCGCAGTGGCATCCGACGAAAGAGCGCGGCAGGCAGTCGGACGTCTGCTTTTCCCGGCGTCCCGGTAGCCGCGTCGTCAGCCCGATATCGCAGCACCTTTACCGCACCAAGTCAACTCGCGTGCAGTTATCTGAGCGTGGTACGCTTCGCGTGGAGCGACTGCGGTAACAGTCAGTGCCGCCTGCACTTCAAGCAAAGGAAAACGCGATGTCGCGCACTCTCACCGACCGTTTAACCAACAGCCAGCAGCCCGAAACTTGCGTCTGCCGCCAATGTGCGGAGCGTCTTCCACTGAGCAGTTTCCGCCGGCGCGGTCAGAAAACCGACCTGCGTCATCGAGAGTGCCGCCAGTGCCACGCGGCGAACATGCGAGTGCATCGCCAGGCGAAACGGCAGCGCGACGGCGACGCGATCCTCAGCGAGCACCTCGCCACGCTCCGGCACACGAAGACGCTCAACCAGCGTCTGACGCTGATCGACGAATTGAACCAGAGACTCGGCGGGCCGGAACGAGTCGCCGAACTGTTCCACAGTCAGTTGAAGCGAGTTGAATCAGAACACCGCTTCGGTTCCGTCCTGCGGATGCTTAACCAGTACGTCACACTGATGTCCGCCGTCGCCCAGCAACCCGGCTTCACGTTCTCAGTCAGCGCCTGCGCGACGTACGACGACACCATCACAGCCTTGTACTCGGGATCGGCATCTCCCTGACATCAGCGTGTTCCACATCCCCGCTTGTTCCATTTGCGGGAGCCCATGAAAAACGGACAGGTGTGAGTGATACTTTTCCTCTCCCCTCTCGAAAGGTCTGAAGTTCATGAGCAAGCCGATCCCAGAAGCCGCGAGCGACGAGTTCGGTCGCAGGAAGCAGCGATCTTACACGGA
>WGMU01000029.1 GCA_016124895.1 bacterium
GCCGTGGGGCGCTCAACAACTCCTGCAACAGCCAGTAAATGGCCAACTGCCGAATGCCAAACGTGAATTCTCCGTCGACGGAGTCAGCTTGAAACACTGGGACCGACGGTCTGTCCCAGCTCATCAACAACCACGCGTCGCAGATTCCAGTCAGAATCCCCAGGCCAGCCGGCAGGGAGCGTCCGCTCGATCACTCGCCCTTGCGATGGTCTTGATCGGAATCTCGTGGCTCTGCTGGGGAGCCACCAGTTCGTCAATGGTCGCCGCGACGGGCGCGACCGATGGCGAACCGTCGACGTCCGCTGCCGCGCCCGTTCATCGAAAGGAACGAAGCACCGAAAGGACGGCACCTTTCAGCCGGTTGTTCGCACTGCTGAACGGCTCCGAAGAGAAGCCTGGCCCAGGCCGTTCAGCCGGAGCCTCTGGAAATGAAGCTGATTCAACTCCGACGATTCAACGTCGAACAGGTCCGGCCAGCCCAGGAAGGCCAATCAGCAGCCGCCACCTGCAGAAAACGATAGTTGGCGAATCAGCCGCAGAGGGAAACACATCTCAGGTCCGTTCCAATCGACTGAATCTGTCGGACCAGGCCATTGAAGAACGTTTACGGCGGGATGCTGCCTACCTGGCATCAGATGAACTCGAAGGTCGCGGCGTGCGAACACACGGGCTCGATCTGGCGGCCGAGTACCTCGCGGAACAGTTCGCTTCCGCTGGTTTGAACACAAATCACTACAGCGGGACGCCGTTCCAGGAATTCGAATTACTGTCTGTCGGTGGCGAGAGTCCCGTCCAGCAGATCGAGTTTCGGGGGGTGGAGAATGCTACGAAGCGACTCATTCCCGATCGCGATTTCTCATCGCTGGTTCTGTCCCGCAATGCGAAGCTCGACGTTCCGGTTGTTTTCGCTGGATTCGGGATTTCGGCTCCCGAGGTTGGCTACGACGACTATCTGGGGCTCGATGTCGCTGGCAAAGCCGTCGTCGTTCTGCGACATGCTCCGCGAGTGTTTGCCAGTGCTGCTGACGATCTCGCGAAGCACTCCTATGTACGGACAAAAATTGCTGCGGCCTCGTCACGCGGCGCTGCGGCAGTTGTGTTCTGTTCGGACGTCACATCGCTCGACAACGCAAACAGTGCCACAAAGTCAGACGAGCTTCTTCGGGTCGAACTGACACTTGATGACGGCGTCCGTCCCGTACCCGTTATCCATTGCCGCCGTGATGTTCTGGCGAGTGTTCTGGACGAATTCTGCGGCTTCGATCTTAACGTGACTGAACGAGAGATCGACAGATCGAGTCAGCCAGCGAGCAGACTGCTCGACGGGCTGACGCTGTCCGGGCACGTCTCTCAAATGCGCCGCGGGCGATCGTTGAAGAATGTTGCGGCAACGCTCGATCCCGCGGCACCGGTCTGCGACGAGACGATTATCCTGGGAGCGCACTATGACCATCTGGGACGCGGTGGCTGGGGTTCGCTGACACTGGGCGCCAATCACGAAGTTCACAACGGTGCTGACGACAACGCGTCCGGTACCGCCGTCATGCTGGAAGTTGCCCGCCAGCTCGCCGCTGCTGAAACGCCACTCGGCCGTCGAGTTCTTTTCATTGGATTCAGCGCGGAGGAACTTGGTCTGATTGGCAGCCGGAAATACGTTCGCGATCCACTGATTCCAATCGACCAGTCCATCGCGATGCTGAATCTCGATATGGTCGGGCGGCTCCGCAACGACCGCTTGACCGTTTATGGAACCGGTTCGTCAAAGCACTGGCCGCCACTGCTGGAGTCATTGGCTCCGCGTCAGCACCTCACAATTATCAGCAAACCGAGTGGTTACGGGCCGAGCGATCACGCGTCCTTTTATGAAGCCGGCGTTCCGGTGCTGCACTTCTTCACGGGCTTTCACCCACAGTATCACCGGCCTGAGGACGACGTGGACCTGCTGAATATCGAGGGAATGCGCCGCATCGCGAGCCTGATCGTCGATCTCGTCCGGGAACTTGCTCAGGCCGAACAACGTCCGCCACGGTCGCTCGCAGGAGACAACTCAGGGCAGTCAATCCTGCCGCTCGAAATTGACGGCCTTGTATCGGTGCCGACTACGGCCGAACCCGCACGACCGCAACTGGGTGTTGTCCCAGCCAATCGAATCTCAGGGAGTGACGGTATTCTCGTTGGCAGGACCGTCGCCCAGTCAATTGCCGATCAGCACGGCATCCGGACCGGTGACGTCATCGTCCGCGTCGGCAACGATCGCGTCAGCTCTGTCGAGGAACTCGTTTCGCATGTTCGGTCGCAGACTCGTGGCTCACGGGTGCCGATCGAACTGGTCCGAAACGGTATTCGACTGGAAGTCCGCGTCCAGTTCTGATCGACGAAAAGCAACGGCCAGCAGATGTCAAATCGCCGTTACCGCGTGGCGGCCGAAGTCGGCAGTGACTGCAGAATCGGCTATTTGCCGGAACGACGACATAAGTGGCCTGTTGTTCTGAGCGCGACTCGATTAGCTTTGCCATCGAGCCAGCCGCACGGCTCACATTCCGCTCAATAAACAACGCTGAAGGACTGAAGTATGCGATCTGGAAACCCAGCTCTGTCGAAAAAATCGTTTGAAGGCTTCGACATTCTTGATCAGTCGCACGCGATGACGCTCAACGGGACCGTCGTTAAGACCGGCATCCTGCTGGCTCTGGTCACTGGCAGCGCTTCGCTCACCTGGAACGCCGTGCTGCAACAGAATGCGAATACCGGCCCGCTGATGATGGGCGGGATGATCGGCGGACTGATTTTCGGGATGGTGACCTGCTTCAAGCCCAACTGGTCGCCGGTGACTGCGCCGATTTACGCGATCGCCGAAGGCCTGTTTCTGGGTGGCCTGTCCGCAATGATCAACGCACGGTATCCCGGCATCGCGTTCCAGGCGGTTGGCCTGACGTTCGGCACGTTGGCGTCACTGCTGTTTGCGTATTCATCCGGCCTGATCAAGGCCACGGAAAATTTCAAGCTGGGCGTTGTCGCTGCCACAGGCGGGATCTGTCTGGTCTATCTGGCCTCGATCGTGATGGGCTTCTTTGGAATGTCGATCCCCTTGATTCATGGATCTGGTCCGGTCGGCATCGGTTTCAGCGTGTTTGTCGTCATCATCGCCGCGCTGAACCTGGTGCTCGACTTTGATTTCATCGAGCACGGCGCCGAACGTGGCGCTCCAAAATATATGGAGTGGTACGGCGCGTTCGGTTTGATGGTCACGTTGATCTGGCTTTACATCGAGATCCTGAGACTGCTTGCCAAACTCCAGAGCCGCGATTAATCACGTCGAAATTCAGCCGCGTAACTGCTCAATAAGTTGCTCCAGCCGCTGGCCGTATTCGACATGCAGCCGGTAGGCAACTTCAGGGGCCTCATCCGCACTCCTGCCTGGTGTAGCGAGTGGGAATTGGCGTAACTTTTTTCGGTGGCCCGGGCAAAGGCCGCACTCGATAAAACCCCGACTGCGTGGCTCACACCACTAAATCACTGAGTGTGAAAGTGTTGCGCAAGAGATCCTGCGCGAAGTCAGGGACGTAATGAAAATGGGAGCCACGGATCGAACTTCTTGAACCACACGTTCAACGCAGGGCTCCCATGGATGGGATGATTCCGGCACTCCGCCGTGCCGAGAAGAGACGCTTGCGGAAGCGACTGGAACAATGCACCGACCCCCTGCCGGCCAATCAGATTCGCGTTGCGCTGAAGCTCGACGATGGTTACCTGGTCACGACGATTGCTGACGTGCTGTGCGTTTCGCGGACAACCGTGTATCGAGTCGCTGAACGGTACCGGGTCGGGGGCGAAGACGGCCTGGAAGACTGTCGCCGCGGGAACGGAACGCAGAAGATCGACGGCGTGTCTCTGAGTGGGCTCATGACTGTGGTGGGCTCATGTCCGCTGGAGCATGGCTGGACGCGTCCGACCTGGACACGGGAAATGATAAGTACGGCATCCGCGATACCGCAGACGTCCGCCGCAGCCTTGCGACCGAAGCCGGTCGACGGATTCGTCTGCACATTCTCCCGCCGTATTGTCCGGACCACAACCGGATCGAACGCATGTGGCAGGAGCTGCCGGCCAACGTCACCCGCAATCACCGCTGTTCCAGCATGACGAGCCTGATGAAAAACGTTCGATGCTGAATGGACCAGCGACACAGGCAGGCCATCGCTGCCTGACTGACAATGTCACATAATCACGCTCGTTGATTTAGCGCGTGCCGGCTGATACACAGTGCAATTCAGTCGGGAAACTCAATCTGTTGGATGCGTTCGCAGACGGCGAAAGGCGAGGTCATGGCTCGACGGCCGCGAGATAACGATGACGACGTGTCGCTGTTTCCGTTCCTGAGCATCATCGCGTGCGTGATCGGCGTGCTGACGATGATGATCTCGACGCTGGCGCTCGCGCAGATGGATACACCCGATGTCGTGCTGATCGAAGCAAACGAAAAAGTGACCGGCGAACTTTCCGTCGCGGAGCAGGAGGTCGCGCGGCTCAAGAAGCTGCTCGACGAAAAAATCGGACCCGGTGCAGCGACGGTGCGGGAAGAAGTCTCTGCCAGCGAAAAAGAACTCACTGAGCTGGCCGCGGAACTCGAAAAGGTTCACAAGCAGCTTGAGGAGCAGCAGAAAGTCAAAGTCGTCATTCCGCAGCTCGATCCAGCGCAGCGGGAAAGCGTCGCCTCGATGCAGAGTCAACTGATGGATCTGACCGAAGAGCTGGCTGTGCTGGAGAAGGATCTGTCAGATCGCAAGGAAGCCAGTGAGTCGCAAGTGACGATTTTGCCCGGCGGTACCGGCGTCAACTTCACGCCGCACTTTGTGGAATGCGCCGCGGATTCGATTGTCCTGCACACGATGAATCCGCCGAAGCGAATTCGCACGGCGAGCGTCGTTGCGGATCCCGACTTTGTCGCGCTGCTGCAGCGCGTCGCCAACAACGTCAACGATTCGATTGTCTTTCTGGTCCGCAGCGACGCGCTGAACACGTACCGGACAGTCCGACAGATTTGCGTCGACCGCGAGATTCGGAACGGCAAGCTGCCAGTCGTCGGTGCCGGACGCATCGACCTGAGCCATTTCGCGACGCAAAAGCCGGCCACTGAAGCGAAGAAGAAGTAGAAGACGGAAGCTGGAACGATGAAGACTCGCAAACGCGATGACGACGAAGACGGCGGGCTCGACTCGTTGCTCGACACGATGACGAACGTGGTCGGCATTCTGGTGCTCGTGCTGATTGTCACTCAGCTCGGTGTCAGCGATGCGCTGACTGAGATCAAAGCGAACTCGAACGTCACGCAGGAAGACCTTAACGCCGCGAAGCAGCAACTGGCGTCACTCGCCCAGGAAAAGCAGCAGCTTGCCGAGCAGGCGTCGTCGATGGTGTCATTTGATATCGAGGCGGAACGCGAACGGCTGCGGCGGCTGAAAGAAACACTCGACGCCCGCAAAAAACTGCTGGCCGACGAGTCGAAACAGGCGAACGAGTTTTCTCTGGCGCTGCAGCACGATCGCGAAACCGCAGCGAAGAACAAAAAGGAAATCGAAGAGACGCAGGAGAAGCGGAAGGAACTGCAGACCGAGCTGGAAAAGTCGCTCGATCGCCGCGCCGAACTGCAGGCGTTGCTCGATAAAACGCCGCGCCGTTCCGGGCCTGCGCCGGAAAAAGTCGTCACGATTCCCAATCCGCGGCCGGCGCCGGAAGGAGCCCGGCAGGTTATTCTCGTCTGTGCGGAGAATCGGCTGTACCCGCTGAATCTGGACGAGATTCGCCAGGACGCCGAGCTGCGGTCCAAGCAGATCATCACGCGGCAGCGGCTGAATCTCGACCCGGCAAAAGGCATCGATCCCGAAAAGTTCGAGACGCTGTACACGAAGTTGCGTTACCCGGCCGACGATTTTTTTGAGGTCGAGTATTACGTCGCCGATAAACGCTGGCCGCGGATGAAGCTGATTCCGAAAGCAGGCCGCGGGGCGGCGGAAACTGAATTGCGACGTCCGCAGTCGCGCATTCGCAAGCTGCTGGCTCAGCTCGATCCGCAGAAGTTCTACGCTCGGTTTTATGTTCTTCCAGACAGCTTCGACGTCTATCTCACGGCGCGACAGGTCATGGCCGAGCAGAATGTTCTGGCCGGCTGGGAGCCCGAATCTCAGAACTGGATCTACACCGCAGGAGTCGGTGGGGGCATCGAACTCGGTCCCCCACGCCCGCCGAATCCGAACCCGCCTCCGGCAACGCCCGCCAAACCGGCGAACGTGATCGACTGACTCGCTTGAGTCGGCCCAGCGTTCTGCGAATCCCGTGACCACTCGCAGCGGCAGCCGGTGCTCAACGTCAATCAAGCAACTCGGCAAAGCGGATCAGCTCTTCAACGGTCGCTTCTTCGACGCTCGCGTTCACGCTGGACTGCTCCAGGTATCCCTGTTTCAGCCTGGCCGTCACTTCCGGGAAAGCCAGCCCGGACTCTGTCGTTTCCGTAAGCAATCCGCTGCCAGTTCGTTGCAGCGCAGACTCGTTGGAAAAGCAGACCGGGATGATTCTTCCGACTTCGCGTCGCTCATTTTTCCCGTCGCCAGACACCGCTGCAATGTTCACGACGCCATTTTCCGCAATCAGCAATCTGCCTGGCGAGGTGTCGATCCGAATTTCCGGAACGAGCGGCAGGTGACCGAGCGGAGTACGCAGGCCAAGCCGGCCGTTGTCGGTTTGACACAGCAGGCCAGCCCGCGTGAACAGCCGCCGTCCGTTATGTTCGACTGCAAACCAGCCATCGCCGTCGATGGCGACGTCATACAGATTGCCTGTCAATGCCGTCTCGCCTGGATGGAGGTCAATGCGTGTCAGCCACGAAATCGCTGCCGACGTGCTTCCTGTATCGCCGCCAGAAACTGTTTCAGAGCCATCCGGTCCGGCGCCGGCAGAAGCGATCCGGGATTCTGAAGTCTGACTGGCACCAACGATCACGATTTCCGAACGTCTGTAACCGGGAGTCTTCTGGTTTCGGATGTTGAGCTGGTAAACGTCTTCGACGGCTCCGCGAAACCTGGTGATAGTTGACGCGGTGCCCGGCTGGTTGTCTACGTCGTCGCGTTCTTCTGACGGAGATGCTGTGGGATGCTGCGACGAAACGTGCGTTGAGCCGACCGTGTTTGATTCGAGACGCGACGAACGTTGAACGGCGGGAGACTCAGTTTGTTCCGACCCGGTCAGCGCAATCGCCGGTCGCATCTCAGCGTCCGTCAGGAACGGCAGGTGGCCAGGTTCTGCCGACGCGGCGGAGCTGGCAGAGAGCGGTCCCGGCAGGGCAGGGAAGGGCTCCGCAGTGTCGCCCGGCGTCCGGGCGGGGAGTTTGCCGAGCCGTTTGCGGATAGCGATCAATTCGTCTGCCTGCTCCGCGGTCAGTCCGCTCAGTTCGGCTCGCCAGACGTCTTCGTCAAACTTCTGATCGGGTTGCAGTGAAGCGGAGTCAGCGATAACAGCCGTCTTCGGACGGGAGTCGTCAGTCGACAGCGAACGTGGTTTGTCGGCGATCGCTTCCGGGAAAAACTGCAGTGCGTCGGCACCGTCAATCACCTCGGCGTCTGCGGCTGCAGAGTGCGGCGTCCCGGCGGGCAGCGAGCTGATCATCGCCGGGTCGCCGGTCGCCGGATCAGGCTCGGAAAGTCCGCCATTCGATCCGGTCAGCGTGACCCTGCCCGGAGGATTGTCGCTGCCAGAACGGAACGCGGGCTCCGGGCCGAGTCTCCAGCCAATCAGGATTCCCAGGATCAGAGTCAGCACCGGGCTGACGGTTGACGCAAAACCGGATGAGCGAGTCACGTCTGCCTCCGTGCAGGTTCGTGGTGTCGCGGATGAGGATCACTTTGCAGGAGTGGCCTTCGGCTGCGGGGCGACGCGTTTCAGCACGTAATGCCTCGGCTTCGGCTGATTGATCTCAAAGATGCGGTCTTCGATTTCCTTCGCGGCGGCGTTGTGAACTGCGACGCGTTCGTTGATGGCCCCCATGTCGGGATACTTCTCTTCGACTTTCTGACGAGCCTCGTCATCAGCAGCGTCGCGTTTCTCTCGTGCGTACCGCTGGAAGCGGCCCCACTCATTCCGCAGACTGCGAACCGGACCGGCGTTACGTTCCCTGTTGAGATTTGCCACTTCCAGCGCCTGCTGATACTGCGGTGTTTTTGCGTTCTCCTGCAGCTCGATATGCCGCGACAGCGCTTCCGATGCGTACGTGCCGACGACCGTACCGTCGATCGATAGTTCATAGCGACCAGACGCCAGCCCGTGAACCTCAAGTGCCTCGCGGCTGTGGCGGTGTCCGAGCTTCGTCAGTTTTGCACCAAGCTGCGCCTCTTCCGGAACGACCCACGGCAGACCGTCGGCCAGCCAGGTGAACTCGATGCCGTCATCTGTCCGTTTCGCATACTCGGAGAACTGACCCGCAAATCCCTGCGACACAATGGAGCCATCATCCTTAAAGGTAATCCGGATGTTTGAGAGCTGTTTTGGCAGAGCGAGGTCGTTGACAATCGCGACCGCCATGACGACCTGGCCGGGGGCGTCCGGATGAACGGCATCGCGAATCAGGGTGAAGCTGGGGTCGGTCTTGCGCTCGGCCAGCGTGATATTGTTGAGCGGGCTCCACATATCGACGAAGCCGTGACCGTTCTCAACGGCGACTTCCCGCAGCCAGGTGCCGTAATAAGCCAGCACCGAGTTGTAGAGTTCGAGCCGGTCTTCCGGGGCCTTGCGTTCCGGCCGGGCGTACAGTCGCGACGCTCGCGAGTCGTACATTGTCGGCGTCATCAGTATCGGTTTCGCACCAATGCTCACCAGTTTGCCAACCAGTTCGCTCATATCTGCGTGATAAGTGTCGAAGGTCGCCTGGTCGAACGGACGATATGTGCCGTCGTTCATACCGAGGAGAATCGTCACGTACTTTGGCTTGTAGGCCGCGACGTCGTCATCGAAGCGGGCCAGCGCGTCCCATGCTCGCGCGCCACCGACGCCTGCGTTATGAATCTTCAGCCGCATCTTCGGATAACGCGTGTAGAAAAAGTCCTCGACATACTGAGTGTAGAGGCACTGATGCGTGATGCTGTCTCCGAGAAAGACGATCGAATCGCCGTCTGCCAGTTCCAGTGTTTTCAGAGGAGAGGATGGCCCTGCCGTTTCCGTTGCCTGGTCCTGAGCCGGCAGCAGGGCCGCTGAAAAGCCGGTGAGCGTCAGGCTGGCCAGCACAAGAACAAAACAACGGAGAGCACGCTGCAGCGTCATGGGAGGCTCCGAGTTGAGAGGGACCGGGAAAAGCAGGAAGAAGCGGTCAACAGTCGCTGAGAGTTACAGCACGCGAGACAGAGTGTGGCCGGTTTAACCGCCAACAGGACTAGACGTCGTCGTCGTCGCTGCCCGCGTCTTCTTCTTCGGCGACCTCAGCCGCCGGGACGTCATCACGCGAGACTTCGATCGGGCTCTGATCGTCGACCTGAACCTTCGGAAATGTTTTCAGAATCGGTGCCAGCCCTTCTTCCGTAATCTGGTTGCCGGACAGGTCGAGCGAATCGAGCTTCTTGATATTCCGGTCTGCGGCCAGCGTCTGAGCCCCTTTATCTGAAATTCGACCATAGCTCAGATCGATATGCTTCAGCTTTTCGAGCAGACCCCATTCGTGGAGATAGTCGCAGGACGCGTTCACTGGTTCGGTCAGAATCAGCGTGTTGAACAGCCGCATTTCCGGTGCGTGGAGCAGGACTTTTGACAGCTTAAGCGTCAGCTCATCGAGCTGCAGACCTCTCACCCAGCCGCGATACCACAGTACCTTGCAGCCATGTCTGAGCCGGTAATTCTGCTCGGACGTCGGCTTGAGCAGGACGAAGTCGCCGAGTTCACCAATCCATTTACGACCGTGGGCTTCGAGCAGCCGGCGTTCGACAAGTTCCAGCTCAAACCGCTTTTCGCGGTTGAGATGAGTATTCTCCATTGCGATGTGCAGTCGAATCAGTTCGGCCCGCGGCTCGTCACCGTTCGCTTCGAGCCACGCGGCCAGTTCTTCATGCCGCGCCAGATCATCCGGCTTGTCGACGATCTTCTTCTCGAGCTTGTCACGCATTCGGTCGTCCTTTCCCCGCAGAAATATTTCACAACCTGACGGCCGGAAAACAACAGGTCCGGACGTCAGACAATTTGCTTCCGATCAGCAGTGCCCGCCAACTGCTGCGAGCCTGGCACAGTGTCGAATCACCCATGAATGCGTCTGAATTAACTTCCCGAAAGCAGCCGGCACGCGCAAGTGTCCGGTTCTCACAACGCAGGCGGAACCAGACGCCAGCGCGTACCGGCTGATCTGGCAGTTGTGGAATCGGGACTTTATCTCCGACGCATTCCTCAGACCTTGCCGAGCGGGTTCTCACTGAATCTGCCCGATCTGAGCGAGGCGGTAGTCTAGCGGTCTGCAGGAAACTGTGAATACACCGCAGAGATTCGCCAGAGATTCCAGACCGTCGCTGTTCGTGTCGAGCGTGCGGATGCCGCCTGCCGAGAACCGCGCAGCAAAAAGCCCGGTCGCAGTCACCGGGCTTTGAGAGAGCAGAGAAATGCAGCCGGCCGCGCCACTTCGCGCGCGGGCCAACGCTTAAAACGGCTGATGCGACCGACTGCGGGCGGAGTATCGTCAGTCGACTTCAGCAGATGGAGTCGCCTGAACAGGAAATTGAAGGATCTACGGGTACCCGCAAGGGACGCTGGCGGCGGAAAACCAGACCTCAGTGGACGAGGCATTTCAGCCGGTCGCTCTGAGCGTCACCGTCGTACGTCCTGAATCACCGATTCGCATGTGCCGACGCTGTCTAAGGCGTTTTTGCATCTGATTGCTCGACGGCATCAAGCCGCTTTGCCAGTTCCTGAACGCGGCGCCGTTCGCTTTCCAGATCGTGACGCAGTCGTGCAAGTTCGCCCGCCGAACCATTATCGGACTGCACGCTGACGAGTGCTGCAGACGCGGCATCACGTGTCAGGTCGTTCGGATCGTGATCGGCAATCTGACGCAGGCGATCTGTTGCTGATCGCGCTCGACGTCCCAGCGTACCCAGTGCAGAGACGATCGTTGCGCGATGCCGCGGCCCTTCCGATCCCAGCAGTTCGAGCAGATGATCGACAACGCGATGCGAATCCTGTTCACCGAGTTCGTTGTGTATGACATAGCGGGCCAGAGACGAAATGGCCTGCGATCGGCAGACGTCCGGACGATTATGGCCGGTCCACGCGAACAGAAGATCAAATGCCTGTCGCTGGGAAGTTCGGCCGAGTTCCGACAACGCCGCAATGCGGATCGCCTCGCGGTGCGAAGGTTTGTCGAGAGCCGCGACGAATAACTCAAAGGGCGGCTCCGGGAGAACCTCGGACAGCGACGAGATGACAGCCGCCTCGGTCGGATAGCTTGTATCGCCTTGCTGTTGCTTGTTCTTCAACGCTGCAATGGTTACCTCGTCGCCTTTGAATTTACTGAGAGCATCGGCACAGGCTCGGCGAACGTGTGGATCGTTTTCGTTGAGTCCGGCGATCAACGCGTCGCGAGCGGCGTCGCCTTTCAGCTTGCCGAGTGCCTTTGCCGCTTCGGAGCGGACTCCGTAGTGAGTGCCGCGACCTCCGACCGGTTTCAGCAGTGCGTCACGCAGCAGTTCCCGGCTGCGAACCGAATCCGTCTCCCCAAAGTGATCGATCGCGCGAGCGATCTCGGCGACGTTGAGCCCGTGCTGCAGTTGCCACTCCCAGAATTGATCCGATTTCTTCTCGCGAATCGTCGCCAGCAGTGAAAGAGCGGGGTCAATACTTACGCCCAGCGGTGTTCCCTGAACGCTGAGCCGTAACGTCAGTTGGCGGTCCGTCATCAGCCGCTCCTCAGTCACAGCATTCGGTCTGCCATCGGTGTCGTTGCCGCCTGTCGTAACGGCGACCTTGATCGGGATGTGAAATGGCTCTGCTTTCTGTGTTTGTTCGATCCTGATTTCAACTGCCTTCTGGTCAGGCAGCGAACGGGTTTCGGCCAGCAGTTCCGGATGTCCTGGCCGCTCTGTCCAGTCATAGAAGAAGCGTTCGAGCGAGATACCGTAGAGACGTTCAAACGAGCGTCTCAGGTCGGTTGTTTCTGCCGTCTGGTACGCGTACACCGTTCCGTAGCGCTGCAGCCCGTTAAAGAAGTCCTCGTCGCCGAGACGTCGTCGCAGCATGTGCAGCACCCAGCCGCCTTTGGGGTAGGCACGGACGTCGAACAGCGAGCCTGGATGCGGATACGTGCGGTCGACAATCGGCCGCGTCTGCGCCGAGCCGGAACGGGCTGACTGGCTTTTCTCGAACAAGCGCCAGTCACGCTCGTCGTCACCCAGCTTGTGCTCTGCCCACAGGATTTCGCAGTAGGTCGCGAAACCTTCGTTGAGCCACAGGTGCGACCAGTTGCGGCACGTGACCAGATCGCCCCACCACTGATGGCCGAGTTCATGCGCAATCAGCCAGTCCGGCGTGCTGTCGAGCATCGCCCGTTCGTCGTGCATGGTCCGAGCGTACAACGTCGTTGCACTCGTGTTTTCCATGCCACCCCAGATGAACTGCTCGACGACGACCTGCGCATACTTGTCCCAGGGATACTCGATGCCGAATCGCTCGCTGAAAAATTCGAGCATCTCGGTCGTGCGTCCGAACGTGCGCCGCAGGTCGGCCGCGCGGTCCTTCGGCACGTAGTACGACACCGGTCGTCCGCGCCATTCGTCACGTTCGACGGCGAAGTCACCGACAACCAGCGACGTCAGATAAGTTGCGTGCGGCTTGTCCTGCTTCCAGTGAAACCGGGTTCGCTGTGGTCCGCTACCGCGAACAGCCTCGCGACTGGTCAGTGTGCCGTTCGAGAGAACCTCGAAGCCGGCCGGAGCGGTCACAATCAACTCGGTCGTCTGTCGCTCGTTTGGCTGATCGAGACACGGAAACCAGTAACGGCTGCCGCGCGGTTCGCCCTGGCTCCAGACGGTTAATGGAACGTTCGGTGCGCTGTCAGTCGGTCCGAAGAAATACAGCCCGGCATGAGGATTTCGCACGCGATAGCGAATCTGCAGGCGTCCCGTCTGGCCGGCAGCGGCGAATGGCCGAGGCGCTGTATCGACATCGACGGAGCGTTGATCGATCAGTCGCAACTGACTGTCGCTGGTTTCAAACGCGACTGGGTGTAGCGTCGCATTCACATTGCTGACGATTCCCGCCTGGGTGTCGAGGACTTCGAGGCCAACCGCGTCGAGCGCGATCTCCGCAGTGAACGATTTCAGCGGTCGATAGTCGATCGTCGCGGTTCCGCTGACAGATCGGTCGACGAGATCGACGTCCAGTTCCAGTCGAATGTGCTGCACGTCGATCTGCCGATCGGCCGCGACGCGCAGAATCTCATCGCCAGCGGCTGCCTGCAGAAACGAGATAACCGTCAGAACGCTGGACAGGCCAGCGATGCTTATGCTGCGGCGAAGTTTCCAATCCATCATGCTGCAGGCTCCGGGAGATCGAGGCGAAGGGATCACGCGGAAGATTCTGCAGACCCGCGATCGTTCTGACGACCGAGTGCGCAGCAAAAAAGGACGAAGACCGCGGTCTTCGTCCTCTCTCAGTGATTTCGTCTGCCCGGTCGATCGAACTCAGAGCTGCAGTTCGACCGGTTCTTCAACCTTGCGATAGCCCATCGCCCGCAGCACTTCCAGCACTTCGCTCCACGTGGGGAACTGCCGGCCACTGCGACGCTTGTAGTCGTTCATGGCGTTCATGAACTCGACTTCGTCCTGCGAGTAATCACGTTCGCAGGTCGTCGGGTCGATCTGTCGCCGTCGTTCGACTTTTTCGCGGCGTTCGCGAATCGGTCCTGGCGGTGCCGCGGGCTCGTCTTCGCCGATTCTGGTGGCAGTCAGCATGCTGCCGCCGGTCTTGCGTCGCTCACCGGTCCGACGGTCGGTGACCAGCTGAGACGTATGGTGAGCATCGTCAAAAGTCATCATTGAGGTTCCTCGATCAAACATGGGGACGGGCGAGTCCTCCTCCGTGTCCAGGAGAATGAACCGACCGCCGAACACCTGGCTGAGTGCCCGCGGCCATTTTCATTCCATTCTGTGTCCAGACGTCTGATCGACAGCCGTCGTCCTGCATACGAGACAGGCCGATGCTGCAGCGAATTGTCTGGCCGCATCCATTCACCGTGCCCCGTCGGTGCCCACGACAGCGTGGCGCCGCTGTGTGTTACCTGCCCCGAGCCGTCGGAGATCTCGACGGGACAATAGAGAACCTACACGGTCAGACGCTTCTGGGATCGACATTCCCGTCCGGAAAACTCAATGGATTGTTATGAGTTTCCGGATTGAGGAGACACGCCGGCTGAACGGGTTGTGCGGGCGCTGCGAGGCGTGCTTGCCGTGCGTCGCCAGCGTCACGCGGCGGAACGTTCAGCGCCGAGGGTAGACAGTGGTTGAGACGCTGGTGGTACGACTTCGTCGGCCGACGCATCCGTCGGCTTGTGCTCGAATTGAACCGGTCGAGCCCAGGGCAGCGCGGCCTTCAGTCGACGTCGACTGAACGTATTCGCAAAGTCGATCAGTCCCGGCGCGAACCGTTTGAGCGCGAACAGTGCGTGAGCCATCGGAGTGATCACGATCTGTCGACGATTGCGGCGAATGGCATTGATCGTACGCCGTGCGACGACTTCGGGAGTCGTGCTCGCCCAGCGGGGTGGCACCGGCACTTTTGATCGCTCGCCAGCCGCAGCAGCGTGATACAGGCCGGTCAGCACCGGGCCGGGACAGATCGCCGTGACACCCAGCCCGCGTCGGCCGTATTCGGCCCGCAGTGCTTCGGTGAAGCCGATCAACCCGAATTTGCTGACGTGATAAGCCGTAAACCGGCCTCCGGCGACCAGACCCGCGATACTGCACATGTTGACGATGTGAGCGTCAGGCCGGTCGAGCATCGACGGCAGCAGTTCTCGCGTGATCTGAATGGGAGCGTGAAGATTGATGCTCAGCAGCCAGTTCCACTGCTCGGTCGACATCGACGCCGTGGGGCCGTAAAAGGCAACGCCCGCGTTATTGACAAGCAGATCGATACCGCCGTGGGCGTCGAGAACCCGCCGGCACATCGCCGTGATCTGTTGTGAGTTTGTCAGATCACAGACTTCGATACCGGCATTGACACCGAGTGACTCGACCTCCCGAGCCGCCGTCGCGAGTCCATCAGCGTCGATATCGGCCAGAACGCAGTGCGTCCCGTATCGTGCCAGTTCGAGTGCGATCGCTCGCCCAATCCCGGCCGCTGCTCCCGTAATCAATGCCTGCTTACCTGCAAACTGTCGCATGACTCTCGCCCTGAGTTCCTGCTGCACGCCTCGACCAGTCACCAAGGCCGCTCAGCGGAACTCTGGCGCAAATCAAGCTGGAGCTGCAAGACGAATTGAAGTGGCAGCGATGCGAAAAGGCAGCGATCGGTGCCGTTCGCACTGCTATTCGACGCCGTCGTAGCTGTTGGCCTCCTCGGATTCAGATGAACCTGACGACTGCCCCGAGCTGAGTTTCAGATCGATCGTGTTCGAGCCCGCTGCGACGGTCTGCTTGTACTCGCGTGAATTGTTATAGAAGTCGGGGACCAGTTCCTCTCGCTCGTGCTCGTTGCCGTCCTTGTCGTAGTACTCACCGCCGGTCGCAATCGTCACGATATGTTCTCCGATCAATGCTCCGTCGATGGCCTGCGTGTACTGGAGTTGGTAATTCCCCTGAGCGTCAGACGTTGCCGCTGATGCGCGGCCGCCCTCGACTGGCGTAAAGAGAATACTGGCCTCGGACAGCGGTTTGCCGTCGAGCGTTACAACTCCGCTCACAGAACCGACATCAGGGCCGCCGCCGCAGCCAGCAAGAGTGACGGCAGCAGCAAGAACACACAGTTGTTTTGAAACCGACATGGTGCAGCCTCCTGTCAGTGCTTTTCTGAATTCAATAGAGAGTGGCCGAGCTGCAGCAACCCGGTCACGATTAATGGATCAGGTCGGTGATGCAGGCTGGCCTGCAGGACTGTCGCACGTTCCTCAGCCGGTGATGGCGGCTGACGCAGCGTGAACTGAACCAGTCAACTCACGCCGTCCGGATCAGGCAGTTGAGGATAATCGCCCAGCAGACGTCCAGCCTGAGACACTCCTGTTAGAAGGCGCCGATATCCTGTCCGTCGTCGCGAACGCCAAGTCGCTGATAAACCCCGAGCGCCTGCTTCTGTGCGTTGCTCAGGTTGATTGCGTTGTTGTTGTTGTCCCCGGTCGGCCGGTTGAAGTCGATGGCATCGCTGACGAACCGAACCGTGCCGTCGCACATCAGAAAATGCGCACCTCCCGGATGCTTGCTGCTGAAGCCGTCCGTGCAGTTGTCGTTGCCGGAGTTGCTGGGATGGTTCAGCAGGACGAAGACGCGGGCATGGACGTAGTCGGCTCCATGCGTTCCAGCGCCACGGGGATTGCGGTTGCCGATCCAGGAACCGGCTCCGCAGCGTTTTTCACGCTCACCAGCCAGAAACGTATTCGACGATCCGTCTTCAATATCGCGGAATCTGACGTTACTCATGTTGAAGAGAACGCCGTCGTTCTTACGGTCGCTCATATTATTAGGGATGCAGACTTCAGAGTATCCTACGCTGCCGGCATAGTTGCAGGTCGGCGGTCGCCAGTTGTCGCCAAGTCCTGCGCCGCCGTTATTGGGCATCCCGTTTCCATTGAAGTGATAGCGTTTCATGCCGCTCTGAAGTCGTTCGCCCGTGGTATCACTGGGGCAGCGGTAGATTTCCAGGGGCCTCAGAATATCCAGGTCGGCAGCCGACGTCGCGTTGGACAGCAACTGCTCCAGCGTGATACTGTTGACGCCGATTTCGTTAAACAGTGGCTCGTTATCCATCTGAGGCAGGATCATCGCTGGCCAGCCCCAGGACTCAACATTGTCTTTAATATCTCCGTTCTTGTAGCCCATCGCTCCCATGGGAAAGGCTTTGTTAATCTCCGCGTAGGCGTGGATCGCGATGCCAATCTGCTTGAGGTTGTTCTTGCACTGAGTTCGCCGGGCAGCCTCACGGGCTGACTGAACGGCGGGCAGCAGCAGAGCCACCAGGATGGCGATAATCGCAATTACCACCAGCAGCTCAATCAGAGTAAAGCCTCGTTTTCGGTCACGTCTCATGAGTGGGTCTCCTTGAGAAAGCGAGAAACGAAGAAGCGATGCCTGGCTGCGATTTGCAGTCAGCCATCGAAGATAAGCTGATTGGATTGCTGGTTAGTGCAGGCTGAAGAGCTGAGCTGTCACTGCAGGCTGACGAATCGCCGTCACCAGGATGAGGGACGCAGATGCGGTCGCCGCCGAATGGATAAGGATCACCCTATGGAATGAATTCCGATCTGTAAACCCGCTCTGACAGAATGTTCGTTGCTTTCTGCATCGAATTCGGATGCCTGGCCTGCCCCCTGAAAACTGGTCCGGGGTTTATGAGAGTTTCCGGCCGATAAAGATCGGCGAAGGAGGCTTTCGATGACGAAGCAACGAAGACGACACAATCCCGAGCAGATCGTGAAGAAGCTGCGTGATGCGGACGC
>WGMU01000022.1 GCA_016124895.1 bacterium
CATGTACTCGCACGAGGCTGCTCAGACAGTTGCCGCGTCGGTGACGGTTGCTGCTTCCGCGGCCGATGCGGAGACGGTGACCGGCGTGGAAACGCTGGATGATTCGGAACTGGAGCGGCTGTTGAGTGATGCGTGCTCCGCGCCGCCAGTGCCGAAGTCGCTGCTCAGCCGGATTGACCGGGCGGTGACTGCCGAATGGGGTGAGTCACCACGGCTGGTGGAACGGCCGTTGACTCGCTGGGTCGGCCGACTGCAGGGACTGATGGCTCGCGGTACGCGGTTGCGTCGGGCGGTTCCAATCGCCGGAACAGTCGCGCTGCTGGTGGTGCTGGGCATTGTCTTCAGTTCCGGTTCGCCTTCGTACGCGTGGTCGTCAATGCTGACTGCGCTGGAGAAGCACGGTGTTGTCGAGATATCGAGTGGAGTCGAGACTCGATTGCTGTCTCTGTCGGACGAAGTGGTCAGTGTCCAGACGGCGGACAGTGCGCGGCTGATCGATCTGCGTGAGCGGGTGCAGCTTGAACGGCGAGCCGGGGCGGGTGAGGTCTTCCGCCGGCCGGTGGTCGTGCTGACGGACGATTCACGCGACAGCCTGGCGGTCAGCTTTCTGGTCGGCGATGGCGAGAGTCGCGGCGAGTCGATTGTGTTTCGTCCGGTGCGGGCGATTGATGAGAAATGGACCACGGTCAGTGTCTCGGGAGCTGACCGTGTGGATCTGCGAGTAACGTTCGAGGTTGCTGAGCGGGAACCGCTGACGCTGAGTCTGACGCTCGATCCGGAAACGGAACTGCCGCTGGCCTGTGAAGTCATCGGAGCTGCTGACAAGGCTCAGCCAGTCACACTGTCGTACCCGTCGGTCAGTGTGGCGACAGTGCGGGAACGCGAGTTTCCGTCGAGGCTGGCCGTTATCGAACTCGACGAACGTGGCGAGCGACTGGTGGCGAGTGTGGACTCCGAACCGGAATCCGATAGCGTCTCAGCAGGGCAGGGCGGTTCGAAATCGCAGCCGGATGCTCAGATTGCTGTCAACGTTCCAGCGTCTGGACGGGCTGGAAAGCGGGTACCGGTTGCGGCGGTTGTTGCTCCGACCCTGTTTGACGCACCGTCGAAGTGGCCGATCGTCGAACCGGTTAAGGCGAAGCAGTCAGAGATCGTACAGCGGGTTGACGCCGTGCTGACTGACCTCTGGAAGAAGAACAAAGTCACTCCAGCCGAACCGGCGGATGAAGAAGAACTGTTGCGGCGCGTGTATCTCGATCTGGCAGGCCGGACTCCGGGGGTTAGCGAAATCCGTGAGTTTCTGGCGGACAGGTCGCCACAGAAGTACGAGGCTCTTGTCGATCGGCTGCTGCGGAGTCCGGATCACGCGTCGCATCTGGCAACAGTGTGGCGGTCGTTCCTGATTCCCGAAGGCGTCGACCTGACGGCGTTTGGCGGCGTGCAGGAATTCGATCGCTGGCTGTCCGAGCGGTTCGCGAGTGACGATTCGTATGACGAAGTCGTCCGCAGTCTGCTGCTCGCGGAAGGGCGTCTGTCGCGTTCCGGACCACTGTTGTTCTACTCGGCCCTGAAACTGAACCCGGATCAGATTGCAGCCCGGACATCGCGTGTCTTTCTGGGTATGCGGCTGGAATGTGCTCAGTGTCACGATCACCCGTTCGAGCCGTGGGCGCAGGAAGAGTTCTGGGGCTTCGCTGCGTTCTTTGCTCAGATTTCGCGGCCGCGCGGCGATCTTGAAAACGTCTCGACAGTCATGCGGGTTCGGGATGTCGACCGTGGTGATGTCATGCTGCCTGACACGTCGACTGTGGTGACTCCAGCTTTCCTCAATGGCGCAGCCATTCCGGAAGCCAGTCGCGAGCGAGCTCGCCGGCAGCAACTGGCCGAGTGGCTGACGAGCCGAGAGAACCCGTACTTCGCCCGGGCAGCGGCCAACCGTGTCTGGGGGCAGATGTTCGGCAAGGGGATCGTCGACCCGATTGACGACTTCGGCACCCAGCACACTCCGGTTTCGGCTGAACTGCTTGATCTGCTGGCCGGGCATTTTGTCGGGACGGATTTCAGTCTGCGGGAGCTGTTCCGAACGGTCGCGCTGTCGTCAGCGTACCGACTGTCGAGCGGTGCGGAGTCGGACGATCCGAAGCGGCTCGAACTGTTCGCTCAGATGAATGTCAAGACGCTGACCGCCGAGCAGGTTTATGACTGCATTACGGTCGCGACGCTGCTGGATTCCCAGGGGCCGATGCCGGATGGTTTTACTCTGCAGCGAATTGCCAATGCGTCGCGGGACGAATTTATTCAGCAGTTCAAGACGCCGGCCGGACGCTCGACCGAGTATCTCGGCGGGATTCCGCAGGCTCTGACGCTGATGAACGGCAACCTGATTTCCGGGGCAACCGGCCTGTCGACCAGCGGCCTGCTGTCGTCTCTGGAAGCTCCGTTCTTTACGAACGAGCAGCGAATTGAAGTGCTGTACCTCGCCACGCTGTCCCGACGACCGCATCCGACCGAGTGGGAACTGTTGAAGGGATACATTGCTGACGACGCGCAGGGTGACGAACTTCGCGAAGGCCTGGCTGACATTCTCTGGGCGCTGCTGAACAGTGCTGAGTTTACGTTGAATCACTAAGCGTCGCCCGCCGGGATCGTCATACAACGGACGGCTAAACGGATTGACGCGGTAATCGAACAGACTGCCGGCTGATCACTGCATTCAGTCATCAAGGAACGTGACATGTCAAAGCTCTCACGACGACAGTTGCTCGGCTCGCTGGCAGCCGGGATTGGCGGGGCCAGTGTCAGTGGCTGGTTTCCGGCCTTTGCTGATCAACTGGCGGCAAATCCGAATCGCAAACGGCACTGCGTGCTGCTATGGATGAGCGGAGGACCAACGCAGACAGATACGTGGGATCTGAAGCCGGGGCACGAGAACGGCGGCGAGTTCAAGGAAATTCAGACAGCGTCGCCGGGCCTGCGTTTCAGCGAGCATCTGCCGAAGCTGGCGGAGATGTCCGACAAGCTGGCAGTCATGCGCGGCCTGAGCACGGGCGAGGGTGATCACGGTCGCGGCACCTACCTGATGCGGACGGGGAAAACTCCAGGCACTCCGATTCAGTTTCCGAGTATCGGGGCGTCGATTGCGAACCAGCTTTTTGAGCCCGAGATGAAGTTACCTGGCAACGTCTCAGTGGGTGCCTTTCGAGCATTTAATTCGGAAGCGTTCGGGTCGGGATATCTCGGTCCGCGGTTTGGGCCTCTGTTTGTCGGAGCAGCCGATATTCCTGGCGCGATGACGAATAACGCTCAGGGTTTTCCGGAACTCAAAGTTCAGTCGCTTGAACGCTCGGCGGGAATTACGGAAGGCCGGATGAACAAGCGGTTGGAAATCTGGCAGAAGCTGCAGGCCGACTTCCTGGCGACGCGTGGCGGGGCGGCGAAGACCCACAATTCGATTTATCAGGGAGCCGTCGAGCTGATGAACAGCGAGGACGCGAAGGCGTTCGACCTGTCCGACGAGCCCGAAAAGCTGCGCGAGGAATACGGTCGGACAGTGTTCGGACAGGGCTGCATGCTGGCTCGGCGACTGATTGAACGCGGAGTTCCCTTCATCGAAGTTTCGCTGGGAACGAGCAGTGGCGGAGCAGGCTGGGACACGCATTCCGACAACTTCAACGCGGTCCGTGACCTGTCGACTCAACTCGATGCTGGCTGGGCGACACTGATGCGGGATCTGGATGATCGGGGCCTGCTCGAATCGACAACGATCCTGTGGATGGGGGAATTCGGTCGTACTCCGCAGATCAACCCGAACGCTGGCCGGGACCATTTTCCGGCCGCGTGGTCGACGGTGCTTGCCGGCGGTGGAATTGCTGGCGGCCAGGCATTTGGTAAGACAAACGAAGGCGGCACGGCGGTCGTCGATGGACAGATCGGTGTCGAAGATTTGCTGGCGACACTGATCGAGGCAATTGGGATCGGCGCGAAGGCGGCGAATCGGTCTCCTGACGGCAGGCCGATGCCAATTGCGGACGGAAGCCCGGTGAAAGAAGTGCTGGCATGAGTAGTTTCAAACAGACAACTGGCGGACTTGTCGGTCTGGCCTTGCTGGTCGCCGCTGTTGCGGTATCGGCGCAGGAAGCCAATGGACCGCTGATTCTGTCGACCGGCGTGCGGTTTGTCGGTGCCCGCCAGCAGCAGGAACCGAACGTCGAACAGATGCCTCGAATCGCGACTGCCCCCACAGACGGCACGCGTCCAACGCTGCCGGGCGGCAAGCTGCCTCAGTACCAGCTTGATCACCGTCGTCGGGAACTGGCGACAGCGGACGACTTAAATGATCCGCGACTGCGTTTTCTGCTGGCTCTGCCGGGACAGGCACTGCTGATCGAGGCGTCGCTGACGATCGATGGCGAGCCATTCAGAATGGCTCGCGAGACCCGGATTCAGCAGCTTCTGGAAGACCTGAAACGCGAGCCGGAACCGGCGTCGGATTCTGAGACGAAATCCGACTCAGTCGCGAAGGCAGAGACTGATTCTGCAGCGGACAGCGGAACGCCACAGGAGAAATCGTCGGAAGGAGAGTCAACTCCGGCGGATCCGAAGGCTGACTCAGAAGGGGCGAAGCCAGACGAGTCAAAGTCTGAAATCGCCCAGCCGGGAACCGAAGGTCAGACCGAGTCAGGGAGCGAGCCGGCAGAGGAAAGTAAACCGGCTGAGGAAGCCGAGACGGAAGAAGAGAAGCCGAAAGTCAACCCGCCGAGCGTGCCGGCGTATTCGCTGCCGTCGAACGTGCTTGAGCGGCTGCGCCGCCAGGTGAAAGCAACGGGCGAAGCGGTTTCGGTTGAGGAACTGCGCTGGCTGCTGGCGAACTGGATCGACGGGCCGACGCTGCTGCTGCTGAAGGATCACTTTCAGCAGTTTCGAGCGAATCAGCGGCCGGTGTTTACCATTCTTGACCGCAATCGTGACGGCGTAATTTCGGCCGACGAACTGGCTCGGGCAGTGGCTTCATTTGAAGAATGCGACCTCAACCGCAACGACATTGTCGATTACGCCGAGATCGAACGCTCGGCCGAAGACCCGAGACGCAAGGCCGTCCGGTATGCCGGCGCCGGGCGTCTGATCTTTCTGCTGCCAGACGAAAAGTCGATGGTCGAGACGTACTCACGACTGGCAGAAGCCTGTCACTGCAATGCCGATGTTCCAGCCGCCGTGCCGATGGTTCCTCGCTTTGACGCCGATGCGAACGGTCGGTTTGATCCAGTCGAACTGGCGGCGCTGCGCGAGGCAACTCCGGATCTCAACGTGTCGATTGTGTTCGACTCGAAAGAACCGACGAAGTCTCAATTGACCGTTGAAGTTCCGCGGCCAGATTCCGAGCGTCCATTCGCGCAGGTGGCTGTCATCGGTGAGCCCGGCAACGATGGCACGTTGGCGCTGTTTGTCGACGGTCAACCGGTCGAATTGTCTGCCGTGCAGGACACCGTCAGCGATCAGGTTTCGCTGGGTGCCGTCAACGATGGCTACCCGTTGCTGGCTGCGATCGACCCGAACGACGATGGCCGGTTTACGATCCGTGAACGACGAACGCTGACTGAGCAACTGGCCCGGTTTGACCGCGACAAAGATGGATCACTCAGCAGCAGCGAAGCTCAGGCGACAATTCGCGTTTGTTTCGGTCTCGGGGCAACGGTGCATCGTGAACTGGCTCAGTTGCGACGCGTTGACCGCGGCCCGCAAACGCCCGTCACTCCCGGTCCTGGCTGGTTTGTTCGCATGGACCGGAACAAGGACAACGATCTTTCCCGTAAAGAGTTTCCCGGCACGGATGAGCAGTTTGCGGACCTGGATGCTGATGGCGATCAGCTCGTTAGCGCTGAGGAAGCTCGTAACGCATCACCGTAGAACCTGCGTCAGCAGCGGCCGCTGAGTCGCGACTGATCAGCAACATGTTTCACGAAAGAGTTCTCATGAATCGTCTGGAATCGGAACCGCGGTCAGTGGTTAACCCCAGAGACAATGGACACGCCCGGCCTGCGGTCCTTTCGCCCGAGGATGTTGCGGCGGCGGTCGATCGGCTGCATGAACAGTTCACCGAATTGCGCCGACAGCTCGGCGGGATCATCGTCGGTCAGACGGAAGTCGCCGAGCAGTTATTGATCGCGATGCTCTGTCGCGGTCACTGCATCCTGCAGGGGATGCCTGGCCTGGCGAAGACGATGCTGGTTTCAACGCTGGCCTCGCTGATCGACATGTCGTTTCGTCGAATCCAGTTCACGCCGGACCTGATGCCGGGTGACATCACCGGGACGGAGATTCTCGAAGAGGATCACACGACCGGGAAACGCATCTTCCGTTTTGTTGAAGGTCCGCTTTTTGGCAACGTGATTCTTGCGGACGAAATCAACCGCACCCCGCCAAAGACGCAGAGTGCTCTGCTGGAAGCCATGCAGGAGCACCAGCTCACCGTCTGCGGACAGACTTACAAACTGCCCGATCCGTTCTTTGTGCTTGCGACACAGAATCCGGTCGAAACCGAAGGAACCTATCCGCTGCCGGAAGCACAGCTCGACCGATTCCTGTTGAAGATTCACGTGCAGTATCCGGAACGGAATGAGGAACTCGAAATCGCGCGGCGGCAGACGACGGACTATTCATTCCAGACCAGCACCGTGCTCGATGTTGACCAGATGCACGATATGCAGGCGCTGGTTCGCAGCGTCGTCGTATCGGATCACGTTTACGAAGCGGCGCTTGATCTTGTCCGTGGAACCCGGCCCGAAGAGGGCACGCTGCCTGACACGTTGAAGCCGATGGTCCAGTGGGGGGCTGGTCCTCGAGCGACGATCGCTCTGCTGATGGCCGCGAAGGCTCGCGCATTGTTGAACCGCCGCTGTCACGCAACGACCGGTGATCTGAAAGCGGTCGCGCTGCCCGTCCTGCGGCACCGGATCATCCTGACGTTCAATGCCGAAGCGGCTGGCATTGACGCGGACTCGATTCTGACGCGAATCATTCAGGCGACGCCGTCGCTGCAGAAGTCGGAGAAAGGCCAGTCAGCAAAGTAAACCGATTCAAATTCGGGCGTTCGCCCTGGCCACAGTGTTGATGGCTGTTGATCAGTAAACCGGGCTGGTATCAGACAAATGCTTTCTCTCTTCCGATCAAAACGACCTGTAGAAAACTCGCTTCGGACTGCGAATGGTTCCGTGTCGCCGTATCCGTCGGATCTGGTCGATCCGCGGATTATGGACCAGATCGGGCATCTGGATCTGCTGTCCCGAACGGTCGTCGATGGGCTGCTGGCGGGGAAGCATCGGTCGACGACGAAGGGGGGCTGCTGCGAATTCGCTCAGCATCGGCAGTACGCACCCGGCGACGAAATCCGGTACATCGACTGGCAGGTTTACGCGCGCAACGACCGTTACTTCATCCGGCAGTTCGAGGAAGAAACGAATCTGCACGGCATCGTCGCCGTCGATACCAGTGGCTCAATGAGATTCGGGCTGTCGACAGTCAGCAAGCTGCATTACGCCCGTCAGGCGGCGGCCTGTCTGTCGCGGCTGCTGCTGCATCAACGCGATGCCGTCGGGGCAATCGTTCTGAACGAGACGCGGCCGTTGTTCGTTCCGCCGAAACAGCACGCCGCGCATCTGCAGGCGATTCTGTCGGCGCTGCAGTCGGCAGAAGCCAGAGACGGTGGCGACGTTGGGCGGATGATTCAGGCCAGCATTCCGCGGCTGCGTCGGCGGGGCATGTTCGTTCTGTTTTCGGACTGCTTCGGCGACATCGACGAACTCGGCAAGGCCTTGCGGATTGTTCGGGCACGTGGGCACGACGTTGTCGTCATGCACGTTCTGGCTCCGGAAGAGATTCGCTTCGATTTCCGCCGCTGGTCTTCGTTCCAGTCACTCGAAGTCAATGGGCAGCGGATCAATCTCGATCCGGCGTCGGTACGCGATGAGTACCTCAGACGGATGCGTGCGTTCCTGGAACGGCTGGAACAGACAGTCACTGGGCTTGGTGGAGATTACGTGCGGCTGACGACGAATCAGGACCTGGCGGAAACGCTGGGCTGGTTCCTGCGCAGCCGGATGGCTCGTAAGTAGTTTTCTGATTCAAAAACAGGCGTTGAGCAGATCGTGAGTTTTCTCAGTCTCGCATTCCTGGCAGCGTTGCCGCTCGCAGCGGCTCCGATCCTGCTGCACCTGTTCGATCGGCGGCGACACGTCGTCATCGAGTGGGGAGCGATGCAGTTTCTGCTGGAAGCGGCGACCCGGCGAACGAGTGCCCGACGGCTGAAGCAATGGCTGCTGCTGTTGCTCCGCGTGCTGGCGATCGCGGCGCTGATCTTCGCGCTCGCTCAGCCGCTGCTGCCCGGCAACTGGTTGGGGAGTACGGATCGCGGCGAAACAATCATTGTGCTCGACAACTCGCTGTCGATGCAGCGTAAGGCGGACGGAACCTCGCTGTTTGAGCTGGCGATCGAACGTGCGATCGAGACGGTCGGGGACGTTCAGCCGGGTGATTCCGTTCGCGTTCTCCTGTCGTCGCCATATCCTGTCTGGGCGCTCGGTGGCAGTATTCGAGTCGATTCCGCGTCGCGTCCGGTGATTGAGGATCAACTGCAGGAACTGCGGCCGACGACCGGACGCAGCGACCTGCTCTCGTCACTGTTTGAAGCCGTACAGGCCGAGATTGAACCGACGCAGCGTCGTCGTCGCATTCTGCTGCTGACCGACGGACAGGGCTCGGACTGGAGCATCCCGGACGAGGGCGGCTGGCAGCGGTTCCGCGAAGTGCTGACGGCGGCCGCGGTACCGACGCAACTCGACATTGTTGAACTGGGCCGCGGCAACCGGCAGAGTGGCAACGTGGCTGTGAACAGCGTGACCGCCAGTCGAACGGTTGTCGGCGTTAACCAGACGTTTTCGCTGACGGCACAGGTTCAGAATTACGGGCGGTCGACGACTCCCTCGGGCTCGGTGACCTGGTTGGTCGACGGCGTCGACGAGTACGACAGTCAGGTGCCGAGTCTCGATGGCGGGCAGGTTCACGACGTTGTGTGGCATCATTCGTTCGGTGAGACCGGCATCTTTGCTCTGAAGTGTCGCGTCGACGCGAATGACGAACTGACTCCGGACAACGAAGAGACGGTCGTTGTTGAAGTTGTCGACGAAGTGCCGGTGCTCGTGCTGGAGACGGCTCCGGAGCTGTCCGAACTGCAGCGAGATGCGTTCTTTGTTCAAGCGGCGCTGGGACGGCTCGGCGATGACGCGACGGCCGGGCAGGGCGTCTTTGTGCCCCAGCTTGTTGATGAGCAGCGGCTCGATCGTCTTCATCTCGATGATTACCGGGCCGTCGTGATTCCGAATCTGACCGTGCTGAAGCCGGACCTCGTCGCGAAGCTGCAGGAGTTTGTTTCAGCGGGCGGAGGGCTGTGGATCGCACTCGGGCCGCGCACGGACGTCGAGGCATTCAATCAGCACTTCTTTGCGGACAGCGGCGGGCTGTCTCCGCTGGCGCTGGACGGCATTGCCGACGAGGCAGCTCAGCAGACGACGGAGTCGGGTCATTCGGTACAGACGCTGATCGACGCTCAGGTCAACGAGCATCCGGCGATTGCCGCGCTGGCTGACAGCGAACGGCTCGATACGGGAGACGTCGTTGTCGAGCAGCGGTTTCGATTCGTGCCGCCTCCGGAGGGCGAGGGCGCTTCGGTCCTGCTGGGGTTGAGCAATGGCGAGATCCTCGCGGCGGAGAAGTACGTCGGCCGCGGACGAGTCATCGTGCAGGGGATTCCGCTGCGGCTGCAGTGGAGCGACCTCGCGCGGTCGCAGGCGTTCGTTGTGATGATTCAGGACTGGCTGGCCTACCTGACGCAACCGCGAGCGACTCGTCACAACCTGTCGCCCGGAGACCCGATCACTCTGCACATTGCCGACGCTGGGAACCGCGACGCGACGCTGCACACGCCGCATGGCGACGAGATCGAACTGACGGCCGACGCTGCGGGTGACGGCTTCGTGTTTCGCTCCAGCCGGACGGTACTGCCTGGCGATTACGTGCTCGAGCTGGGAACCCTCGGCGACCGCGTTCCGTTTCATGTGAGCCGTGATCCGCAGGAGTCGAATCTTGCCTCGCTGACGACGGCCGATCACGAAGTACTGGCTGACCTGTCAGGGCTCAGTCGCACGACGGCCGAAGCGTCGATCAGTGGGACGAGTTTTGACAATCCACTCTGGCCGCTGCTGTTCATGACTCTGATCGGCATGATCGTGGCCGAGTTGCTGCTGTCCGGAATGATTGCCCGCGAGCGTTTCGGGTCCGATCCGATTGCCGAAACGACTGAGCAATTCGGTGAGATCTCTTCCATGTCGTTGCCGCCAGTCGGCGCACCACTTGTGTCCGCTGAATCGAAACCGGCGGCAACGCGACGTTCTGACTTTGCCGGGGTGGGAAAATGAACCTGGCAGTCACGACGACCAATATCGAACACGTATCGCTCGACGGGCCAGTCAGTCTGTCGACGGCAGTGGTGACTGGTCTGCTGTTGCTGATTGTGTTCGCCTGGTCGTTGTGGCGCGAGCGGCGGATTCTTGGCAGGAAACGCACGATCTTCTTCTGGCTGCTGCGGACGGTCACCCTGGGAACTGTGATCTGGCTGCTGCTCTCGCCGTCGCAGGTCAGAGTCGAAACGTCGACGACACGTCGTGCGGTCGCGATCGTCACTGACGTCAGCGGCAGTATGCAGACGATCGACGGAGCGGGGACGTCGGATGAAGCACGCTGGGTGGTGTCGCTGGCGGGCGATGCGAAGTATCCGGTTGCGAGATCGGCCGACCGGGCGATCGCGTCAGCGGGCGTTGCAACGCGGCATGTCCGACGAGCGGAAGCCGCGATCCGACAGCACGCTCCGGAAAGCGATGTCGTGGCGGAGACGACGGCGGCAAGTCTCGCCCTGCAGCGGGTCCGTCTGCATCTGGAGTCAATCGAGGGGCAAACCTCGGCGAGTGTCCGGACGCGTGGTCTGGCGCGGCGGCTGATCGAAACGTCCGACGGGTCTGAGTTCCAGACCTTTCAGCGGCTGGCGGCGGATTTGCAGAAAGGCCGGCGGCCGGACGAAAAGGGCTGGCGCGAAAGTCTGCCGGATCTGGAGCTGCGGCTCGCAGGTCTCAGTCGGTCGCTGCACGAGCTGGCTCGGTACGCCGTCGAAGATGAATCGAAGCGCGTCGCGCAGCAGGACAGCGAACTGCTGACGGGAATTCGCAGGCAGTCGCGTCTGGCACAGGTGGTCAGCCTTGTCGGAAAGCTCGACCAGACAGCGTTGTCGGCTGTTCGCGAGCAGGCGGACGTACGCTTGAGCACGTTTGTGAATTCTGTCGAGCCGGTCGCCGGAGATTCGGCTGCGGAAGAAACGCTGCGGTCGTTTGTGCGGCGCGAGGACGACGAAGCGCAGGCGGCAGTGGTGGGGACGAACCTCGCAGCGGTGTTTGAGCAGTTGAACCGGGATCGGCAGGAGCAGCCGCTGGCAGCGGTCTTTCTGTTGACCGACGTTGCCCATAACAGTGGTGAGAGCGACCCGCGTCAGGTCGCGGCGACACTCAACGACACGCCGGTCTACGTGATTCCGGTCGGCAATACGCGGCACGTTCGCGATATCGACCTGCAGTCGGTGTTTGCCCCGTCGGTCGCGATGCGGAATGACGACGTCGTGATCGAGGCTCGCGTGCAGGCGTACGATTGCGAAGGCGAGATCTGCGTCGTGCAGTTGCTGCAGGACGGGCAGGTCATCGATTTCCGCGAGGTTGTCCTTGATTCCGGGTTCGCCCGGCGCAGCGTGCGGTTCGAGCAGCATCTGCCGGCAGTGGGCAATCAGAAGTTTCAGATTGCCGTCGTACCGCTCGAAGGCGAGTCGACCGAGGAGAACAATTACGGCGAAGTCGACGTCAACGTCACGCGGGCGGACGTCAAAGTGCTGCTGGCGGACGAACTGCCGCGCTGGGAGTACCGCTACCTGTCGCAGTTGTTCCGTCGCGATCCGAAGATCGAATGCGACGAGTTGCTGTTTCAGCCGAGAATGATTGCAACCGGGCGGCGGGAAGAGACTCAGACATTTCCGATCACTGTCGCCGACTGGGATCAGTACGACGTGATTCTGCTCGGCGATCTGCCGCCCGAGCACCTGCCGGCTGATGTCCAGGAGTCGCTGATTGACTTCGTCAAACAGCGCGGCGGGACGCTGATCATGATTGCCGGCCATGAAGCGATGCCGCAGCAGTACGTTGATCATCCACTGCGGGAGATTCTCCCGGTGCAGACGATTGACCAGGCGGAGTGGACGACGAACGGTTACTCGTTCCGCGTGACGAACGAAGGCCGCGACCATCTGGCACTGATGATCGGCGAGACGGAAGAAGCGACTCGAACGGCCTGGGACTTCGTCAACCGGTTCTCGCCGCTGCATGAAGTCTCGCCGTGGCGCAAGCCGCTGCCAACAGCGCATTCGCTGATTGCGGCCGTTCCGCGAGACAGTCTGGACGAGGAAGAGGCCGCGAAGTCGAGTTCGTTCCTGTGCTGGCAACCCGTCGGTAAGGGCAAAGTGATTTACCTGTCGGGACCGGACACGTACCGGCTGCGGTTTCTGCGCGGCGACCGTCTGCACTACCGGTTCTGGGGACAGCTTCTGCGGTGGACGATCGCGACGGACCTGTCGTCCGGGACGAAGTTCGTACGCGTGCGGACCGATCGGTCGCGGTATGACTCACGGGACGCGGTCAACATCTCTGTTCGGCTGACGAATTCTGAAGGGCAGCCGGTCGATGCAGAGGGCCTTGAAGTTCGTCTGACGTCGGGCGAGGACGAACGGATGGTACTGCTGTCGCGCAGTGAAGATCAGCCGGGCGAGTACGTTGCCGAAGTTCGATCGCTGTCGCCGGGCGTTTATCGAGTCGAGCCGGTTGGTGGCGTGATCGCCGAGCTGCAGAAGGACGAATCGTTCGACGAGGCCTCGGCGAGTTTCACCGTGCAGGCCGACCTGCCGACCGAGCTGGTTGATACACGATGCGATCGGACGCTGGCTCAACAGATTGCTGACGTCACCGGCGGCCAGGTGCTGCCGCCAACGGCCGTGTCGGAAATTATCGAGCTGACGAATCTGGAGCCGATCGTCGCGGAACGCGTCGAGTCCCGGCCGTTGTGGCTCGAATGGAAATACCTCTGGATTGTGTTTGGCTGCCTGCAGACCGAATGGGTCATTCGCAAGTGGAAGGGGCTGTCCTGATGGGCTCCCTCGCGAGGAAGGACTGAGATCATGGCGAGTGTTTTGAACTCCGCTTCGCTGCCGACGACGATGGAAGACAAGCTGCGCTCAATTCGGCGTCGGCTGGTCGTGCTGGCGGCTGCCCGTGCAGTGGCATTCGGGGTGGCAGCTCTGATTGGCGCGATGGTCGTCGCCATGGCGCTTGACTGGTGGCTGACGCTGTTCAGCACGCCGGTTCGCGTCGCGCTGACGTCGGCATCGTTGATCTTCGGTGCTGGTGCGCTGCTGGCGGCGGGGGCTCGGCCACTGATCGAGGCGCTGAAGTTTGCGCGGGCGGCGGCGGATGCTGATGGCGAGGTGCCGCAGCTTGAGGAACGCTGGACGACAGTTGCGTCATTTGCCGTGTCCGAACATCAGCCAACGTCGGCAACAGCTCGCGCGATGCTGCAGCAGGTAACAAGTGAGGCCGTGACGCTGGGGCGGCTCGTTCGTCCGGCTCAGGTCGCGAAACCGGCGGCGCTCAAGCCGGGAATGGTTGCTCTGGCAGGCAGCGGTGTGCTGCTGCTGACGTTTCTGACGCTCAACTGGGCTCAGACCTCCGTGCTGCTGCGTCGTTTCTGGGCTCCGACTCAGAACATCACGGCGACGCAACTGGCTTCGCAGACTGGTGATCGTGAGGTGCCGCGTGGCGAACTGCTGGAACTGATGGTAGCGCAAGCGGGAGTTCAGCACGAAGCGGCGTTGCTGGAAGTTGAGGGTCGGGACGGAATTCTCGACGTGTTTGAGATGGGAGCGGACGCAGAGCAGGGCGGAGCGTTTGCGTATGAATTGCCGGTCGACAATTCGTTCCGGTACCGGGTCTCAGCAGGCGATGGCCAGACGCCGTGGCATCGCGTGACGGCGATTGATTATCCGGAGCTGGCGGAAGTCCGGTTGACGGTGACGCCGCCTGAGTATGTGGATCGGCCTCCGTACGAAAAGACAGTCATCCCGAGCCGCGTCAAGGTCGTGCAGGGCAGTCAGCTTGAACTGCTGATGAAGCCGGTCGAGTCGCTCGAACGTCTGGAATTGCAGCTTATCGAGCATGTTCGCGGGCCGGGCGGCGAGGATCAGTCGACCGAGAGTCTACTGGTGCTCGAACCCCAGGCAGACGGCTGGTACCGGTACTCGACGCAACTGATTGAAGACCTTTCGGTCAGCCCGACGCTGCTGAATTCTCACGGGCTGAAGAACGAGGACAAACGCGTCTGCCGGTTTCAGGTCGTTGCTGACAAGGCTCCGGTCGCGCGGATTGTCAGCCCGACGGACGAAATGGCGGTCGCCGTTGATGACGTGCTCGACATTAAGTTCGAGGCTCACGACGACTTTGGCATCGCGACAGCGGAGCTGGTGATCTACGACGAGTCAGCACAGGACGAAAATGGCGAGCCGAAGATTCTGGCGGTCAAGGAGATCGAACTCGGCGATCAGCAACTCGCCCGGCACGTCATGGGCAACACGCAGCTCGACCTGAAAGAGCTGGGGCTCAAGGAAGGCACGAATATCAGTTATGCGATTCGTGTGTCAGACAATCGCGATCTGCAGCTTGATCCGGAAGCGATGGCCGCCCGACGAGCACTGGCAAAAGCAGAGCAAGGTCAGGAGGCCGGTTCTCTCGACGGTGATTCGGAGGCTGACGATCGCAAGTCGGACGGCCGGCTGCTGGCTGACGCGAACGATGCTCGGTTGATACCGCGTAACGGAGACGAGCTGTCAGAGAAGATGCTTGCCGACGCAGCGGATCGCGATGGCGAAACGTCCGACAGGGCGGGAAGTGAGAAGTCCTCCGAAGACGGTAAAGGCAACTCAGCGAGCGACGGCGAGACTTCGAGGAAGGACGACACGGGCGATGGAAAATCGCCAGCGACCGTGGCGTCGACAGAGTCAGACGGAAAGCCTCGCAGCGATTCGGATGCTGGTTCGGAGCAGAAAAACGCGGTCGCGCAGACTGTCTCGGCTTCTCCCGCCGGGAAGAAAGCTGACGGCACGAACCGTGCGAAGTCGGACGAGGGATCGTCTCCGAAGGCTGGCGATGCCGGGGAGTCGCGAAAGCAGGCGGCTGTTGCCGTTGCAAAACGTGGTGACGAAACAGCCTCTGAGGGAAGTGAGGCTGCAAAGGGTGGCGCTGACGGAAAAGGTGATGCGACGAGTGAGCCAGGGAAGGTCGTTGCGAGCGACGCAAAGGCCGGCTCAAAGGGAGAGGGTGGCGACACAAAGGACCGTGAGTTTGCTTCGGCTGATCCGTCCAGCGATGAGCCGGGAATGCCGAGTGACGCGTCGACTGAAAAGGCGGCAGGTTCGGAGAAGTCGGATGGGGCTCAAACGTCGGCAGACGGGAAGGCAGCACGCGGTAGCCCGACAAGTGAAGACAAGGACGCGACGGGTGACAGTCAGTCGGCGAAGCCTGATGCTGGAAGTGACAGCGATTCGCAAGGGAACTCTGGAAAGTCCGGTGATCAGAACCCTCGGGGCGAAGAGCGGGACAGACAGCGGAACGATTCGTCGCAGTCGTCGACTGACGACGAGGCGATGCCGGACGACGAGAAACGGAATTCCAGCAACAGTGGCGGTAACGGCCAGAGCGACGGATCGTCGAGACCTGCAGAGGGTGCGGAGGAGGGCGTGCCGCGTCAGCAGTTAGTCGGTTTGAATCCGCAGAAGGCGACGAGCGCTCAGAATTCGGAAACGGGTCGGCGTCGGCTGCGGATTACCGAACGGCTGCTGGCGATCGCAGAAGCGGCAGCCGGACGCAGTGAGAATCTGCAGATTCGCGATCGGGTCGTCGAAATCGACCGGATGCTGAAACTGGTGGAGACAGCGCTGACGCGCGTGGTCGACCGCAACATTCCGGACGCTGATCGCGCCGAGCAGTTCCGGCGGCTCGACACGCAACTGGGCGACATCGAGTCGTACATCGGCGAACTGCGGGACGAAACGAAGGAGCAGCAGTTTGCGTTCGTCGGACTGCAGATGGTGCATATCGTAACGACGCACGTGACGCCGGCTCGTGACCGTGTGTTTGCCGCGATCCGCGAACCGCTGGGAACGGACAATCCGAAGGTCGCTCTGCATCACATTGCCCGAGCACGCGAGATGCTGGACGCGCTGCTGAAACGTTACGACCGCGTCGCACGCGAACGGGCACTCGCCGACGCGATCGATGAATCAGTCGAGATGTACGAGGTCTATGTCGAGAAGATGCAGACGCTGATGCGCGAAGCAAGGCAGAACCTCAACCCGCTGCAGCGGAAGATGGGGGTCATCGAGGTCGATCAGGAATATCTCGACCGTTATGCCGAGGTGGAAACACTGCGGCGTGAGATGATGACCGAATTCGGCCGGATGCTCGGTGACGACCCGCGGCTGCTGGCTCGCTATCTCGACATTCTGCGTCGTCGTCGCAAGTCGCTGCGGGATCAGTTGACGGAACTCGCGCAACGGCAGGACGAGGTTGCGACCGAACTCAGCGGGTGGCTTCAGGTCGGCGAGGCGCAGCGTCCGGACCTGTGGACGATCGTCGCCGAGATGCGTCTGCACGCGGCGACACCGCTGGCCAAAGAAGCTGATGGGCTGCTCGAACGCGTTCAGCAGTCACTGCCGCTGATACTCAAGGAAGACGAAGGCACGGCGGCGCTGGCGCTGCAGCAGGCGGACAAAGTGGCCCGGGCAGCACGTGAGATCACGTTCGACGCACGCAAAGTGTTGGAGTCAGGTGGGACCGACGAAACGCCGAACCTGACGGCAAATGCGGAGAAGCTTGTCATCCTGTTTGGTGAACTGGATGCCGCACTCGATCAGTTGAACTTTGAGAACGAAGGCGAGGCCGAAGTCATGGATTATGTCAGCCGGCGTCTGATCGAAAGCCGCACAGTGGCTGATCAGGCCGACGCCTGGGCTGAGGTCGCTGAGCAGCTCGACGCAAAGCGTTACAGCGGCCTGGCCAGGATTGATCAGCAGACACTGGCGATCGCGACGGAGCTGCTGCGGATTGAAATGCTGAGCATTGAAGATGATCTCGAAGGCCAGTTTCAGCAGGTGGCAGAGACGGATGTGCCAGGCGAGATCGTTGACATGATTCGCGACCTGCACCGCGTGATGGAAGCCATCACGTTCAATCAGAATGCGGCGTCGTTTGCACTCGCGCAGGACCGGCAGGAAGTCGCCGAGGTACAGCAGATGAAGGCTCTCGACAATTTCGACCGTGCGGAGAAGCTGTTTGATCTGATTCGACGCGCCGTTGTCGCGGAACTTGACCAGTACGACGTCGATAATCCGAACATCGCCGATCTCCAGGACCCGACGCTCGACCGGTTTCTTGCGCAGCTTGAGCGAGAGCCGAACATTCAGGCGCTGCTGGGGATTCCAAACCGTCCGAGAAACCTGCGGATTCTCTCTGACTCGATGCTGTTTCAGCAGGACGGAGGCGGGTTCCTCGGGAGTTCCGGCGAGGCAGCGCGGCAGCGGGCTCGCCAGGCAATGCAGATGCAACTGGCGAAAGAGGGTCGGAAGCCAGGCGAGGAAGCAACGCAAACACAGAAGCCGGATTCAGAACTGACCGACGAGGAACGCCAGGAACGCGAACGGGCGAAGCAGTTGCAGGAGACGCTGGAGAAGTCGCTGGCCTCTGTTCAGGAAAAGCTTGAGGATCCGGAGACAACGCCAGAGCAGCGGCAGCGGCTGGAGCAGATGGCGCAGAACATGCGGCGGATGCTTGACCAGAACTCGTCCCAGCACAACGCGGCGCAGGAGTGGGAACGGATCGTCGAATCCGACCAGGCAAAGGAAACTCTGCGAGCACTCGCTGCCGGACAGCGACTGCCGGACAGCCAGTGGAACAAGCTGCTGTCGACGCTCGACGACGGGCTCTGGCAGGTCCGCGGCCGGACACCGCCCGAAGATTACCGCAAGGCCATCGAGCAGTATCAGGAGCGGCTGCGGAAGCTGCTCGGTGCGGCAGGTGGTGGAGCGGAGTAAGCCATACATTTCTGTCGAAGCTCGGACGCGTTTCAGCGGAGGATCGATTGAGTCATGCGGAGCCCTGCGACTGAATCTGGTTTTGCTCGACTTGCGGTTGCTGCCGTTGTTGTTCTGAGTGCGGTTGAACTCGGACACTCCGCAGATGACGACGACTCGGTCATTGCGAGGGTGACAAATCTCAGTGCCGCGCTGCCGGCTGGAGAGTGGTCCCGCGTCGAGGCCGGTGTTGATAACGGGCTGGCGTGGCTGGCGAGTCAGCAGGAAGAAGACGGACGGTTTCCGAGTGACGACGCCGCTCAACCGGCCGTCACCTCGATGGCGATTATGGCTTTTCTCTCGCGTGGGCATATGCCGGATCAGGGGCGCTATGGCAGGCAGATCTCGGCGGCGATCGACTTTGTACTTTCGACACAGCGGCGTCGCGGCTATTTCTCTCTGCTGCCGGTGACACCGCCGGCTCAGCATCTGAGTCCCTCGCAGACGGTGACCTATAACCACTCGATCGCCGGTCTGATGCTCGGCGAAGTTTACGGGACGACATCCGGCGAACGCTCACAGCGGATCAAGGATGCTATTGCGCGGGCTCTGATCTTTCATCGCGAAGTGCAGACGCGGCAGAAGCAGGTCCCGAGTGACATCGGCGGGTTTCGGTACGGCTATCCCGAAAGCCCGAATGCGTCGTCCGATATGTCTGTCACCGGTTGGGCGCTGATGTTTCTGCGATCAGCCCGCAATGCGGAGTTCAACGTGCCGAAGCAGTACTTCGACGAGGGGCTCGACTTCGTCGAGCGCTGCTACGAGTCGGATCCGAGTCAGCACGAGAAGGGCGTCTTCCGTTACCGGCCGCTGGCTTCCGATCCGAATGGCAATCCGCAGATCACGCTGGCGAATACGGCGTCGGCGATGCTGACGCTGATCCTCGGCGGGCGGCATCAGAATGCCGGGATCGTCGACGGCGTCCGCTGGTTCCGCTCGCGCGATTATCCGCGGCCGTGGCAGAACGGATACTTTTATCTGTCGAGTTATTACAGCAGTCAGGCGATGGCTCAGGTCGGCGGTGAAACCTGGAATCAGATCTTCCCACAGATCGCCCGCAATCTGCTGGAAGAGCAGGCGAGCGACGGAGCCTGGCCGCTGGGCACCGGCAACGAAGGGAAGTTCGGGCAGACGTACACAACGTCGCTGGCAATCCTCGCCCTGACACCTGCTTATCAGTTGCTGCCGATTTATCAGCGATAGCAGCGTTCTTGTCTGTGAGGCGACGCGGTGAGTGATTTGCAGGATGGTTATGATGTTTGTACTTGACCGGCATCTTGTGGTGATTTGCGTTGCATCGCTCTTGCTGATGCCTGGTCGCAAATCCGTGGGCGATGACAGGGACGGGGTTGACGCATCGGCGGTCGCTCGCGTGTTCGGCGAGTTGGTCTTTGCGGAGAACGTCCGCGTAATTCGTGCTCAGGCTGCTGCATTGTCTGCGGACGAACGCTTTGAGTTTCTGGCGAAAGCCGTTTGTGGTGTTACGCCTGCCGACACGATTCGCATGATCGGGGAGTTCCGTCCGGCAGAATCGGTGTCGGTGATCAAGGCGAGAACAGGTAGTGCAGTTCCGTCCGGCGGTGTGCTTGTTTCTCCGGTCTTTGATCTGCTGGATGCTGCGGCGGAACTGGGGCGACTCCGTGAGTTCCTCGATCGTGTGACGAACCTGCCGGAGACGGTGGATTCGTATCAGCGGCGGGCGCGTGCCTCGTTGCGTTTGCTCATTTATCTGGAACTGGGCGATCAACAGCAGGCTGATGTAGCTGCTGACGAGCTGTTGAAACTCGTAATGGCCTCGGCTCCAGCGACGGTTGGTGAATTGTGGCCCGAGACGCTGGCTGTCTCACGCGCGGTGATGCGGCATCACGCGGATATTCTGATCGCCGATCTCGCGACGATTCTTCTGACGAGCCCTGCGTACCATTTTCCAACTCCAGAGGCCGATGTGTGGCGCACGCATCTGGCGGCATTGAGTCATCTGAGTTCGACGCGAAGCGTTGGGGATCATCAGCATCCTGTGGAGGAGACTGCCGGCGGTCGCCGGTGGCATCCGGTCGAACGCAGATGGTCGCGCAGTCGCGGCAGCGGTTATCCCGCGGCGGTCTGGTTGAGCACTGACGAGGAAGTGCAGCACGTCAGCGGGCACGAGAACGATTATCTGTTTTACCGCAGTCCGTTACGCGGCAACTACGAGGTCGAGGCGGACCTGTTTGTGGCTGGCGAGCCACTGTTTCTTGTGGCCGGTCGGTTACTGGGGATGGCAGAGGGACGACAGGCGGTTCGCGTCGGCACGTTTCGGGAAGGCGTGACTGGCAAGGCGGTTGATCCGCACTGGGGGCCGCACAACGTGTGGTCGCGGTATCGGGCAGTGGTTCGGGATGGCACGTTGACTGTCGCGATCGATGGTCGGCCTGTGTTTACTGAGAAACTGAGCGAGCATCACGATCCGTGGGTTGCGATTTACAGCAGCGCCCAGCGATCCACTCGGATTCGAGATGTGCGGATCACCGGGATGCCGGAAGTCCTGGCAGAGGTGAATCTCTGTGCTGATCCTGGGCTGACTGGCTGGATTGCGTATCACAACGAGACGATCAACGTTGCTGGCGGGGACTGGCGGGGGGAACGCAGCGAGCAGGGTGATGGGCTGATCATTGCCGAAAGAACCGAGTCACTCAGCGGGACATCGGCCGAGAGTCTGCTTTGCTACCAGCGTCCGTTGGTCGAAGACGGTTGTGTGACGTACGAGTTCTTCTACGAGCCGGGACAGAGCGAGGCCCATCCGGCGCTGGGCCGACTCGCGTTTCTGCTGCAGCCGGACGGCGTGTCGCTTCACTGGGTGACTGATGGGAAATACGACACATCCCTGGCCAGTCCGGCAGACACGTTCGACGGACCCTCATCCCGCCGTGGACCGAGTCCGATTCCGTTGCGTGCCGGGGAGTGGAACCCCATCAAACTCGCCATAGCCGGTACGACGGTGTCGCTTGAGTTGAATGGCGTGCTGATCTGCGAGCGCGAACTCGAAGACGCAAACCGTCGAACGTTCGGTCTGTTTCGGTATGCGGACAGCGAACTGCGGGTCCGCAACGTTGTCATGCGCGGCGACTGGCCGAAGTCTATCCCCGCGACCGCGGAGCAGGTTTACGCTGATCCGCAGATTGCGAAGCTTGACGCGAAGCTTCCGGAACTACGGGAACGATTCGAACACGATTTCGGTACGAGCGGACTTCCGCCTCAGTTCTTTCGATTGACGCCAGGGAAGCCTGCACCGGCCGCAACCGCCAGCGGCGTTGTTCACAGCGAACGGTCAAACGGTTCTGGCTGGACGTATTCCGTGTTTCACCCCACGGTCGAGATGCACGGCGACTTTGACGTGACGTTGCGCTTCGACGATCTGCAGGTTCCGTCGGACAACTCCGGCTGCGGGCTCGGTCTTTTCCTGGGCGACCGGCATATGGAGCTGATTCGCCGGCATGGCGGTCCGCTGGTTGAACGAGTGCTGGCTACTTATGTGACACCGTCGTCGAGTGGAGGCAAGCGGCATCTCGGATTTGATATCACCACCGAAACGCTGGCTGGTACGTTCCGAATTGTTCGTCGTGGTGACACCGTTTCCGCTCTGTTTGCTGATCACGACTCGTCGGCGTTTCGGCTGGTGGGTGAGCATCAATGGGAAAACTGTGGGCAACTGCCAGCGACGCTCGACATTCGAACCAGCGCCCACAATCAAGGCGATGTTCAGGTGACATGGAAGCGGTTCGAGGTAGCGGCGGAACGGTTGATGCGCCAGTCCGACGGAGATCGGTCGAAGCCGGTGGTTTTCACAATCAACACCGACGGCAGCGAGTTGAAGCAGTTGACCCAGCCGATGCCTCAGTATGTGTGGCATGGGTCGCCGAAATGGTCGCCGGATGGCAAACGGATTGCCTACGACGCGTGGACAGGAAGTGGTTCCACATCCCACGTTTACCTCATGGATGCCGACGGTGGCAATCAGACGGACCTGGGGATCGGGTTCATTCCGACGTTCTCACCCGACAGCAGGCGACTGGCGTTTACCTGGGGGGGCCGTGGTCTCGCTGTGATGAATGTCGACGGCAGCGAGCGGCAGGTGGTGGCGTCGGACGGCTGGGGTTGCGAGTGGTCTCCGGACGGTCGCTGGCTGGCGTATGGATCCAGCGGCCGGCTGCCGAACGGCGGTTTCGGCGCCAACCTGACGCTGATTGATGTTGTCACTCGGGAAAAGCGGGCGCTGCTTCAGGGCGAACTGGCGAAACGCTTCACGAGCATTCTCTGGAATATGGCGTGGTCGCCGGACAGCCGGCAGATCGTTTTCAAAGGGACTGGTCGCGACGGCTCTCAGATTGCCATCGTTTCTGTCGCTGGTTCAGACAAGGGGTACCAGGTCGTCACTGACGAGAATATTTCGGGGAACTTCTCGTGGCACCCGGATGGCAGCCGAATCCTGTTGTCCAAAGGCGGCAGGCTCTGTCTCTACGAGCTGGCGACGAAGCGGATCCTAGTGCTGCCGGGACACCCTGTCGAACCGCCGAACTCGGGCGGCTTCTGGGACACGTCGGGTGAGCGGATCGTCTTCACGGCCGCTCCGAAAGCGGAGTCGGTTCCGTGGACGCAACTGACGAATTAGAGGACCGGACTCACAGAGATTTGAGAACTGTGTGTGAGGGAAGGGCAGTGTTGAATCGGGTACTCGCTGTTTTCGTCGCGTTGATCAGTAGTGCCGTCGCTATCGGCAACGTTGCTGCGCAGCCCGGAGAGAACCCGCTGGCGCGTGAAGTCCTGTTTGGCGAGGCAGTTCTGGCGTCCAACGCGGCGGAGATGTGTCGGGTTGCGGAAATGCTGCCGCAGAATCAGCGGTTCGATCGGCTTGCGGAGTGGGTCTTCCCGAATGCTTCGCATCGGCGGTTGCGGCTGGACAGCGAGTTTGGTCCGACTGAAGGCCCAGCCAGCTTAGGACTGCAGACGCCGCGAGGCTCTGCTGTTGGTGCGCGACTGTTGTCTCCGGTCCTGCTGCTCGTTGATCTGGCGGCCGAGCAAATGCGACTTGATGAACTGCGGCAGCGGCTGGCGAAATTCGAGGCGAAAGACGAACTCGATCTGCGCAGCGAAACGGCGCTGCGGTTTCTGATCGAACTGGCTGCCGGAAATCGCGCTGCCGCACGCGACGAACTGGGGCGGCTGTACGACCAGTTTGCGAAGAGCAGTCACAGTGAGCAGGACGAGCGCTGGCCGGAGACGCTGGTGGCGACTCGCGGGATCATGCAGCCGCAGACGCAGCGGCTCGCTTCCGAACTGCTCGAAGCGATGAACGTGAGACTCGTCGACAACGTCAATCACTGGCTGTCGAGTTCGAGTCTGGAATGGCACCTGCATTTGCGGGCGTTGTCTGGCCTTCGTCTGGAAATCAATGATCAGGGACAGCTCTCCGGCGAGATTGTCGGAGTGGACACGCTGCGCGAATGGGCTCCGGGCAGCCGCGAATCGGCTCAGAGTCGGGGCGATGGATATCCACAGGCTGTCTGGTTACGAAAGGGCAGCGAGGTGCGGCATCTGACGGGGTCCTGGCGGGATTATCTGTGGTTCCGATCCCCGCTGACCGGCAACTATCAGGTGGAATGCGAGGTGACGACGCAGGCCTGGCACAACATGCAGTTGATGGTTGCCGGCCAGTGGTGGGGGATGAACTGGGATGGTCGTGAGATTTCTGAGGGAACGTTTCAGGCGACGGACCCCAGCCAGAAACTCGAAGAACCGATGGCGCGGCTCGGCCTGTGGTCTCGACTACGTGCCGTCGTTCGTGATGGGATCTGCACGATTTCGTTGAACGGTCGAACGCTCTCTGAGCACCCCGTGACGGAGGAGAATCATCCGTGGGTGGCGCTGCGAGGTGTCTCGTCGTCGCATGGAGCGTTTCGCAACGTGCGGATTGACGGCGATCCGGTGATTCCGGAACAGGTCGATCTGATCCGCAGTTCGTCACTGTCCGAGTGGACGGCACCGCTGGCCACGGCCACCAGCACGGCCGGTCTCTGGCGGATCGCGAATGGCGAAATCGTCGGTAACCTGCATCCGGAGGATGCTGGCACGGTGGCGGAGAGCCTGTTGACCTACTGCCGGCCGATGCTGGAAGACGGCGAGATCGAGTTTGAGTTTCTGTACGAACCCAGCCGCGCCGGCGTTTCGCCAGCGATCGGCCGAACGGTCTTTCTGATCGAAGCGGACGGGGTGCGGCTGCATCGCGTGACGAATGGCCGGTTCGAGCGGAGTGATCTCGGACCCGGCAACCGCAGCGAAGTGATCGGCGATGGCACACTGCCTCTGCAGGTCGGCGAGTGGAACCGGGTGCGGCTGGTCCTGCGAGGAGACGTCGTCACACTCGAACTGAACGGCGAGAATGTCGCCCGACACACGCTGGCGATCCCTGAGCAGCGGTTGTTCGGGTTGTTCCACTTCGCGGATCAGACGGAAGCTCGCGTGCGGAAGATCGTCTGGCGCGGCGACTGGCCGAAACAGGTTCCGCCGGTCGGTGAGCAGGAACTCGCGGCACCGGACCCTGAATGTCTGGAAGGGCTGGAGGCCCTGCAGGAAGTCGTCACGTATCAGTTCTCGCAGGCGATTCCGACGAACGACTTCGACGTCTTTGGAACGCTGGATATTCGTCCGCAGTCAGATGGTCTGCTGCTCTCGCCGCCGGTGAAGGAGAGCTGGTCCTCGGGCCGGTTTTCGATGAAGCAGCTGATTTATGGTGACTTCGATGCTGTGCTGCGCGTCTCTGGTTTGAAGCAGAAGTACGGGACAAAGGGCACGCTGGTTGTTGAACTGAGCGTTGTGGACGACGCGGGGACGGTGGCTGGCTGTGTGAGATCGCGTGGAGCGAAGGACAGAGTCAACCTGGTTGCCAAGAAAGCAGTTCTGAATCCGGACGGGACCCGGCAATACTCGGGAGCGAGAATTGAGGACGAACTTGAAGACGGGACGCTCAGGATCGTCCGGCGCGGCGCCGAGATTCACGCGCTCGCGTCGCACGGTGACTCGCCGAATTATCGGCACGTGGGCAGCAACCGTCTGCCCTCCGTCGTCAGTCCGGTGAAACTGGAACTGGTCGTGGCGTCGACTGCCGGTGGTCATACGGAAGTTGTCTTTCATGACCTGGTGATCCGGTCGAATTCAAAGGCTGTCGAAGAGCGTCTTGATCCAAACGTGCTGGCGCTCGACCAGTACGTTGTCGGTTTCCGGCAGCGGTTCAGTCACGATTTTGCGGATCAGGGAGTCGCAGGATTCACGGTGACGGGGTCGGTGCCGCCGATTATCGGTCAGCAGGGGCTGATGATTCGGCCGCGTCAGGAGGGATCGCGGGAACCGGTCGCAGTTCACTTTGGATCGAAGATCGAAGGCGAGTTTGATGTCGCGGCATCGCTGCAGTTGCTGCGACTGCCGCTGACGAACAATGGGGCGTCTCCGGTTGAGTTGTCGCTGCCGTTGCCAGGCGATGCGTCGAAAACGGCCAGCCTTGCTGTATTCAAGACCTCGGAAGACGCGCTGCGCATCGAAGCGCGATTATCGAAACGCAGCAGCGAAGTGCCGACAGCGGACTCGGAAGGTTCCGTGATCGCCAGTGCCGAAGCGTCGTCGATCGAGCAGCTTCGCATAGTCCGGATCCAGCGTTCCCTGCTGTTCGTCTTTTCGGAAAGTGGCGTCGCGCGTCTGCTTGGCCAGGTGAGCTGTGACGAGGACGACCTGCCAGGTGGAACGGTATCGCTGGTGACCCGACTGCCGAGCGGCTCGGTGCCAGCGGGTGAGGTTCGCTGGAAGTCCTTCTCGGTGAATTCGGCCGGGGCGAAGTAAGGCTTGCACTTCGGTGGCGGACCAGGCGGTCGGCCTTCAACGTGACGGAAATGAGTTTGACGGATGCGAGGTCATGCGATGAGACGAGCATTGATTCTGCAGGCGGTTCTGGTTCTGAGTGCAGGCTGGAGTTCAGCCTGCGCGGCGGGCGATCGTGACAGTAACGATCGCGTTCGGCCATTCGAGTGGAACGTGTTTCTCGATGGCTGGCAGTTGCTGGGACCGTTTCCAAAGGTCGAAGCGGATCCGGAAGGTCTGGCGACGCCGTTCGTAAAAGACGAATCTGAGTTGCGAGCCGGACGGGTGGTCTTTTTCGATCGGAAGCTGTTTACCTGGGCCCCGTACAAGCTGTCGATGATCAACTTCCGCAATGGTCTGAAGGCTCAGAACGCCGCCGGAAACAACAAGGTCGCGTACGCATGGACGCAGTTCAGCAGCCCGGTCGCACAGAATGCCCGCCTGGCCATCGGTTACGACGATCAGTTCGTCGCGTGGCTGAACGGGAAAGAGGTTTCGCGCGGCATGGATAACATGTGGGCATCGCTCGACCAGCAGATCACCGAGGTCGAGTTGCAGGCAGGGACGAACACGCTGCTGCTCAAGGTGGCCAACGGCGCGCAGGGCTGGGAAGGGCTCGCTCGCCTGCTGCCTGCCGAACCGGCTGCTCCACTGCTCGAATTTCAGATGCAGCCAGCGAGCAACGCCTACCGGTTGCCGGTGGTCGAAGTCGAACTGCTCGATGCCGGACAGAAGGCGATCGCTCTGCATCGCTGCAGTGGATCACGCGATGCATCGTCGTTTAATTCCGCCTGCTACCGACTGTTTGCGAACGCGCCGCCGACTGAGCCAGCCTTCGCGCGGTTCCGGGTCGTTGAGCCGGGATTTTCGGCAGCGGAGACGACGCTGCCGTGGCAACGCCTGCAGACAGGCCAACCAACGATCCCGCTGATGGCGGATCAGCCTGTGGAACTGGCCCTTGTTGATGCGAAGACGCGTCAGCCGATCGAGGGCGCAACGATCTGGCGCGGCAAGGATCGCGAGACTCCGGTGTCTGATCGCGAGGGGCGGATCTCGCTGCCTGAGTTCAGCCCGGTGATCGATCGCTGCTATGCCGTGGCGCCGGGCTTCGTGGCGACGACTGTCGATCTGAAGTGGCCGCGCCGGGGCGTCCAGCGCGTTGAGTTGTCAGCGGGCGGCCGCAGTGTCGTCGGCACCGTTGTATCGACCAGCGGCGAGCCGATTGCCGGGGCGACGATTACGTCGGGAGTTTCCGGCGGCTACTCGCCGACTGTAGTGACCGACGAGGCGGGTCGGTTTGAACTGCACAGTCTGCCGGAGGATCGAACGCAGATTTATCCCGTCATCGAAGCGGCTGGATTTGTAGCCAAAGGTCGTTTTGGAGTCGACGTCAGTCAGCCGGAAACGACCGTTCGCTGGGAACTCGTGCCTGGTGCGACGATCACCGGACGCATCGTCAATCGCGAGTCAGACAAGCCGGTTGGCGGTGTGACAATCACGACTGGCGACGATCGGTTTGGCAGCAACAATCCGAAAGCGACAGCGAAGTCGAAGGCCGACGGGACTTACGAACTGATCGGCGTCTCGCCCGGCGAAACTCTGATCCACGCTTTCAGTGACGATTTTGCTCCGACGATGCAGCGGGTGACGGCGACGGTTGGTGTTCCGGTGAAACTGGACTTCACGATCGCGGAAGGCAGACCGGTGTCGGGAGTGATTCGCGACAAGGACGGCAATCCGGTTCCCGACGTGCGCCTGATTACGGATACCTGGAACGGGGCTCGCATGTTTGACCGCGAGGCGCGGACTGACAGTGAGGGACGATTTGTGCTTGCTCACATGCCGGATTCCGCAGCCGAAGTTCATGTGCTCAAACGCGGCTTTATCAGCCAGCGCGATCTGATGGTGACCGGCGGCGACACCGTTGAACTGACTTTACTGCCGACGATCGTCCACACGATCTCGGTCCGTGACGCGGCGAAGGGACAGATCGTTCCGGACCTGCAGATCGCGAAGGGCTATCTGTGGCAGGGCAACAGTGACTGGTCCTGGCAAAGCAACGAATGGGAAACGACTCGTTATTACGACAAGCTGAAAGGTGAGATGCGGATTGAGATCAGCGAACAGACCAGCACGTACGAGACCGCGTACCGGTTCCGGGCGGCGGGATTCGCGGAAGTGATCGTCAATCTGCCACGCGATCTCTCAGAAGGGAAGTCCTTTGATGTGCGGCTGCGGCCAGCGGAAGTGTTTGAAGGCCGTATCGTCGATGCGTCGACCGGTCAGCCGCTGGAAGGCGTTATCGTGGCGGCGGTCAGTCGCGAGGACCGCCTGCGTGCTGATCAGTACTCGAACTTCCAGACGCCGTGGCAGTACATCGAGCAGAATCGTTCGACGGCGGTGACATCGACGACGGACGCGGACGGTCTGTTTCGACTGCCGGCTCTGGGCAGATCGGCTGAAGGGGCCGGGCTGGTGCTGCTCTCGAAAGATGGCGGCTTTCATTTTGTGGAAGGCGACCTGTTCGTCGCTGCTGACGATGCGAAAGCTGCCATGCTCGAACTGCCGATGCCGGAGTCGGCTTCGCTGTCGGGGCGACTGACGATCGCTGGTGAACCGGTCGCTGGAGCGCATGTCCGGATTCAGTGGCAGGGGCACGGCGGTGCCGCTCAGAACGACTGGAACCGGTCGTTCGGAGTGGGCGGGCAGGTGACGACGGACGCGGACGGCCGATTCTCATTTGCTCGTCTGGGACCGGGGATCTACCAGCTCAATCGCGTCTTCCCGATCCCGCTTGGCGAAGGCTCGACCATGACGGCATACCTTGACGCGGAAAACGTCACTTTGCTGCCAGGCCAGGACGTCGTGCATGATCTCGTACGGCCGGCGGGACTCAAACTGTCGGGCATCGCAAAGACGAGTGACGGCGAACCGGTCAGCGGCTGCGTCGTCTACGTTGCGAAAAACGGGGGACGGAACGAGCGACTGGACGCAGCCATTGCGGATGCTGCCGGCCATTTCTCGTTCGACCATGTGCCGCCGGGCGACTATCAGCTTTCGGCGGAACTGCATGTTCGGCGGCCCGAGGGCTACTACGACACCGGATTTACCGGAGCGACTACGGTCAGTCTGGCGGCGCCACGTGACGACGTTCAGATTACGCTGACGGAGGTCAATCGCAACGCGACACCGACAATGGCGACGCCGATCACCGGCACGCTGGCTCCTGAGTTCTCGATCGTGCCGTCGGGTCCAGATCAGCCGGTCGTTCTCTCGCAGCAGTCCGGTAAGGTCACCGCAGTCTGCTTCTGGCAGGCGACCGATGAATTCGTCACGGCGCTCAATACCACTTACCGCCAGTTTCAGCAGAACCAGGACATTGTTTTTGTGCCGGTCTTCACGCAGGGGCTGCCGATGCTGGAACTGCAGCGCACGCGGCTGGCCGCTCAGCCCGAGTTCCCCGTCTTCGCGAGCGAGGAAATCTACGCGCCGCCGCTGGCCGATCTGTTTTCGGGAGCCGCCAGCAGATCGCTGTGCTACGTGATTGGTCGCGACGGCCGGTTCACCAGCGAGCCAGTGGCGCCGACGCAGCTCGCGGCGGCGATCGAGCAGGCACTGGCAGCGTCACTCGACGGGAAGCTTTCGATTGATCAGACCGCCGTGCTGGACATCAACCTGACCAGCGACGGATTGGAACGCGGGATTCCAGGAGCAAAGCTCAAGTTGCGAGCGATTGGTGCGGATGGCGAAACCGTTCGCGCAGACCAGTACAGCCTGGCGGGCACGCCGCGCCGGATTCACTGGCGGTATCCGACGCTGGGCGAGGGCGGGAAGCTCGAAGTCGAACTGAGCGGCCAGGGAATCAAGCCGCAGACGCAGTCAATCAGCAATTCGAAGAAGTCACAGTCGCTGTCGCTGGAGAACGCGAGTCCGCGGCGCATCACCGGGACCGTCGTCAACCTTGCGACGAAGCAGCCAGAGCCGGACGTCATCATTCTGTTCCTCGACTGGCAGGGACAGGCATTTTCCGGAAAGTCAGACGCCGACGGAAAGCTCGACGTGCCGAGTTATCCGGGCACGTTCTACGTGACCGTGTCGCAGGACGCCCGCTTCGCCGTGACGACGTCGCCGCTGCAGTCCGTCACAGTGGGAGAGTCCTCGGAGCCAGCCCCGATCGAAATCAAGGTGGCTCCGGCTGCGACCGTCATCGGCCGCGTGCTCGACGCTGCCGGCAAGCCAGTCTCCGGGGCGATGGTCATGCTGCAACTCGGTGGAGTGGTGAGCGCTGACGAAGAAGGGCGGTTTGAGCTGCGCGGTATCCCGTCGGTCGGGACGACACAGCTCTGGGCGTCGACTGCGAGGCAGGAGTACGGCTCAATTCGCGTGACCGACCCGGCACCCGAAGATGAAGTCACGATCCGCATCGGACAGGGTCTCAATGACCAGACAGAGTCACGGCCTGCACTGACGATCGGTCAGGCAATTCCGTCACTCGAAGTCACAACGCTCGACGGCACGGCGACAAACTGGCAGGCGGCCGGTGATTCCGAGCGGCTGGTCGTCATCGGAGCACTGTGGCATCCGGCCACAAAGAGACTGATCGAGAAAGCACGAAGCTGGTGCAAAGAAAACGGGAAGCCGCTGCAGGTGCTCAGCCTCGACTGGAGTCTCGAACAGGCAAGCCGCGAAAGTGAGTCGCTGGAGCTTTCGGGGGAGACCGTCTTTGCCGGGCCTGGCACGTTGAAACTGAAAGACCACTGGTCATTGGCGTCAGAGCGGCTGGCTGTCCTGGTGGCCAAAGACGGCACAGCCGTGTCGCAGCCGCTGGAGTGAATCGCAGTCTCTGACCGGCCAGCGTTGAGCCGCAGCACAGCCCGAGCACTTGTGTCGAGTGCGGCAGGCACGGAACGACTCACTTTTGAGCTGCGTCCCCTTTTCTGTCTTTTCTGTCTTCCTTTTCTGTCTTCAGTCCTCTGTGTGGTCGTCACCGAAACGACGCAGAAGGCAGGATAGCGTTGAGCGGTCCGGCAGTCAGTTGCCGACGCGAACTGGCCTGCATTGAGACCGCGCGCGGACTTCGTCAACCTGCACAGCTTCGGTCCGACCGGACGGTTCGCGCCGTTTCATTCATTTGTGGCGATTGACTGGCGACGACCTTCCGGATCATCAGCGTTGCGGTTTTCGCTGGCCCTTCCCGAGAAAAACATGAGCGGAAAAGCGGTCAGGCACTGGCTGGCGAATAATGCGTCGATTGTTGTCCTCGTTGCCTTGTGCGCGTACTACAGCGCGGCGACGTGGGAAGAGTATCACCCGTCGGATGCCTCGGCTGGCCGGGCGCTGGCTCGACGGATTCTCGGCGAATCGGACGGTCGGGCGTCGGTTCTGATTGTCGCTCCGGCCTCGCGCGATGCAGCGGCGTTTACGGACGCGATTGCTGACGAACTGAGTGCCGGCGGAGCGTCGGTTGCCGGGACACTGCATATCACCGAGCCGATTGAAGCGACGCGCGAACTGCGACGTCTCTCGGAGAGTGGTGCCAGGCTGACGGCGATCGCGACGAATCAGCGAGCTTCCCAATGGGGACCTCTGCAGCCGGATCGTATCGCTGAGAAGTTTCCGACGCTCGGGACGCCGGAGCTGTACGTGCCGGCGAGCTACCACTGGTCACGATTTCTGACGCGCGACAACCTGCTGAACGTGCTGGCGAACAACGCCGACGTCGCCATCATCGCGATCGGAATGACGATGGTGATTATCACCGCCGGGATTGATCTGTCCGTCGGCAGCATTCTCGCAATTGCGGCGGTCATCACCGCGGTCTGCGGCCGCAGGCTGGCGAGTGGCGCGTCTGCCGGGACATTCGACGTGGCTGTCGCGGCGGCACTGGCGCTCGGACTGTGTGCGCTCAGCGGTCTGTTCAACGGTGTGATGGTGACGAAGTTCCGCGTGCCGGCGTTCATCGTGACGCTCAGCATGATGATGATCGCGCGCGGGGCGGCGTTGAAACTGGCCGTCGCAAACACGGAGGCAGGAACTCCGGAAACGGTCCGGTTGACGTCGTCGCAGTTTGACTGGATCGGCAACGGGTACGTCGCCGGCATTCCAAATCCGGTGATTCTGATGGCCGTGCTGTTTGCGGTCGCTCACGTTCTGATGACCCGGACGGCACTGGGGCGGTACATCTACGCGGTTGGAGGCAACCCCGAAGCGGCTCGGCTGTCGGGCGTCCCGGTGACCGCCGTTCTGCTGTTTGTGTATGCGGCCTGTGGTGCGCTCGCCGGTCTGGCGGGAGTGCTCGACGCGTCGCGTTTTGGCGGTGGCCGGCCAAACGCGGGCGAGCTTTACGAGTTGCGAGTGATCGCGGCGGTCGTTGTTGGTGGAACGAGCCTCGCTGGCGGGGAAGGGCGGATTCTCGGGACGCTGACCGGAGCGCTGATCATCGCCGTCATCGCCAACGGTCTGAACATGGCTGGCGTGCAGAGTTACGACCGGATGATCGTCTTCGGCGTTCTGATTCTGGTTGCTGTGCTGTTCGACCAGGTGAAGCGGAAGATGTGAGTGCGGAGTGTTCCGTTTTCCGCGTTCAGTTTTCAGCCGGCCGGGTGGCGGTCAATCTGCGGCAGAGACGATAGCGACGTGACTGATCCGGGGAATCGTAATGCCTGAAATGCAGAGTGGCCGAGTTGATCGGCAGCCGAACTCCGGGCTGTTCTGCATCTGGGCAATTGCCGCGGCGTTCTGTACGTACTTCTGCATGTACGCGTTCCGCAAGCCGTTTACAGCGGGTGAATACGGCGGCATCACGCTGGGCGGAATCGACTACAAAACGGTCCTCGTCGTCGCGCAGGTGCTTGGCTACACGGTGTCGAAGTTTATCGGCATCAAAGTCGTGTCGGAGATCAGTCCCGGCCGCCGCGGGATCGCAATTGCCGGACTGATCGGCAGCGCGGAAGTCGCGCTGGTTGTGTTTGCTGTGGTTCCGGCACCGTGGAACTTCGCGGCGCTCTTCTTTAACGGGTTGCCGCTGGGCATGGTCTTTGGCCTGGTGCTGTCGTACCTCGAAGGGCGGCGACTGACCGAAGCGCTGTCTGCCGGGCTGTGCGCGAGTTTCATTCTGTCGTCCGGCGTTGTGAAGTCGGTCGGCCGGTCACTCGTTCTGGATTATCACGTCAACGAATACTGGATGCCGGCGCTGACGGGGCTGATCTTTGCGCCGCCGCTCGCTCTGTCAATCTGGATGCTGACACGGATTCCACCGCCAGACGCGGTCGACGTCGAGCATCGCGCTGAGCGGAAGCCGTTGACACGGATCGATCGCTGGGCGTTCTTTATGAAGTATTCGGTCGGCCTGTCGCTATTGCTGGGGATCTATATTGTTCTGACGGTGCTGCGGAGCGTGCGTGATGATTTCGCCGTCGAGATCTGGACCAGTCTCGGCGTGTCGAAACAGCCGGAAGTCTTTGCTCAGACCGAGATGCTCGTCATGTTCGCCGTGACGGCTCTGAACGCAGCGGCGATTCTGATTGCCCGCAACCGGACGGCCTTTCTGACGGCACTCGTTCTGGTCGGCAGCGGCTTCGCGCTCGTCGCGCTGGCCTCGCTGCTGCAGTCAAGCGGCGTGCTGGGACCATTCGCGTTTATGGTGCTTTCGGGAATCGGGCTGTACGTCCCCTACGTCGCCTTTCACACGACCGTTTTCGAGCGGCTGATTGCGGCGACACGCGACAAAGCGAACCTCGGCTTTCTGATGTACCTCGCCGATTCGACGGGCTATCTGGGCTATGTCGCGGTGATGCTCGCCTCGACGTACGGGCTCAAGCGGCTGGACATGCTCGACTTTTTCCACACGCTCGCGTACGTCGTGGCGGCAAGTTCGATCGTGGCAGTCACAGTCGCCCTGCTGTGGTTCAGGCGGAAGATCCCGAGCAGTCACGCCGTATCGCCGGTCGTCGCTCCAGAGGGAGCCACACCATGACAGCTTCAACCAGTCGCGCCGTGGTGTTTCGTGTCGCCGGGCAGCCGCTGCAGTTGGAAGAGTTTCCGCTGCCGGAACTCAAGCCGCGCGAAGCGCTCGTCCGTGTCGACTTCTGCACGCTCTGCGGCAGCGATCTGCACTCGATGCTCGGTCATCGCCGAGTGCCGACGCCATCGGTGCTCGGGCACGAAATCGTTGGCTGCGTTGCCTCGGTCTCCACCGAGCAGACGCCGGCCGATGTGACCGGAAGAACGCTGGCCGTTGGCGATCGCGTTGTCTGGTCCGTCGCTGCCTGCTGCGGCGAGTGCGATCGCTGCCGCCGCGGGCTGACGCAGAAGTGCCGACAACTCTTCAAGTACGGGCACGAATCGACTGATTCCCGATCGCCACTGAGTGGTGGGCTGGCTGAGTTCTGTCTGCTTGTTCCTGGCACCGCCGTCGTGACGCTCGATGAAACGTTGAGCGATCGCGAGGTCTGTCCGGTCAGTTGCGCGACAGCGACGGTCGCAGAAACCCTGCGAGGCTGTGGCGAACTCGATGGCCGCTCGGTGTTGATCTTCGGAGCGGGGATGCTCGGCCTGACCGCCGCGGCAATGTCGCGCTGGCTGGGAGCGAGTCGAGTCATTATTTGCGATCTCGCCGCCGAACGGCTCGCCAGGGTTCGAGATTTCGGAGCAAGCGAAACGATACTGTGGTCCGACCTTGAATCTCAGCCGACGACAGGCGCCAGTCTCGACGTGGACTTCGCGCTTGAGATGTCCGGTTCGAGCGACGCAGCCGCTGCAGGACTTCAGCACCTGGCGACTGGCGGTGAGCTGGTGCTCGTGGGAGCGGTCTCGCCGACGCCTGCGGTACCGATCGAACCAGAGCAGATCGTGCGGCGCTTGCTGAGAATTCGCGGCGTCCACAACTACACGCCGCAATCACTGCAGCAGGCCGTGAGATTCTTGACCGAAACACATCACGAGTTTCCGTTTTCCGACCTGATTGAGCAGACGTTTCCACTGAGCCGGATCAACGAAGCGATTGCCTGCGCCGTCGAGTCGCGTGCGTGCCGTATCGGAATTGATCCGCGAAAATGAGAGCTGGAGCCCAGCCATGTCGACGATTGACGAAATCCAGAAACTCTTCGACGAACGGGGCGACTCGCAGTACGGCTTTGAAGCGGTTTCGCAGCGGGAGCACGCGTTGCAGGCGGCGGCTCTGGCGGAGCACGACGGCGCATCGCCGGCGTTGATCACAGCGGCGCTGCTGCACGATGTCGGGCACCTGCTGCACAATCTGCCGGACGATGCGACCGAAAAGGGCATCGACGATCAGCATGAGGAACTTGGGCAACGCTGGCTGGAGCGATATTTTGGTCGCGATGTCTGGGAGCCGGTGCTGCTGCATGTAGCAGCGAAACGGTATCTCTGCCAGATCGAGCCGGACTACGAAGCGACGCTCAGCAGGCCATCGCGGCAGAGTCTCGCGCTGCAGGGCGGTGTGATGTCGGTCGAGGATGCTTCCGAGTTTGTGGCGCACAAATTCGCCGACGACGCCGTTCGACTTCGCCGCTGGGACGACGCGGCTAAGGCTGCCGGACTCGAAACGCCGTCGATCGAGCACTTCCTGCAGTTCGTGGCAGCTTGCTGTCTCGACAGAACGGAGGCGGATTGTGAGTAGTTCGACCCACGAAGAATCGTTTGACGTGGCTGTCGTTGGAGCCGGGATCGTCGGCCTCGCGCACGCCTGGATGGCGGCACGGCGCGGGCTGCGGGTTGTCGTCTTCGAACGGTCGCCTCGCGCGATCGGCGCCTCAATTCGGAACTTCGGGATGATCTGGCCGATTGGCCAGCCAGCCGGCGAACCATTTCTGGTCGCACTGCGGTCGCGCGCGTTCTGGCTCGAACTGGCCGAGGCTGCCGGACTGTGGCTCAATCCCTGTGGCTCGATTCATCTCGCACGGCACGCTGACGAACTGGCCGTTCTCGACGAGTTCTGCTCAGTCAGCGCGGCAGGCGATTACTCCGTCCGGATGCTGACGCGAGATGAAGTGCTGCAGCGGGCGCCGGCTGCGAATCCGGACGGACTGCTTGGCGGGATGTGGAGCGAGACGGAACTGTGCGTCAATTCGCGCGATGTTATCGCCCGGCTGTCGTGCTGGCTGAGCGAGATGTTTGGTGTTGAGTTTCGATTCGGTTCGCTCGTCACCTCTGTTGAGCCGGGCGGAGTGACGACATCGGCAGGACAAAGCGTCGTCTGCGAGCGAACAGTGATTTGCAGTGGCAGCGATCTGCAGACACTGTTCCCGTCCGTACTCGCCGAGTCCGGGCTTAAGCTCTGCAAGCTGCAGATGATGAAAACCGGCCCGCAGCCGGACGACTGGCGCATTGGTCCACATCTGGCCGGAGGACTGACGTTGCGGCACTACCTGGCGTTTGCCGGTTGCCCGTCACACGCCGCCCTGAGGCAACGGTTCGTCGTCGAGAAGCCTGAACTCGACCGCTTCGGCATTCACGTCATGGCGTCGCAGAACAATTCCGGCGAAGTCATCCTCGGCGACTCGCATGAGTATGACGATGAAATGACACCATTCGATTCGAGCGAGATCGAGTCACTGATGCTCCGCGAACTGCGCGAGCTGATCGTCCTGCGCGACTGGCAGATCGTCGAACGCTGGCACGGTGTCTATGCCAAACATCCCGAACGGCTGATCCTCGAGGCTGAACCTCAACCCGGCGTCCACATCGCTGTCGGCCCTGGCGGTGCCGGCATGACACTGTCATTCGGCCTGGCGGATCGACACTGGACACGCTGGCTCGGAGAGTAAACAGCAATCGTCTATCAAACTGAATTGCGGCGTGCCACTGGATTTGCCAGGGAATCTCGCGGCTCGGGCACTGGCAGAGCCAGTGGCACACAATTCAGGAACATTCTCATTCCGACACTCTGCGTGGGCACGGGAAGAGTCTCCTGATTTCTTCAACAGGAAACACCTCACGATGGCAGCTCCCTTCAAACATCTTAAAGCCGTTGTCTTCGACTGGGCGGGCACGACGGTTGATTACGGCAGTCGGGCGCCGGCACTGGTTTTTCGGGAAATCTTCCGGCGAGAAGGTGTCGAGATTTCGTTCGAGCAGGCTCGCGGCCCGATGGGTCTTGCCAAGCGCGACCACATTGCGGCGATCCTGCAGCTTCCGGAAATCGCTGCCCGCTGGGAGCAGTCACACGGACGGGCCGCCGGGGACTCGGACATCGATCGGATGTATCACGAGTTCCTGCCGCTGCAGAAGGAGACGCTGGCGGCGCACTGCGACCTGATTCCCGGCGTGTCGGACGCGGTGGCGGAGTGCCGGCGTCGAGGTCTGAGGATCGGCTCGACAACCGGCTACACACACGAACTGGTTGACGTTTTCGCCGCCCGGGTTACCGAGCAGGGGTATTCGCCGGACTGCGTGATCTGCGCCGATGACGTTCCGCAGGGCCGCCCCGCTCCGTGGATGCTGCTCGAAGCGGCCAGGCAACTCGATGCTTACCCACTGCGGCATATTGTCAAAGTCGACGACACCGCGCCGGGCATCGAAGCAGCCATCAACGCTGGCTGCTGGGCGGTCGGCGTGACGCGTACCGGCAACGAAGTCGGCCTGACCGAAGCCGAGTTCGCCGCTCTGCCCGCGGACGCTCAAGCCGCCACCATCCAGTCCGCCACCGAGAAGCTCATGGCCGCTGGTGCTCATTTCACAATTGAGTCAGTCGCGGACCTCGGCACGATTCTCGATGCGGTCGATTCCCGCCTTTAGAACGGTGAGTGAGTGTGACACGCAATCTCTCGTGTCGAGCAAGTCGCCGAGAGCCTACTCCGGAACGTTCGCCAGCAGCCAGTCTTCGGCGACGATCTGCTGGAGCAGGGGGGCTCGCAGGAGGGCAGCGTTTTTTGAGAGGTACTGCGTCAGCCACGGGCGGCTGTGGACGATCGACGAAACCGCACGCATCCCCAGACTGGCAAGATTGCGCTGACTGAGCTGGGCCGTGATATTCATGCTCAGGCGTTTGAGCGTCGCCGGGATGATGTTCGGTTCCGGACCGAGGTGAATAATACGGTGAATGTCTGACGCGAGCAGCTTCTCGATGACGCTCCAGAGTCTCTGGGGATGATCGACCCAGTCGTACAGAAGCTGCCGACTGTTGAAGTCGTTGTACGAGTCCGCTCCGGTAATAGCTGAGATGATTGGGATCGAGGGTACTTGAAATCCGCCGGGGACGGTTTCGAGCATCACGCTGGCGCGATCGGGCACGTTTCTTTGTCGCACGATGGCCGTGTGGATTGGCGGCCAGCGGTCGGGGTTCTCCTTGACGTGGATCTCGCGCGGAAAGCGAGTTTTGACTTCCTCGCGGAACAGGTCCAGCGAGCGGCCCTGACCGAGAACCAGCACGCTGTTCGGCGCGAGGTAGCTCGAAATACAGATGGTGCCCTGATTCCGAGCGGTGACTTCGACGCAGAGCTTCTCGATTGCCTGCGTGTCGAGGGCCGGGCCACGCGAGAAGACGATACCCATGCGCGTGTTACGGGCCAGTTCGACGCAGTCGTCAGAGAGTTTGAGAATTGGCGTGAGGAGTGCTTCGAGACTGTAGACACCTGTGGCAACCAGCGCGCTGACTTCACCGAGACTGTAGCCGACGGCCAGTCGGGCTGCATTGAATTCGACGCCGTAAAGTTCCTTGAGAATCTCAAGCTGGGCGCGTTCAGTCGCGACAATCAGGCTGATTGCTTCACCGTAGTTTTCGAGAGTGGTCTCCTCTCGCAGCCGCACGCGTTTGACCAGGTCAACCCGTTTGAGCGTGGCTGAGGAGTAGAGTTCGGCGGCGTCCTTCAGGTTCCGCTCGACGATCGCCCCATAGGCCGGATGCTCCAGCAGTTCGGGAGTACGACCGAGATTCGTGACGTTGTAACCGCGAAATGCCCAGGCGGTTCCCTTGAGGTCCTGGCGAATGTCAAGTTCCATCGGGCCGGGCCTTCCTGCGATCGGCATCTGATTCATCGGCTGGGAGAGCTGTCGTCTCATACCAGCGGGCGGAATCGTATCCGGGACTTCTGATGCCGCAAACGGGAGTCTCAGGCGTTCGGTCGCGAGTTTCCGCCCGCCGGAACAGGTTGGTTGCCCGAGCCTTCGGAACTCTCCAGAATCGAGCCCTTACCCTACTGCAGCAGGCTGTTCACGTCCGCGATGACTGCGGCACTGAGCCGTCTGCCGACGTGTCGCCGGATGAGCGAATCATCGCCTGTCCGTGAACTCTGGAAATTCGAATGTCACAACGGACTGATTCAGGACTTGCGCTTCCATCCGCTGATCTGGATGCTGCCTTCACCAAGGTTCTCGGCTACCTGAACTTTTCGGGCGGTAAAGCAGATCCGGCTTTCCTGGCGGCTCTGGATCAGGTCGCGGTTGACTCAGGTTTCGCGGAATCGTGGTCACCTCTGAGCACCGCGTTGCTCGACCGTCTGGCGTCATTGAAAAGCGATAATGCCGCATTCAGCGACAGTTCCCAGGCGGAGGCGGTGATCAGGTTTGTCTTCGATACTCTGGTGCCCGCTTATCAGTCGTTTCACGCGGACCTGTTGTTTCATCTGCAGCCGGCCGAACTTCAGAATACGTTCTTCCTGGGCCGGTGCTTCGAAGCGGCACTCGAACAGGGGGGGCCGTGGGGTGACACGGAACGGATGGTAGACGAGTCGCTCGCCCGGCTGAACGATTACGTCGGCTATCGCCCGATCGCGGTGCTCGAAGACGGCCGCAAGATGACGCCGTATTCACACGAGCGTTTCCGGCCGTTGCCGCTGTTCATTGCCGGAGCCGGTGTCTGTTCGGGACCGCATCGGGCGATCGTCGAGCGGGCTCTCGAACTGATGGCTGTGGTCCCGTCCGAAGTGCTCGGCGGCGCCTACTTCGATCTCGATCGGCTGGACGAGCTGGCACTCGATGTTCGCGCCTACGATCACGATCATCCAGCGTTCAAGCGGACAAATTACCTGTTCGGCGAGTGGGATCCGCACCTGATCGACAACAGCGGGTATTACCGGCGGTTCGTCGTTCGCAAGATCATTCTCGACGCGCTGGTTGACTGGGTTGACGGGCAGAGGAACAAGGTTGAGGCCGTCTTCGATGCCGGTTCTGTTCTGTGTGGCACGATGCTGATGGCGTCGTCGATCAGCGGCGACGGACCGGCGACGCACGACTCAACCGTGTCATTAACGTCGCTGCTGCCGGTTGTTGCGCGACAGCGGGATGACTTCTATCTGCGACTGATGCAGACCGTCGATGGCGCGCGGGCGAAGCGTCTGCTCAAACATGCGCAGCAGACGCAGCAGCCCTTCGGACACGTCCGGCAGGCGCTCAATCTGCATCTCGCCCATTACGGTGCGAGGCAGGTTCAGTATCGGACGCTCGCCGCTATTTATGCACGCATGGGGCACGCCGAGGCTGCACGGCAGCAGGCATCGATCATCCCATCCACCTCGGCGCGATTCGAATGCGAGATTCTCTGCCGCATCGCGTCGGCAAAAATTGACCTGGAACGCGGACAGCTTGACGCGGCTGATTCTGCACTGCGGGAAGTCGAGGATCTGCTGCGACGTGGCATCGACTGCGGCGCGATCGTCGATCCGTGGAACATTCTCGGCTTTCAGGGCAACTTTCCGTTGTTTGCCGCGCGGGAAGACAGCATTCCCGATCAGCGTGTCGAAACGCTGCTCGACATGATCGAACGGCTGTTCGGCGTTTTTTCGCGGGCGCTCAGCGAAGCGGCGGCTCAGGGGCGGACGGAACAGCTCCGCGATCTGACGCGACGCTTTGATGAACTGACCACGTGGTGGGACCAGTTTGCGTCACACGTCATCGAAGATCTGCCGACAGTGATCGGCAGCGAGGACCTGGAATCTGCAACGCATGTCGCGCAAGCGCTGGCGGAATGGCGGGCGGCTGGCGAAGCGGCTGGCGATATTTCCTTCTGGCGGCGGCACGTTGACGTGTTCCAGTCGGCCAAGTCATTCGCCTGCGTGGTTGAGTCGCTCCTCGCGCGGAATGATCACGTCGCCGCAATGGCACTGCTGGTTCAATGGCTGTGCAGTGCTGAAGACGTCGGCATCGAGTCCGGTCCGTATTCGATTCATGCGCTGCTGATTGAGTGGATGAAACGAGTCACCTCGGTTGATGGCGATGGAAAGACGCCGCGATGTGACTGGCCTTCCATTCGGCGTTTGTTCGATTTTCTGGAAGCCAACGCCGGCAGCTACTGGGACGTCCCGCAGCTTGACGCGGTTGCGGCAGGAATCGCCAGTCGCGACAGCGAAGCCGATCTTGATGCCTGGGACGTGGAACGTGGCGATGACTGGCTGAACGCCGACGATTCGGATGACGATGACGAATCGAATCTGTTTCAGGCGGCTTATGACGACATCACATTTAAAGACAGTACGGATGACGGCGTCGAAAGCGAGACGCTCGACAGCGGAACGGCGCCGGGAAATACAGAGTTCGAGATTCTTAATCGCGAACTCGAGCCGCGAATCAAGTTCATCATGGCGCTGGCACAACTCTGGCAGATCGCCGCGTCGGCCATGGCGGCTGAGTCGTTCTCCCAGCCGACGAAAGACGGAGCCAGCTCCGATTTGAATGAAAATCAGGTCGACGCACTGCTGGGCTGGCTGCACCGCGTGCGGGCTCTGCAGAACGACCTGCTGCATCTGATGAACGCCGTCTGGGAGCGCGAGGTCGACGAATCTGGTGGCGATCACGATGCCAACGTTGAATACGACATTCAGCTGCAGACGAAATTCTACCTGCTGAATACGATCATCGCGACGCACATCAATTGTCGCGTCGCTGAGGTCGGTCTGCTGTGCCTGCTGCCAGCGAATGCTGCCCAGCAACCTCCGGGCGAGGAAGATCAGCAGATGGTTGACTTCTATCGGGCGGTGATCAGTCAGGACGTCGATGCCGTCCGCACTCTGCTGCAACAGCAGTTTCGACGGCTCGCGCGAAAGCCGTTGCTGTATGTACCGCTCGACAGCGGCGGACATCCGATGCAGATCCTCGCCGCACGGTCCGTGCAGACAGATATTCGTTTCCTGCTGACGCATCTGCCGCGTCTGGGACTGTTTCGTGAAACCTGGCACGTCGCGCGGCTGGCGCATCGAATGGAACGCGAAACGCGGCTCGACGGCATGGCCGTCACCGAGTTTGACCGTATTTTCCGGACGGCTTTGCGGAATACGATCGAGTGTCTGCTGTCGTGCGCGGAGTCCTGGGAGAACGTCGAAGAGCCGGATCACAACCTGCTGTCGCTGATCAGCGACGTTCTGGAGCATTACCGGAATCAGTGGCATCGTCACAGTCGAACGATGCGTCTGTCATCGGTGGAAGGGCTGCAGCGGGACGTCATCTGGGAAGACGTCTGTGAGTTCATCGAGAAATATGGTGAGGACCTGTTTCACGCCCGCAACCTGACGCTCGGCAATGTGCGGACGATTCTGCATAACGGAATAGAATGGTTCCTCGCACAACTCGCCGAACTTGAAGACCCGCTGCATCCCATGCCGCTGCTCAGCGATCTCGAAGACGGCGTCCTGGACCTCGACGACACGGCCGAGATGCTCGAACTGATTTATGGCTCTGTGGTCGACAAGTTCGATCGTTTTCTTGAATACAACACGACGACGACTCAGTCGGATTATGGCAGCAAGTTTTACGTGCTGCTGGACTTTCTGCGGGTCGAAGCGGAGTACGATCGGCACGCCTGGGACCGAATTCCCGAAGGTATTGTGCATCGTGCGCTGGCGATGGCTGACCGGCCGGAACTCCTGCGAATGCTCGAAGAACGGTTTGAAGCCGAGACTCGCCGACAGGCAGACCGGCACGTCGAAGCACTGCAGCAACTGGAAAAGAAGTACGGCGTGCATCTCCCCGGTGTCAGTGACCGACTGAATGAACGATTTGTCAAGCCGCTGGCAGTCAACCGGATGCTCGCACTTGTCGAGCCGGCATTGAGAACCGCATCCAGCGGCGAGGAATGCGGCGAACGTTTCGAGCAGCTTCGTGCCGAGATCGATTCCTACATGCACGACCAGGCAGGCTCGGCGATTGACATCCCTCAGTGGCTGCAGGACGTCGAACGCGAAGTCAACCGACTCGAAATGCCCACTGACTATATTCGTCCGCCGGAACTTGACGCCCACATGCCTGTGGCCCGCGTGGCTCAGGCTGACATCATGCAGCAACTGGCTGTCTGGAGTCAGTCGCTGACGATTTCCGAAAGTGCGCGGCGACGACGGACCAGCCGCAAAAAGAGCAGTGAATAGTCGGGGTTGCAGAGCCAGCCTGCCGGAATACCAGGAGCGTTTACGATGAAAACAACTTTTGTCAGTCCGGGCATTGTCCTGGTCATGTCATCGTTCGTTGCTGCGGCCGAATTTGCGCCCGTCGAACACTGGCTCAAGCCAGCCGAGGGGATGCAGACAATCGGTCCGGCACACGGCGACGTCGCAGTCAGTTCGGCTGGTGACGTTTACGTCAGTGTGGGCGGTCCGCGCGGCGGCGTTCAGGTCTTTGATGCGAGCGGCAAATACCTGCGCAACGTGCCCAACGCTCCAAACGATTTTCACGGCTTCGTCATCCATCAGGAACCCGCGGGCGAGTTCATCTACGGAGCACGGCTCGGCGGTGGTTCGATTCTGAAGATGCAGCTTGATGGCAAAGTGGTTCTGGAGATCCCTGGCTCGATGATTCCAGAAGAACTCGTTGCCAAGCGAGACGGTAAGCCGAACCTGCGCCTCACTGCCGTTGACGTCGCTCCGGACGGCCGCATCTTCGCGGTCGACGGTTACAGCAGCGATCTGATTCACATCTTCGATTCCCAGGGAAAGTATCAGAACAGTTTCGGGGGTAAGGCGGCTCCATACGGTTTTCGAACGTGCCACAAGATCGCAATCGATACGCGGTTTAACCCGCCGCAGATTCTTTGCTGTGATCGCGAGAACCGCCGCCTCGTCAACCTCACGCTGGACGGAAAGGTGCTCGGCACGGTGCCCGATATGAAACGGCCCGCCGCGGTCGCCATTTTCAAAGACTGGGCCGCCGTTGCCGAGATTGAAGGCCGCGTCAGTCTGCTCGACAGGACAGGCAAGACAGTCCTGACGCTCGGTGCGAATGACGTGAAGGAACAGACGGCGACAAACAAAGTTGTGCCCAGCGACTGGCGGACTGGAATCTTCACCGCCCCGCACGGCATCGACTTCGACTCGACAGGTAACCTCTTTGTCACCGAGTACAACCAGTTTGGCCGAGTCCTGCGCTACGATCAGAAGAATTAGTCAGCGGTGTGGAGTCCGCCAGACGGCGATGATCGATCGTCCGGCCCGATAGCGAAGAACCGGATCGAGGCATTGGGAGAGCGAAATGACGACTCGATCCCAGAACAGAACCTGTCGGCGGGTCGGGTGCGGGCTTCGTATCAGCAGGCGATTGGCGAGTAACAGCAGGGTGCCGATCGCGTCCAGATAAAACAGGCGTTCGAGCTGCAGCCCCGGCGGCGACAGTGCTGTCAGAGCCGCTCGCGAATACCGCCGGAAGTGACCGACCGCTCGATCGAACTCGCTGAACAGCGTCGGATGCGCCGGGCTGAGCACGACCAGAACGCCTCCAGGTTTCAACAGTCTGGCCGCTCGCTGCAGTTCGGCGCGGTCGTCTTCGACGTGTTCGAGAACGTCGACATAAATGATCGCATCGAAGGACCGTTCGAATGCCACTGACTCCAGGGAGCCGACAATGACCTCCGGCGAAAACGGACGCGTCAGCCAGAACTCGTCTTCCTGAATCTGCCGAGCGAGTGCGGCATCAGGTTCGAGACATGTCCAGTTCAACTCGCGGCCGTCGTACAGCAGACGCGTCGTTCCACCGATACCCGCACCGACTTCGAGCACGTCGCCGGTCAGCCACGGACGGAGATGCCGAGTGAAATACCGTTTCCAATGGACCGCTTCCGCGAATCTCGGCAGTTCTGCGCCTTCGTACGAGTAGTCGCTCATAAGCGCGTGAATTGCTGAGTTAGCGAAGCGTGAGGCCGCTGACGGACAGCAGCGATCTGCCGTTTTATCGGCGGGCTTCGGTCGCTTCCTCAAGCGACTCGACAGAAACGCCGCCGACTCGCTGGTCGTGAATCGGTGTTGTGCCGGCGACGAAGTGAACGTGATCGCGGATGGGCAGGAACCCGGCGTCGTCACGCTTCTGCAGAATTCCCAGCACGTAGACCAGGATCAGTGTCAGCATCTGACCAAACAGCAGAAGCAGCAGTCCCGACGTATAAGTCGCCCAGCCGGGGACAGCCCAGTCGGTCGTCAACCGGATTGTCGCGATTGTACCCAGCCCCACCAGCGTGATTAGAGCCAGGCAGGCTCCCGCGATAATCAGACGCACCCCCGTCCGTTCAGAGAAGACCGAGATTGCACTCAGTCCATGAATCACCAGCGAGACGAGATTCATCTTTGACGCCCCGGCCAGCCGGTTTGCCCGTCGTGTCGGTACGGTTTCAAATGGCAGTCGCGACTTGACCACCGACGCGGCGTAATGATTCCACAGCTCCGAAACGACAACGATCCGCGGCAGCATTTCAGACGGCACCGCACTGAAGTTGCCGATGCGGACGGGAATTCCGGTCAGCAGCAGATGAGCAACTCGATAGAGCCAGTAGAAGAAGCGAAATGTCAGACTTTCGGACCGTTTGGTTCGCTCGGCGAAGATAATGGCATTCCGGTCCCGGCAGTCGAGTTCTCTCAACAACCGCGGTACGTCCTGCGGAGCGTCTTCACCGTCTGCATCCATCACAACGACTGCAGAGCACGGCAGGTGAGCCGCGACATGACTGAGCCCGACTGCCAGCGCCCGCTGATGCCCAAGATTCCGCTGCAGTCGCAGAATCTCAACTCGCTGCAGATGCCGGAAGTCGGCACACCGTTCGGCAAGTTCGTCGACGTTGACCAGCTCTGTGGACCCGTCATCAAGCAGCAATGCGTGAACCCGCGCATCAACACCTCGCAGCTCCCGCTCCAGCAGCGGCAGGAGCAGCCCGACAGACTCCCAGTCATTGAAGACTGGAATCAATAGAATGACCGGTTCAACATGCATCAAGATTTGGACCAGAAAATGATGGCTCCTGCAGACTCTCTATGGCGGCCCCGGAAGCAGTCCGAGTACCGAAACGGCGCAGTTCACCCGATCCGCGCAGGCGTTGAAATGGTGTTTTGAGGTCAATGGGCGGAATTCCTGCCTGTCCGTGACGTATGGCCTGTTTCAACACGACAGATCGCGTCACCAGATGCTGGCGAAGAGTCAGCATTTCGTGTTGATCATGACAAACCTCACCGTTCCGCTCTTCCGTCCCGTGACAGCGCTGCGTTGATGGGAAGCGGCCATCGTCAGAACTTCGATCCGCTCGTCTGCCGTGAGTGACTGGAGAATCCGTCACAGCCTGCCGGCTTCTGAACAGAACAATTCCCGTCCCGTCCGCGGTGTTTACCGGCCACTTGTGAGGATTGTGTCGAGCTTGTGGAAGGGTTTGCGCGCCGACGCGGGTCTCCGCCATGTGTGGCGTACACAGGAATTTGCTCTGCGGTTGCGGTCCTCGGCTGTTCGATGAAGTGAGTGGAGACCCGCCATTCAAGTCGCACGAAACCGGACATCTCGTCGAGGACGGTTGTGTGTCGTGGTTGCTGTGCGCTGTTATGGAAAGATCGGCCACCTGGCGAGTGTTTCCCGGGAAAACTGCGTCCGGCCGTGGCCGGGGCGACTGACGGAGCCGTGCTGGATGACGGCTTCTGCTGCGGATGGATTCGGTCACAACGCTGCCTCTGCAGATTCACCGAGAACCGTCCAGCGCCCATGATTCAGGATTTCTACACGCGTCACAGCAAGGCCATCATCATCGCGATGTTTGTGTCGCTGGCTGTGCTGACCCCGCTTGCCGAATCGATTCCGCCGAACAACGACACCGAGACATGGCTGTCTGACGAAAGTGTAGCCAGGCAGGTTTACGAAGACTTCCGGTTCCATTTCGGCGGTGAAGAAGTCGTTCTGATCGCTCTTGAACGCGAACGTCATTCGGACGAATTCATAGAGGCACTGTGTCGCCGCCTGGAACTTTTGAAGACAACTCGCGCAGTGTGGTCGCCGCAGCGACTTTCGCTGATGATGCAGGACTTCGGTGTCGATGCGGATGTCGCTGACGCTCGTCTGAAACGCATCGCGCTGTCGGAAGACGGAAAGCTGGCCGGTATCGCTGTTCTGCTCACAGCAGACGGACTACGTGATCGTGCCTCGGTGATCGAGCACATCAACGGTGTTCTCAGCTACTGTCAGCTCGATGCCTCCGAACTGAAGATGACCGGGGCTCCGGTGATTATCGCGGAGCTGAACCGACTGGGTGGGAAGGAAGCCAACCAGGCGTACTTTGTTATCACCATGCTGATCTGCTCAGGTGTGCTGTGGCTGACGTTTGGCGAACTGAAGACAGCGGGTCTGATCCTTGCCGAAACGGTCTGGGCTTTCCAATTCACACTTGCGGTCGTCTACTTCTGCGGCGGCGAGATGAATTTCATTCTCGATTCACTTCCCGTCATGGTGATGGTTTTCACAATGGCGATTGCAATTCATTACCTATACCACTTCACTGCATATACAGATAAGCCCAACGCAATCGGAGCCACACTGCGAGAGGTTCTGTGGCCGTGCTTTCTGGCGATGCTGACGACAGCCATTGGCCTCGCCTCGCTTGGGATCAGTGATATCGGCCCTGTGCGACAGTTTGGAATTGCTACAGCGGGTGGGACAGTGGCTGCCTTTCTCGCCGGGCTCGGTATCACTCCAGCGATTCTGACGGTTTGCCCGCCGGTGAAGTTTGAACGTTCCTGCTGGCAGCGTCGCTTTCTCTGGCTGGCCGAAACACTGTATCTGCGGCGCAAACTGGTGACCGCCAGCGTCATTGGAATCGTGGCCGTGTGTGGCCTCGGAGTTTCGTGGATTCGTGCCGAGTTTGCTCCCTTGAAGTTCTTTCCGGAAACATCGCAGGTGCTTCAGGATACGCGGTTCCTGCAGGAACGGATGGCGAATACGGACTCGGTGGAAGTCGTCATCGACTTCGGAACAGAGCCGATCCCGGATGCAACGAAAGTCGACATCGTCCGCAGTCTCGAAGAGGACCTGCGGGCTGTTGAACGCGTGCCTGATGTCCTGTCCGCGGCGACGTTCCTGCCGGATCCACTGCCGCAGGGACTCGACCCCGCACTTCAGAAGATTCAGCGTTACGCTGCGGACAGCGACTTTATCGGCGATGGTGGCCATTTGTGGCGAGTGTCAGCTCGCGTGCTCCCGGATGAAGATGAGTCAAAACAACAGATTTTCGAAGCAATCTCGCAGCAGATGAATGTGCGGTCTGCTCAGCTCGGATATCCGATTATCTGTACTGGAATTGCCCCGCTGATCGAACGAGCGCAGCACGACATCTTCGATGGGTTCTGGAAGAGCGTCTTCACGGCATTCCTGCTGATCACTGCCGTCATGATGGTCTGTCTCCGCTCACCACTGGCTGCCGGCGTCGCGATGGTCCCGAACGTCACACCGATTCTACTGGTGTTCGGTTCGCTTGGCTGGATGGGCATTGCGACCGACATTGGTACCATGATGACGGGTAGTATTGCTCTGGGGATTGCTGTGGATGGAACTTTCCACTTCCTGACGCGCTATCGCGAAGTGTTCGAGCAGACGGGCGACTCACGCAGTGCGACGCGCGATGCCCTGATTACAACAGGGCCACCCATCGTTCAGGCAACGCTGATTACAGGGCTCGGAATGCTGGCACTGGGAATGAGCAATTTCGGTCCGACGTATCGCTTTGGAATTCTGATGGCCGTTTCGCTGGCCGTCGCGCTCGTTGGGGATCTCATCCTGCTGCCTTGCCTGTTGTACCTGCGTCCGAACCGCTCGACTCTGCAGGGCACCACTGATGGTCACGTCGACGAGACAGAAGGCGGAACCGTGGCCGCGGACCATCAGGTTGCCACTCCTCACGCCGACTTCGGCCAGAGAGCGGGTACCCTCGAACCCAGCGTCCTGAGATTTCGGCGGACGGGCTGACTGATGCTCGCAGGTGGTGCTCCACGCCCCGCGGTGACTGTTACTTTCTGACAGGACGGTCGGAATCCGGCGATTGACTTGCCAGGATCGGGCGTCGTCAAACCCTGTCATGGAAAGTGAGGAGTTCTCATGTCGCCGTTCAATTCGCATCGTCAGGTCAGCCGTCGTTTGTTTCAACATTCTCTACTGGCCGTCGCCTTTGGTGGAACGGGAGTGCTCAGTTATCTGCATGGCCAGGACCAGAGAACTCGCAGTGCAGGTTCGTCGCAGTCGGCAGGCGCTGATGCCCGCTACGGGAACGAGCAGAGAATTGACCATTCGTCAGTTGAGGACATTCCGCATCGCCGCGAGCGGATTCGAGTCACGAAGTTCGAAACATTTCTCGTCCAGCCTCGCTGGCTGTTTCTGAAGGTTCATACGGATGCCGGACTGGTCGGCTGGGGTGAGCCGATCGTCGAAGGCCGGGCGAAGACCTGCGCCGCCGCTGTTGAAGAGATCGGTCGCTATCTGATTGGAAAGGACCCGCGCGACATCGTCCATCACTGGCAGGCGATGTACCGGCACGCGTTCTATCGGGGTGGCCCGGTCCTCACGAGCGCAATCAGCGGTATCGATCAGGCGCTGTGGGACATCAAAGGCAAGGCACTCGGCATTCCCGTTTACGAACTGCTGGGTGGGCCGACGCGTAGCCGCGTTCGCGTCTACGCGCACGTGAAAAATGACCCCGAACTTTTGAAGCAGCGGAAGTCCGAGGGCTTTCGAGCATTTAAGACCGGAGTGCTGAACGGCACGGACGCGGGCATGGTCGCGTCCCGCCAGTTCATTCGCGAAGCTGCCGACAACTTTGCAGCCCTGCGCGAAGCTGGCGGTGATGATGTCGATATTGGTATCGACTTTCACGGAGCGATTACTCCGCAGACGGCGAAACTGTTGATCAAAGCACTCGAACCCCACCAGCCGTTGTTTATTGAAGAGCCGATCGCCTGCCAGCATGTCGATCTGATGGCCGGGATCGCTCGCGGAACGCATCTGCCGATCGCAACCGGCGAGCGCATCTTCACGAAGTGGGGCTTCCGCGAAATTCTCGAAAAGGGTGCCGCGACTATTCTGCAGCCAGACCTGTGCCACGCGGGTGGGATCACCGAGTGTCGACTGATTGCCGGCATGGCCGAGGCGTATTACGCCGCCATCGCGCCGCACAATCCACTCGGACCAATCTCACTGGCATCGGGCATCCAGCTCGCCGCGGCGATTCCGAACTTTCTGTGTCAGGAGCAGGTCAGTCTCGGCGAGGGTTACCTCAAGCAGCCATTTGTCGTGAAAGACGGCTACGTCGAGTTGCCGACCGCTCCGGGTCTGGGTATCGAAGTCGACGAGGCCGCGCTGCAGGACAAGCTCGGTCACGACTGGATCAACAAACAGACGTTCGACCGGCGTGACGGTTCGGTCCTCGACTGGTAAACGCGGATTGCGTTTGCTTCGTGGCGAAACAAGACTTCCCGCAGTCTTTGAGCGTCTGCCTGCCACGCGGGCTCAGGGCCTGCCAGTATAGGACGATGGAGCGCCGCATCGTGGAGACGCAGACAACTCGGTTGGATGACTCGACACAGCCGCACGACTCGACACAGCCGCACGACTCGCCGCCGCGCCGACCGCTCACCGAGCGGTATTGCGGACAGGACGTCCAGCCGGCAAAGCTCCGCGAGATTGTCTCGCTGCTGCTGATCGTTGTTCTTGCCGATCAGACCATCTATCGCGGCCAGGGCGACTCAGGTTACGCCGCGCTGTTCGCCGGTCTGCCACTGCTGGTTCTGCTGGGAGCCGTTCGGCGTCGAATGCTCCGCGTCCAGTGGCTGATGGCACTGCTGCTGGCCGGCGTTGTCTCGCGGCTGGTCTGGTGCGGAAATCCGGGAGCGGTCGTTGTCGGAGGGTTTCTGGTTGTCTGCTTTGGAATGGCTCAATGCGGAGTGACGCCGTGGGTGCTGCATGCGTTCGTGTTTGCCTCGCGCTTGATCGCTGCCGGGCATCGAGCCCTGTCCGAATACTGGCAGCTTCTGTCGCGCTGGTCGCCGGCCCTTCCACGCGGCGGGCTGCTCGCTGTTGTTTTTCCAGCCGTGACGCTGGCCCTGTTCGGACTGATCTTCGCACTCGCCAATCCTGATCTGCTGGCCACGATCAGCAGCAATCTCGAACGCATTGCCCGCGTCTTGAATCAGTGGCTGGTCGATTTCACTCCGAGCCCGTTTGAGATTCTCTTCTGGATCGGTGCAGCCTGGCTGGCCTCCGGAGTGCTGCGGCCGTCACTTGATGACGCTCAGAACGAGTTTTCGCGCGTCGACGTCAGAGAGTCTGGTCGACCGGCTGAAGCTCCCTTGTACGCCGCGTTTCGGAACACGCTGGTTTCGGTCATCGCGTTATTTGTCGTGTATCTCGTATTCGAGATTCAGACGCTGTGGTTCCGCGAGTTTCCACAGGGCTTCCACTATTCGGGTTACGCGCACGAAGGAGCGGCCTGGCTCACAGTTGCTCTGGGGCTGGCGACCGGGTTGCTCTCGCTGATTTTCCGTGGGCAGGTGCTCTCCGATCCGCGTGTCGGTCGGCTGAGAATCCTCGCCTGGTCGTGGTCTGCACTGAATCTGCTGCTGGCAGTCGCAGTGATTCACCGGCTGCTGATTTATGTCGACTTCAACGGGATGACCCGGATGCGCACGGTCGGCTTCCTCGGGATCAGCTCGGTCATCGTCGGTTTTCTGCTTGTCGTCGCGAAGATCGTCCGGCAGCAGACGTTTCGCTGGCTGATCCGTCGGCACCTGTGGACCGTGACGTTCGCCGCGTATCTCTACTGCGTCCTGCCTGTCGACGCCTGGGTCAATCAGTACAACGTCCGTCGGATTCTGAATGGCGATCCCGCACCCTGCGTCCAGATCAGCGAGCATCCGACAAGTACTGAAGGCGTGCTGCAGTTGTTCCCGCTGCTGGAGTGCGACAACGCGATCATCCGCGACGGCGTGTCCGCGATGCTCTCGCGCGAGCTGGCAGCGGAGCGTCGACATCGCGAGAAGACCGGACTGCTTCATTGGACTGCGTACCAGTGTGCCGACGACCGGCTGCTGGAACGACTCGAACAGCAGGCGGCTCGCTGGCCATTGGACGCCGGCGCTGCCAGGAAGCGAGTGGATGCTCTTGACCGTTTCCATACCTATGCGTGGCAGTGGTTCTGACCGGCCTGCAGGTTCAGCGCAAAGTGGTCCCGGAAACTCGCGAATAGACACTGAGGTGCAGAGGTTTGAAGTCGATGAGAGTGCTCTGCGTCCTGGCGTGAGAATTGACGTGCAGCTTTGGAAAGCATCGATCTGTCTGGAAAGAGATCAGCTCCGGTCGATGGGAATCCGCCGCCAGCCGCTGCTAGAATCCGCGGCTCTTCGTTTTCGGACCTCACACCGCAGAACCCATCTGACAGAAGGAGTTCCCGCCATGTCCAGAATCACTCGTCGTCGTTTCGTCAAACAGTCGGCCGCTGCGGCATCCGCCGTGCTGGCTGCTCCGTATATCGCGCGTTCTCAGGATGCAAACTCGAAGCTGGGAGCCTGCGTCGTTGGTTGCGGCGGTCGCGGTGGCAGCCACATTGGAGCGTACCTGGGGGACTCGCGAACGGACATCGTCGCCATTGTCGAAGTCGACTCGAAGATCGCCGACTCCCGCGCCGACCTGATTGCCGGCAAGCAGGGCTTCAAGCCGAAAGTCTTCACCGATATGCGGGAAGCGTTCGAGTTGCCCGGCGTCGACCTCGTCAGCACGGCAACTCCGAACCACTGGCACGCGCTGGTCGGTGTCTGGGCGATGCAGGCCGGCAAGGATGCGTATGTTGAAAAGCCCGTCAGCCATAACGTCTGGGAAGGAGCCGCGCTGGTCGCTGCTTCCCGCAAGTATGACCGAATGTGTCAGGTCGGAACGCAGTGCCGGTCGAGCACGGCCTGCCGCGACGCGGTGCAGTTCATTGCTGACGGTGGCATCGGCGAAGTGAACTTCGCTCGCGGTCTGTGCTACAAACGCCGCAAGTCAATTGGTCCGCTGGGCGATTACCCGATCCCGCCGAATGTCGACTTCAATTTCTGGAGCGGCCCGGCGACGTACACTGACCCCAGGCTGACCCGCGAGAAGTTCCATTACGACTGGCACTGGCAGCGCCATTACGGCAACGGCGACCTCGGCAATCAGGGGCCACATCAGACCGACGTAGCCCGCTGGGGTCTCGGTATCGACAGCCATCCGAACACGATCGTCTCGTACGGCGGCCGGCTCGGTTACCAGGCTGAACGTAAGGACGAGAACTACGTCGACGCAGGCGACACGCCGAATACAATCGTCACCGTGTACGACTACGGCAAGAAGTCGATCGTGTTCGAGACTCGCGGCCTGAGCGTCGATGATTCGGACGACGAGGAACTCAACACCCTCTTCAAGAGCACGAAGGGCAACAAGATCGGCGTCGTTTTCTACGGGTCCGAAGGTTACGTCGTCCAGGTGACATACGGGCACTGCATTGCGTACGACAAGGACTTGAAAGTGATCAAGGAGTTCAAGGGTGGCGAAAACCATTTCGGAAACTTCGTCAGCGCCTGCATCAGCCGCAACCGCGATGAACTGAACGGCGAAGTCCGCGAAGGCCACCTGTCCGCGTCGATGGCACACCTGGGAACGATTTCGTACTTCCTCGGTGAGCAGAACAAGGTGTCGATCGCCGAAGCTCAGAAGGTGCTGGAAGGCGTCAAGAGCCTCGACGACAACGCCGCGACGCTGGATCGAACGGTCAAGCACCTGAAGAAGAACGGAGTCGATCTGGAGAAGTACCCGATCGCGTTCGGCCCGGCGTTGAAATTCGATCCGGAGAAGGAAGTCTTCATCGACAATCCGAAGGCCGACAAGTACCTGACTCGCGAATACCGCGAGCCCTTTGTCTGCCCCACCGCGGACAAGGTCTGAACGGAGTCCGTCTGACGGCTCTCAGTCGACACTGTCGCTGAATGAAGAAGTCACCCGGTTGCTGCTGCGGCCGGGTGACTTTTGGCTGGGATAGAAGACAATAAGGGAACGAAGGAGACCAGTAGAATCGTTCTTCTTGTCTTCGTTGCCTTCTGATGAGTTGCTTTGACAGGACGAGCTTCCGTTGCACTGACTCACGCATGGTTTGAGTAAAACGCGGCAAATCCAGCTTCCGACAAACGGGATGCGTTCTCACCCCGCAAATCAGTAAAGCGGCAGAATCGTCATCGGCAGGTTGAGCCGCTTTCCACCGCGGATCAGATTGATCGTGACGCGGTCTCCGGCGACGTAGTGGCGTCGGACATAGATCTCGAAGTCGTAAGCCTCCATGTCGAGCTTGCGATCATCGAACCCGAGAATGATGTCGCCGGGTTTGACGCCGGCCGGCTGAGCCTGTCGGTGAATCTTCTCTCGATGCCGAAATGCGAGTTGCGTTGGAGTCAGGCCGAGCTGCTTGCGTTCTTTCGCAGTCAGATCGGTGCCGTAAAGGCGTGGGAGGCCGACGTACTGCTGCAGCGACGGCCGCCAGGAAATGTCCGAGCGTCTCCAGTCGGCAGGCAGATTCAGTTCGCTGGTCATCTCGCGGCCAGCTCGTTGCCAGACGATCGAAATGCGGCCCTGCTGCGGTGACCTGTCGAGTGCGAACTGAGCATCGGCGATAGAACGCACGCGGAAGCCGTTCAGCGAGTCGATCAGGTCGTCGGTCTGCAGCCCTGATTGCTCAGCGGGCGAATCGGCCACAATCCGCGTGACTTCGTTGCCGCGATCGATGTTCAGCGAGAATCCGACATTTTCCGTTGGCGGATACCGGAACAGGTCCGACTGCTTCCAGACGCCTGTGGATTGAGCTTCCTCACGGAGAATCTCTTTGACGTCGTGGCAGTGAATGCAGCCGCGTCGCTCGCGCGAGGCTTCGAGATCGCGAATCCACAAAGGTTCGTGCTGCGGAGCGACCGGTTGTTCGGCGGCTGCAGGCACGCTGCGACTTCGGTGCAGAGTCTGCGCTGTCTGCATCGCGTATCGCAGTCCGGCCAGCGACTGTAGCGACTCGGCGCTCAGCGCGTTGCGGGCGCCGTAACGGCCGAGAATCTGCTGCTGTCCGTCGATGAAGAAGATCGCAAACGTCTGGTCGTAATCGAACTCGAAGATGCGCAGGTCAGAGTGCTCGATCTGGGTCAGGCGAACGAGAACGAAGTCCTCAGCGAGATCGCTGATCTGGTCGAGACGAACAACCTGCTCGTCGAATTCACGGCAGTCCAGTCAGGGAACGCAGCGAAAAACCAGCATGATTGGCTTACTCTCCCGCTGAGCCGTCGCCAGAGCACCGCGGTAATCGCCGGTCCAGAGACGCTCGGGATTACGTCGCGTCTCAGGCTGTGCAAACGAGGACGCCGGTGTGATCAGTAGAAAAGCAAACAGCAGGGCGAGCGGCAGTCCGCGCAGAATACGATCGAGAATCATGATTCAGTGTATGGTGATCTTACGAGAACAGCTCGTCGATCGGACGGCCAGAAGGCAGCACCTTGATCGGACGACCGGCTCGATTGAGATAGTGCGTTTCGGTGTCGACGCCGACGTGCCGGTAAATCGTCGCGAGCACGTCCTGAGGCGTCTTCGGATTCTCCAGCGGGAAGGCCGCCTTCGAGTCCGAGGATCCGACAACTCGACCGCCCTGAACACCGCCGCCAGCGATTGCTGCTCCAAAAACGTTGGGATAATGATCCCGGCCAGCGTCCTTGTTGACGCGCGGCGTGCGGCCAAATTCGCCCCAGGCAACGACCAATGTCTTTTCCAGCAGGCCGCGCTGATCGAGATCCTCGATCAGCGCCGAGTATGCCTGATCGAACCGCGGCAGGAATCCGCGGCGCAGCGAATCGAAGCCCAGCACGTGCGTGTCCCACCAGCGGAGATCGACCGTGACCAGTCGGACGCCAGCTTCAACGAGTCGCCGCGCGAGCAGCATGCGCTGGCTCCAGGCCGGAGCACCGCAGCGGTTCGAGGCTCCGGGATCGAACCGCGGCATGAAACCGTACCGTTCCCGGATAGCCTGCGGTTCGGCGTCGAGATCGAAGGCGGCTCGCGCTCGGTCCGTCGAGAGCATCCGCCAGGCCATCTGCTGGAAGTTGTCCATCCCGTCCATCATTCCCGATTGATCGACGTTGCGTTTGAGCTGGTCGAAGCCGGTCAGCAGATCGCGGCGGTTGCCGAAGCGGTCGAGCGAAATGCCGTCGGCGAGTGCGAAGTTCGGCACAGAGAACGGACCTTCGTTGGCCGGATCGTTGAGTGTCTCAAACGGACGGCAGGCGACGCCCAAATAGGCGGAGTCGGTGCCCGGCACCTGCCGCGGGATCATCACGTACGCCGGCAGTTCGGGCGTCAGATGCTGAAGCTGCTTCGCGACGATCGACCCGCAACTTGGATGAATGTTCTCGTCGGGGTTTGTTCCGCGGTCGTAGCCCGTGAAGCAAATCTGGTCGGCGGCCGAATGTCCGGCGTCGTGGTGATGTAGACTGCGGAGGATCGACCACTTGTCCTGAATCGCGGCGCAGTGTGGCAGCATGTCGGAGAGTTGAATCCCCGGCACGTTCGTACTCATCGTGCCGAACTCGCCGCGGTACTCGACCGGCGCCTGCGGTTTTGGATCCCACATGTCCTGATGCGCCGGTCCTCCGCGCATCCAGAGGATGATCACGGAGTTTTCCGTTTTCAATTCGCCACGCGCCGCTTCCGCTCGCAGTACGTCGGTCAGATTCAGCCCGCAACCGCCGAGCCCGAGCACTCCGGCTTTGAGAAACTCACGGCGACTGGAACCCAGCTTCCGGCGGAATTGGGAGCAGCCGGCGACAGAACGAGACTTTGACATGAGGGCAGGCCAGCGATGAGGAACGTTGGGGGGAGAGGGCGGGACAGGAATGCAGACGGAAACCGTATCGAGCTGAAGTCGCTGGCGACAACAGGGATTCACTTTTCCCTGTCTCGATTCGCTCGACCGCGGTGATTCAAACTGCGACCCTATCAGTTTTTCGAGGTGTTTTTCGGTGGCTGTATACTGAACTGAAACATTGAGGAAGACGACAGGAAATCTGGAATGCCAGAAAGCAGACCAACTGGAGCCGTCAGCTTTGATAACCACGGACGAGTGGTGCTTGTCAGTGGCGGGGCGATGGGGATTGGGCGTGCCATCTGTGAGGCATATTTCGAAAGCGGCGCGTCAGTCGTTTGCCTCGATGTCGACGTGGACGCGGCTGAGTCTCTGCCAGGGGAGATCGCGTTTGTGCGTGGTGATACTTCGGCCGAAGACGACTGTCGGAACGCGGTCGGGTTCGCTGTCGAGAAGTTCGGGACGATCGACGTGCTGGTGAACAACGCGGCGATTCAGCCAAATGCGTCCTACGTGCCGATGCACGAGTTTCCGACGGACTTGTGGGAGCGGATGGTCGGGATCAATTTCTCGGGATATGCGTTTCTCGCGAAGCACGGGCTGCCGGTGATGCTCGCTCAGCAGTCGGGCGTGATTGTCAACATCGCCAGCGGACAGGGGCACAGGACGGCTCGCGAAGTGGCGGCGTATGGGCCGATCAAGGCCGCCAATCTGATGCAGACGAGGCAGTGGGGCGTCGAGTACGCGCGGCAGGGGATTCGCGTTGTGTCAGTCTCGCCAGGCTGCATCAACACGCCGATGGTGCAGGCGACTTTGGCCGAGCAGGGCGGGGAAGCGAAGATCGCCAACCGGCATCCACTCGGCCGGATTGGCCAGCCGGAGGAAGTCGCGGCGGCCGTACTATTTCTGGCGAGTTCCGCGGCAGCGTTTGTGACTGGGACGGATCTCGAAGTCGACGGCGGTCTCGGAGCCTTCGCGGCGTTTGCGGAACCGTATCCAATCACGGACCTGTAGGCCGGGCCGAGCGCAGCGTAACTCAAAGGGACACCATGCGACTGTTTGAGGGAACCGAATTCGACCGGCCGCCGCGGTGTGAGCGATGCGGAGAACTCGAAGCGGACTGTCAGTGCCCGCCGGAAGCGACGCCGCAGATTCCGCCCGGGAAACTGACCGCTCGGCTGGCGATCGAGAAGCGGAAGAAGGGGAAAGTCGTCACCGTCATTTACGGCCTGCCGGCTGAGGGTAACGATTTGCCGACATTGCTGACTCGGCTGAAGTCAGCGTGCGGAGCAGGGGGGACTCTTTCGGACGACGGCATCGAGATTCAGGGACGTCATCTGGAACGGATTCGCGAATCACTCGAACAGATGGGCTATCGTGTGAGAGATTGAAAATACCGACAGCCGAGTTGTCAGCCTTACGCAACGCGAAGGGACACGCTGGCCGTTGACAGGCATTTTGCCGGCCCGATAGCTTCGCTCTGCGGTCGCGGCGAACCAGTCTACGGAGCCGCGAACTGTTCTTTTCGTCCGGCTGGCGATGGCCGGACAAGCTGACGCCCCGACGCGGCGTCGATCAGTTCCTTGTCCGTCCTTATTGTTTCCGAGCGGTGACTCAGCGGCGTACTTCTGCGGCGAGTCGTGATACCGGCTCTGTCCAGCTACTGGAGTCCGTCCATGCCCGAGCCCCCTCTGCCGGAGCCGTCTGTGTCTTCTTCGACGTCGATTCTGCCGACTTCGACATCGCCCCGCCGGTACACGCCGGCTGTGAGTCCGCGGTTGAAGAAACTGCTGTATGTCGTGTTTGGGCTGGTCGCTCTGCTGGTCGCCAATGCGGCCTATCTGTCGAGCATCACCGTCATGGAGTGGAGCAGCGGCGAGACATACCAGAACTATTTCTACCAGTACATGTTTCTGGCTCACCTGGTACTCGGGTTGCTGCTGGCCGTGCCGCTGGTCGTGTTTGGTACGGTTCACATGCTGGCCTCGAAGGATCGCCGAAACCGTCGGGCGGTCCGTATCGGGTACGTTCTGTTTGCGGCATCAATCGTCGTGCTCGTCACGGGCGTTCTGCTGATGCGGATTGGCGGCTTCGATCTGAAGCAGCCGATGGCTCGCAGCACGGTCTACTGGCTGCATGTGATCGTGCCGATCGTCGCCGCGTGGCTGTACTGGCTGCACCGGCTGGCAGGGCCGCGGATCAAGTGGCGGATTGGCCTGACGTATGGAGCATTCGTCGCGGCGGTCGTCGGAGGAATGGTCGTGTTTCACTCGGGCGACCCGCGTGGCTGGGGAGCGGTCGGTCCGGAATCCGGCGTCAAATACTTCGAGCCGTCGCTGGCCCGTACGTCGAGCGGCAACTTCATTCCAGCCCGCTCGCTGATGAACGACCAGTATTGCCTGAAGTGCCATGCCGACGTGCATGCCGGCTGGAAGGACAGCGTCCACCGCTTCAGTTCGTTCAACAATCCGCCGTACCTGGCCAGTGTGCAGGAAACCCGCGAAATCGCGCTGAAACGCGATGGCAACGTGCAGGCGTCCCGCTGGTGTGCCGGCTGTCATGATCCGGTGCCGTTCTTCAGTGGCGCATTCGACGATCCGAACTTTGACATGCTGAAGCACGCGACGTCGCAGGCCGGCATTACATGCACCGTCTGCCACGCGATCACGAACGTGAACAGCAACCGCGGGAACGCCGACTATACGATCGAAGAGCCCCTGCATTACCCGTTCGCGTACAGCGACAACGCCGTGCTGCAGTGGGTCAATAATCAACTCGTCAAGGCGAAGCCGTCGTTCCACAAGAAGACGTTCCTGAAGCCGCTGCACAAGACGGCCGAGTTCTGTTCCGGCTGCCACAAGGTGCATCTGCCGAAAGAGCTGAACCACTACAAGGAATTTCTCCGCGGGCAGAATCACTACGACCCGTATCTCTTCAGCGGTGTCTCCGGGCACGGAGCCCGCAGCTTCTATTATCCGCCGAAGGCTCAGCACAACTGCAACGGCTGTCACATGCCGTTGCAGGCTTCGGACGACTTCGGAGCGAAGTTTTTCGGCGACGCGAAGGAACTGAGCATTCACAGCCATCTGTTTCCGTCGGCGAATACGGGCATTGCCTGGCTGCGTGACCGGCCGGAAGTCATCGAGGCGCACCGGAAATTCAACGAGGGCGTGATACGCGTCGACATTTTCGGCGTCCGCGAGGGCGGCGAGATCGACGGTAAGCTGACCGCGCCCCTGCGACCGGAGGTGCCGACACTCAAGCCAGGCTCGAAAGTGCTGCTCGAAACCGTTATCCGCACGCTGAAGATGGGCCACCTGTTTACTCAGGGCACCGTCGACTCGAACGAAGTCTGGCTCGACGTGACGGTCCGCAGCGGCGACCGGATCATTGGGCGCAGCGGAGCGATCGACGACGCACGACACCGTGAAGTCGATCCGTGGTCGCACTTCGTCAACGTCTTCATGCTCGACCGCGATGGCAACCGGGTCGACCGCCGCAACGCGCAGGACATCTTCACGCCGCTTTATAACCATCAGATTCCGCCGGGCGCCGGCCAGACCGTGCATTATGAGCTGCAGCTTCCAGACGAACTGGTCGCGCCGGTCACAGTCGAGTTGAAGCTCCAGTATCGGAAGTTTGACCAGCGTTACATGGAAGTTGTCGCGGAGACGAATGCGAAGCTCGGGCGGATGATCCGAGGGCACAAACCCGGCCAGCCGTACGAAAACGAATTGCCGATTCTTACGCTGGCTGAAGACCGAGTGACGTTTCCGGTTGAAGGTGTCGAGACCGCCGTCGAAAACCCCGAGGTCAAGTTTCCGGTCTGGCAACGCTGGAACGATTACGGCATCGGACTGCTGCTCAAAGGTAAGGCCGAACTGCGGCAGGCGACGGAGGCGTTTACCGAGGTCGAGAATCTGAATCGCTGGGACGGTCCGATGAATCTCGCACGGGTTTACAACACGGAAGGCCGGCTCGCTGACGCTGTCGCGGCACTGCAGCGAGCGACGGCGTTTGAAAACGAGTCTGGCTATCCCCGCTGGACCTGGGCGTGGCTCAGCGGCGACGTCAACCGCCAGCAGGGACGACTGACCGACGCCGTCAACAACCTGCGCAGCGTGCTCGAAGACAGCACTCCGGACATGCAGCAGCGAGAGTTTGACTTCAGCCTCGACATCAAGGTCATCAACCTGCTGGGGCAGACGTTGTTCGACCTTGGCCGACTGCGAGCCCGGCAGGGTCGCGAAGACGAAGCGCAGCAGCACTGGCAGGACGCGGTTGTTCAGTTTGAAAGGACCCTGACGATCGATTCCGAAGACGTCGCCGCCCACTTCAACCTGCAGCTTCTGTATGCGGAACTCGGTGACGAAGAAAAGTCGACCGAGCACGCGCGCCTGCACGCTCGTTACAAACCTGACGACAACGCTCAGGGCAGGGCGGTGCGTCTGGCTCGCGAGAAGTACCCGGCGGCGAATCACGCGGCCGAAGCAGTGGTGAAGTACCCACTGCAGCGCGAAGGAGCACCGGGACAGTGATGTCGCCAACACGTTCCAACGCTCTGCGTTGGACTGCCACAATGGACGCTTCGCGTCCTCTGACCTGGGACGTCTCAACGCTTCCACGCAGAGCGAGGGAGCGAGAATTGACAGTCAGGGTGACTGTTCTGCTTTGAGTCATTGAACAACTTCAACGCTCGCAAGAGCAGGATCGATAAGCCATGACTGACAAACTTCAAGACACTTCCCGGGACGTCGAGGACGAGGAACGCGACGACGCCGTTATTGGCGAGGCCCTGCGCTCGTCCCTCTTCGTGCTCGGCGGACTCGCCGTTCTGGCGGCACCAGTGGCCTGGTTTCTGACGCGGCCAGAACCGGAACCGGAAGTCGTCGAGACAAAACTGGCCGCTGTTGAAGTTCGCGAGGCATCGGCAATCGAACTGCCGCAGCTTCCGTTTAAAGATGTCACACGCGCGGCCGGCATCACGTTCCGGCACGAAAACGGGGCGTACGGTAAGAAACTGCTGCCCGAGACGATGGGTGGCGGCTGTGCCTTCTTCGATTTCGACTCGGACGGCGACCAGGATCTGCTGCTCGTCAATTCGCAACGCTGGGCCTGGGATCCTCGTGGACCAGCGAAACGTCCGGACCTGATGGCTTTGTACGAAAATGATGGCGCCGGGCATTTCGCAGATGTGACCGCCGGCTCGGGGCTCGATGTCTCGTTTTACGGGATGGGAGCTGCCGTCGCGGATTACGACGGCGACGGATTGCCGGATGTATTCTTCTCGGCCGTTGGCTCCAACCGGCTGTTTCATAACGAAGGCCGCGGAAAGTTCGTTGACGTCACGGAAGCTGCCGGTGTCGCGGGCGATCCGCTGGAATGGAGTACCAGTTGCGGCTGGTTCGACTTCGACCATGACGGCGACCTTGATCTGTTTGTCTGCAACTACGTGAAGTGGACCCGCGAGTTCGACGAGGTGCAGAACTTTCAATTAACAGGTGGCGGCGAGGCTTATGGACGCCCACAAAACTTTGAAGGGACATTTCCCTATCTGTACCGCAACGATGGAGGCGGGAAGTTTACGGAGGTCGCTGACGAGGCCGGACTGCACATCAAAAATCCCGCAACTGGCGTCGCTCTGGCGAAGTCGCTCGGCGTAACGTTTGCGGATTTTGATCGCGACGGATGGCTCGATGTCATCGTCGCTAACGATACCGTGCAGAACCTGATGTTCCACAATCTGCAGAACGGTCGCTTCGAAGAGATGGGAGCCATTGTCGGCGTCGCCTTCGACATGAACGGAGCAGCCCGCGGAGCGATGGGTATCGACGCGGCCACCTTCCGGAATAACGACGCGGTCGGGATTGCGATCGGCAATTTCTCGAACGAGATGACGGCGTTGTACGTCTCGTCCGGCAGGCAGATGCAGTTTATGGACGAATCCGTGTCGACGGGTCTCGGACCGAACACGCGGCTCGAACTCACCTTTGGCGTCCTGTATGTTGACTGCGATCTCGACGGCCGGCTCGATCTGTTCTGCTCGAACGGCCACCTCGAAGAGGACATTAACCGGGTGCAGCCCAGTCAGCATTATCAGCAGCCGCAGCAGTTGTTCTGGAACTGCGGAGCTGAGCAGGACACGGAGTTCATTCCTGTTCCTGAAGAGAAGTGCGGCCGCGATCTGCTGCAGCCGATGGTTGGCCGCGGGGCGGCGTGTGCGGACATCGATAACGATGGCGATCAGGATCTGCTCGTCACATCCGTCGGCCGCGGGCCTCGTCTGCTGCGTAACGATCAGCAACTCAGGCACCACTGGCTGAAGTTCAAGCTGGTCGGCAAGGGAGCGAACCGTGACGCGATCGGGGCCGAAATCGAAGTCAGACTGCCAGACCAGACCCTGCGCCGCAGAGTCATGCCGACTCGCAGCTACATTTCGCAGAGCGAGCTGCCGGTGATCTTCGGTCTGGGTGACAATACGACTGTCGAATCGGTGACCGTGACCTGGCCGGACGGTTCAACACAGAAAGTGTCTGACGTGGCCACTGACCGCCTGACAGTGATCAGGCAGCATGTGGAATGATCACGGAGAACTGGATCAGAAGACGTTTACTTTCCATAGCGAACGTCGCGCAGACTTTCGGCAGGCTGGCCCGAAACTCTCCGCGAGTTTCGTTAGGGGGGAACGCGGTCCCGGTAACGGCGGCTGTTCGCTGCAGCCGGTTTATCGAAACACTCAGGAGCGCCAGCGTGAGTCGCGAAACCTCTGACCGAATCGCGTGGACGTGTCCCGAGTGCGAGCGGACTTACCGCATTCCGCGGTCGCGCCCTCGACCGGTTCGCTGTGCCAGGTGCGCGGGGAAGCAGAAGCGTATCGACGACGACAGTGACGTTGAATTTGCTGCTCTCTCGTCGGAGCCAGCGTCTCAGAAGCCGGCACTGACTGCAGCGCCGACTGACAGGGGCGAGCTTTTCAGTGAACCCGGTGCGGTACTGACAGTCCGCGGTGGCGCGTCCGAGTCTGCGGCGCCGACCCGCGAACAACTCGACCAGATGATCGCCCATCTGGAATCGATCAATCGGACAATGAAGCTGTTTCGCCGCTTTCTCTGGGCGATCGGCATTGTTGCGCTGCTCAACGTGCTGCTGGTCGGGGCAAGCGCGATCTACGGCATGTCGATGCTGGGGTCGCTGTTTTCCGGAGGCGGCTCAGGTGACAACGGTGCCAGGCAGAATCTGAACCTCAACGATCAACGTGCTCTGAACGCTCTTCCGCCGGAGGTGCGTAAGAACCTCAAAGCGGTCGAGGACTACTCTGATACGCTGAACGAGCTGCTCAACGAAGGGCAGTAGGTTGAAGCGGGACTGAACTCGAAGGCAGGCAGAAGTCGTACTTCGAGGCTGGTTCGCTGCGTCAGGATTGCTGTTCAGCGAAAACGTTCTCCCGGCGTTTCGCCAGCGGCCAGTGGTGATTTCGGTAGGCCGGCTTTTGTTCGCTGTTTCCAGCCTATCGCTTTTTGTACTTGTGCTCGGCGTGGCAGTGCTTGCAGGAGGCGACGACGCCTTCGACACCGGCCAGAGCGGCAGTGGCGTTTTTCGCGTCGACCTGCTTGAGGATGTCTTTGGTCGCGGTTTCGAGCATGACGCAGCCTTCTGACCAGACTTTGTCCGGGCAGCGGCCGTCGTCCATCATCAGATAAGACGACTCGTTGAGCAGAGCGGCGCTGGTGGCGATCGCTTTCCATGCGTCCTCGTCTTTCGGCTCGGCTTCGAGACCCTCTTTCAGAATCGTGAGCTGTGGCTTGATCAGACCCGCCATCGTCTGACTGGTGGTCAATGGGCGGGTGCGGCCCTTCTTCTGCGCATTGCCAGGCAGCGTCAATGACGCAACAACGGCACAGGCAATCAAAGCGAGCGTCAGTCGGGTCCTCATGGCAATCCTCCTGGGTTAGCGAAGTTCGATCTGAGTTCGATAGAGTGGCGGAATGATAGGGTTCGGTCGTCGAGGCTCCAGTCAGGGGTGGAGTCCGATCCAGGCGAGTCTGCCAGAATCCTGAAAAACCAGAAAATAATTGGATGTGCGAGCGCGTCGTTGTCCGGACAGCCGGTCTCTCAGATGTCGCTGGCCGCCGATCAGATGAAGGATCTGAATTCGACGTGTCTCTCACTGACGGCCACGGACAGATTGACTCAGGTGAGATCGCGGAGCTGTACCGCGATTACGCCGAGAATCTTCGGCGGCTGGTCATTGGTATTCTGAGAGATCAAGGGCTGGCGGATGAGGTGCTCCAGACTGTGTTTGGACGGCTCATCGAGCGGTCGGATTCGATTCGTGACGACGTGCGGGGCTGGCTGTTCCGTGTCGCCTCGAACGAAGCCATCCAGGTGAAACGGCGGCAGGCTCGCGAACAGCGGGCGGTCGATCAGGCTGCCTGGCAGACGGCCTCTCGCCAGAGCGGTGAGGGTCCGACGGATGGAAGTGCCATCCGGAACGAAACGGTGGCGGATGTCAGACGGGCAATTGACTCGCTGCCGGACGCTCAGCAACAGATCGTCCGGATGCGGATTTATGAGAATAAGACGTTTGCGGTTATCGCGAACGAACTGGGAGTTCCACTGGGCACTGTGTTGACGCGAATGCGTCTGGCGACGGAGCGGCTGCAGCAGGCACTGAAGAAATCGTTCGATCAGGATACTTAGCCTCTCAGTCAGTTCATCGAAACAGGTAATTGGAACGTCGTTCCGAACGGGGAATCATCATGGCAGCGAATCACGAGACAGACGGCGGTGGCCGCAGCGATCTCGACTGGCTCGCACTTCTCTATGTGTGCGGTGAGCTGTCTGCTGACGAGGCAGATTGCTTTGAGTCGCGGCTGCTTGCGGAACCCGCTGTCGCTGAGGCCGTTTCCCGCACGGTCGCTCTTGGCGAAACCGTCTCGCTGGCGTTTGCCGTAGAGGCGGATAGCGCGGACCGGAAGTTCGATGTGCAGACAACGCGTGTCTCGGAACTCGAACGTCGGTCGGTCGCACTGGCGCGACGATCTGCAGTCGGGCGATCTGTTACTGTGCTGACTGCCGGTTGCGTCGTCGTCGCGGCACTGCTGATTTCATACCGCGGAATCGACTCGTCGCCCAGCAACGAGGATCAGCAGCCGCTGGCTGCAAATTCAGAAGCGACCAGACACAGTCGAACTTCCGACGCAATCTCAGTAACAGACCGGCGCACCGAGATCAGTTCACTGTTGCTGGAAACCTGGGCGGAAGCTCGCGAGTCGATCGCTGCTCTGGATGGTGAGACTCCGTCCGAAAGTATTCCCGGTGACTCGATTGAATCACGGACAGACTCGACGAATGAGGTCCCGGACTGGTTGTTTGTCGCCGTGGAACTTTCCTACGACACGGCATTGGGCGCACCGGACAACCCGATTCTGGAGAACTAGCGAGATGGTTCGTTCACTGGCTGGATTGCTGCCTCTGACAATCGTCTGCGTGGTGACGCTGCTGTCCTACGCCGACGAGAAATCAGCGCCGCGCAAGCAGTCTCAGCGTCCGCAGGAGCCGGTTTCGGCAGAGCCGGTTTCCGACGCTGTCGAAAAGGCCGCGCTGGGATTCGCTCGGGCGCAGCATCCGGAGCTTGCGGATCTGCTCGATGCCCTGCGACGCTCGAATCTGCCGGCGTATCAGTCAGCACTGCGGGACGTCTCACGCGATGCCGAACGGCTGAAGAAAATGGCCGAACGCGATGCTGAGCGTTACCAGCTTTCCCTCCAAATCTGGAATCTCGACTCGCGGATTCGCCTGGAAATCGCCAGGTTGTCAATGTCGTCCGACTCCGAAGTCGAATCCCGACTGCGGCCCATGATCGAAGAACGTCAGGCTGTTCGAATTGCGCTGCTGGAAGTTGATTATCAGCGTCAAAAGGAGCGTTTCGAGAAGGTCAGCGAACAACTGGCTGCAACTCGAAAGTCATCCGACGACCGCGTCGCCGCTGAGATCGATCGCATCCAGCGGCTGATTTCTGCCAAATCGAAAACGCGGACGCTCGCGGCGGGGTCGAGGTCCGAAAAGTCGAAACCCAGCAATGTGCAGACCGGGGCTGAACGGCCAAAGACGGGTGAGTCTGCTCTGACAGACCGGTTTGCAAAGCCATCCAGCGCTTCGTCGCGAAAGAAATCTGCTGATATTAAGCCGCGGTCAGGCGATGCACAGCCACGATCAGATAAGTAGTCTCACCGTCCAGGCGGCCGAATTCGCAGGAGTCCGGCTGGCTGACTTTCCCTCCTTTATGTTCCCGCCACTGAATTCACGGAAAGGTTTTCTCCATGAAGTGTTGTGTCGGAATGACGGTACTGATCGCCGCCCTGTCGCCGGGGCTTGCGGCCAGTGCCGCAGACGAAAACGCAGACAGTCAGAAGCAGAAAGAACTGCGGCCCGCCTCCGAGCGTTTCGCATCGCCGGACACTGACGAAATCCCGGACTTCCGCCGGCTGGTCGTTCCGGTCATCGGAAAGCTGGGCTGTAACAGCCGAGCCTGTCACGGGTCGTTTCAGGGGCAGGGCGGGTTTCAGCTCTCGCTCTTCGGCTACGACTTCAAGATGGACCATGACGGCCTGCTCGAGCGCGTCGACCTCGAAACTCCGGCCGACAGCTACGCGCTCCATAAAGCGACACTGGATGAGCCGCACCGCGGTGGTAAACGCACCGAAAAGGGCACGTGGGAATACAACGTCCTGCTGAAGTGGATTGCAGGCGGCGCAAAGAATGTCGACCTCGAAAACTCACCGACGTTTGAACGGCTCGAAGTTACGCCGAGCGAGCTGCGGTTCTCGAAAGCCGGCGAGACGGTGCAGCTTAAGGTTGTGGCCGTCTGGTCCGACGGCAGCCGCGAAGACGTCACGTGCATGTGCCGCTTTCAGTCGAACGATGATCAGATCGCTGACGTTTCGAAGACGGGCGAAGTCGTCAATCAGCAGGCCGGCGATACGCACATCGTCGCGTTTTACGACAACGGCGTGCAGCCGATTCCGGTGATCCGACCCGTGACTGACACGGTCGGTGAGAAGTATCCGAAGCTTGCCACAAAGACGAAGATCGACGGTCTCGTCATCGAGAAGCTGGCCAAGCTGGGCGTTGTGCCGTCAGACGTAGCGGGTGATACCGAGTTTCTGCGTCGTGTCACGCTGGATATGACCGGCACGCTGCCGACGCCGCAGCAGATCCGCGATTTCGTGGCCGACGCAAACGCCGATAAGCGGGCTCGCAAGATCAACGAACTGCTGGAAACTCCAGCTTACGCCGCCTGGTGGGCAACCCGCTTCGCCGACTGGACCGGCAACAGCGACGATCAGCTCAACAACGTCACGCCAGTTCGGGCTCAGGCGGCTCAGGACTGGTATGAGTGGCTGCGGGCTCGCGTCGAAAAGAACGTGCCCTACGACAGAATCGTCGAAGGCATCGTTCTGGCAAAGGGCCGTCAGGGCGACGAGGACTATCTCGAATACTGTGCGAGCATGTCGGAGATCTATCAGCGGAACTCCGAAGCCAGCTACGCGGACCGAGAGACGATGCCTCATTACTGGGCTCGCAACAACTTCCGACAGCCGGAAGACCGCGTGATCGGTTTTGCCTACAGCTTCCTGGGCATCCGGATGCAATGCGCGCAGTGCCACAAGCACCCGTTCGATGCCTGGACGATGCAGGATTTCCACGAGTTCAAAAACTTCTTCGTTCATACGACGTTCCGCAACAGCCCCGGAGCCCGCGAAGGTGCGGAGAAACTCGTCACTGACCTCGGCCTCGACACAAAGCTGCGAGGTAACGACCTGCGTCGCCAGATCACGCCGTTGCTGGCCCAGGGCAAAGTAGTCCCGTTCGATGAGGTCTGGACCCGGAAGGTTGAACCCGCGCGCGAGACGAATGGCAACAACCGTCGGCGCCAGCAGAATAACCGCGGCGGTAATCAGCCGCGCGAAGCCCGACTTCTCGGTGAGTCCGAAGCGACCGATCTGTCTCAATTTGAAGATCCCCGGGAGCCGCTGATGGCCTGGATGCGATCCAATGACCTGATGGCCAAAGCGCTGGTTAATCGCGTGTGGGCTGCATACTTCAATGTCGGCATTGTCGAACCGCCGGACGACATGGCGCTTGCCAATCCACCGAGTAACAAGCCGCTGCTCGACTACCTGACGCAAGGCTTTATCGACAGCGGGTACGACCTGAAATGGCTGCATCGTGAGATCGCCAACAGCGACACGTATCAGCGCACCTGGGTGCCGAACGATTCAAACCACGGCGATCAGCGGAACTTCAGCCACTCGATTCCGCGCCGGATTCCGGCCGAAGTTGCTCTTGATGCCCTGGTCGCGGCCACATCGGCGGACGACGAATTCGGCAAAATGCTGACGGACGTCGATCGCCGTTCGATCTCCATCGCGTCGGCAGGCTCGCGGTATAACGAGAACCGCCAGAATTACTCACTATCTGTCTTCGGCCGCTCGATTCGTGAATCGAACTGCGACTGCGATCGCTCGGAACAGCCGAGTCTTTTGCAGACCGTCTTCCTGCAGAACGATCAGGACGTTTATCGCCTGATCGATCAGGGACGTGGCGGCTGGATCAATCAGGTCGCCAGTGAACTGGGAATGCGACAGACGCGGACGGCCGGCTCGGCAGGCAACAACTCCGAGCGTCAGATCGCCCGCGCCGAAACCCAGATTCGTCAACTCAAGGCGGAATTGAAAAAGGCGAAGAAGGCTGATGACGAAGCCGAGGCCACGAAAGTGGCGCGCCGCCTCGAATTCGCAGAAAAGCAACTCGCCCGGCTGACGGGAGTAGACAAGGCGGACGACAAGGCATCCGCGACCGCTCAGTCGGCCAATGACGCCGAAAAAATCCCGGACATCATCCGCCGGACTTACCTGCGAACCGTCAGCCGGGAACCGAGCGCCGACGAACTGGAGCGGACGGTGGCTCACGTCAAGTCGTCCGAAAACCAGCTCGACGGTGTCCGTGACGTGCTCTGGGCATTGATTAACACCAAAGAGTTCATCGTCAACCACTAACTGTTTTTCTCGGGTTCCCGGACGGTGTCCGGGAACCCGTTGCTTCCCCATTCTGAATCACGGCACCGCAACTCATGTGCGGTCCCCCAATGCCACTCAATCCAGCTCTTCCTTGAAAGGACTGCCACTATGGCGCGACATCGTAACTGTGAAGGCACTTCTCGCCGCGATTTCCTGAAGGTCGGAGCCCTCGGCGCGACCGGCCTGACCATGTCCAGCTACCTGCGTATGGTGGAAGCCGGCCAGGTCAAAGGCGGCACGGCACGCTCGGCGATCTTCATCAATCTGAGCGGTGGACCATCTCATATGGACACGTTCGATTTGAAGCCGGATGCCCCGGATACCCACCGCGGCGAGTTTAACCCGATCGACACGAACGTTCCTGGTATCCAGATCAGCGAGCACCTGCCAAAGCTGGCTAAAGTGCAGAATCTCTACACGATTCTTCGCGGTGTCAGTCACACATTGGGCGCTCACCGACTGGGGACAGAATACGTCAACACCGGCAACAAACCGCTGCCGTCGATCGAGTATCCAGGTTATGGAGCAGTCGTCTCAAAAGAACTCGAAACAGCACAGGACATCCCGCCGTTTGTGGCGATTCCGAACAGCGCACAGAAGCCGGGCTTCCTGGGAGTCCGGTACGCTCCGCTGAACACCGGCTCGACTCCGACAGCCGGCCAGCCGTACGCCGTTCGCGGCATCGAGCTGAGCGGCGGTCTGACGATCAACGAAGTCGAAAAGCGGCAGTCGCTGCTGAAAGATCTCGACTCAACATTCCGCAGTATCGAGCAGGACAGCCAACTGATTGACGGTCTCGACCGTTTCAGTCAGCAGGCTTACTACATGATTACGTCGAAGCGTTCGCGCGAAGCGTTCGACATCAGCCGCGAACCGTCCGAATCCGCAAAGCTGTTCGGTGAGGACGGATTTGATCAGAACTGCCTGCTGGCGACTCGACTTGTCGAAGCCGGCACGCGGTTCGTCACGATTACGCTCGGTGGCTGGGACACGCATCGTGACAATTGGACCGTGCTGAAGGACCGGCGTCTTCCCATCCTCGACAGTGGTCTGGCTGGCCTGTTGCAGGCTTTGGAGATGAAGGGTCTACTGGAAACGACGAACGTGTTCGTCACGGGTGAATTCGGCCGCACGCCGAAGATCAACACCGAACGCGTCGGTCGCGATCACTACCCGCGCTGCATGTTCATGCTGATGGCCGGTGGCGGCGTCAAAGGCGGTCAGGTACTTGGCGAATCGAATGCCGACGCCACGCTGCCGAAAGACGAAGTCGGTTACTCGCCGGACGACGTGGCGGCCTCGATGTATTACGCACTGGGCATCGATCACCAGCACGAGTACCACACCAATACGGGCCGGCCGATTATGGTTGTCCGTAATGGCAATCCGATTAAAGAACTGTTTGCGTAGCAATTCGACACAGGCCCGGCTGTCTGACATGACTGTCGGGCCTGTTTTTATCTTCTGAGAATATGCGAAACCTGAGTGGATACGCGGAGTTTGTTCGCGGAAGTGAGAATCGTTTACGCCGTTTCCGCCAGCAATCTGGCTATTTATTTTCAATTGCGGCTGCGGTCGCTCCACAGGAGAAGTTGTATGAAGGCATTCAAAAGTCTGTTGTGTGTGGCTCTGGCTGTGTTGATTTCATCCGGAGCGATGGCTGCCGATGAGGCCAAAAAGGGCAAAGGGGATGCGAAGAATCGTCAGGCTCGTACACCGTCCGTCACTGCCCGGTTTCTAGGCGATATTGAACTGACGGCTGAGCAGAAGGAGAAGGTCGCTGCCATCGACAAGGAATTCGCTGTGAAGGCTGCTGAAATCCGCAAGAAGACGGACAGCATTCTGACGGAAGATCAGATCAAGGCCCGTGCCGAAGCCCAAAAGGCCGCTCGCGCTGCTGGCTCCAAGGGGCCCGATGCTCAGAAGGCCGTTTCTGCGGCATTGAAGCTGACCGACGAGCAGAAGACGAAAATGGCTGACGTTCAGAAAGCCAATCGGGAACTGAGTCAGCAGGTCGTCGCTGCTCTGAAGAAGGTTCTGACGGAAGAACAGGCCGCCAAACTGAAGGTTCCTGCCGCTCGCGCTGGTAAAAAGGGTGCCGCGAAAAAAGGCGATGCTGTGAAGAAGCCGGAAGACAAGAGCAAGAAGAAGCCAGAGGGCAAGTAAGTCAAAAGTCTTCTGACAGACTCGCTCGTTGACGGGGCCAGTCGATTGAACACAAAACGGGAGTCGGAACAATTCCGGCTCCCGTTTTTGTTTACCATTACCGAATTCGAGTGCTGCCGCTCGCAGGAGTCCATGATGTCCGTTGACCACGAATGCCGTCGCGTCATTTTTCATGGCCGCGTTCAGGGGGTTGGATTCCGGTATACGGCGGACCGGATCGCGCGGGGACATTTGGTGACGGGCTTTGTCAGAAATCTGGTCGATGGCACCGTTGAACTGGTCGCGTGTGGAACCTCGTTTGAAGTCGATCGCTTTCTCAAAGAGGTGATGACGTACTTCGCAGAGAATATTACGTCGACGCACGATGACCGAGTCGACTATCGCGAATTTGCTGGCTTCGAAATCCGACGTTGAGTGCCGGGTCCGAAGCAGGTTCCCGGACAAACCACCAGTCTTGCTCAAACATCTGCCCGCCTCAGACCGCCACCTCGTGTTTTGCCAGACACAACTGTGACGGCCGTTACGTGAATCGTAAACGAGCCGATTGCCAGATCGTCAGGCGGATCCCCTCACGCCGTCGGCTTCTTTTCCGTACTGGCGATCAGACGGCCGATGTCACAGGAAGAGGCGGGTGTCTTGTGCCGATAGCCGGCAAGGATTTCGCCATTCTTCACCAGAAAGACGCCGGGCATTTGCAGAACGTCGCCTTTGATGCGGCCAAAACCGTGGCGTTTGAGAATCGCTGTGCGGAAACCGCCGAGCCAGACGGCCGGGTTCAGCATCTCGACCGGCGACATTCGGCGCAGCTCAAAGGCCTCGTACAAATGTTGTTCCCGGTCGGCAATCCGCGGAACGTCCGCGAGTCCATATCGCGCGGCGAGTTCCGCAACATCGGCGTCCCGTTCCAGATGGACGAGCACGATGCCGATCCCGGCCGCTTCGATCTGTTTGCGTCGTTGGGCCAGATCGCCCAGCAACTCGCGACAAAAGGTGCAGCCGCTGTGACGCAGAAACGCAACGAGTATCGGCCGCTCGGCTGAGAGTTCGTTAAGCGATTGACCGGTCGTTGACCGCAGCGTCGACTGCGGATCGCTGGCTTGAGACTCAGTCATCAGATTCTCCGGCGGAATTTGACCGTCGCTGGCGGAAGCCGTCGAGGCGAACCTTCAGTTCGGATTCAAAGCCGCGTTCAACCGGTCGGTAATAGCTGCGGTCGATCCCCAGGTAGTCCTGATCGACCCAGCCGTCTTCGGAACTGTGCGCGTACTGGTAACCCTCGCCGTGTCCGAGTCGTTTCGCGCCGCCATAGTGCGAGTCCTTCAGGTGCGTCGGCACAGGCAGAACCCGCCGCTGACGGACATCGTCGAGTGCCTCGTCGATCGCGACGTAGGCGGCGTTGGACTTTGGGGCGAGGGCGACGTAAGTCGCGGCCTGCGAGAGAATAATCCGGCATTCGGGCATCCCGATAAACAGTGTCGCCTGAGCGGCCGCGTTGGCGACGACCAGCGCCTGCGGGTCCGCGTTGCCGACGTCTTCCGCCGCCGCGATGACAATCCGTCGTGCCAGAAACCGTGGGTCCTCACCGGCTTCCAGCATCCTCGCCAGCCAGTAGACCGTCGCGTCCGGATCGCTGCCGCGCATGCTCTTGATGAGGGCACTGGCCGCGTCGTAATGCGTATCGTCGTCGTACCGGATTGCCTTCTTCTGAATCGATTCCTGAGCAACCTGGAGATCGATCTCGCCCCGCTGAACAGAGTGGGCTCCAATCTCCAGCGCCGTCAGCGCCCGCCGAACGTCGCCGTCGGATACTTCTGCCAGAAACGCCAAAGCGTCGTCGGTTGCTGAAACGCCAAGCGCCCCGAGGCCTCGTTCTCGATCGGTCAGCGCCCGTCTCAGAACCGCGAGGACTTCGTCCGTGGAAACCGGCTGAAACTCAAAAACCTGGCTGCGGCTGACGAGCGGCGAGACCAGCGAAAAGAATGGATTCTCCGTCGTCGCCCCGATCAAACGCACGACACCGGATTCAACATCCGGCAGCAGCACGTCCTGCTGCGTCCGGTTGAAATGGTGGAGTTCGTCGACGAACAGCAGCGTCCGCGTGCCGTCAGCGGCGAGCCGATCACGAGCCTGTTCGAGCAGTGCCCGCACTTCTTTGACGCCAGCTGACGCAGCGTTCAGCCGCGCGAAGACGGACTTCGTCTGTGAGGCAATCAACTCGGCCAGCGACGTTTTGCCGCAGCCTGGCGGCCCGTAAAAGATGACCGACGAAAGGCGGTCGGCTTCCAGGATCCGGCGCAGCAGTTTGCCGTCACCGAGGAAGTGTTTCTGTCCGGCAAACTCGGCGAGTGACCGTGGCCGCATTCGCGCTGCCAGTGGTTTCGCGTCTTCGAGATTGCTGGCTTCGAGTGTGTCGAACAGACCCATGACTGATGGCTCCTCTGACGTCGGCAGTTACGGCTTCCACGGCGATCTTAGCGGTTGATCCTGCCGTCGTAGATCAATCGACTCGGATTTCCGGGCGGCCTCGACGGCGGCGAATCCAGTTGATGGCTTTCAACACGGACTTTCTACAGATGAGCGATCTTTCGAGACGTCGCTTGCCGGGGAACTCCAGCAGAATGATCCCCGCCAGAATCGTCAGCAGTCCCTGGCCGGGAAGAATCAGCATCGTCAGGCCAGCGAGCAGAAAGACGCAGCCGGTGAAGTTCTTGATCACTCGCAGCAGAATGGCCACTGCCGGGTGCTGCTGTCGAAACGCGGTCCGCGGTCGGCATTCCGGCAGAAAGTAGTCTTCCGGGATCAGCCCCACTAGCCACGGTACAGCCGACAGACTGCCCAGAAACATGACGACTGACCCGATCGCCAGCCATTTCAGCGCCTGTCGATTCGCGTCAGCGAAGCTGCGAAAACGGTCGAGAATTTCCGAGACAGCAGCGTCAGGATTTTCGGAAGGCAATGGCAGCAGCCAGAGGAGAACGGTCAGCGTCAGCAGTGCGGCCGCCAGCCAGTCGCGACGTTTCCAGCGGTCACTCGATGAATTGAACCGGAGAAACTCCAGAATGGCGCCCGTCGGGCAGCCATAGTGGCAGTAGGCCATCGGCGTGATCAGCGACGCAATGAGGCCGACAGCGAAGATGCTCAACGTCGCCACTCCGGCCGCCCGCGGCACGTAAGCATCGAACGGTTCCAGATCGACCAGACTGAATGGCAGCCCGAGCAGCGTGACGATAACAGCCGCGATCAACAGTCCATACGGCAGTAACTGCAGCGCCGTCCGCAAACGGCCTCGCGGGTGCCACTGAAACGGAAGCCAGTTCCGCAGCAGTTGCTGCAGGGCTCCGTGCGGGCAAACGTGGTGGCAATAGATCTGCGTCCGACTCAGCATGGGGAAGAGCAGGGCGGAGGCTGTGACGACGGTCAGACCGAACGCGAACTGCCAAGGTACGCCACTTTGTGCCCAGCCAAACAGCGTTGCCAGCGATGTCAGAGCTCCGCACCAGAAGCCGAGCCAAACAACAAGAACAATCTGGAACACCGCCCGCAACAGTCGATGTGAACGCAGGCGAGTCAGGCCAGTCACCGCCGCAAAGACGACGATCGCCAGAATTCCGAGATCAGTCAAACCTGGCTGCCGGTGCCGCACGGCGTCCGTGGCATCTGAAGTTGCCTCGGAAGTCTCGGTCAGTGTGGCACGCTCGGCCTGCAGCGTCTGCAGATGCTCGGCGGCGGTGACCAGTCCTTCCGCAACGGCCAGACTGGTCATTGTCGCTCCGGAAACTCCTTCAACGTGTTCCGCCTGCAGGTCCATCTCCGCGAGGTCGGCGAGCGACTTCCCGTTGAACAGCGTCAGAAAGTAGTCCTCATCGCGGACGTATCCGACATACGGCTCGTTATCGAAGCTCTTCCTCACGCGGATCCCGACGACGCGGTTGTCGAGCCCGAACCCGACCAGCGTATCCGTCGGCCCCTGATAACCAATGATGGCGTCCGCGGCGGGCGTCGTCCGGAACACGTGCCCGACCAGCGTGCCCTCGGCCGAGAGCACGTCGTACTGGCCAGGTCGATCGGACGACCAGCGCACTGACGCCGCGTTCGGGAACCAGTCGCGAACGTCGTCAGCACTCGGCGAATCTGGAAACCGCAGATTGGGAGTCTCGGGATCGTCTGCTGCCGTCGGCCGGTTGCCGCGCAGGCGAGTGATGATCGATTCGGTGATCGCCAGACTGGTCAGCGTCGCTCCAGAGACGACGTCGACGGCACGGCGTTCAGTGGCTTGGTCCCAGGTGAGCCCATTCCAGGAAGCCAGAAACTCCAGGTCACGACGAATCAGCGCGACGTGGTCTTTCGTGTCGCGACTGCTGAGAATCGACACGGCGGCGATTCGATCGTTCGAGTCAAACGCCAGTAGCGCGTTCGTTGGCCCGGAAAACCCAACGATGCCGTCGCTGTCCGGGGAAGTCTGCAGCACGTAGCCGACTGACGTCCCGTGCGCATCGAGTACCTGCTGCGTCCGCAGTCCGGGATCAACGGCTCCCGTCTGAACCGCTTGCGGATAGAACGTCAGCAACTGATCGACTGGAATCGGCGGGAGTTCCCGTGCGGCGTTGCGAGCGAGAAACTCACGGTGCCGCTGCCGGACGATCAGCAGCAGCGCCGCGAACATCGACAGCCGCAGAACGTGCAGCAGCAGAACGTGCCACCGTCTCCGTTGCCGCGGAACCGGCGGCTCATCGCGAAGAACGGGCAGCGGAAACCGCGGCAGCGAGTTGCTCATTATTTCGCGGGGAGTATCTGAATCGCGTCGGCGTGAGCGTTTCCGCCGGCACCCTCGGTCCCGATCGTGACACTCACTTCCTCGCCCGCCTTCAGCGGGAAGACACCCAGCGAAAGAAAGCCGTCATCAATCGGCGGTTTCTCCCGCATGTTGACCGTCAGCGACTTCGTGCCAGCCGACGTCGTTACTGAAACCGGAACTTTGTCGCCACGGTTTTCGTGCGGCTGGTAAGCGATCCGAATCTCCCGCGGCCCAGCACCATCGGCCTTGAACCGGAAGGTGATCGTCGACTTTGATCCGGCGCCTGCATACAGGTAGTTGTACCCAACGTATCCCTTCAAGCCTGTGCCTTCAGACCAGTTGCCGATCTTCTCTGCATCCTGATCGTCAATGACCAGGCCGGGCAGTTTCTGCGGATCGATTCCTGTCGGCGGACCGTAAGGACCAGCCAGCGGCGGAACGTCTTTCGGAATGACAATCTCAGACGACACGGTCTCTCGTCTCGCCTTGCCCGGCAGTTCCAGCAGCTTGTTGAGTTCGTCGAGATACCGCTCGTAGACGTCTCGCGGAGTGCAGCTCTGCAGCGTGCAGATTGACGCGGCCTTGCCGACAACCTCGCCCATCATCCCGCAGGTCTTCATCACGCGGACGGTGCCCAGGGCTTCGTGTGTGACGCTGATGCAGCGGCCGGCCATGAACAGGTTGTCGATGTTCCGTGAGTAGAAGCAGCGATACGGCACAGGGTAGCCGTAACCGCGGTCGACCCGGCGGTCGTGAACCGCGTATGAGATAAACGGGTTGTCCGGAAACTTCTCTGAGTACTGCTGCTTGGGATAGTGCAGATCGATCGACCAGGTACTGGGCACGCAGCCGTCCGGAAACTGCTTCTTCGCGACGATGTCGTCCTGAGTGAGAATCACGTCGCCCAGTAGCCGCCGCGATTCACGCGGCCCGCCGATGTACGCAATCCAGGTGAGCAACGCATTAGGATGGTCCTTCGCGCCGTCCCGGTTCTTCATGGCGTTAAAAGCGCCGAAGACCGCGCGCAGGTTCCAGTCGCGAATCGCCTCGGCGCCACCGATGGGATCCTTGTCGAAGCCGCTTTCCCAGAACCACTGGCCATGAAAATCGCGCGGGTAGGGAAAGTCCATCATCTGCAGATCGAGTGCCCAGGGAGTTTCCGGGAACGTCGTCGACTGCTCGGCGTTCGTCCACGCCCACATATTGCTCATGCCCATCCGGCCTTCAGCCGTCATATCCCAGTCAGCGTTGGCGAGATAGCCAATCGTGCCGTGTCCGGTGCAGTCGGAAAAGAGTTTACCGGTAAACATCCGTTGTTCGCTTGTCCGCGTATCGAACGCATGCACCGCGACGATGCGGTCGTCGAGCGTTTCAACCTTCCAGGCGTGGTTGTTGAGGAACAAATCGATGTTCTTCTCTGCCCGGACAAGCGCTTCCTTCTGCTCGTCGCCGAACTCTTCGTAAGTGCCGGGCGATTTCTTTGCGTGGTCAGCGAACTCTTCAATGATCTCGCCAATCCGCGGATATTTGCCGCGGCGAATCAGCCCCTGCGCCCAGACGCGGACCTCGCTGGACCCATTGCCACCGAGCACCGGCCGGTCCTGAATCAGTGCGACTCTGCAGCCCATTCGCGCCGCCGAGATTGCTGAGCCCATCCCCGAGTAGCCACCGCCGATCACCACCAGGTCGTACGGTCCGGCCTCGATCGGTTTCTCAGTCAGTCCCAGCAGTTCGCGACGCCAGCCGGGCAGAATCTTCCCCTCATTGGGCGGCTGAAGGTCGAGGTCCTTCGTGAAGAGGATCGCGTCGCAGCGGCCGTCGAAGCCGGTCAGGTCGTGCAGCGCCAGTTCGACCTGCGTCCTCGAAATCCCGACCGTTCCGCCGTCCTGCCAGAACCAGTCGGCCGATTTCGTGCCGAATGTCTCTTTCAACGGCTGCCCGTTGATGAGCAGTTCAAAGCGTCCCGGCGCTCCGGGAGCCTTCCAGTGAGCCACCCAGTCCTTTGTGCGGACAAAGACGCGATACGTGCCCGTTGCCGGGAATTCGACGATCGCTGTCGCGTCCTTCACCGCCTGACCGAGGCCGTGGGCGAGCAGGTACGGCGAACCCATCTGCTCGATGAACTGCGTATCGAGATTCCAGCCGCCGTGGCTGGAGAAGCTTTCGGCTTCGACGAGGACAGATTGCCCAAACGCCGGTACGACAGAAGCCAGCGCGGCGAACATGACAAACAGTGAAAAAGGCTTCACGAGAGACTCCACAGTACGAACCAGAACAGCCAACGGCAGGATGATATCGCTCACTGCTGACCGCTGCACGTCGCCGCAGTTCGCTTGCTTCTGCGATAAGCCCTGCAGTTCGTCCGTCTTCGTCTGCTGCTGTCTACGTTGCGGGAATTGTTCCGGCTGCTCTGCGTCGCCTGGCCTGCGAGACTCGTAACCTGCTGAAAATCTTCAACGCAAAACCGGTCTGGTCTCCAGGCGGCAACGGCTCCGTCCCGTCAGGGAGTGCATTCGAGGTTCGACGTTAACAGTTCAGGGAGAGTCTCCTGCGGGAACGTCCAGTTCGAAACTGCGTCCAGTGGATGACGATGATCAGGAGGGCCATGAACGGGACAGCTCTGAGTGGAGCTTCGGGCCAGAAGAGACCCCAGTGTGCTTCGCACCGGCAGACTGGAAACAGCCAGAGGTATGGAGTGAGTAGCTGTTTCTGCAGAGAGTCTGCAGCGAAGTGGAGCAGTCCGCCGGTGAGCAGACCGGTCATTGCAGTGTTTCTCAATGTTCGGTCTGAGAAAAGCTGAGTCATCAGCCAGCAGGCAATGGCGTAGCCGATGGGGGTGTGCATTGGCATGACGAAGTCATACGTTCCGGGAAAGATGATGTAGAAGGGGCGAGTGAGCAGGTCCGGCAGCAGAACGCCAGCCAGGAGCATCAGACGCAGAGCCGTACGGTCTCGCAGTGGCAAAACCACGACGTAGCCGGATGCCAGATGGGTGACGAGGTCAGGCATAGGAAGCAGCAGGCTGCGGGTCAGCAGTCGAGGTGCAGAGGGTCGGGCGGGCAGCGTTCTTCAATCGCAAAACGGCGCGTCTCGAAACGAAAGTGGCGGAGCAGCAGTATGCCAACCCAGAAGGTGGGGATTACCGAAATCCAGATCTTGGCGTGGCGGCCGCGAGCGACGCGATATCGGGCGGACTCGACCAGGCCGTTCCAAGGCGTTCCTGGCGGCGCCGGTTGAAACGTACCTCGGACGTAGATGAAGTGCCCAGTATCGTCCGGACTGAGATCACCGCTGACTCGAAGACGAAAGCCACACGAGTTGACGACGAAAAAGCCCGGCTCAACGGATTCGAGAATGGGTTCGTCGCCGATTTTGATTTCGTGCCCTGCGTATGCGGCCGGATTCCGCATCACTTCGATGAAGTCTGGATCCGGATCTGAATACCAGGACCACCAACCGAGAATGAGAATCGCCGCTGCAGAAGTGGCCGCATGGAAGATTCTACGGTGGCCGGTGACGTCATGGCGAGGTATTGTCGCAGTTCGGCTCATGCCAGCGTCCTGACGCTGTGGAAATGGCAAAGGGCGACGGCGGAGGCGTCTGCGACATCGTTGGGTTCCAGCAGTTTCGTCATCCGCAGTTCGTGCTGGATCGCGTGCTGCACCTGCTCTTTGGTCGCCCGGCCGCTGCCAGTCAGCAGTTTCTTGATCTGCCGCGGCGTGTAGTGAACGACGGGAATCTTCTGATCGGCGGCGGCCAGCAGGATAACGCCGCGGGCGTGCGCCATCAGGATGGCTGTTTTCGGATGTGCGACGTGCGAGAAGACCTGCTCGATCGCCATCACCGACGGTGCGTACTCGGTGATGACTTCCCGCAGACCGGTTGATATCTCGCGGACGCGTTCCGCCAGAGCGAACTTCGGCGTCGAGTTGATGACGCCGCCCTCTCGCAGTTTCGGCCCGCGCGAGCCAATCTCCAGTACGGCGTAGCCTGTCCGGTTGAGCCCTGGGTCGACGCCGAGGACTCGGACGGGGAGCTGAGATGAGGCGGCGGGTTCGATCATGTCGTGTTTTGTCTGACGCAAAGACGCAGAGCAACACAAAGGTTCTGAAGATTTGAGGCTGGTTCAGTCAGCTTTCCATTTCTTTGCGATCCTTTGCGCCTTAGCGTCAGAGAGTCAGTCCCTCCGCCAACCGGTGCCGTCCGGCCGGTCTTCGAGCGTGATGTTGAGGGCGGTCAGGCCGTCTCGGATCTGGTCGGCAATGACAAAATTCTTCTCCTTGCGGCAGGTCGCTCGCAGGCTGATCAGCAGCTCCATCAGTCCGTTCGCGAGTTCGTTGTCACCACCGCCAGTCGTTTCGATTGGTTTGTGGAAGACGCCCAGCAGGCCAGCGAGTTCTTTCAGCAGAGTCATCGCTGACGTTAGAGCAGTGACGTTTGTTGCGTCGGATTTGCCTTCAGCTTCCAGCTTCGTGGAGTTGATGAAGCCATTGATTGTTTTCCGCAGGTCGAACAACACGCCCACGGCGCCGCCGGTGTTGAAGTCGTCGTCCATGCAGTCGAGATAGCGGTCGCGAAGTAATTTCAGCTCGGCAAACAGCTCTGCTGGCTGGCCGTCGAGCGGTGCGGACAGCTCGCGTGTCGTCGACACTTGCAGGTCGTAGAAGTTCTGGCCGGTGATGCGTTCGTAGGTCTCGATCAAGCGATACAGCGTGTCGAGCGACTTGCCAACTTCAGCGATGCGTTCGTCGCTGAAGTCGATTGGGCTGCGGTAGTGCGTCGCCAGCAGGAAGAAGCGGACTGTCTCGGGATGATGCTTCGAGAAGACGGCCGTCTTGACGGATTCAGCGCCGGCCGAGCCCGCCAGCTTGTTCGCCATCTGCGCTGCCTGGTCTGCCGTCGCGTCAGCCGGAGCGGTGTCACCATGCCGGTCGTGCTGGCCGCCGACCTTGCCCGCCTGGCCGCTGGCCTGCATCAGGCCGTTGTGCAGCCAGTACTTCGCGAACGGTTTGCCGGTGCAGCATTCGGACTGAGCAAGTTCGTTTTCATGGTGCGGAAACAGCAGGTCGAGCCCGCCACCATGAATGTCGAACGTATCACCCAGGTATTTACCGCTCATCGCCGAACATTCGATGTGCCAGCCTGGCCGGCCAGGTCCCCAGGGACTGTCCCACGCAGGTTCGCCTGCTTTCGAGGACTTCCACAGAGCAAAGTCGGCGGGATTCTCCTTGGCGTCGTTCGCTTCGACACGCGTCCCGGCGAGCACCTCGCTGATGCTGCGCCCGCTGAGCTTGCCGTAATCGTCGTCGGATTCCGTGCGGAAGTAGACGTCGCCGTTAAGAGGGTACGCGTGCCCCTTCTCGATCAGCCGGCTGATCATGTCGAGCATCTCGGGGATATGCTCGGTCGCGTACGGAAAGCGGTCGATCGTGTCGACGCCCATCAACTGCAGGTTGTCGAAGTAGTCTTCGGTCATCTCCTTCGCAAGGTCGGTCACGTCGCGGCCGAGATCCCGCGCCTTGTTGATCAGCTTGTCGTCGACGTCGGTGATGTTGACGATCCAGGTGACGTCGTAACCGCTGTAGGTCAGATACCGTTTGACTGTGTCGAAGATGACCGGCCCGACCATGTGACCGATATGCGCCGGCTTGTAGACCGTCGGCCCGCAGAGATACATGCCGACCTTGCCGGGATGAACGGGCTCGAAGTTTTCTTTGGTTCGCGTCAGTGTGTTGTAGATGCGGAGGGGCATGATTCGCTGAGGGCTGAGAGGCAAGGGACGAGGGAATTCAGATGGTTCGGTAGAGCAGAACGGCCGCGTCGGCGGAGATGGATTCGCCCCGACCGATCGGACCAACCTGTTCGCCCGTTTTGGCTTTCACGTTGACGGATGACGCGTCGATGTCGAGCAGTTCGGCCACGTACGCTGCGATCTGCTGTTTGAACGGCGAGAGCTTCGGGCGTTCGGCGAAGATCGTGCAGTCGAGGTTCGCGATCTGCCAGCCGCGTTCACGCACGGCTTTGGCGGCTTCGGTCACGAAGACGGCAGAGTCGGCGCCGGCCCATTGCGGATCGGAATTCGGAAACCACTCGCCTATATCACCCAGCGCGAGAGCCCCGAGCAGGGCGTCTGTGATGGCGTGCAGCAGGACGTCGGCGTCACTGTGGCCGATCAGGCCAGCCTCGAACGGCACCGTCACACCACCCAGAATCAGCGGCCGATCAGAGCCGAGCCGGTGGGTGTCGTGGCCGAGTCCGATACGAACCGGGGGAAGAGTCATGCTCGCACGCCGTTGCGCTGTCGCTCAGTTTGAGTTGAGAAAATGCGGCCTCCGAGCCGCGGTCAGGATGATAGTTGTGCTCCAAAACTGCCACAACGCGACTACATGGCGAGACAGACTGGCCTGCGATTGCCTGACGGTTCAATCCGAAAGGGACGCTCTCACGAGTGACAGGCGACACGTAGGCCGGGCTCCACGAGGCGAATTCGCGATGTGCGTACAGCACAGACCCGGCACGTCATTTGCCAGACTCCCATGAGCCCGTCTTCCCTCTGGAGACGGTGATCTGGGGCTATGCGATTGGCTCAATGTTACGTTATCTGTGGCTGGTGAGCTGTCTCAGCTACGAAACAAATTGTTTCGGTAAGTTTGCACTCGCTCCTGTCGAGATGAGGGAAGGCAAGAGGTCCCGAGACGTCCCGGAAAAGAACAAAGCAGCAGGTCGAAGTTCTGGATTGTCAGATCAGGCAGAAATACTGGTATGGATGAGTCTCAGTTAGGTCAGGATTCTGACTGCTCTCGGAGCAACAGATGGCACTTGGGGTTCGCATTGCTGATTGTCGCGATGGGCCTGCCACTGCGCGTCATGCTGCTTGATCAGAACTTTTTAGACTTCGATGAGTCGATGCACTTTCAGGCGGCAAAAGAGCCCACGCTTTCCGAGACATGGTCGGCAAGTCGCGAGTATACGCATCCGCCGCTCATCTTCCTGCTGTATCACCTGTGGTTGCCCACCGGGCAATCCGAATGGAACCTCCGCTTACCGTCGCTTGCTGCCGGCCTGATGGCGCAGCTTGCTGCGTATTGCTGGTTACGGCGTGTGACTGGAGATCGCCCGGCACTGATCGGTCTGTTTCTGATCACGTTTGCGATGCCCATGATTCTCGCTTCAATTCAGATGCGCGGATACACCTGCTTTCTTCTGTTTATTTTCCTGGCACTCAATAGTTACGAACGACTCTTTTCAGTCGCCAGAGTGAATTGCGATGAGAACGCTGCCTCGAAAGACAGAGTCAGTTCTGGAACTGAATACAGCCGCGAGCCGCCAGGGAAGCGAAGAATGTTGGCGAACGCAGTCTGGCTGACCGTCTGGCTGATCATGGCGATAATGACTCATTACGCCGCAGCGTGGATAATTCTGACGCTGGGAGTCTGTGGCGTCCTGCGTATTACGAACGGTTCAATTTCGCGGAGGACGGGTATCGCCTGGGTATTCGGGCAATGCGTCATCCTGCTGGTGTGTGTCTGGCTTTACATTTCTCATGTTCGCAGCTTTGTGGGAGGTTCAATCCAGACGGGCCTGTGGGATTACTGGACGAGTTCCAGAATGCTGGGATTGAAGCCGTTTCTTGCCCAGATTCTTGGAATGGTCTACCCAATATCGCTGCTTCTGATCCCTGGTGGCGCGTTGGTACTGGCAAAAAGGAAGCTGTGGCAGACAGGTTCGTATTTCTGTGCTGTCGAACGCATGCTGCTGATCCTGTTTCCGTTTGCTCTGGCAATGGTGTTGTTGAAATGCCGAATGTATCCTCTCAGTGCAACTCGTCACAGTATCTGGTTATTGCCTTTTGTTGCCCTGGGCTTATCGGCAGCGGCAATCCCCATGCTTAAACGTCGCCGACCCGCATTGACTGTGTGTATGGCGGTAACCTGCCTTGCATGGGCCTGGTACCTTCCCGTACGAACGCTTCTGGCGTATGAGACGAAGCAAACACCCAGGCTCATGCAGGATACCGTGAAGAGACTTTTAAGTAGTATCCCTGAAGGTTCTGTCATTCTGAGTGATGGCAGCACTTGCGACGTCTTCGACTACTACCTCGCTCCGAAGTCGATTAACCACGGCACTGATCTGGGTAACGGCTACGTTGAATACAGGATGGCCGGTTATCGCGTAATTTCCATTCCCGGATTTTTCTTCTTTGACTTTGATCTGTCCGCCGACTGGCAGCATTTTGAAAAGACGTTTGGAGAAAACGCTTACAAACCCTTGTGGGTTGTTGTGCTGGGTTTTGATTTTCCTGGCAACGATGCCGATGGTCTGCTGCGGCGTTTGCCACCCGGACGTGTGGTGCATCGTGAATCTGAAGGCGACAATACGTTGCTCCAGATTCAGTTCAGACGTCCAGAGCCACATCCATCTTCGCCAACAGGACGAGTTTCCACTGTGCTTGTAGACAAAAAGTGATGGCGGAGACGCATTCTCAAATGCTGCAGCGTATGTGTCTGTGGACCGGAGAGGTGGTTTCGAGGCTCTGCGTGATGGAGCGAAGGCGTGTCCCGTCAGGTCCGAGCCTGGACCGACAGTCTGCAGAACTCCGAGAGCAAAGGCCAGCGGCACATGAACGACAAGACGCAGCAGCAATACGAGCAGGCTCAACGCCGTTCCGAGTTCCGGCAGCCCATGAACCAGTTCAAGCGAGACCTGGAAACCCGCCAGAAACGCGAGGCTGCCGAAAGCCATCGTGCCGAGGCTGATAAGGATAGTGCTGAGCAGCGGGATGATCGCGCTGAGGGAGAGAAGACTCAGGCCGAAGGGGAATAGCGTCGCGTTGAGAATGGGTAGCGGCACGCCGCGGAAAGGGTGCATCACGAAGCCGCCGGGGGGGATACAGAACGAGGGCCGAGTCGATGTGACTGTCAAAGATCAGATCGTCAGACCTCAATGCCGCTTCGACACCGCTTAACGTTTCAAACTGTCATGCTGATGACGTTCGTCAAAGGCCGGGCCTTGCCCTTCTGATGACGCGACGATTACCGTTCTTTGGATCGACTTCCTGAATCAGCAGCGGGCGAACGACCTGTTCCGGCGGGTCTTTGTACTCACGGCGCGACTCTTCCCACTTCCAGCCGAAGCCCCGCTTCAGCGATGAATGTGAATGGTGTTCCTGGAAAGTTTGTCGCAACCCGTTTCAGGAGCGTTATTGCCAGCACTGCCTGTTGATTGCGGTCTGTCGTTGCGTCTTTCACCGACCGGACTGACCACGTGTTGTTTTCAGTGTTCTCGAATTCGGCTGGAGACGCCTTCATCCGGGCAAGTTCGGACTTGAGAGAGTCGAGTCGCGCACGGCAGGCCAGAACTCGTCCGAGTGCGAGGTCAAAGGCCGCCTGCCATCTTGTTCCCGTGAGCTGATCGTGGTCGTCAAGTCCGGCTCTGAGAGTCTTCTCCGCCTGCGCGAGGCGATCATCGAGGACCGCGACAGTCTTCTGTGCCTCGGCCAGTTCTGCTCGCAGCGTAGACGGCGTGTCGGCTCGGAACATCGTCCACGGTTGCCAGGCGTAATTTCTGCTAAAGACCTGCGCTGCTTCGACGAGCGCCCGTCTCGCGGCGTTTGCTTCGATTCCCCGCTGCTGCTCGGCCAGCGAATTACGATCCGGCATGCACTTCGCCACTGCGGCCCTGGCGAAATGCTGCGTGGCAGTGTCCTCGACGATGAAATATCGGCCTCCACTTGCTGCACATAAGCGCTCAAGTGCCCAAGGGCCGAAGCCCGATGACAGCCGATTCACTTCGTCTCGGGATGGATGCGGCCAGATGGTGAGATCCAGCACGTCGGGAAAGGCCGTTTCCGGTCCCGAATCGACCGGAATCATTTCGGAATAAGCATCGGGATACGTGTAGCGGACGAAACCCTTCTCCTTGCCGAAAAGTGACGCGTTGCCGAGGCAGAAGACGCGGACGTTGTTTTCGCGACAGGCCTCGACGGCGTCTTCGAGTCGGTCGGAATCATCGCCGCGTTCGTCGGTCACGATGACGATCGAGACGTCGACCGGTTTCATTTCTTCGAGGAAGTTCTTCCAGTGGTCGAGGGAGTTGACGACGGCCGTGAAGACCATTTCGACGCCGGAGTCGTTCTGCTTGAGTTGGTCAGCCGCGGCATTCAGCGACGGGAAGTTGTCAACGGGTTCGGGAGTCAGGAAGTGGACATCCTGTCCGAAGCCAACGACGGCGGAGTACAGCAGATGCGGCCGTTTTCCTCCGGGGTAGAGTTGCTGCAGACGTTCGATGACCTTTGTTCGCCGCGTCGTGACCGAGCCGGATTCGTCGAACAGCCAGATGACGAACGCTGGTCGGTCGCCGAGTGATTGCGTGACTTCAAAGGCGATTCGGTCGATCGAATCGTCGAGGCCGTCTGTTGTCTCGTTCTGTTGAGGTTCGGCTCGTGTTTCAGACGGCTGTTGAAACTGCAGCAGCAGTGCGGTGGTGCCGATGAGTGCGGTAGTCACGCATGTCTGGCAGATTGCTGTGCGCGGCGTGGTGATCATCATGGGAGCCTTGCTTTGAAGAGCGAATCAGGTGATCGAACCGGCATCTTGTAGAAACCAGCGACCCGCGGGAAACAGAAACTCCGATCTTGAATGGGAACGTTGAGAATTCCATGAGAACCCGTCGTCGCTCTCGCCAGAGTCCGAGCCCGCGTTCTGTGCGAATGCGGCTATGCGAGATGTCTCCCACGCGACTTTGCAGTGCTGGCTCATGTTCGCGACAATTCGCTGCTCAGTTTTCTTCAACAGGTCGAGGCAGCATGGCCGCTCAGTTTGTGATCCGGCGTCGTGTCGAGTTTTTTGACACCGACATGGCCGGCATCATTCATTTCAGCAGTTATTACCGGTACATGGAAGAAGCCGAGCATGCGTTCTTCCGGTCGCTGGGGCTCAGTGTGATGCAGAAACGTGATGACGGTGTCGTCGTCGGCTGGCCGCGGGTTTCGGCGTCGTGCAGCTTTGAGGCTCCGGCGCGGTTCGAGGACGAACTGGAGATTCGCGTCAGTGTCGAACGCAAGGGTGTCAAGTCGCTGACAATGCGATACGAGTTCTTCAATGGCGAGCGGCGAGTCGCTCACGGGCGGATGAAGATCGCCTGCTGCCTGTGCCGGCACGACGCTCCGCTGGAATCAATTCCGATTCCGCCCGAGTACGACCGCGAGTTTCAGGAAGAACAGGGAGCGAACAATGAGTGATCCGCAGATTGCAGAGAACGGTCCGCAGACGGCGGGCTCAGGAACGACGACGGCGACGAGCAGCCAGACGGCGGCGTTGTCCGTGCGAAGCCTCGTTAAAGAATTTGCGGGCGCGGCGGGGACGCTGTCGATTCTGCTTGGCGTCGATCTCGACCTGAATCGTGGAGACGCCGTCGTCGTGACCGGGCCGTCGGGCTCGGGCAAGAGCACGCTGCTCTACATTATCGGGCTGCTCGATCAGGCAACCAGCGGCGATGTCACGGTGCTCGGGCAGGACATCTCGACGCTGGGTGAAGCTCAGGCCGCGGCGTTTCGCAACGAACACATCGGCTTCATTTTTCAGGATCACCATCTGCTGCCGCAGTGCTCCGTGCTGGAAAACGTACTGATCCCACTGCTGGCTGGCGACGGCGTGTCCCCGGCCGACGAAGAGCGTGCAAAGAAGCTGCTCGAACGCGTCGGTCTGGCCGACCGGATTACGCATCGACCAGCTCAACTGTCCGGCGGCGAACGGCAGCGAGTTGCCGTCTGTCGTGCGCTGATTAATCAGCCGGAACTGCTGCTGGCCGACGAGCCGACCGGGAACCTCGATCAGGCAACGGCCGAGTCTGTCGGCACGCTGCTGCTCGATCTGAGCTGCGAGGAAAACGTCGCCCTCATTTGCGTAACCCACAGCCTCGAACTGGCTGCACGCTTTCCGAGAGGGCTGGAACTGCGAGCGGGGAAACTCTGTCAACTTTCAGACTGAAGCGTGTTGATGCGGGACGAACCACGGATGAGTGCCCGTCCGTGGTTCCTTAAAGTCAGGTCGACTGGCCATTAGAATGTGTCGTTCCAGATGCGTGGCTGAGACTCAGCCAGTGACGAAACCGTGCTCAAAGCAGGAGATGTGTGATGAAGAAACTGGTGACTCTCGCACTTGGACTGGCAGTGCTGTCCGGCGGTGCGTTCGTGCGGGCGGAAGACGAGAAGACTCCCGAAGGCGTCAAGATCGAACTGACAGACGCGGACAAGGCGGCCATCGAAAAGGTCCGCGAAGCAGGCGGCATGGCGCTGCAGGTTGCTCAGAACGACAACCGTTACGACATCGCGTTTCATCTGGCCGACGGCGACATCGGCAACGATCAGTTGAAGCCGCTGGCCGGGCTGAAGTTTATCCACTCGTTGAATCTGCGAGGCACGAATGTTGACGACAAGGGTCTCGAAAACCTGGCCGATGTGACGGGCCTCGAACGGCTGCATCTCGAAAAGACGAAGATCACCGACGCCGGTCTGAAGCACCTCGCGAAGCTTGACAAGCTCAATTATCTCAACCTGTACGGGACCGCGATCACGAACGCGGCTGTTGATGACCTCGCGGCGCTGAAGGACCTGAAGAAGCTCTACATCTGGGAAACGAAGATCGACATTGAGGGCGTCAAGAAGCTGAAGGCTGCTCACGCGGACCTGGAGATCGTTCCAGATCCGATTAAAGAACAGCATCTGGCCGAACTCGAAGCAAAGCGCAAGGCCGAGGCGGAAAAGCAGCAGGCCGAAGAGGAAGCGAAGAAGAAGGCGGAAGAAGAAAAGAAGAAAGCTGAGGAGGAGAAAAAGAAAGCTGAGGAAGAAGCGAAGAAAAAGGCAGAGGCCGATAAAAAGGCTGAGGATGCAAAGAAAGATGCTGAGAAGAAGGCCGGCGACAAGTCGGCCGAGGAGAAGAAACCAGAAGAGAAGAAGGACAACTGATCCTCTTTCCCAGAGCGTTGGAGAGAGCCGTGCCAGATGGTCGGGGCTCGCCTGCCGAATTCGTCGCCGAGGTCATTGACATTCGTGGATCATGGCGCTGGCTGGTGCAGCTTGGAGCTGGTCGGCAGCTTGTCGCCTCAATCCTGCCGTCGCTGCAGACGAAAATGGAGCGACTCGCACCTGGAGACTTCGTACGGATCCGGTTTCGTAGCGGGAACAAGTCGCCCAGAATCGTGGGCTACTCGAGCATCGATCGTTCTGGTAGACCGTTGGGCTCGACATAGACAACACTGCTCGAAACAGGCGGCTTTCCCATTGGAAGTGACAGATGCTCGCTCAGAAAATACCTGCATCAATGGTTCGATTGTCTCGTCCCTGCGAGATGGATATTCTCTCTCGCTTCGCGGTTAGTGGCCGATTGATTCGGTCGAGGAAATAGTGATTCTGACAGACGAGGACGCGTGGCGTTCTCAGGAGTGCGGACAATGTTTATTCGGCGTGGTGACGTGGTCGAAGTGATCTCTGGTGACGACAAGGGAAAGCGTGGCCAGGTGGTTAGCGTGAATCGGAAGAAAGGACTCGTGACGGTTCAAGGCGTCAACGTCGCGAAAAAGCACATCAAGCGCGGACATCCGAAGAGTCCGCAGGGGGGGCGTCTGGAGATTGAAGTGCCGTTGCATGTGTGCAAGGTCGCCCTGATTGATCCGGAATCCGACAAGCCGACGCGCGTTGGTTTCCGGTACCTCGATGATGGCAGCAAAGAGCGTTACGCGAAACGCAGCGGCGCGTCGCTTGGGCTGGTTTCGCCAGCGAAAGCATCGCGAGCCAGACAGGCCTGAGTGCAGCGTCTGAGCTGATCAACCAGAAATGAAGTATGAAACGGTGGCTCGGAGTATTTCCGAGCCACCGTTTGTTTTTGCGCGGCCGATTGCTGGCTCTCGGTTTGCGGACACCTCGTCACTGGATTCGCAGGAATCCTGTAGGGGCGGGGTGCCGCCTGACTTGATTGCGAGCGTCAGCGGCGAAGCGGAGTAGCCTGTCTGGCTGGAGTCGGGGGCTGACGGAGTCAGAAGGTTGATGCTGGCGATGACGCAGTTATAGTGAACATTTCGGCAGAAGAAATTATTGTTCTGACTCTGTCGACCGGAACTCGTGACTCATGGAGAAAGGCCATGCTGCGGCGAAAAAGTCTGCATTGTCTCGTGTTGGGCGGTTTTGTGGGGGCCGTTCTGACGACGGCTGTCGTGCTGGCCTCGCTCGCCGAAGATCAGAAGAGAGCAGAGTCTGCCGAAGCAGCGGCTGAATGAAATCCTTGAGGAACGAAGTCGCCGGTTAATGGGCTGTGAGCATCGCGGTTGAAAGTCGAGAGTGAAGCGTTTTAGCCTGGCATGAGGAGCCTTGCGATGACCTCGACTTTGACACCGCAAACCAGTGCCGGGATTGACCGGCTGTCCGTGACACGGCGGCCAGACGAGTCGGCGATTGGCTTCCACAAGTGGGCGAATCTCTCGTTTATTCACTGGCGGGTTGATGCGGAGTTGCTGCGGCCGCTGGTTCCTCCGCTACTGGAGATCGACACTTACGGCGGTGACGCCTGGATCGGGCTGGTGCCGTTTACGCTGACGGGTGTGCGGCCGTGGTGGTCGCCAGCGATGCCGTGGCTGTCGGCATTTCACGAGACGAACGTTCGGACGTACGTGCATCGCGATGGTCGCGATCCGGGTGTGTGGTTTTTCTCGTTGGACGCCGCACGGTTGATCGCGGTCGAGATTGCTCGACGCTTCTGGCACCTGCCGTACTTTCACGCCCGAATGAGTTTGCAGCGTGAAGAACGGACAGTCGACTACGCGAGTGCGCGGCGCGACCGACGTTGCCAGCAGCGTGCGGAGTTACAGATTCGGACAGTCATTGAGGACGCGGAGACGCACTCGGCCGAGCCCGGCACGCTGGAGCACTTTCTGGCGGAACGGTACCTGCTGTACTGCTCGCAGCCGAACGGGCGGCTGTATTGCGGACGCGTCTGGCATTCGGCGTATCCGCTGCAGGCCGCGCGGCTGGAACAATGCCGGCAATCGCTGCTCTCTGTCGCGGGCGTGCCTGTTCCGGAGAATCCGGATCATGTGCTGTTCAGCCCCGGCGTTACGGTCGACATCTTCCCGCTGAAATCCGTCGAGGTTTGAGCAGGCTGCCCGATCCGCACAATCTGCTCGTCCGCGGGGCCGATGACGGATAGACTTGCGGAGTACCGGCCGCCCTCGTTTGCCCAACAGGCAGGGGGCAGCGCGTCCGGCAGACCGCCTCCCAGGAAACCTCATGTCCACGACAGTCGAACAGAGTCGGCAGGATCAGAGCCGCCAGTACGCGGAGTTTGATGAGTACATCGACTTCCAGCTTCACCGGCTGCGTGCGGGGATCCGGACAAACGACGTCTTCACGGCTTTGTGCGGAGTGGCCGTCATTGTGACGGGGTACCTGCTCGCATTTGTCGTGCTGGATCACTGGGTGATCGCCGGCGGCTTCAGTCATTCAACACGGCTGGTATCGATGCTGCTGCTGGTTCTCGGGACGGCGGTCTGGGTTGGCTGGCGCGTCATCCGGCCGTGTCTCCGGCGGGTCAATCGGCTGTACGCGGCCAGTGTTGCTGAGGCCGCGTCGACGGAACTCGACAGTAATCTGCTGAACTATGAAGACCTGCGGCGTGGGGGACGCGAGATTCCCAAACCGATTCTGAAGGCACTGGAAAAGCGGGCGGCGGTTGCGCTTTCGAGGACCGATGTCGACGACGCGATCGACCGACGGCTGCTGCTGCGGCTGTCAGTGTCGCTGCTGACAGTTGTTCTGATCTTCTGCCTGTACACGGTCTTTTCGCCGAAGAAGGTCTGGCCGTCGATCTGGAGAGCGGTCAATCCGGTGACGTCGACGCAGGTCGCAACACAGACCGAGATTGTCGACGTGCAGCCGGGAAATAAAGCCGACGTGCTCGCACGAACGCTGCTTGAAGTGACGGTTGATCTGCGGGGGCAGATTCCGGAGAAGGTCGAGCTGGTTTACTCGACGCGGGACCGGTCGCTCGTTGACGAGCGAGTCACGCTGCGACGCGCGGACGAGACGCTCAAGCGGTTTGCCTGCGTGCTGGCCGGACCGGATGGCGACGGGCTGCTGCAGGGGCTGACTTATCACATTGAGGCGGGTGATGCCGTCTCGCCGCCGTTCCGAATCGATGTGATTCAGCCACCGTCGGTCAGCGTCGAGCAGATTCACTACGCGTTTCCAGATTACATGGAACTGCGGCCCGAACGGCGCGAATCGCCGGCCATTGACACGTGGGAAGGGACGCGGCTGACGTTCTCCGCGTCGACG
>WGMU01000094.1 GCA_016124895.1 bacterium
CGTCGACGAGATGCGGCACCTCGATCCGTTCCCCGGTCGCAAGTACGAGAGCCGCATCGTTCAGAACGTGACTCCAGACATCGAAGTCGTTCGCGAAGACAACGGCAACTGGGTCGTCAAAGTTATCGACGAATATGTGCCGAGTCTGCGGATCAGCCGCAAATATCGCGAGATGCTGCGGAACGGTGTCGATCAGCAGACCAAGGAATACATTAAGAAGAAGATCGATTCGGCGAAGTGGCTGATCGAGTCAATCGAACAGCGCTACAACACGCTGCGTCGTGTCGCTCAGGCGATCGTCGATCACCAGTCTGAGTTCCTCGAAAACGGGCCGGACTACATCCAGCCGCTGAAGATGCAGCAGATTGCCGACCAGGTCGGCGTGCATGTCACAACCGTTTCGCGAGCAGTCGATGATAAGTGGATTCAGACGCCGCGCGGCCTGTTTCCACTGAAGCGGTTCTTCGGCGGGGGCACCAAGACATCCAGTGGCGAAGACGTTGCCTGGGACATCATTCGCCGCAAGCTCCAGGATTTGATCGATGCCGAGGATAAAGACAATCCTTACAGCGACGATGCTCTGGTCGAGGAGATGGCCAGGCTCGGTTACAACCTCGCCCGCCGAACCGTGACCAAGTATCGCAAGAAGATGAATATCCCGTCGTCGAGGCAACGTCGTCAGTACTGACTGTTGCCGCGTCTCAGAACAATGCCGGTCGCACAGCCGGCACAATATCGTGCCGATTCGGGGGCACGAAGAAAGGCCCTTCGGGAACAATCCCGGAGGGCCTTTCGGCATTTCAGCGGTTGAGCGTTTCCTGTAACGCAAGTGGCGGCGACTTTCGCCGCCTGGCGTTTGGCTGATCGCCTCTCGCCATTGGCGAGCCTGGATTCAGGCGGCGACGCGACCAATCCGAATTTCAGGATGCGACATTCTCAAGGACAGACGGTCTCGAACCTTCCGCTGCAACGCCCCGTCGAGAACAATCGGCCTCGCTTTGTCACAACCGCTCTGCAGACTCGTTCGATCATGTCGCCCGCCCGGTTCAGCGTCCGCAACCCTGTCTTCGTCAACATGCTGATGCTGGTCATTCTGGCCAGCGGGACGATCTTTGCGCTGACACTCGTCCGCGAGATGTTTCCAGAGTTCCGGCCGAACAAGCTGATCATCTCGGCGATTCACCCCGGCGTGCAGCCGCAGGAAATTGAGAAGGCGATCACGATCAAGATCGAGGAAGCCGTCCGCGACATTGAGGGTGTGGAGAAGGTTGACTCAACGATTTCAGACGGCTCGACGGTCATCTCGCTGACTCTGTTCAACGAAGTCGACGACGCCGAAGCGGTGCTCAACGAAGTCAAACGCGAGATCGACGCCCTGCCCGATCTGCCGGACGACCTCGAACGAATCACCATTCAGAAGTTTGAACCGCTGCTGCCTGTGATCTCCGTCGCGATCTTTGGCGACGGCGACGAGGCGGACCGGAAGCGCGCCGCGCGCGCACTGCGGGACGACCTGATTGCTCTGCCCGGCGTCAGCAATGTCAACCTTGGTGGCATCCGTGACGACGAGATCAGCGTCGAAATTATTCCCGAGCGTCTGATCGAATATGACGTGACGTTCGACGAAGTGGCGGACGCCATTCGAGCGGGCAATCTCGACATTTCCGGCGGACAGCTCGAGGGGCAGCGGACGACGGTTTCCGTCCGCACGATCGGCGAAGAGCTGCGCGGCGAAGACCTCGAAGATCTGGTCGTCCGCGCTGGCAGCGGGACGGGGCGAAAAGTGCTGCTGAGGGATGTTGCCGTCGTCAACGACGGATTTGTCGACGTCGACATCCGAAGTTACTTCAACTCGAAGCCGTCAATGAGCTGCGACGTGTTCAAGACGGGGTCGCAGGACGCCATTCAGATTTCGTCGGTTGTCAAGGCGTACGTTGCTGGCAAGCAAGGCAAGCCCTTCGATCCATACGGCTTCTCGGCGGCTGCAGCGCTGCCGTGGTATCAGCGGATCCCCGCTCAGATGGGAGCTGGGTTTGCGTGGCTGTCAAACCGTGTCGCCGGGCGTCCTGATCCTGTTGAAGTTTACGAAGCCAGTCGCGCGGCCCCGTTCGCGCATGCCTTCAGCATTCAGCTCAACACGGACCTCGCCCGCTTTATCGAGGGCCGGCTCGACCTGATGGCTCGCAACGGCCGCTCAGGTCTGATTCTCGTGCTGCTCTCGCTGGTTCTGTTTCTGAATCGCCGCGTCGCGTTCTGGGCGGCAGTCGGGCTGCCGGTTTCGTTTCTCGGCACGTTCGCCGTGATGTGGATTGTCGGAATCTCGATCAATCTGCTGTCAGTCTTCGGGCTGATCATCGTGCTGGGGATTATCGTCGACGACGCGATCGTCATTGGCGAAAACATCTGCCGGCACGTTGAGGAAGGCGAACCCGCAGAAGAAGCGGCAATTCACGGTACAGAGGAAGTTCAGCTTCCCGTCATTGTCGCCGTGCTGACAACAATTGCCGCCTTCGCGCCGATGCTGTTCATTCAGGGCACGATTGGCGACTTCATGGGCGAACTGCCGATTGTCGTCATGGCAGCGCTGAGCGTCTCGCTGGTCGAAGCGCTGTTCATTCTGCCGGCGCATCTCCGGCACCTCCCGACACCGCAGGAAGAAGAACGTCTGATCGCCGACCGCAGGGAAGGGCTCATCCGCCGCATTCTTGACCGCTTCAGGATCTGGCAGGAACACATCGTCCACGACATTCTGACGGCGTGGTACGAACGCTTTCTGCGGTTTGCCTTGCGCTGGAAGTTCGTCACGGTCTGCGTCGCTGTCGCGACACTGACGACGGCGTTCGGTCTGGTCGCTGGCGGGATTGTCGAATTCGTCTTTATTCAGGATATGGATGCCGAAAGTCTCGTTTGCAATGTTGAGATGCCGGTCGGCAGTTCGCCCGAACGCGTCGAGCGACGCATTCGAGAGATCAGCGAGTTCGTCAGTCAGACTCCGGAAGTAACCGGCGTCAAAGCGATTGTTGGACTGCAGGTTGACGTTGCGGGCGAGGGGGCAGTCGCAGTCACCGACCAGTCGAACCTCGGACAGTTGATTATCGAACTGCAGGAATCCGATGCGCGCGAACGGGCGGGCCGACGATCCAGCAATGACCTGCTCACCGTCTTCCGCGAATTCACTTCCGGGTTGCCTGAGATCAACTCCGTTCAATGGCAGGCGCTGAATGGTGGTCCCGGTGGACGCGATATCGTGATCCGCCTGACCGGGCCGCGGTTCGCCGAACTGATCGACGTCTCCGAAGAGCTGACGGAAACCGTCGGCAGGTTCGCCGGCGTCTACGATCTGGATACCGATTTCGACCGCGGCAAGCGTGAGGTTCAGTTGCGGCTGCTGGAATCAGCAGGCGTCAGCGGCGGCAACGTCGCGAATCTCGGAACGCACGTTCGCTCGGCGCTGTTCGGCCGCGAAGCTCGGCGCCTCACACGCAACCGCGAAGACGTCAAGATCATGGTCCGCTATCCCGAGGACTTTCGGACCAGCGTCTACAACCTCGAATCGATGTGGGTTCCGACGCCCGGCATTCCCGGTCAGCGCGGCTGGGTGCCGCTGCGGCAGGTCGCCGAACTGCGAGAAACCGAAGGCGTGACGTCTCTGCACCGCAGTGAGCATGCGCGGTCCGTCACCGTGTTTGGAAACATCGACAAGGCCCAGAACAATTCCTCGGACGTCATCGCGTCGGTGCGGTCAACGTTCGAGAAATCGATCCGGCCGAATCATCCCGCGGTGAAGATCGAGTTTCTCGGTAGCAGCGAAGAGATGCGGAAGGCGTTTTCGGGTTTGAAGATTGCGTTTCCCGTCGCGCTGCTGCTGATCTACATGATGCTGGCCGGGCTGTTCCGCTCGTACGTGCAGCCGCTGGTCGTCATGTCGGCGATCCCGTTCGGCATTCAGGGGGCGATCGTTGGGCATCTGCTGACAGACAACCCGATCACGATTCTGAGCCTGATCGGGATGCTGGCTCTCAGTGGAATTCTGGTGAACGATTCACTGGTTCTGGTCGACTTTATCAACAGCCGTATCCGCAGCGGGCTGAGTATCTTTGAAGCAAGCATTCTGGGCGCGAAGCTGCGGTTGCGGGCAATTCTGCTGACCTCGCTGACAACGGTTGCCGGACTGACGCCGCTGATGTTTGAAACGAGCTTTCAGGCGAAGTTTCTGATTCCAATGGCTGTGACGCTGACGTTCGGTCTGATCTTCGCGACGGCTCTGACTCTCGTCATCGTCCCGGCCCTCAACTTGATCTTTCTGGAAACGCGAGCGGCCTTGCGTGGCGAGGCAATCGACGGCTGATCTCAGTTCAGCCGCCACGTCGGGATGTTCGATACAGAGACCGGTTGGCCGCCGCGGCTGACCGCGATTATCTGCACACTCGCCGGTCATGATGCCGATTTCGGGAGGTGCCCTGGCCTGTGATCGACTGTCGGGCTGACATCCGTCGAATCGTCTGGTAGCCTGTCTGTTCCTACCTGCCTGATTGAGGTCACCCTGACCTCACCTCCCTGAAACGTACGCAGTTTTCTGTGTACTCCCGCCACAACGGACGGCTGAGCCGCCCTCGTTTCTGTGCGAGCGTCCCATGAAAAGATTCGCCCCCTTGATGCCGCCGCACGCTCTGCATTCCTCGTCAGCGTGCCGTCGCGGTCGGACAGGTTCGACTGCAACCTTCCTGCTGGTCGTCGTGGTCACGCTGCTGATTGCAGTAACTGCCTTTGCTCAGTTTGCCTCGGATCGTGTTTCCAGCCTGTTGTCTGGTTTCTTCAGCGATGAGCCGAAAGTCGCATACCTGACCGCTGAGGTCGTGCGTGGTCCGTTTGAGCATCGCGTGCTCGAACGCGGAGAGATTGAAAGCTCCAGCAATGTTGAGATCCGCTGCGAGGTCCGATCGAGATCAACTTCCGGCGTGCAGATTCTCGAGATCGTTCCCGAAGGCACGTGGGTCGAAGCCGGTGAACGACTGGTGCGGCTCGACGATGCAGCGCTGCAGCAGGATCTTATTCAGCAGCAGATCATCGTCAGTAACAGTCAGTCGATGGCGATCGAAGCTCAGGCCGCGCTGGACGACGCGAAGCTCGCTCTGACGGAATACGAGGAAGGCACGTTTCTGGAACTGGAAGAGCAGCAGGAAAGCGCGGTCTTCGTCGCGAAGGAGGATCTGCGACGGGCCGAAGAGTATCTCGCCTACAGTAAGCGGCTGGCCGAACGCGGCTACATTCCGGAAGCGCAGCTCGAAGCCGATACGTTTGCCGTCGAGAAGGAACGCAAGGAACTGGGCGTCACCGAGACAAAGCTGAAAGTGCTGCGTGATTTCACCAAAGAGAAGATGATCACGAAGCTGAAGGCGGACATTGCAACGGCAGAGGCGCGATTGAAGTCGCGTCAAAAGACGCTTGTGCTCGACGAGCTTCGACTGCAGGAAATCAGCGACCAGATCGCGAAGTGCATCATCGTTTCCCCGACCGCTGGTGAAGTCGTTTACGCCAACGACCAGGAACGCCGCGGCTCGTCAGGTGATCTGCTGATTGCGGAAGGCCGTTCCGTTCGCGAGCGTCAGGTCATCATTCGAATTCCCGATGACAGCAAAATGCGCGTCGTCGCAAACGTGCATGAATCCCGGATCAGCTTTATCCAGCCGGGGCTGACGGCCGACATCATTCTCGACGCGGTGCCGGATCTGAAACTGACGGGGCAGGTTGTTGGCGTCAGCGAATACCCGATTCCCAGTTACAGTGTCTATATGGCGCATATCAAAGAGTACGAGGTCGAAATTGACATTCGGACCCCGCCCGAAGGACTGCGGCCTGGAATGACAGCACAGGTCAACGTACTCGTCGAGAAGCAGGCCGCGGCGACACAGGTGCCGATTCCTGCCGTCCTGGAACGAGCGGGCCGATTCTTCTGTGGAGTGCCACGTGCCGATGGCTCACTCGAAACGCGTGAGATCACTGTTGGCTCGACGAACGAAGACACGCTGGTTGTGCTCGATGGTCTGCAGTCAGGCGAACTGGTTGTCCTCAATCTGAGTGACGAAGCGGTTCTCGCTCAGCTTGAACTGCCGGAAGACGAACGGGCAAATGCGACGGAAGGAGACGATGTCGCGCCCGAGGCTACGGCCACGGCGAAGCCGACCCAAACGGCGAAGCGTGATCGCAAGGTAGACCAGAAACGCAGCCAGCGGACATGAGCACGGCGTCTCCGACCCGCCCTGGCATGAGTGATCTCAGGCACGCGCGGCAGTCCGAAGTAGAGGCAGCACGACCGTCGAGCATCGGCGGCCCGCCGGCAGCGTCCGCTTTGTGGATCAGTGATCTGCGTAAGGATTATCAGCTTGCAGCAGAAACGGTCCATGTACTCAAAGGCATCCATCTCGACGTTCCTCGTGGCGATTATGTGGCCATTATGGGGCCGTCCGGTTCCGGCAAGAGTACGCTGCTGAATCTGCTGGGTTGTCTCGATCGTCCCACCTCAGGGGAATACCACATCGGCGGACACGATGTTGCCACATTGAGTGATGACGAACTGGCCATTATCCGCGCGGGCAATATTGGCTTCGTGTTTCAGGCCTATAATCTGATTCCGCAGCTCACCGTGCTGGAGAATATCGAGGCGCCGCTGGCGTACCGCGATGGAATGTCGGCGGACGATCACCGTCGGTGTCAGCAGCTTGCCGAGCAAGTTGGTTTGGGTGATCGCACGGGGCATCGACCGACCGAACTGTCCGGTGGCCAGCAGCAGCGAGCCGGCATCGCCCGCAGTCTGGTCAACAATCCGCAGTTCATTCTGGCCGACGAAGCGACTGGGAACCTCGATACAGCGACGACAAACGAGATTCTCGACCTGTTCGACAAGTTGAATAATGACGGCGCGACGATCGTCGCCGTCACTCACGAAGAAGAAGTTGCTGCGCGTGCTCGACGAATCGTCCGTCTGCGTGACGGCGTGATCGAAAGTGACGAGAGACTGCGACCCGTCGCAGTGACTGCGGAAAAGTCGTTCGCAAGCGACAGCACGGCATCGATGCAGCGACGACGTCACGGCCGCAAGCGTCCCTCACGAATGGCACTGCGACTGCGCGACCTGCGCGTCGGCGTGAAGAGTCTGCTGATCCACCCGCTGCGATCCTTACTGACCGTGCTTGGCATCTTTATCGGTGTCGCGAGTGTGATCTGGCTGCTGGCAATCGGCGAGGGCATTGCCGGCAAGGCACAGGAACAGATCGAAGAACTCGGCGCCAACAACATCATCCTGACAACGTCGCGGCCTCCGTCGGAACAGACACGCGACCGCAAACTGTTCTATTACGGTCTGACCGACGAGGACTGCCGTCACCTCGAGACAACCATACCATCGATCGACCTGGCGATTCCGTTCTGCCGCCGTACCGGCCAGGAACTGAGGTATCGAGAACGAGTTGCGCGAACTGAAATCAATGCCTGCACGCCGCAGTACGCCGAACTGTACTCACTGCGACTGACGCGAGGTCGGTTCATTAACGACGCCGATGTCAGGTCTGCAGCGATGGTCTGTGTTCTGACGCAGGAACTCGTCGACGAAGTCTTTCGCCACGAGGACCCGCTGAACCGGTCCGTGCGGATTTATCGCGACTTCTATCGTGTCATCGGCGTCGTTGCTCCGCGCACAGAACTCGAAAGCGTTAAAGGTGCAAGCCGCAGTCAGGACTTCTCTGACAACGCCTATATCCCGATCGAGACGTTCTGGTCGCGTTATGGTGATTCGTACTCGGTGGGGAACAACGGTGGCCGCGGCGTTTCGCAGATTACGCTGCGGCTGAAGGATAAGGACGCTGCGATCGTGACTGGTCAGGCCGTGACCGAAGCGCTCCGTAAGTCGCACCTGTTTGAGGACTACACCGTTGGCGTTCCGCTCGAACTTCTGGAACAGGCTCGCAATACCCGCTTGATGTTCATGGGAATGATGGGTCTGATCGCCGGCATCTCGCTGGTCGTCGGTGGCATCGGCATCATGAACATCATGCTGGCGACTGTGACCGAACGGACACGGGAGATCGGCATCCGCCGCGCGCTGGGAGCGAAACGCCGCGACATCACACGACAGTTCGTGATCGAAACCGTGCTGCTGTCTGTCGCGGGCGGGGTCACCGGAATCCTGGGCGGCCTGACGTGCGGCCGTCTGGTCGACGGCATCCGCTGGGCACTGACCGAGCTGGCTCCCGACCTCATGGAAGCCATGCCCGAATCCATGCAGACCGTTGCTCCAGTCGTCGCCCCGTGGTCAATCCCGCTGGCGTTCGGAATCTCGGTAACAGTCGGCGTGATTTTCGGTCTCTATCCGGCACGCCGGGCCGCGGCAATGAACCCGATCGATGCGCTGCGACACGTGGCGTAGCGGACTCGTAGAGAATCCCGGACGTAAGAGGCGGGCATCACTCAGTTGGCTGTTCGGGCTTGCTCAGCGGTTTGAGCCAGAACTTCTGGAAATGGACTTCCGCGCCTTCGCTCTGCAGAGCAATGGCCCCGCTGGCGGGCATACAGCCAGTCACTTCGCCGAGCGGCTTGCCGTTGATCTCAACTGAAATCCGGCCTGCGCGGCAGACGATGTGGCATTCGTTCCAGACATTAAGATCCCGCGGCAAATCGCGGTCTTTCTTTTCGATCCGATTGTCAGACTTTGCGTCGCCGCTCGGAAATACGCTGCCTGTCTGTGGACGGTGAAGCTGTACCTGAATCGAGTTCGGCCAGATGCGGTCTTCGTCGGCCGTGTGCAGGAGGATGCCGCTGTTGCCCGCGAGGTCCGTCGGGTAGCGCCATTGCAGGCCGAATTCGTAGTCCGCAAATATCTCGATTGTGCGCAGGTAACCGAATGGCTTGCCAGTGCAGCGCAGATACGGCTGTTTAGGATCGTCAGTAACCATCTGCCAGGTCGCGGCAAGCTGTGCGTCCTTCTCCTCAGTGAAGAACCGCCAGCCTTTGGGAAACTCTTTTGGGTCGAGCAGATTACGAGGCTCGACCGGTTTCACTTCGACGGGACTGGAAGTGTCAGTCTTCGACGGAGTCGCAGTGCCGGTGCCGCCGTCCTGAGCAGCGACCGGGCGATCGGCATGACAAAGGCTCAACAGCGGTCCCGCAAAAGCGGCTGCCACTCCGGCACGACAAATCTCGCGACGTGACAGTTTCAGGTCGTCGACTGGCTGGCTTGGAAAGCTGGTGCTCACAGACGAACCCGACTTTGGAATGCGGCAGTAACAGAGTGGCTGGAATCAGCAGATTGACGACATGCATCCCTGCACTCCCCGATCGCCCGCACAGAACCGCGGTGTCGGACAGGCCAGCGATTCTAGGTCGATGCGGAGCAGTCTTCAACGAGACGCATTCGCTTCAGCAGATGATCCTGCTAACTCGTCCCGGTGCTCGTCACAAACCGTTCAAATCTGCCGACAAACCGTGGACGCTGGACAATCCGCTTGTCTCAGCGGAAGACTGCTCGTTTTGACTGACTCCTGGGGAGACTCACCGTGTTTGAACTTCTCATTCGCAACGGCTCCGTTCTCGATGGTACCGGTCGAGCGGCCATTCGAGCCGATCTTGCTATTCGGGGCGATCGCATCGCCGCCATTGGAGCACCTGGCACGGACGAGTGCCGTTCCGGGATCGATGCTTCCGGGCTCGTTGTCGCACCTGGATTTATCGATGTCCATAATCACTCGGACGGCTGGGTGATCCGCGAGCGGAACTTTGCGCCGAAAACGTTGCAGGGCTTTACGAGCGAAGTTCTCATGGCGGACGGAATTGGCTATGCCCCGGTGAGTCCGCAGACAGCCCGCGAATGGCTGTTCTATCTGCGAGCCCTTAACGGGCTGAGGTTGCAGGATTACTCCGGCTGGGAGACCTTCGCCGAGTATCTCGGAGCGATCGACGGCCAGACGGCCCAGAACGCGGCCGCTCATTTGCCGTACGCCAATCTGCGAACTCTGGCGTGCGGGTTCGGCAACGGCCGCGTCGACGATTTTCAGATGCGCGAGATTCAGCGACAGATCCAGATCGGCATGGAAGCCGGCGCGGTCGGTGTCTCGACCGGGCTCGACTATATCGTCCAGTGCTTCGCAACGACTGACGAACTGGTCGAAGCGATGACCGCGATGGCTCCGTATGATGGCCTGTACGTGTCGCACGTCCGCTACAAGAAGGGGCTGCTGCCGGCCCTGGAAGAGGCTGCTGAGATTGGACGCCGCGCCGGCGTGCGGGTTCATATCTCACATCTCAAAGCGCAAAACCCTGGCCAGTTAGAGGCGGTGTTCGAGTTTCTCGATCGGACGCGACGCGACGTTGATATCAGCTTCGACGTTTATCCGTACCAGCCGGGCTCCACGATGCTCAGTTATCTGATGCCTTACGAAGCCTGGAACGACGGCCCGCTGGCGGCGATCGGCAAGCTCCGCGATCCCGCCATCCGCGAACGCTTCGCTGACGGCCTCAGTGCGTACCGCCTCTCGCTCGACCGGATCCGTATTGCCTGGGTCGCTTCAAAAGAGAACTCGCACTATCAGAACCGTACGCTGCAGGAATTCATTGACGACTCGGGGCTGCCCCCCGCCGATGCGTTGATTGACCTGCTGATTGAAGAACGGCTTGCAGTGCTGTGTGTCATGGATGAGGGCGACGACCGCCTCGTTTATCCGCTGCTGCAGCACGATCTGTTCATGCTGGGTACCGATGGGATTTACTGCGCTGATGGGCCGGTACACCCGCGTGTGTTTGGTTCTGTGGGCCGCTTTCTCGGTCCACTGGTCCGTGACGAGAAACTGCTGTCACTCGAACAGGCCGTCTATCGCCTGTCGGGGTATCCGGCCGCGCGGTTTGGCTTCGAGCAGCGTGGGACGATCGCCGAAGGTAACTTTGCCGACCTAGTCATCTTCGACCCGCACACGATTCGCGACACCGCGACGTTTGAGGATCCGCGTCACGCCACACTGGGAATCTCACACGTCTTCGTCAACGGCCAGCAGGTTGTCGCCGATGGCGTCGTCGCCGAACTCGATCGACCGCCGGGGCGTTACTTGCAGAGCCGCGGGCCGAGGGGCCAGGCATGAGTGCCACACGGAAGGGCCGGTTCCTGCCGGCCGCTTCCCGGAGTTTCCGCCAGCTATGCGGTCTCGAAGTGGCGACGCAGTTTCTGGACGGCTTTGTACTTCTCGTCGCTGACGCGGGCAGGCGTCATGTCGAGAGCGGCCGCGATGCCGGAAATCGATTCGCCGTCGGTCCAGCGTTTGACGATCTGTCGCTGTGTCGGCGTCAGACGCGCATCACCGGAATCCATCACGCGTTCAACGCGGGAGAGGGCTTCCATTTTTTCCGGCCAGGTATCGACCTGTTCGGCTCGGGAATCGCCATCGTTCAGGGCCGCGGGCCGTGGAGCACGCCGCCAGCGCTGAGCTGTCGCCCAGATGGCTCGATTTAATTCGCGGCGTTCCGGCGATTCGTCATCTTCGAAGACGCGCGGTAAATCCTCTTCACGGACGCGGCTCAGCAGCCGGGCATACACCTCCTGCGTGCAGTCGCTCCAGTCCTGTCGAGCGATCCGGGCGTTCTGCCAGCTCCGCGAACAGTACGCATCGATCTTTTCGAGCAGAACAGATTCGACACATCGTCCTGCCGCGGTGGCGGCGGCGAGCGCTCCACTGGCGGCCTGCGCTGCCGGATCGGCAGTCGTTGCGGCGACGACAAGAGCACACGCGGCGAGTGACATCCGCAGCCGCGACGACTGCTTAAGACCTTGCTGCTCCATGAGTAACGTTCCTCGTTCGAGTTTCAGAACCGGCCTGCAGGCCGCCCTGCAGCGAGAGGTGAAATCTCCTCAGGGCAATCGACGCGCCAAAGCCGCTTCTCGCCAGAGTGATCGAGAAATTCACTGAATCGTCTGCGACCGCCGGTCGCTCGCTCGCATCATTCTGCTGTGATCATTCTGCCGTCTCCCTGAAAACTCCGGATTCGACTCACACAGTTCGAGGACACTTCCGATTTCATTGCGGGCCAGCCTCAGGCAGCTTCGCGTTTTGACGTGTCAGCGCGGTCCGGGTGCGTTGATCTGGTCGGCGTGGCGGTCTTCACCGGGAGTTGTGCCGCGATAGCCTTCACCTTTGACGATCCGCTCGCCGGTTTCGCGGTCGAACGAATCGCGGGAAATATCGCCCGGATCACTGTCGCCGGTCTCGTCCCGCCACTTGTCGAGCAACGTCGCGAGTTCCTTCTGCACGGCTGCGAACTCAGGTTTGCCCGCCAGATTGGTGAGCTGATCGGGATCCTGATCGATGCGATACAGTTCGACCTCCGGCCGCGGGGCGAGAAAGACGTCGGCCTGAGCAGCGGACAGCTCTTTCGCGTCGCGTCGCTTCTTCAGTTGTGTAAAGGACGGTGAGCGGACCGAATCAGCCGGTCCCTGCCACGGCTGCCCAGGCCGCCAGTTGCGGACGAACAGGAAGTTGTCCTTGCGAACGCTCCGTCCCAGCGCTTCGTAGTCGTGCCAGTTGTGTTCGGAAAATGCGATGCGTCGCGGCTGTGCGGCCACGTCCTCGAAGATCGGCGCGAGACTGACGCCCTGCATTGTCTCGGCCGGTTCGACGCCCGCTGCACCCAGAATCGTTGGCGCCAGATCAATCACGCTGACCAGACTGCTGCAGGCCGAGCCGGCTGACTTGATTCCCTGCGGCCAGTGAGCGACCAGTCCAGTCTTCATCCCGGAATCATGCAGCCGCGTCTTGGCTCGCGGAAACGGGCGGCCGTTATCAGCCAGTACGAAGATCAGCGTATTGTCGAGCGCTCCCTGCCTCTGCAGCGTCGCCGTGACTTCGCCGATGTAATGATCAAACCGCGTCACTTCGTTGTAGTACGACGCGAGGTCCTGTCGCGTATCCGGGTCATCCGACAGAAACGGCGGCACGATGATGTCTTTCGGGTCGTGCTTCGGTCCATAGAGAATCTCGTCCCACTGGCCGTCGCCGTCCCATGCTCGATGAGCATCGTACGAGGCGAACCAGAAGAAGAATGGCCGGTCCTGCGGTCGCTTCTCGGTGATTCTGACCCAGTTCGCGTGCCCGCCGCTGTTGCCTTTCCCGCGGCCGGCATCGATCAAATCAAACGCCTTCGGCCGCGGCGACTGGCCGGCCTGCGGCTTTGTTGTCGTCATATGATTCTTGCCTGACAAAGCGGTGTAGTAACCAGCCTCGCGGAGCAGTTCCGGAAACCACGGCAGGTTGACCGAAATCGGCAAGTGCAGTTCGGCGGCCTTCCCATTGTTGTGCGGGTATCGTCCCGTGATGATGCTCGACCGACTGGGGCTGCAACTGCTCGCCGTCAGGTAAGCCCGATCGAACCGAATGCCGCCGGCTGCGAGCCGATCGATGTTCGGTGTCCGCGCCGCCGAGTTGCCGTAACAGCCGTAATCGTTCCAGCTCACGTCGTCGGCGATAAACACAATCACGTTCGGCCGCGACGAGTCCGCCGCCTGTCCGGCGTTTTGAATGATGGCAACGGCAACCAGTGTCACGCACAGAATCAGCCGATTTCGCATCGAGACCGCTTTCAGTTGTTGTATGTCGTTGTTGTGCGAAGTGAGATGTCGCAGTGGTCGACTTCTTTATCCGAGTGTCATACACCCGCCAGTGTGCCGGTGCTGTCTGCAAATCGCTCGACTTCGATCTTCAGTGACTGCAGCATCGTGACGAACAGGTTCGACATGGGCGTGTCCGCTCCGAAACGCAGGTACTGATTGTGCTTCAGGCCGAAGTCGCGGCCACCGGCGAGCAGCAGCGGGTAGTTCGAATTGACGTGAGTCCGGCTGTTGCTGCTGCCGTACAGAACCAGCGTTCGGTCAAGCAGGTTTGAACCCTGATCGCCTTCGGGCGTCTCTTTGAGTCGCTGCAGAAAGCCGGCCAGATTCTGTGCGAGGAACTGATCGAACTTCCCGAGCTTTTCCGCTCCGCCTTTCTTTCCAGCCGCGTGAGCCAGGCTGTGCCAGTTCGGTTCGAGTCCAATCGCTGCGGGAAACGTCCGTGCGAGCGTGGGCCCATAACTCCCGATCTGATATGTCGTCAGCCGGGTGATGTCCGTCTGAAACGCCAAAAACATCAGATCGTACATCGCGCCGATGTAGTCCTTCGCGCTGTCCGGGTCGGCATCGAGCGTGATCGATGACGCGTCGACCTCGGGCAAAGGAATCTTCAGCCACTCGCGCGAACGGGCAATGCGCTGTTCAACGTCGCGAACCGAAGTCTCGTACTCATCGAGCTTCCGCTGATCGGCCACACCCAGCTTCAGCCGCAGCGACTTCGACTGATCCAGCACCAGATCGAGAATACTGCCGGACGTTTCGAGCCGTCGCCGATCCGTCTCGCTGGCCTGATCATGGCCGAACATGCGGTTGAAAATCTGTTTCGGATCAGCGAGCGCCGGAATCGGCTGACCCTTCGGCGAATACGACAGGGTGGTTGATCGCGTCCGCGGTCCGATGCCGCCGTCCGTCGAAATCGTCAGTGACGGAATCCGCGTCTGCACGCCAATGTACTGAGCGGCAAACTGATCGAGCGAAACCGTGTTGCGATACGTCACCGCTTCGAGATTGTTTCCGGTCAGAAACGTATCGCCGGTGTCGTGCCCGTTCATCCCGCGGCAATTGGGATGGGACAGCCCACTGAAAATTGTGACGTCGTCCATCAGCGACTGCAGCGGCTGCAGCACGCGGGTCAGCCTGTAATCGTGACCTTCGCCGGTCGGAAACCAGCCCCATTCGCGTTCCGGATCGTCATCCTTTGGCACGGCGATCCCGTACGGAAACAGGATGCAGCACATCCGCCGCGGAAGTTCGTTCGTCGCTGGTGCGGACTCGGAACCAAACGACATGCCTTCCAGCCACGGCAGAGCGAGACTCGCCCCAGCCGCTTTCAGAACGGTTCGACGATCAAGCTGCCACGATTTTTTCATAACCGGTCCCATACTCAGTCTGGTTGTCATCGTCTGCTTAACGCCCAGACGCCGGTGACGTTGATACCGGGCTGACGCCGGCGCCTGCGGCTGAGCGTTAAACGAATGCTTCTGGAATCTCACTTCGACTGAAACAACTCGCTCCCGACGAGTGCAACGACCAGTTGCCGCAGCCGGAAATCTCTGGCGACGAAATCCTGTCTCAGTTGCTCAATCGCCGGGCGATCGCCGATGTCGAGTGATCGGCCCAGAGCATAACCGGCGAGTCGTTTGACGACAGCGCGGGCGAACTGCTCACGCCGATTGGTCAACAGATATTCTTTCAGTTGAGCGGAACTTCCGATGTCGCTGCCGTCGGGCAGTCTTGATGCCGCGTCAGCGACCGGTGCCTCGACTTCTGCTGTTGAGCCCTTCCTTCGTCGATCAGCGACACGGATTGGAGAACGTTCGCGCCACAGGCCGATCGCGTCGAAATGTTCCAGCGGGATGCCCCACGGATCGATGCCTGCGTGACAACTACGGCAGGCTTCCTCGGAGCGATGCACTTCAAGCTGCTGCTTGAGCGTCAGTTTTGCCAGATCGGCGCGTTCGGTATCGAGTTCCGGGACGGCTGGTGGTGGAGGCGCCGGAGGCGAATCCAGCAGACGATCGAGAATCCAGACAGCTCGTTTGATCGGATGCGGCCGCTGGCCGTCGGACTGGCTGAGCAGAAACGCTCCATGCCCGAGCACTCCGCCACGTCGGTCTGCGTCCCGCAGAGCAACGCGTTCAAACGCTGAGGTTCGCGGCCGATCCGACAATCCATAGTGCGTCGCCAGAGCCCGGTTGGCGATCGTCCAGTCACTGTTCAGCAGTTCGAGACAGCTCAGGTCGTTGCGGACAATCTCCCGCAGGACACCGCGCGTTTCCGCCTGCATCGCCACTTTGAGTTCGCTGTCAAAGTCCGGATAGAACTCCGGGTTCACGGCGACGCGTTCGAGTGCCGTCAGATCGAACCATTGATCGGCGAAGCGATTAACGAACTCGTTTGAACGTTCGTCGTCAAGCATTCGTCGGACCTGGGCGTCGAGCACGGCTGGTTGCTTCAACTCGCCGCGTTCCGCCAGTTCGAGCAGCCGGTCATCCGGCAGCGTGCTCCACAGAAAGTAAGACAGCCGCGTCGCCAGCTCAAAGTCGGTCAATCTCGACGGCTCCTGCCTGCCCCGCGTCGTGTTCGTCGAATCTGTGTCGCTAACCGGTTGCTGCTGAGACACGTTGGTCGCCCGCGACTCTCGCAGCTCGACGATGTACAGGAAATGCGGTGAGACGAGCACCGATGCCAGCGTCTCACGCAGCGCCTCTTCAAACGAAGAAACCTGCGGCCGAATTGCCGCGAACAGGTCGACGGTCTGATCCAGTTCGTCGGACTGAACGGGTCGCCGGTACGCCCGCCGCATAAAACGTTTGAGGACCGCTCGCGCGCGGTCGGCTTCAGTGGCCGTGTCGTCTGAGTGAGCCAGTAATCGCGAGTGGCTGGGTGGTGGCCAGCTTTCAAAGTACGGCGCCTCGAATTCGACGGACGCAATCACGACGTCGTAACGCGGCGCGTCACCTTCGGGGGCTGGTCGGCCGTTCGGCGGCGGAGCGTTTTTCGCCTGCTTCGCGTTCGGTTTCGGCGGCGGGTCCGAGTATGTTCGGTCGGCGTATCGCAGTTCTCTGCCGTCCGCATCGAGAAAGTCGATCAGCGCGATCATTCCATCGAAGGCGACGTTCCCGAATTTCTGGTCGCCCGGCTGTGGGAAGTCTTCCATACGGCCGCGGAATTCGATCGTCTGTGGTGCGTCCGCGCCGGCAGTGATGTCAACCTCACCGACGAGTTTCCGCGGGACGTGAATAATACCCGGCACGTTGCCCAGCGACGCTCGCAGACGCGGGAAGTCTTCGCCCTCGGGCACGACGGCGTGAGCACGAATGCGCATCCGGAACTCACCGCTCCTCGGGAACTCGGGAATGCTGAGCAGGAACTCGGGATTGACCGGAACATGCCCGCCCTCTTTCGATCGCGGTAGCCTGCCGACCGCTGTCTCAACCGCTTCGTATCGAAAAATGCGCGGTTGCTCGCCGGTCACGATGGCAACTTCGAGTGCCCGTCGCGCGGCTGCGAGATACGTCTCGACCTGCGTCGATGACATTTCGAGCGTCGCACCGTTGTTGAGGAAGCCTTCCGGAGAGGCCGGCTCCGGCGGCAGTTCGCGCGCGACGTCAAACGCGATGCCCAGCAGATCGCGCATCGTATTCGCGTATTCGTAGCGAGTCAGACGCCGCATCAGCACCCGGCCATCGGCATACCGCTGCGCCTCGGCGGCTTCGTTCAGAGTCGCCGCGATCCACGTCACCAGTTGCTTGTGCTGCACAGCGTCGAGTGGTGTTTCATTTGGCGGCGGCATTTCACCGAGATTGATCTGATCCAGCGCGTCATGCCAGACGGACACGGAAAAGCCAGCGCTGTCGACGTCCGGGCTCAGCGTATCAAGCCGTACATCGCCCGACTGTTTCTCCGCTCCGTGGCAGCGAACGCAAAGCTTCTGCAGGACCGGCCGCACCACTGACTGATACGCAGCGAGACGAGCGGAGTGAGTTGCGGTTTCGGGATTCGCGTCATCCGCCCGCACTGATTCAACGCCGGCGATCAACAGCAGGAGTACGAGCAAGGATTTCATGCGAGCAACGTTTGATGGTCTGTCGGTTTCGTCGTCGGAATCTCAGGCGTGCAGGGGCTCTACTTGCCCCCCGGCACGGCGTCCTGAATCTGACCGGTCGTCGATTTGATCCGGCCGCGGATGCCGCCAAGTTGATCGAGCACCTGGTTCTGTTCGGCTTTGACAGCGTCAATGTCTGACTGCGTTGCCGCATCTGGTCCGCCCGGCACGTACGCCTGAGGCTGGCTGTTGGGCGTCGTCGGAGGCTGACCAGGAAATGCCGCCGGTGCGCCACCCATTCCTCCGCCGAAACCACCACCGGCTCCTTTCAACAGACCGGGAAGCATCATCGCGACCATGGGGTTCCCGGCGAGTTTTTTGACTTCGTCACCGATGGCCCCTGGTACGTTTCCGTTGATGGCGACCTGACTGCCGCTCGTCGATGCCTGAAACGAATTGAGCGTCTGCGTGGCGACGTTCATCAGCCCTTGAAATGGTTCGGGCACTGCCGCCGACTGTTGCGAGAGCTTTGATTTCGCATCAGCGATCACTGCGTCGAACTCGGTTTGAATCGTCGATGCAGACGTGCCATCAAAGCAGTCAAACTGAACCTGCAGATCGATGTTCTGATTCAGCGACAGACCAAACGCCATGGCCCTGGACCCGTGATTGAGGGCGTTTCCGAGCCGATCTCCAGGCGTGGTTCCAGTGGTTGCTGACGTTTCAGGCTGCAGGATTTTCGGTGGCGCAATCACCATCACCAACTGATGATTCGGATTGAGGAAGTCGATACGCGAGACGCGTACCTGCGAACTACCGCGGTCGATTGCCTGTGTGAGTTCGGATTCCGTGCCGGTCAGCAGTGTTCGGGAGTCGGCGAGGTAGAAGCCGTTACGCTGCAGACCGGCTCCGGCGACGTAGTATTCGGAACTGCCATGGCTCTTCTTTTCGACTCCGGGAAGTGCAGCCAGTTCGTCAGCCGTCAGGTCACGTTTCAACCGGATTACAGAGATGTATTTGGGATCTGCTTTCTTTGCGATCTGTCCGGTCAGCTTCGGCCTGCCGCCAAACAGTGGAACGCGCGCAGACATCTGGTCGCCGAGGTCAACGCCAGCAACGGTGACGGAAGCGATCTCTTCCGGCTTCAGATTGAGCTGTCCGTTCTGGCCGGCCTGCGCCATCGCGTTCTTGAACGTTTCGTTCTCGCGCAGGGGGGCGAGGATCGGCGCGTTCCACATTTCGTCGGGCTTCGCATGAATGTACATGTCCGCGTTGCCTGGCAGCCAGGCGAGATCAATCGCGTTGCTGCCTCCTCCGCCGAGCTTTGCGATGACGAAATAAATGCCGCCTCCGAGCAGTCCCAGTCCGAGCAGCACGGCGAGACCAATTCCTGCCGGTGCGAGCCATGCCGGCGGTCCTCCGCCCTTCTTCTTTTTCTTCGAGCCCTTCCCTTTGGATCCTGACCGCCGGGCCGATCGCGACGGAGCCGGCTCGACCTCTTCGTAATCGTCAGTTGCCTCGCCGTAGTCGTCGCCGTAATCCTCGTCGCTGTAGTTGTAGCCGTACTCGTCGTCACCGGCGTCGTCCCACTCGTCCGCGACCGGCTCTTCGTAAGGCTCAACCGTGAACGGCGTTTTGCACTTGGGACACGGAGCTGTCTTCCCAATCGCCGATTTCGATTTCAGCTTGAGGATCTTGCTGCAGTGCGGACATTGAGTCTGAAACGTCATGGGAGGACTCCCGAGTGGGGTTGCACAGCGCGACTCGGTCAGGATCCGGATTCCCTGCCGGACTGGACAGTCGGAAACGAAACGTGCGGCAGCAGGCTGCTTATCATGGCCGTCGTCGAGCATTGTCAACAAGCCCGCCGCGAGCGAATTGCCGCTGAGATACGACTTCCCTACGATGGGCTGACCGTTTGACTGCGGCTCGGTTCGAGTCGTGCCAGCGGTCACCTGTTCAAATTCCGCAGTCATCTGGTCGTGCGAGACCTGACGTGATCGAATACCGGTCGTTCCGAAACTATGACCCGCCGCAGATCGTTCGTCTGTGGAATCAGGCCGGTCTGGGATCCGGCGCTGCTCAGCAACTGACGAACGACGTCTCGTTCGACCTGATGAATTACTCGCAGCCGTTCTTCGATCGTGAAGGGTTAATCGTTGCCTGCGAGGACGAACGGCCGATTGGCTTCGTTCATGCAGGATTCGGCTGCACACCCGATGGCAACGCGATTGATCGGTCGCGCGGCGTCATCTGTGCCGTACTCGTCGACCCGGATTGTCGTCGGCAGGGAATTGGCCGCCGGCTCGTCACTCAGGCAACTGACTATCTGCGCGAACGCGGAGCGCAGACGATTGACGCCGGTCCGTCTCCGCAGCGTGATCCGTTTTACTTTGGCCTGTATGGAGGCCCGCGTCCGGCTGGGTTTCTCGAATCAGACGAGGCCGCGGCTCCGTTTTTCCAGGCCCTGGGGTTTCAACCGGTCGAGCAGTATCTGATCACGTCGCGAAAAATGAGCGACCGCGATCCGGTCAACTTCCGACTGACGACCATTCGTCGCAAATGGGAACTGGCTCTCGTTGACAGTCCGGTGCCCTGTCCCTGGTGGTGGAGTTGCCATTATGGCCGGCTTGACGCTTTGTTCTGCGTGCTGGTACCGCGCGGCGGTGGACAGCCGGTTGCGGGGCTTACCGTCGTCGGTCTCGACACCTACATGCCGGCCTGGCGAGAACAGGCGATCGGCCTGACCGAACTGTGGGTCGAGGACAAACACCGCCGTGAAGGCTTCGGTCAGACGCTGATCGTTGAAGTGATCAAGAAATTGCGGCAGGAGACGATTACGCGAGTCACGGCCAACGTGAAGGCAGACGATGCGGCATCTGTCGCGGTGTTCCGATCGGCGGGCTTTAAAACCGTCGATCGTGGTGTCGTCTATCGTGCCGGCTGATCCGCAGACGAAGGAAGCAGAACGTCATGAAGCTGTCCATCGTCGTTCCCGTACTGAACGAATCAGAAAGCCTGCTGGAACTGGCTCGTGAGATTCTGCAGACATGCGAGCCTGCCGGTCTCTCGTTTGAGATTATCTTTGTCGACGATGGTTCAACGGATGGATCCTGGGCGGTCATCTGCGAAGCCGCGAAGGCCGATCAGCATTTCTCGGGGATTCGATTTCGCCGCAACTTCGGCAAGGCGGCGGCGCTGACGGCCGGAATGCGAGCGGCCGACGGCGACTACATCATGATGATGGATGCCGACCTGCAGGATGATCCGGCTGAGATCCCGAAGTTCATCGAGAAACTCGAGTCCGGCTTCGATGTCGTCAATGGCTGGAAGCAGCGGCGGCTGGATCCCTGGCACAAGGTTTATCCCAGTCGCGTTTTCAACTGGATGATTGGCCGGCTGACCGGTCTGTGGCTGCACGATCACAATTGTGGCTTGAAGCTGTTTCGCCGCGAAGTGACGCACGAAGTTCGCATTTATGGCGAACTGCACCGTTTCATTCCGGTCCTGGCTCACTCCCGCGGGTTTCGCATCACCGAACTGCCGGTGCATCATCGCGAGCGGCAGTTCGGGCATTCCAAATATGGTATCCGACGGTTTCTGCGCGGTTTCCTCGACCTGCTGACAGTGAAGTTTCTCACCGGCTTTGGTATGAGGCCGCAGCACCTGATGGGCAGCGTTGGCGTGTTCCTGTTCGGCCTGGGATCGTTCGGCCTGACGGTCCTGACTGTGATCTGGCTGCTGACTCATCTGGCGGGATTTGATTTTGGCCCGATTGGCAACCGGCCCCTCCTGCACTACTCCGTCGCCGCGCTGCTGCTGGGAGGGCAGGTCATCTCGCTGGGCCTGGTGGCCGAACTGCTGGTCGCCTACACCGGCCGCGACATTGACAGTTACAGCATCGCTGAAAGAACCGCGAACGAAGCCTCGCAGCCGGAATCCCTGAATGTGTGAGGTGAGCTGCTGGTGATTAGCTGTCAGCGTCTGGCGATTGTCGCACAGCCCGGCCATCGGCTGCTTGTCCTGCTGCCTGTTTCCGACTGCCCACTGCCTGTTTCCTCTTTCCCGAATCAGAATCTCATGGACACCCAACTGCTTCTCGACACAATCTCCCGCGTTGTTCACGTCGGCACGGTGATCATTCTCGCTGGCGGCAGCTTCTTCATGTGGCGCGTGCTGCTGCCGTCCGCAGCCGAGTTGCCGGATGCCGAGCACGACAGGCTGCGAGCTGCTGTCACGGGCCGCTGGAAGAAGTTCGTGCATGCGGGCATCGCGCTGATTCTGATCAGCGGCTTCTACAACTTTGCCCGGCTGGTGCCGGCCCATAAAGGCGACAGTCTGTATCACGCGCTGCTCGGCACGAAGATTATGCTCGCGTTCGGCGTCTTCTTTCTCGGCTCGGCGCTGGTCGGCAAATCGAAAGCGTTCGAGCCACTGCGCCAAAACCGCGGTCGCTGGCTGGCGATCCTTGTCGCCCTGCTGGCCGTCATCGTGGCGATCTCGGGTTTTGTCAAAGTCCGCGGCAAGTACGTGCCGCCGATGACACCGGTCGCAGAGCTGTCTGCAGACGCAGACTGACAACGACGGGACAACGCGTTACGCGCCGACCGACGACTGCGACCACTCTCCGTCAATCAGGCGCCAGCAGCCATTGCCGGGGGGCTCGTCGCGGAGCAGTGGCGGCAGACGGTGCGGGCGGACGGCGTCGTAGGACTGCAGCATCGAGAAACGGTGGATCGCCGTCGGCATTCCAACTGCCGTAAACACCGGATGCCCGGTTGCCGGGAACGGGCCACCGTGATTCATGGCCGCTGAGACGGCAACGCCGGTTGGCATCTTGTCGTTGAGCAGCCGGCCGACTTTTGTTCGCAGTGCCGGGACGATCTGATCGTAAACCGCATCATCCGAACCGGCCGAGTCGCTATAGACACAGCCGGTCAGGTTTCCTTCCAGTGCCTCGGCGAGCTGAGCGAGCTGTCCGGCGCTGTCGGCGACGACGAGCAGCGAGCCATTGCCGAACGCTTCTGCCTGGAGAGCTTCCGGATCCGCCAGGAATGTCGTGCCGTCAACACGCAGCAGCGTGTTCTGGTGCGAGTAACCGTTGCCGCCGCCACATTGTCCGCCAGTCAGCAGAGTGGCTCCGGCAGACTGCAGAGCGGCGACGCCTTCCGCAAAGTTGCGCTGCACACCTTCGCTGAGGAATGTTCCGATCGGAGCCTCCGCGAATTTGTCTGCGACGGCAGAGATGAAGTTCTCTGTCGCGTCGCCAGCGAGCAGCAGGACAAGGCCGGGGTTCGTGCAGAACTGGCCGGTGCCCATCAGACAGCTCGACGTGAACTCGCCAGCCAGTTCGGCGCCGCGTTCGGCAATCGCCCCCGGCAGAACGACGACCGGATTGATGCTCGACAGTTCCAGATAGATCGGCTTGCCAGCCCGGTCGGCGGCTTCCTTGAGTTTCAGTCCGGCTGAGCGCGAGCCGGTATAGCCACATGCACCCATCAGAGGATGACTGACGAGCCGACAGCCGTCGTTGTGGGTCGTGCGGTAAATGAGTTGCACGAAGCCGCGCGGCATATTCGTATTCTGTACCGCTTCGAGGGCCGCTTCCGCGAACACTCGCGTCGTACCGGGATGTGACGAGTGACCTTTCGCGATGACCGGATTGCCAGCCGCAATCGCTGCGGCGAAATCGCCGCCCGCGATACTGTTAAATGCGAATGGGAAATTGTTGGGGCCGAAGACGGCGACGGGGCCGATCGGACCGAACATCGAGCGGATGCTGGCTTTGGTGTCGATGGTCGGACATGTCCACGAACCGCTGCGCGCCGCGGTGGCTGCCTGTCGCAACTGATTCGTCGTACGCGGCAGTTCGGCATCCTTCAACCGCGGTGTTGCCGGCAGCGCGGTTTCCTGATTCGCAAGGTCGCCCAGTTCGTCGGCGCGAGCTTCGATGGCGTCGGCATAGGTTTCGAGGAACGCCGCGAAACGTTCTCCCGGCCAGCCGCGCATCTCACGCGAAGCCGCCGCTGCCGCCTGAATCGCGACTTCGATTTCGTCCCACGGACTGACGGGATAATCACCGTCAATCGTGGCCATCGTCGCAGGATTGACTGCCTGGAAGGTCTGGGAACCGGAGGAAGCAAGCCACTCTCCGTTGATAAGAACCGGGTGAGTCATGGGAGGCTTTCGAAGAGGAATGACCAATGTCTGAATGATCAATGACCAGTCGCGGACTGCCAGCGGGCGGTTGTGATTTGCTGACCATCGCTACTCCGGACGCGGGCGGGCTCCAATAAATGGATCGCCGTCGTCGCCGGGACGCACGCCGACGCTGGAGTAGGGAGTGCCGCGTTGTGGCGTCAGAAAGTCGTCGGCGTTGCGGTCGGTCGAAAAGAACTGGATGCTCGGGACGCGGCGTTTGCGCACTTCGTCATTAGCAATAAGTTCGCGTTCGCCGTTGGCTGGATCGGCCGGCTGGCTGCGGTCGCTCCAGTTGAGATCCACGCTGCCGAGCTGTGTCGACAGAAACGGGTCGAAACCTTTGTCGTTATAGCCAGCGGCAACTTTCAGTTCCGGGCCTTTCATTCCAGCGAAGAGGTTGCGGCGAAACTCCATCCCGGAACTTCCCGTCACCGGCATATCGCTGAAATGAATCGCGGCCTGGCCAATCTGGTGGAAGGTGCAGTTGACGATGCGGATGTCGCGCCATTCCAGTGGGCCGACGGCAAACGACACGCCCATGCCCGCCTGATCAAAAATCGTGCGGCGGATGTCAATTCCGATGGCGCCGTTGTCGAGCAGGATTCCAGCAGCCTGCGGTCCGAAGAGTCGGCAGTCGTGAATGTTGATTCGACCGGTCGAGGCTTTGCCGCTCGTCAGTTTAATCCCGACGGCGGCGGCGTCAGCGGGTCGCAGGTCGACGTGATCGAACACGACTTCGTCGCGCAGCACACCGGCGATCCCTTTACCGAGGATGCCCGTCTGCCGGAAGCCGGAAACGTCGACGTTGCTCAGCGTCGTCCGATTCAGGAAGCCTTCGAGTTCGATGGCGACGTCCAGACCAGAAGCGTCGATCTGAAACCCGTCGAGCTGCAGATGCTCGATCGAAACGAGTCGGATCGCTGGGCCGCCGCCTGGCGGCTTCAGCGTGAACGGGAACTCGTTCGTCGAGTTGATCTGAATACCGGCCGGGAAGCTGTTTCCGGAATTGTCGATTTCAATCGCTTCGCTGAACGATTCACCGCCAGCAACTTCGATGCGCACGACACTCTTGCGGGTTATATCCGGGTAGCGGGATTTGTTGGCGCGAACGTAGGTGAGTGCTGCGGCGATCGTTTTATATTCGCGGCCGGGACCAACGGTGAGGTTGGTCTTCAGGGCTCCACTGGAAACTGGTGCGGATGAGCGCGTCGACTTCCCGGACGTGCTGCTCGATTTCGTGCCGCTGGACTTTGAGCTGCCGGACGAAGCTGCGGTCGACTTTTTGCCGGCCGATTTCGCATCCTTGCCCGACAGGAAGAACCAGGCTCCGCCGCCGGCGGCGATCAGCAGCACCAGAACCCCGATGATCAGCATCGTCGGAATACCCTGTTTCCGGCGTCCGGCCGGCTGGGCGTTCGTCGCGGCTGGCTGCGCCGGCGTTGCGTGAGGATACGATGCGGCTTCAGGGAACGAAGTGGCTGCAGGCTGCCCCATGACAGGCTGTCCGAAGGCCGGTTGCCCGAACGCTGGCTCAGGCGCGGGGAAACCGCCGGGCTCAAAACCGGCCGCGTCAAACCCGGATGGAAAGTCTGGCGGAGCGGACACTGGAGAGGCAGCAAAGGGTGCCTGCGCGTCGGGCGGCTGGGCAAACGGCGTCTGCACGGGAGCAGCCGGCGCGAAAGGGGCTGGCTCGGGAGCAAATACCGGTTCAGCAGTCGGAAACTCGGGTGTTGCCGCGGGAAACTGCGGAGCGACAGGAGCAACCGGTTCGGAGGCGAACGGGACTGCTGGAGGAGCAGCGAACGGCGCGGCGGAGTCGGGAGCGAACGGCGCCGTGGGGCTCGCTGGAAACACAGGAGCCGACGATGACTCGGGAGACGCCATGTCAGCAAAACTGCTTCCGCCTGCGGGCGTGATGAGTGTTCGGTCGAGTTCGTCGGGGCCGTCGTCGTCAGTCAATGGTTCGAGAAACTCGTCAATCGGTGACGGCTCAACGGCTGGCTCGCCAGTTCCAGCAGCCGCAGACGGAAATACGGGCTCGCCGCCAGTTCCCGAGAAGTCGGGCGTGTCAGACGATTCTACCGACTGCGGGACAAAGGTCTCGGTCTGAGTGAAATCGCGAGCGTCGGTGACCGCTTGTGGCGCCGTCACGCTGCCGGAAGTTCCGCCGAGAATGCTTGGAAAGTCGCCGGGGCCGTCGGCAGGTGTGGGAATCAGGCTGGGGTCAAAGGAGTCACCGTCGGTTTCGTTTGCCGTCGATCCGCTGGCTAGACTGGTGTCATGAGCAGACTCTCCTGCAATGACACCGGGCGCCGTGCCGGTCGCTTCTGGCGACGGGTTCGCAGTCGCTGGTGGAACCGGTGAGGCTGTCGGAACGGAGGGCGGTGGCACGGCGGGACTGGCCCCTGGCGTTGGCTGGGCGACGGGTACGGCAGCGGGAACTGAAGCGACAGGCACGACCGGCTTTGCCAGAGGTGCGCCAGCACCTGGCGAGACAGCCCTCGCGACAGGGGCGGCGACTGGTACCGCCTGGGCCGCGACGGGAACCGCAGTTGGATTGACGGGTTGAGCGAGGGGAGCGGCCACTGCAGGTGACGGCGCCCCTGGAGCACGCGCCGCCGTTGCAACGGCCGAAACTCCGGGAGGTGCTGCGGCCGGAGTGATCAGGCCCGCCAGTGGAGTACTCGAAGCTGGCGGCGACGAATGCTGCTCCCAGTCGGCGAGCGCCGCGGCGACATCTGACATCGTCTGAAATCGCTCAGCCGGATCACGTGCCATCATCCGGCGAATGATGGCCGTGAAGGCGCGGCCGGACTCCGTCTGTTCCATCTCCGGACGGAACTTGCCGATCGCTGGCGCATCTTTGAGCTGATGTGCCATCAGTCGCTGCGCCAGTGATCCATCCTTGAACGGCGGCCGTCCTGTCAGACCGAAGTAGATCGAACAGCCGAGACTGTAAACATCGGCGCGAGCGTCGACCGTATGACTGTCGAGCGCCTGTTCGGGCGAGAGATAGTCAGCGGTGCCGAGGACACGTTCGTCATGCGCGACAGTCAGCGGCGTTTCTTCCACAACTTCGGAAAACAGCGCCAGTCCGAGATCGAGCACTTTGACAACGCCGCTCTGATCAACAAGCAGGTTGCCGGGCTTGACGTCACGATGTACCAGACCGGCTCGATGCGCGTGCTCAAGCCCCAGTGCTGCCTGCCGGAAATAATCGGCCGCATGGTCGAGACTCAGCGGACCGTCTTCAAGAACGATCTCCTGAATGCTTCGTCCGTCGACATATTCCATCACTAGAAAGTGGATGTTGCGGTCGCCGTCTTCTTCGTGATCGATATCGTACGCGCGCACGATGTTGGGATGATCGAGTGCTGCGATCGCCTGCGCCTCGCGATGGAACCGCGCCAGCCAGGATGAGTCGTCAACGCGACCGATGGGCAGCACCTTGAGCGCGCACCGCCGTCGCATCAGCGTATGCTCGGCCAGGTAAACGGAACTCATGCCACCTTTGCCGAGCAGTTTCAGCAGCCGGTACTTGCCGAGCGAGAAGCCTTTGTGTTTACCCCGCAGCAGCTTCGACGCCTGCCAGTCGGTGATCAGATTCTGCTCAACGAGATGCCGGGCAACGGCCGCAGCCTCCCCCGACAGCCCCTCGGGAAGCTGGTCGATGACCTGCTGGATCCGGGCGTCGTCGACCAGCCCGCTCTTTCGGGTCGTCTGGAGAAACGAGTCGACACTGATATTAGGGCGGGAATCTGACATTCAGGCACTGCGTCTGAGCGAACGTTGAACGCGTCCGGACTCGAGCGGGAACGACTGACAGAACTGGACCGCAGAAAAACGGGTCTCTGTCAGCCTGGGACGCGAGTCCTTCCGGGGAAACGTATCAGTGCCTCGTGACGCTTTCCACCTTCATCGCAACTGGTGGGCGGATCACAGGCCGATCGTTTCGGACTGACGTCAAACAAAGGCCCCGACCAGGTGCCATCGCCGGCCCGATGCCCAGGATTGAGTCGCTCAGGCGATCGCGGGTCAGATGCCGCCGCCGAATCCGCCACCGCCGCCGAATCCGCCACCACCGCCAATTCCGCCATTGTTGTTGTCTCCGTCTTCGACGAAGCGGTAATAGGCTTCTTTGGCAGGATTGCCGTTCATGCCGGGATCGTATGCCTGCGAGACAATCGTTCGACTTGCGGCGTTGGCGACACCTTTTTCCGTCAGGATCATCGCGATCATCTGACGTCGGTGCTGATCGAGTTCCGGGTCCGAGTTGTTTTCAGACCGTTCGACGAGAATCGGGAACGGATCGCGACGCGCCCGAGCTGCGATTTCCAGCACGTGATCGAGCCCGTAAGAATTCAGTTCCGCGGTCGAGCCAATGAATTCGTGCCGGTTAATCACAAAATCGACAGCCTCGCCATTCGTCTCCATCTGGTGATAGTGCGCCCGAACGTTACTGCCCAGCGGATAAACGTCGGGGATCGCCAGCGACCGGCGCATCGACAGAGTCGTCGGGACGAACTGCAGCGTCGGTTTGATGCACCCCGACACGCCGATGCCGACCAGCATTCCGAGCACCAGAACGCGTCTGAAATTTGCTGAGTGGACCATCGGACTTCCCTGCCTGTGCTGTCTCATTCGTTTTGCAACGCGGACTACCGGATTCCGGGCGACAGCGCTTTCTATTGATACAAGCCTCGACGTCCCGCCGTCCGACGCTGTCCCGACTGCCCGTTTGCGTTCAACCGACCGTCGATTCCGTTTTCGAGACTCGGACTGGTCGCATTCGTTCGCAGCATTGCCGGGTTGACGGCCTGTTGCGGAGGCGCTGCAGAACTGCCGCGACCTCGCATCCAGTTGAGCATTCCCGAGCCATTCCCCTGAGGCTGTTCGTAACCGACCTGCTGAATGGCTCCCATCTGCTGAACTGGAGCGGCGCCGTTGACACCGGGATCCGGCGTTGGCTGAATCGCGGCCGGGACTGGAGCCATCTGCGGATAAGCCGCGGCCGGAGCCTGACCATAATTCGGAGCCTGACCATAAGCCGGAGCCGGGTAGGCCGCCCCGCCTCCAGCCATGCCACTCGGATCCTGCGCCATTGGAGGAGCGGGATAAATCGGTGCCGGCTGCTGCGGGTAGCTCATGCCGCCCATCGCGCCTGCGGAGAAACCTCCGGTCGCCAGCGGGGCCGGACTGCCGTACGACGCTGGATTGAACGGCCGATAGCCGATCTCCTCAGCATAGCCCGGCCCCCAGCCATAGGGACTGAGCTGATACACGCCCTGATCTGGGTAGCCTTCCGTTTTCGCGTACTTGTACAGCTCGAAGTCGTTCGGAGGTGTCATGTAGAAGCCGGGCAGCGGCGGAACTTCGTCAGGCTCCATTGGTCGGACCAGTTCCGGAGTGACGACGATCAGCAGTTCGTTCTCACCGTGATCAGCCTTCTTGGCATTGAACAGGATCGGTCCAATGAACGGCAGTTCGCCCAGAAATGGAACCCGGTCGACTTCCTGCGTCATTGTGCTGCCGAACAGGCCGGCCAGCACGATCGTCTGACCTTCGCGTAACTGCACTGTCGTGTTGACACGCCGCGAACTCAGGCCGGGAATGCCCCCGGCACCGTTCGCAGCGTTGATCTGGCTGTATTCCGGAGTGATGTCCATCTTGATCCAGTCCTTGTCGATGACTTCGGGCCGGACCAGCAGCGACGTGCCAAACCCACGGAAGGAAGTCGTTGAGCCCTGCGCTCCACCGACGCCGACAATCGTCGGGACGGGAAACTCGCCGCCAGCCAGAAAGCTGGCCGTGTGCCCGCTGAGAACGGTCAACGTTGGAGCCGCCAGGATCCGGGCTGTCCGGTTGCCGGCGAGCCAGTTCAACGCGACAGTCAATTCACCGTTTTCAAATACGCCAGTCAGGACGCTGCCTGCCGACAGTGCTGCACCACCAACCCCGGTGGCGCTGCCGGCGCGGAGCAGATTGACTCCCAACTGATGCCGGTCATTGATCGTCCCACCCAGACGCAGGCCGAACTGACGAAGCTGCGCCCGACTGATCTCGGCAATCTTGACGTGCAGCATGATCTGATGATTGCCCGGAACTTCGAGCAGATTGACGATGAAGTCGTCTTCATCATTGTCGTCATCGCCGTTGTTGTTGTTGTTGTTGTTATTGCCGAATCCACCGGGGCCGCCGAAGCCTCCTCCATATCCGCCGTACCCGCCATTTCCGAAAGCACCAAAGGCTCCGAACTCGGCGTAGTACGCAGAACGGACGATCTGCAGGATTCGGGCCGCGTCCTCGTTATCCCGAGCCTGACCCTTGACGATCAGTCGCTGCTGCAGGGGAATCAGATAGACCTTGCTGTTCGGAAACAGAATGCGGAGCTGTTTCTCGAGTTTCCCGAAGTCTGCCCGCAGCCGCTCTTCCCATGTCGGATCCGGAATCACTTCGACCAGATAGATCAGCGGCTCACGACTGCTGTCAAACCACAGTGTCAGAGTCGTCGTCCCCAGCATCAGTCCGATGACGCTGAATTCGTTGGGACTGTACTGCACGACGTCGATCACACTCGGATCAGCGATCGAGATGCGAGCCACCGGACTGCGGGCCACAATCAACTGACTGCGGCGGTGAATGATCTCCATGTCTTCCTGGACATCGGGCATCTCCGAGATTTCGTACGGCAGTGGTGCTTTCGGTTTGGTGTCATCGGCCGTCACTCGCTGACTGCGGCTCTGAACGAGCTGAATGCCAGTGCGGCCAACTGCTGCTCCAGAATTCGTTCCAGACTGCTGTGCGAACGACACTGCAGGAACCAGCACTCCCAGCACCGCTGCAGACCATATCAGCAACCGTAATCTGGCTGTTGCGACCGGGAATCGCCGTGCTTCTGTGCCGACGCTGTCGACGCCTGGCGTCGAGCGTCTGCCAGAGCCGGCAGATGGCCCCGACCTGTCCGATCTGGTCGAGTTGTAAACTCTGAAGAGTCGCATGAGTGCCCTCAGCGTCCAATGCTGCTGCTACTCGATAGCCCCGCGCCGTCGCGAGTCCTGTGTCGTCACTCCACGGCCGTGTCTGCGAACCGAAAATCTGAATACAACCCGCGCAGACACTGCGGCGAGGTTTAAACTGTATCGGTTATCCCGATTGTCCCAGTTGAAGCGGAACTGCGGGTTTTGACGGCTTTAATGCGACCAGAATCGCACACCAGGCCGAAAACCCTTCGGTCAGTGCTGGTATGCGGAAACTGCGAGAGATAGCGAGAGTGGATTTGCTTGAAATACGGCAAATCGGTAGAGCAGTAAACTCAGGGCAACTGCTTAGAACTGAGCGAGGAAGCGGACATCGTTCTCGTAGAAGCGGCGAATGTCCGTCACGTGGTGTCGTCTCATGCAGAAACGCTCAATCCCGAGGCCGAAGGCAAAGCCACTGACCTCGTCCGGATCGTACCCGACTTCCCGGAGAACATTCGGATCAACCATGCCAGCCCCGCCGATCTCCAGCCAGTCGTCACTCCAGCTCATGTCGACTTCGACGGAAGGCTCGGTAAACGGGAAGAATGAGGGGCGAAAGCGAATTCGGACATCCTGCCCAAGATAGGTCGTGGCAAACAGTCGCAGGACGGTCTTGAGCTGCGCCATCGTGACGCCTTCGCCGACCATCAGACCTTCCATCTGATGGAACATGCACGAGTGTGTGGCATCGATTGTGTCCGGGCGGTACACGCGGCCCAGCGAGACGATCCGGATCGGCGGTTTCGTCTGCTCCATCACACGGATCTGGACGGTCGAGGTCTGGCTCCGCAACAGGTGCAACCGTTCGGGAGCCTGCCCGTTCGCATAGGCTGCCGCTGATAGATAGAAGTTGTCCAGCGGGTCGCGGGCCGGGTGATCCTCCGGGATGTTCAGAGCGACGAAGTTGTGATGCTCGTCCTCGATCTCCGGCCCTTCTGCAACGGTAAAGCCCATCCGCCCGATGATGTCCTTGAAGTCATCCATCGTCTGGGACAGCGGATGCCGCTTTCCGAGTCGCGGCACAACTCCCGGCAGCGAAATGTCGAGACCCGCCGCCGCGGCCTGCGGTTTGTTGAGGTCCGACTTCCGCGCCTCAAACGCTGCCGAGACCTTGTCCTTGACCTCGTTGAACTGCTTCCCGACGACCGGCCGTTCTTCCGCCGAGACCTTGCCGACGACCGCTTGCAGATCCTTCAGCCGGCCCTTTTTCTTGCCGAGAAACTCAACCCGGACCTGTTCGAGAGCGTCGGCATCAGCCGCAGCCGCAATCGCCGCCAGCGCTGCCTGTTCGTATTCCTGAAACGCTGCTGAGTGGTCCATCTCTGAGTCCCGATTCGACCTGTCAACGAAAACTGCCCGCCGACCAGGCGGTCCGGCGGGCAGTCTAAGTATGGGAGAACCGTCGATTTCGCAAGGCACTGAAGTCAACGACCGCAGGCAGTTCGCCGAGTTACGCTGCCGCCTCTTTGGCAATGGCGAAAATCTCATCGAACACGGCCGGGTTGTGAATCGCCAGCTCGCTGAGCGTTTTGCGGTTCAGCTCCAGGTTGGCCTGCTTCAGACCGTAGATGAACGTCGAGTAGGACAGGCCACGCGCCCGGCACGCGGCGCTCAGGCGAGTGATCCACAGTCGGCGGAAGTCACGCTTCCGCACGCGACGATCGCGAAAGGCGAACGCCCGTGATCGCAGAATCGTTTCCTTGACCGTTCGCAGCAGGTTCCTGCGACCGCCGCGGTTGCCTTTGGCTTCCCGAAACAGACGCTTTTTGGAACGGAGACGCGCCTTTCCGTATTTAACACGCATGGCTGAATATCCTCAGACTGGTTGGGCTTTGCTTGAAGAAGAGTGAAGGCAGGTTCTGTGATCGCTTACGACGCGGGCCGCAGAGCTTCCAGAATGTGTCGCGCATCGGCACCGACCACGATGGTGTTGTGCCGCAGGTGACGCTTCCGCTTGCCGTTCTTCTTGCTGAGGATGTGTCCACGAAATGCGCTGCGTTTGGTCGCTTTGCCGGAGGCCGTGACCTTGAAGCGTTTCGAGATGCCCTTGTGAGTTTTCTGCTTTGGCATAGCTCCACCACCGTACTTTGTGACTGGGAATCCGCAGCCGGAAAGGCTGTCAGGGACGCCGGAAACTGCCCGACGTCACGAAATTGTTCAGCTACCTCGGCGAACGAGGTTCACATGCCCGAAGGTCGGCGACGGCGGAAGATTCCTGAGCCGCCCTCGTGGCGCTGAACAAAAAAGGCCCACTCTGGAGCGGGCTCACTGGAAGCCGTGGAGTATGGCAGGCCGATCCCACGATTTCCAGCCAGTGGAAAGGCCCGCAACGCGCGCGGAATTGCGGCCTTCCAGCTCTCGAAACTGCGATCCGGGCTCGCCTTCGAAGAAATTCACTGGAACTCCGGACCCTGCCGATCGACAGCCGTCGCTGATGTCACTCTCGAGACCGTTACCCTGGTCGACAAACAGACTGCCAACGCTGAATACCAGAACGCTGGCTGATTTCAGGAACCAGTCCAGGTCATGCCAGTTACGGGTCTTCGTCATCGAACTGTTTCAGCTTGCGGTACAGAGTTTTGCGATCGAGGCCCAGGATGCGGGCCGCCTGCGTGCGGTTGTTGCCCGACGCGGCCAGAACATGCTCGATATATCGCCGCTCGACAACTTCCAGCGGCTGCAATTGAGCCGGATCGTCGCTGCCCAGATCAAGCTGTGTCCGGCGATACGTGCGAATCTTCTCAGGCAGATCGTCGACCGGAATCTGATCGACCCGTGTGAGTGCCACCGCCCGTTCGATCACGTTCCGCAGTTCGCGCACGTTGCCCGGCCAGGAGTAGTCGAGCAGTTGCTGCGCTGCGGCTTCAGACAGCCCGCTGACGGCGCGGCCGGAACGCTTCGCAAACTGTTCGACGAAGTGCTGAGCGAGCAGCAGCACGTCGGTGCCGCGTGACCGCAGCGGCGGCAGGTCGATCTGAATGACGTTAATGCGGAAATAGAGATCCTCGCGAAACCGCCCATCTTCGACTGCGGACTCCAGATCGCGATTCGTCGCCGCCACCAGTCGCACGTCGAACGGGATTTCCTGATCACCGCCAACCGGCCGCGCGGTGCGTTCTTCCAGAGCCCGCAGCAGTCGCGGCTGCAGCGTCAGCGGGATGTCGCCGATCTCGTCCAGAAACAGCGTGCCACCATCCGCCTGCTGAAACAGACCAGGACGATCGGCCCGCGCATCGGTAAACGCTCCGCGCTTGTGTCCGAACAGTTCGCTTTCGAGTAGTGCTTCCGGGATCGCGGCACAGTTGATCGCCACAAACGGCGAGTCTTTTCGCCGACTGCGTTCGTGCAGCGCCCCCGCGACAAGCTCTTTCCCCGTGCCACTCTCGCCGACGATCAGCACGGAGGTCTCGGTGTCGGCCACGCGGGCGAGTTCGTCGAACAGTTGCCGCATCCGTGGACTTTCGCCGATCAGTTCCTCAAACCGACCGGTGGCCGCAACAGCGTCGCTGAGTATGCGAACCTTCTGCTGCAGCTCGCGATGCCGGACGGCGCGTTCGAGTACCAGTGACAGGACATCGAGTTCGACCGGCTTGCTGACAAAGTCGTACGCCCCGGCACGGATCGCCGAGACCGCGGTGTCGAGACTGCCGAACGCCGTCATCACGACGACAGGAACGTCGGGGCGGTCACCGACAATCCGCTCGCATAACTGCAGCCCGCCCAGCTTCGGCATCTGCAGGTCGGTGAGCACAACGTCGAACTCCCGACCAGCCAGCTCTGCCAGTGCGTCTTCGGCTGACGTGTGTACCTGAACCTCGAACCCGCGCGAGCGCAGATCAAGCTCCAGCAGTTCGCACATGCTGCGGTCATCGTCAACGATCAGAACTCGACTGGTCATAGCGCTGCTGTTCTGCGGTCAGGATGCCTGTCCCACGCTGGCTTTGCCATCCGGCACTGGAAGATAAATCCGAATCGTGGTTCCTTCACCCGGCAAACTGTCAACGTCGATCCAGCCGCCATGTTCCTGCACAATGCCGTAAACGATCGACAGTCCCAGTCCGGTCCCGTCGCCGGGATCCTTGGTTGTGAAGAACGGCTCGAACAACCGGTCGCGTAACTCGTCTGGAATTCCCTGGCCGGTATCCGCGACGGTCAGGCACAGCCAGGTGTCGACGGTTGATTCGAGATCGCTCGGCGGCGTAACAGTTTCAACCGTCGCCGAAACGGTGACCAGTCCGCCTTCCGGCGTTGCCTGCAGCGCATTGACGACCAGGTTCGTCAGCACCTGCTGAATCTGGCCCGCGTCGACAAACGCCGGCAGCGGTTCTTCTGTGCCGCCCGCAACGTTCAGTGTCACGTGATGCTTGCCAGCCAGCGGCTGCAGCACGTCAATCGTTTCGTCGATCAGAGTTCGCAGTTCGACGTCGGTTCGCTCGACGGGGCTGCGGCGTGAGAAGTCGAGCAACTGGCGAATGATCTTCGCCATCCGGTCAGCCTGCGAGCGGATGATTGCCGCGCTGCTCTTCACGTCGTCGCTGTTGAGCCGTCCCGCTTCAATCAACGACGCCCGCCCCGAAACCACATTCAGCGGCGTACCGAGTTCGTGTGCCACTCCCGAAGCAAGCTGACCGACCGTGCGCAATCGATCCGCGTGGCGCAGTTGCTTCAGGGCAAGAATGCGGGCTTCTGTTTCGGCCTGCGCCTTCTGTTGCAGTGCAGCCAGGTCCTCGCACATCTGATTCAACGTGGCGGCGAGTTTCGACAGTTCGTCTCGCCCGTGGACCTCGACCGGCTCGCTGTAATCGCCGTGGCCAACGCGATTCGCTTTCCGAATCAGTTGCTGCAGCGGCGTTCCGACGAGTCCGATTCCCAGCGCCGCCGTCAGCGCAGCTCCGGCGACAAGGATTGCTCCGGCGAGCGCAATCTGTCGACGTACGGAGCCGCGGACGAAATCGTCAATTGGCTGCAGCGGCTCCGACAGTTCGATCGCTCCGGGCCGTGACGTTTCAACATTGACCCGCACGTAAGTGAGCAGCAGTCGCTGACCGTTTTCGTCGACTGCCTCCAGATGCACTCGCTCGCCAGACAGAATCGACTGCATCTGCTGCTGTCCGGCGAGTGGCGCATTGGCATCACCAGTCGCAGCGTCGAGCCAGACCCAGCGGATCCGCAGGGTCTGATCCTGCACCCCGGCTGCTTCAATCAGCGTGAGTGCCCGCTTCTGGCCGCTCATCTGCCACGCATCGGCGACCAGATGACGCAGCGCTTCGCCGATCCGGTAAGCCTTGCGCTCCAGCTCCGAACGCAGAAACGTCGTCTCGCGCTGCAGCGTCAGATAACCATCGAGCAGCAGTGCCGAGACGATTACCAGAATCAGCAGTGAGATCAGTTTCAGCGTGAGTTTCATGCGACGTCACTCGATTCAACGTCTCGACTTCAAGGCTCAGAAGACGTAAGCGCAACAAGCCATTGGCGAGACGGGAACCACGCGTGCGCTGCGCGACGCCTGGCTGTGCTCCTGAACGCTTTCAGCGTTCAGTCACTCGCCGCGATCACTCCGGCAAGGGAACCTGGCTGGGAGACATCAGGTACTTGAACAGGTCTCGAATCTGCGTGTCGTTCAGTGTCTTGAGCATTCCCTCGGGCATCATGGACGAGTTTGAGTTCGCAGTTTCTTCGATATCGTCGCGCGGGATGACGACCTGCTCGTTGACGGTCTGCAGCGTAATCGTCTTTTCGTTCTGGCCGACGATGACTCCGTTGTAAACGCGGCCGTCTTTCTGCAGGACGATCGTCATCTGGAAGTTCTTCGAGACGGTCGCACTCGGGTCGACGATGTTTTCCAGCAGGTAGTTCAGGTTGCTGCGCTGAGCCCCGGTCAGATCAGGAGCCAGCTTTTTGCCCTCGCCGAACAGCGTGTGGCACTTCGCGCAGGAATTGTTGAACAGCAGCCGGCCCTGGGACGCATTGGCCTGAGCGATAACGTCAGGCGTCAGTTGCTCCCGCAGTGCGACGATCTGCTGCCGCTTCTCGGCCGCCTGCTCTTTGAGTTCCGGCCAGAGCGCCGCGATCCGCTCCTTGATCTGCAGCGAGTCGTAGCCCTGCATCTGACGGATCTGAAACGCCGAAACCTGGTCGCGCGGAATCGTCCCGTCGGCGATTGCTTCGAGCAGCAGCGCGGCGTACGCCGGACGAGCAATCAGAGTCTCGATCGCTTCACGTTTCGGTTCGTTACGGAATCCGCCGAACCGTTCAATCAGCAGTTTTGGAGTATCTTTGTCGTCAAAGGCCGCGAGGCCGGAGATGGCCACGCTGGCGAGGTCGCGGTTGCCGAGCAGCCCCTGCAGGTAGGAAACGAGGTTCTCGTCGCGAGCCAGCACGAGTGCCCGGATGGCCGAGCGGCGTTCGTCGAGGTCTGCGTCGTTATTACGAGCCAGCTTGCGAATCTCGTCGAGTGCCCGGCCATCGCCGAAGACAACGGACAGCTCGCGCGTCAGCCGCTGCACATCGGCATTGCTGGACTTTGCCAGTCCCGTTGCAACAGTCGCCCAGTTTGAAGGAGCCGGTGCCTTACGCCAGCCACGGAGGGCGTCAGTCATCGCGTGCAGAATGTCGAGTTGCGTCGCCTCGAACTGCTGCGGCTCGCCGAGCAGGTCAACCAGCAGCGCGACAGTCGCCGGCTGCCGTTCGATTTCGCTCGTCAACCGCCGCGCGATGAACTCGCGGACAATCGGCAGCTTCGACGAGGCCGCCAGCTTGACGGCGCGTTCCGGATCCGACGTCAGCGCGGGCTCAATTCCGTACCAGACCATCAGTGGATAAACGCGGTCGTCGGCAAACCTTTCGTGATGGACGAGCTGTTCGGCAATCGGCCACCGCTGCTCGTACGGCAGACGGTTCATGATTGACGCCAGGTAGGTCAGCACGAGGCCCGACTTGTCATTCCCTGCAAGTCGTTTGAAATCACCAAGTACGGCATCTGACACTCTGCCGTCCTCAGCCAGGAATTGGACCGTCCAGACTCGGATGTTTTCGGAATCGTCGCTGAGCAACTTTTTGAGCATTGCTTCAGAACAACCTCCTGAAGCATGAAGCGCCCACAGAGCCGGCAGACGCTGAAAAGCCGGCCGCGACGACTGAACGAAGTTTGTCCGGAGAAACTCATGTACCTTCGAGAGATCGTCACCGCCGGTAGCTCTTTCAGCCAGGATTCGTATATACCGACTCGTATGCCACGGCTTCCTTTCAAAGATAATCGCGGTCATAAACTGCTCGGCACCGTCGTAAATCTCTCCGATTCTCGCACCGTCGATCCGCAGATTTGAATCTCCTTTCGGCCGAATCTGATAGATCCTCCCCGACGTGCGATGCACGCCGTCGTTTTCGTGGCACTCCCCGACGTCGGACCAGTCGGCGACGTACAGCACGCCGTCAGGGCCGAAGTGGAGTTCGACGCCGCGGAACCAGGGGTCGGTCGCTTTCAAAAAGTCCGGAGCGTGTTTGCCGACGAAGGTCGCGCCCTCGCGGACCAGGCAGTCGCGGTTGATTCGCTGGCCGTGCAGGTTGATCGCCAGAACCGAGTTGTCGTACTCCTTGCCCCACAGGCCGGGCGGGACGATGACCATGCCGCTGTGAGCGTGTCCGCCGCCGGCTTCGTTGGTTGTCTTCGTCACGCCGAGCTTGCGGATGTCGCTCCAGGTTTCCTTCGTGTCCCAATGGAAGTGGTCGGCGGTCTGCTCAATGACCTGGTAGACGTGCGGGTTGAAATGCTCGCCGTACATCCGGCGGAAGTACGCGCCCGGCACGGCGTGCCACAGGTGGCCGATGACCGTGTTGATGAAGAACAGCTCGCCGTTCGCGTCCCAGTCCATGCCCCACGAGTTGGTCGTGCCTTCGCAGACGACTTCAAAGTCGTGTTTCGTCGGGTGAAACCGCCACACACTGCAGTTCAGCGACGTTCGCTGGTCGGGCGACGCTCCAGGGACTCCGACCGTCGACGTTGCCAGGATCCCGTGCCGGCCATACAGCCAGCCGTCCGGTCCCCAGCGCAGGCCGTTAACGATGTTGTGCCGCACGGAATCTGCATCCCAGCCATCGAGCATCACGACGGGCTCGCCGTCCGGTTTGTCGTCGCCGTCGCGGTCGGGAATGAACAGCAGATTCGGCGCGTCGAGCACCCAGGCTCCGCCGTACCCGATCTCAACACTCGTCAGCCGCCGCCCCTGATCCCAGAAGACGGTGCGTTTGTCGGAGACGCCATCGCCGTCGGTGTCTTCAAGAATGACGATGCGGTCTTTGAGTCTGTTCTCGAAGCCGGTCTCGCGTTCCGCGTACGAGTAGTTCTCGCAGACCCACAGCCGGCCGCGATCGTCCGTCGAAATAGCGATCGGCTGCTGCACGTCCGGCTCGGCGGCGAACAGCGAGATCTCGAACCCGTCCGGGACCGACATTCCGGCAAGAGCTTCCTGCGGCGTCAGGAATTTCAGCTCGGATGGTTCCGTGTTGAAGACTTCCGGCTGCGAGGTGTCGGAATCTGACGAACCTGACCGCGGAGCGTCAGCAGCGGAAACCGACAACGCATGGCCGAGCACCAGCGCGGCGACCCAGGACAAAAGCAGCAGCGACGATCGTTTCATAGCGCAACTCAACGACAGAATTCGGTTGGCAGGGCACCCTGCATCGAGTCACGATCGAGTCACGTGGGCGCCGTGAGTCGCTGCAGGTCGGGCAGGATAGCCAGCCGGATTCGTCGCGTCAGTCGACAGCGGAGATCACGGTCGTTGCGGCCGCTGTTTCGGGCAGCGACTTTCCGTGAGCGAACGGCGCGGGTTTGAGTTCCCGACGCCGGAATTCCACTCCGTCTTCACGGATTTCGAGCCAGGCGTCGAGTGGCACGGATTCAAACCGCTGTGTTTCACCAGTCGTTGGCCAGAAGACTTCGAGGGCAGAGATCCTCTTTGCGCGGCCGAGACCAATCATCGGCTGCAGCGATCCCGCCCCGATGCTGCCAACGTTCCCCACCCAGTGGTAAATCGATCGCTGCTGGCCGTCCTCGATCATGTCAACGCGAATGCGGGCGCCGATGCCGGCTCGATTGGATTTGCTGCCGACCAGCTTCACTCGCAGCCAGTGATTGCCGAAACCGGGGTTCTCGAACACGGCGTTGGCAAACGCGTCGCCGGGATATGCGCCGCCCATCTGAGCGAAGACATCCTGATCGCCATCGTTGTCGAGATCGGCGAACGCGATGCCGTGGCCTTTCTGCAGATGGCCAAAGCCGCCGGAGTACGTGACGTTTTCAAACCTTGAACCGCCGACGTTGTGAAACATCAGATTCGGCATCAGAGCTTCGTATTCGGGATATCCGGTGCCCAGATAGAAGTCGAGATAGCCGTCGTTATCGAGGTCGCCGATGTTCGACGCCATTGGCTGCATGGTGACATCGAGTCCGAACTCAGCAGCCGATTCCACAAAGCCACCCTGTCCGTCGCCGATGTAAAGCCGCGATGGTTCATCGAGTCGTTTCTGCCCGAACGCGGCGGCGGCCACAAACTGCAGGCCGACTTCGTACGCCGCCGAATAAAGGTCGAGGACGCCGTCGTTGTTCACATCCCAGAACCACGCGGGAAAGCTGATGTAGGGGCCGTCGACGCCCAGGTCAGCGGCGACATTCGTAAACGTGCCGTCCCGGTTGTTGCGATACAGGCGGTTCTCTCCGTGATAGTTCGAGACGTACAGATCCGGAAAGCGGTCGTTGTTCCAGTCGCCCCAGACCGCGGCTTTCGCCTGCTTGCGATTCTCAACACCTGCCTCCGCAGCGACATTCACGAACCCGGTCGCGCCATCGTTGCGATAAAGCTGCGAGACCGTCTTTTCGTTCGCGACAAACAGATCGACGTCGCCGTCGTTGTCGTAATCCGCCCATGCCGCAGCACCCGTCGGGAAACGATCCTCGCCGATTCCCTGCTCGAACGAGACATCTCGAAAGCGACCGCCTCCGAGATTCTCCAGCAGTGAATTCGGGAGATCGCCGCCTTTCGAGCGCCAGGCGCCGCGGCAGGCGAACACATCAATATCGCCATCGTTGTCGAAGTCCGCGGGCACGAGATTCAACACACCGAGGATGCCGGTCAGTCCGGACTGTTCTGTCTGCTCTTCAAACCGTCCGGTGCCCGTGTTGCGGAAGTATCGAATCTGGCCGCTCGGTTCCCAGGCGGACGTCAGGACATCGAGCAACCCGTCGTCGTCAAAGTCCTCGGTCACAACTCCGCCTGCGCAGTTAAACGTGTCGAGGCCGATCGCGGAAGCGACGTTGTGAAAGCGCGGGAATTTCGAGTCATCAGCAAACGCCGACTCCGGCAGTCGATAACGTTCCTCGACTCCCTGCGGGTACTCATTGAGCGTCATGCAGGCAATATTGAGCAGCCATTGCGCGCGGACACCGTCAGGCACCATCATCAGATACTCACGGAAGTAGTTGGCGGCCTGCCGACTGCCTCGCGGGGCCGAATGCAGGCCGCCTCCGCGAATCGGCAGCAGGCAACTGTCGCCGTTCGAGCAGTGGACGCAGTTTTCCGTTTCAGCGACTCGCAGCCAGGCAACGCCAGCCTCGTAGAGCATCATCTGCAGCACTTCGTCACGTTTGGTCCGATGCCGCTGCCGGGCCAGGGCGACCGTCAGTTCAAAGTGCTCAACGGCTTCATCATTCTGACCGAGACGCCGGAAGTCGTCGGCCAGCTCGGCATGAATCCGGAGTCGAGTTTCCAGCGGGGTATCGGATGGCAGTGTCTTGAGGATCGCCAGCAGGCGATCGCGCGTGGATGTTTGAGCGTACGAATCGACCTGGGTCGCCTGATCGCGGAGTTGCGCCAGTTCGGCCACCATTCGCGCATGGCCGTCCTGAGGTGCAGCAGGCTCGACCGGTCTCAAATCTGCAGACTGCTGTGCATCCTCTGTTGACGACGACAGGCCACAACCGGCAATCGTCAACAGCAGCAGAGCAAATACTGCAGGCGCAGAACTTCCGCCTCGCGTGAGGCGAGCATTAACCAACATCCGGTGTCCAGACTTCGCTAGTTCGCCAACTCGTTTCGAGCACGTGCGTGAAGCACGTAACTGGCATCCCGCGCAGCCTGCGAGTCACCTGCCGCCAGATCCTGAAGTCGGGACAGTATGTCCACGGGCAAAACCGGCGGCTCGATCAAAAGCTGGCAGGCTCGCCGTCGTGACTGCCGTCGCCTGGTTCCGAGTTCGTTCAGGACTTCTCGAAAGACGCCGGTTGTGTCGTGTGAGATCTTCCAGTGCGCTTCGAGTGCCTCAATTCGTACGTCTGGCTCGGCGTACGCATTCGGAATCCTGGATGTCCCGGCCCCGTTCGGGGCCGTTGAGTCGCTCGACGCAATAACTTCTTCGAGCGTCTTCAGGCTTTGAGTCGCTGCAGTGCCAATCCGTCCCAGAGATCGAGCGGCTCGCCACTGGAGTTCCGGGTCGCCGCTTTCAAGCAGTTTGACCAGCGTCGGAACTGACGACGGTCCGATCGCGGCCAGCGCGTCGGCGGCGGCGTCACGAACAGCGGCGTCATCGTCGAGCACGATGCGTTCAACGAGAGCGTTAGTCGCGAGTTCGCTCGCCGGACCGAACTGTGTGAGCGCTTCGCAGACCTTACGCCGCGTTGACGAGTCAGTGTCCTCAATGGTGCGAAGGAGTGTCGGAAGACCGACCACTCCTGCCGGTCCGGCAAAACCAATCGAGTCAACGAGCGTGCGTTTGACGAGTTGCTCAGTTGGTGACGTCGGCTCGGGCCACTGTCGCAGCGTGTCAGACAGAGTGGACACCGACGCCACCGTACCGATCTGGCCGAGCACGTCGGCAACGAGTACACGATCGTCGATCGTTCGCGTCTGATCCTGAAGTTCCCGCCGCAGTGTCGGCACCGCGATGTTGGCCTCGCGTCCAAACAGGCCGAGACTCTTGAGCAGGCAGACGTGTCGCTCGGCGGGAACGATGACCGCTGGAGAAACGCTCGGCGTGCCGGCCTGACTCTCTGAGCCTGCCGCCAGTTCTTCCTTCAACAGGCTCAGCATTACTGGAATGGCTTCGGCGGCCGGCTTTCCAATGCGGCCCAGCATGAGCATCGATCGTTGCCTCAAAACTTCCGGCGCGTCCTCATGCCGAACAGCCTCGATCAGTTCCGGAACCAGTTGCCGCGCCTGCGCACTGCCGGGGTCGAGGTCCGACAGCGCAATGTCGAGTTTCTGCCAGCGAATTGCGACCTGTGGAGGCCGAATCGAGTTCGAGTCGGGTCGTAGCGGCGCGCTCGGCGATGACTGCCCCGCTGTCTCGTCGGTTCGAGCCGGACTCACAAAGCAGGCCGTCACGCACACGCTCAGCGCAAGGGTCGCACAGCGTCGTGCGCGAATCAGAGCGGTTGGTCGCGAGTGTCGTTGCACGTCTGGCATTCTCAAGGCCTGCCGGTAAAGTCACGCTCCTGAACGGCGGATACGGATGCCGCCGCCTGAGTTAGAGAAAATCCCGTACCGGAACCACGTTCAGCAGTCTGAAGTCTACTCATGGAAAACTACTTGATAGCACTCGTCGCGCTCGCGGCGATGGAGATCATTCTCGGGATCGACAATATCGTCTTTATCGCGATCCTGACGGACCGGTTGCCGCGGAGCCAGCGAACGAAGGCTCGGCGGGCCGGCCTCGGCGTTGCTCTCATCATGCGCATCGGCCTGTTGTTCAGCATTACGGCGGTAATGAAGCTGACGACGCCAGTGATTGACTGGGTGGATGTCGGCGTCCCGGAAGCCTGGTTCGACCCGCCAGCAGCGACTGCCTCCGGCAATTCCGGCCCGCACGGATTTCTGCCAGCACATGTCGATTCTCCGGAAGAAATCGCCGCGCGACGCACCCTCGACGGCCGCGATCTGATTCTGCTGTTCGGCGGCCTGTTCCTGATCGGCAAGACGGTTCGCGAGATCCA